>NZ_CANTJS010000047.1 GCF_947654275.1 uncultured Oscillibacter sp. | reverse complement strand
CGCGCAGGAAAAACGCGCAGGAAAAACGCGCAGGAAAAACGCGCAGGAAAAACGCGCAGGAAAAACGCCTGGCGGAAAGCAGAGGAAACAAAATACGTTCAAAATTCCTTAAAAAAGCTTTCAGGCCTTTTTAAGCTCCGGGACCTATACTGAGCCCAGCGATTCAGGACAGGGAAAATTCAGGAATCAGACAAACCCGGTTCATACTTTCGACAAAATCCTTTGTTATCTTATCTTCTAAGAAGAGAGTAAACGGGATACATAATAAGGAGGAAGATCACAATGTATAATGACGAGAAAAATCTGTATGACTATACCTACCGCAAGGACGGCAGCGAGCTCCCCCATCAGCGGGAATACGTGGGCCCTGCCGGCAGTCAGTCCGGCCCCCAGGGGCCCGTTCAGGAGATGAAGCCTGTGAAAAAGAATCGTATGGGTCTGAAAATGACCGCCCTGGCTCTGGCCTGCGCCCTGCTGGGCGGCGCAGCAGGCGGCGGAGCCGTCTGGGCCGCCACCGGCTCCGGCATTGGAAACAAGAGCGAAATCAATGTTTCCAGCCGTCCCGTTACGCAGGTGGCGCTCCACAATGTAGACGGGAAAACTCAGATGAGCGACGCGGAGGTCTACGCCGCCAATGTCAACAGCGTGGTGTCCATTCGGACCTCCGCCACCGCCGGTTATAACTTCTTCGGCCAGCCGGTGCAGTCCGCCTCCGCCGGGTCCGGCTTTGTGCTGAGCAAGGACGGCTATATCCTCACCAATTACCACGTGGTCAAAAACGCGGAAACGGTGACGGTGACCATGTACAACGGCGATGAGTTTTCCGCCCGCTACATCGGGGGAGAAGAAGATTATGATATCGCGGTCATCAAGGTGGAGGCCGAGGATCTCCAGCCCGTGACTCTGGGGGACAGCGGCAGCCTGAACGTGGGGGACCACGTCCTGGCCATTGGCAACCCGCTGGGTGAGCTGACCTTTTCCATGAGCGGCGGCATGGTCTCCTGCGTAGACCGGGCCATCAATGTGGACGGAACCCCCTTCAATATGATTCAGACCGACGCCTCCATCAACCCCGGAAACTCCGGCGGCCCGCTGTTCAACCAGTTCGGCGAGGTGGTGGGCATCGTCTCCGCCAAGTATTCGCAGTCTTCCAGCGGCACAGCGGTGGAGGGCCTGGGCTTTGCCATCCCCATCAACGATGTGTTTTCCATGGTCAAGGACATCATGACCAACGGATATGTCAGCAACCGGCCCTATCTGGGCATCACGCCTCAGACGCTGACGGAAGGCACGGCGGCCCAGTTCCACTATGACGTCACAGCCGGGGTCTTCATCAACTACGTGGAACCCGACAGCGCCGCCGCTAAGGCGGGCCTGAAAATGGGCGACGTCATCACTAAAGTGGACGGCACGGAAATCAAGACGGTGGAGGACCTGAACCTGGCGAAAAAGAAGTATTCCGCTGGGGATACCGCCACCCTGGAGGTCTACCGGCCTGACGGAACCGTTACGGTGGAAATCACCTGGGGCGCGGCCCCCAGAGATGAACAGGTCCAGGAGCAGCAGGCCCAGCAGGACCAGAAAAACGGGAACAATTACTATGAGTACGGGAATGGCGGTTCCTATGATCCCTTCGACATGTTCCGCTACTTCTTCGGCTGAGCCGGGTTTTCCCAACAGCGGAACGGCGAACACGTGGAATCCCTCTTCAGGTCCGGGGCGGCTTCGCGGCAGCAGCTGCGGCAGGGCAAACAGCCGCCATGCGGCGGACGGGGAGAGGCTGAATATAAATGAAAGTAAGGCGGTATCCGCCAGGACAAAAGACATGTTCCGGAATACAGACATGAACAGAATGCAGAAAATGCAGAAATGGACCCGCGGACTCTGACTGACAGAGCGCCACGGAACAGGAAGGCCGGTCCCGTAAGGGACCGGCCTTTCAGCCTGCCGGGGGAATGGGTCCGGTAGATTGCCTGAGTATGTTTCCTTTGGAAAAAAGCGGCTCAGGGGCTGGTGCCCAGCTGGCCCAGCCGCCAGCCCTCCTCCGTTTTGCGGAGATAGCCAATCAGCCATTTGATCTGCGCCCCCTCCGGGGCCTCGCCGTATTCGCCCTCATAGGCGGCGGCGTTCCCCGACAGGTTCCCGCTGAGGGTGTAGGCGCCGTCGTTCTCCAGGACAAAAATCTCGTGATAGGAGAAGTAGATACGTTCCTCATCCTCCGGCCAGCCGGAGACGGTCTCCGGCGTCAGGTCCTCCTCCAGCTCCACCACCGTCCGGTCATAGGTATAGGCCCAGCGGCTGCCGGGAGTGCAGAGGAGGTGGGCCCGGGTGTAGTTCTCCACCCAGGTCTCAGCGATGTCCAGAGGCCCCTGTCCCCGGTCGGGAACCGTGAGCGCACCGCCCCGGAGCCCTTCCAGCTCCACGTCGTCATACCACAGACGCATATAACCGAAGATGTCTATAAGGAAGGGGTCCGGCTGGGGGAGATTGCAGACCGCTTCAAGCCAGACCGATTCCTCCCCCCGACGGAGCAGCACCAGATTGCTGCCCTCCCAGAACATGAGGTTCAGGTCCTTTTCCGGCGCGGCAATTCCAAGGGACGCGGTATTCTGGGGCACTGTGCCGGGGTTTGGAACATAGGTCCAATCATAGTCGGCGGTGAAATATTTTTCCCGCCTGGGGCCTTCCCCTGCCTGGGGGTCCGTGCCGCGGGTGTTGTGTTCCCCGCCGTCATGGAGGGTCAGATAGATTCGTTCCTGAGAAATCAGGTCCGTCATGGCCGTCTGGGCGGCCTCCGCCGCCGGGGGTACGGAGGGAATCGTCCCCTCCAGAAGCGCTTGAAGGCGCTCCCAGGCCTCCGGGCCGTTCCGGGTGAGCTGGGCGGTCTCCAGCCGCTGCCGGGTGCTCCGCCAGGAGCCGTTCCCCGCGGCCCTCAGCTCTGCCGCCAGAGTCTCCAAAGCGTTGTCCCGCCGGAAGTCCGGCAGGGCCCCGGCCATCTCCATGGTCTGTTCCGGTCTGGAGCGGAACTGACGGAGCAGGTCCGGTCCCTCCATCTGGTCCAGGCTGAGCAGTCCGGAGATTTGCAGCTGGGATACCAGCTCACTCCGGAACTGTTGGGAGCCGGGGGCCGTATCGCTGTTCTCCAGGGCAAAGAGAGAGTCCCGGCGGGTGTAGGGCGGCTCATCGGAATGTTCCAGCCGGAAGACCAGGTAGCTGGGCCGGCTGCTGCCCACCCAGCTGTCCTCGGTGAGGTAGGCGCTGCCCGCCGTCGCCGCCAGCTCCGGCGTGGGGGTGTGGAGCTCATAGTCCGTCTGCCAGATTTCGTATTCCAGGCCGGAGACGGTTTCGGAGAAGGGCCCGGTGAGGGTGCAGACCCGCCAGTCGTCATAGGCGGGGCCGTCCTCCTGCTGCCGCCGGGCCAGACCGGAGACGGCCAGCTCCTGGGCGGCGGCAATGGCCTCGGCGGGGGCGTCGCAGCGGCCCCCCAGCATGTGGTCCGAGTCCCCGCCGGGGCGGCGGGGGTCGGCGCAGAGGAGCAGGTTTGCCCCGTCGTAATACAGCGCCCGAAGGGCCAGGCCGCGGACCGGCTCCGGCCCGTTTGCCTCCAATGGCACATAGCCGGAGAGGGAGAGGCAGCGGTTTTCGGTGTCCCAGTCGTTATAGGCAATGCTCTCGGCCTCGGGCCAGGCCTCCTGTACCAGAGCCTCTACGTCCACGTCGTACAGCTTGCCGTCCCGCTCCAGGACGATTCGGGCATCGAAGGCGGAGACCAGCTCGTTCCGTCCGTCGCCGTCCAGATCCAGAGGCCAGCTGTCCCGGCCCATCCGGGCCAGCAGCATGGGCCAGCCTTCCTCGTTCAGAAAGTAATAATCGCAGACCGGCAGGTTCTCCCGCTCGTATTCGATGCAAAAGCCGTCATGACCGAAGAGGTTCCGGAAATAGGTCATGCTGAAGCTGTCGGACAGCTCCAGGAAGGCCGGGGGGAAGGAGCTTCGGAACACATTCTGGATGCCCGCGAAGTATTTTCCGCCGCCGGTGTAGAAGCTGACGCAGTAGTCCCCCAGGATATTTCCGTCATCGGAGGCGGGCCCGCCCAGCATTTCCAGATGGTCATAGGGTACAGGGATATGCTCCGCCGGCTGGGGCTCATAGGGCTCCAGGCCCTCCAGGGGAATGACGGTTCTGGCGGGGGGATAGACGATGGGGAGGCGGTCCGCCGGCTGATTGGAGAAAATGCGGTAGCCGCCGCCGGGCCGCTCCTCCAGCGTCAGGCAGACCAGACCCTCATAGCGGGGGAAGAGGTCCCCGGCCTTGTAATAGAGCCGGACCAGGCCGTCCTCCCGGGTTCCGTAGATGAAATAGACGTCCTGGAGCGCGTTGCTGTCTCCGGGGTGCTTGAAGAAGTAATAGGCGTCATAGGCCGTCACGAACGTGTATTTGTTGGAGAGACCGTCCTCCTGTGCGTCCTTGAGGGAGACGCCGGTATACAGCTTCAGCACGGCGTCCATGCCGGTGCGGCTGAGCTTTATCAGCTCCTGTCCCTCGGAGCGCCGGCGCTCGAAGTCCCCGTCCAGGTCCGCATCGGAATATTCCTGACTGCCCTCCCCGGGGGCCAGGTCTCCCGCGCCGTTGTAGAAAAGCTGAATCAGGTCGATGTCCTGGGGCCGGGCGTAGAAGGAGGTCAGGAACTGCCGCCGGAGGTTGGGGGACCCGTCGCCGCCGCGGAGGGTGAAGTCCTGCCCGAAGGCTGCCAGCTCTTCCTGGGTCAGGCTTTGGCCATCCGCCGGGGCTTCCTGGTCCAGACAGTGGAGATGGGTCTCCTGGACACGGCCCAGCACGGCGTTCATCAGGGCTCCGCCCTGGGTCTGGCTGTGTTTGACCTCCGGGGGCTGGGCGGGCCAGGCCAGTGTATAGGTGTGGCTCCCGTCCGAGCCGATGATCTGGGTGACCCGGTCGGGGACCGGCTCCGGCTCGGTGATACCCTCCAGCCGGTAGAGGGAGCAGAGCCAGCCCATGGGGCTGCGCAGATCGGAGGACAGAAGGTAGGGCGCCCCCCAGTAGACCCGGAGCAGCTCCCCCTGGTCCAGGCGGATGGTCTCCGTCTGGGTCTCCGGGGTGAAGACGATCAGACGCTCGCCATAAAATCCGTCCTCCGCCCCCAGCTCCTCCGCCAAGGCGGACAGGGCCTCGTCCGCCGTGAGGCGGCTGTCGGTTTTCGCCCCGGTGAAGGTGACGGCGCAGATCAGCGCCGCCAGAGCCACAACGGCGAAGAGGGCAAGCCCCAGGGGCCGGCGGTTCTCGGCAATGCGGGTGATGCGGTCCTTCAGCTGGCGTTTGTCCGCCGTCATGGTGGTGGCGGAAAGCATGGGGTCCGCCGGGCCCCGGCGCACCGGGATGAGGGACAGCAGGGTCTGACCGTAGGGGATGCGCTGGTCCTCCCCCAGGCGGCGGAGGGCCCCCTCGTCACAGGCCAGCTCGCAGTCCGTCCGGGAGACCAGAGCCGCCAGCCAGACCAGAGGGTCGAACCAGTAGACCGTCAGGCAGAGGGCCCGGAGGAGGGACCACAGGGGGTCCAGGTGCCGGGCGTGGGTCTCCTCGTGGGCCAGCACGTGGCGGAGGCGCTCCGGCGTGTTCAGGGCGGCGGGGGTCAGGTAGATGGCGGGCCGGAAGAGGCCGAAGAGGCAGGGGGAGGGCAGGCCCTCCTCCACCAGGTAGACCGGGCAGGAGCAGCCCTCCGCGGCACAGGGCTTCCGGCTGTTCAGGAGCTTTCGCCGGAAACGGAGGTTGGAGAGCAGGAACCAGCAGGCCATCACCGCCATGCCGGCATACCAGACGGGCCGCAGCAGGTCTTTCAGATTGATTTGCCAGGCGTATTCCACCGAGTGGACAACCTGATTGTGGTTAGTAAAGGTATAGACGTTGTCCGGGGAAGAGGGGCCCAAGGTGATGCGGGGGTCGTCCTTATAGCTGTAGGAGGGAAGGGTTTCCCCCTCCGGAGCGGTCAGCGTGATCTGAGAGGGGGATATATAGAGGGCCTGGCCCTCCAGGCTGGACGCCACCGGCTCCGCCGCCGTCATGAGGCTGAATGACGCCGCCGGAAGGCTGACGGGAACCAGCAGTCGCAGCGCCGCCAGCCCCCAAAGGGCATACTGCACCCGGCGGGAAAGGCTGCCGCGGAACAGCCGCCGCAGGGCCAGAAGAGACAGAATCAGCACGGAGGAGGTCAATAAAATCTCTTTCATCCCTCAGCACCTCCCGCCTTGTTGAGAATCGCGGACAGCTCCGCAATGTCCGCCTCGCTGAGCTGGCGGCTTTCCACCATGGCGCTCATCATCAGGCCCAGGCTGCCGCCGTAGACCTTGGAAAGAAAGTGCTGGGTTTCTGTCCGGGCGGCGTCCTGCTTTTGAACGGCGGCAAAATAGCGTTTTGCCCGTGCGCCCTCCTCGTGGCGGACGGCCCCTTTGGCCTCCAGCCGGGAGAGCATGGTGATGACGGTGTTCTTGCTCCAGCCTGTTTCCTCCCGAAGCGACGCCGTCAGCTCCGTGATGGTCTGGGGCTGACTGGCCCAGAGCCGGTTCATCAGCCTCCATTCACTGTCGGAGAGATTGATTTGCGCTGCCATTGCTCTGCCTCCTTTCTGAAAGGTATACGAATGTCTACCATTAGGATAGCAGAAAGGTAGACGTTTGTCAACCTCTTCCGGCGGAAAAGCACGGAAATCAATTTCTTGAATTTGGAAATCTTGCCTGCCGTCTAAGCATTTGTTTTGACATGATTTTCGTTGCAGGGCTGAAATTATGTGGACCGAATGAAAGTTCGCTGTATTTGCTTCGATAGAAATTTGGAAAGTTAGGGAGCAAAATTGATTTCCCTGGCGGAAAAGACGGCGCGGTGTAAAACCGCGCCGCCTTGTCTGCGTGATTTATGGCAAGCTTCAAAATTACGGGCAAAGGGCCGCCGAAGGCGGCGGCCCCTACAGGTCCGCCCGTGGGGGCCGGCTCGCCTGCCGGGAATGATGATGTTTGCTATAGAACCTGTATTCATAGCTGAGGGATGCCGGATGGGCGAGGACTTTTCTCGTCAGACAAGGAGATTTTTCGTACCCTTGCCATACTGACGTATGGCGAAGGAAAAACCGGCGCAGTATGGCGGGAAAAAGACCGGCCGGACGGCGTGCGGCGGTTGTGAATACAGGTTCTTAGGTCAGGGGGATTTCCGCCGTGCCCCAGCGGACGGCCACGGCCCTGCTGAGGTCGATGGGGGTTTCAAAGGGGCCGTAGGATTCATTCCAGTGCGCCTCTTCGTCCCAGGAACCCATATTGCCGGACAGAGAAACCTCTCTGCCGTCCTCCATCACCACAACGATCTCCGAACCGGGCACAAACGCTTGAAGCACCTCTGCGGCTTCGCCGTCTTCTCCGGAAACTCCGACGACCGCCTCAACAGAGGGTACAGGCTTCTTCTCCGGGGCTGTCCAGTGGTAGCGCCAGCGCATTCCCAGGGGGGAAATCCGCAAATAATCCAGCGTCAGGTTTTCGCACAGCTCATGTTCGGTGGTAATGCCGGAGACATCCAGCGTCCGGCTTTCAATGCCGCCGGTGTGGGTCCCGATGTTGAAATCCCAGCCGCCGGTGAGCACAGGCGTATACTCCTTGTCCGGGAACTGGACCCACAGACCGGGGATATGAAGAAATTTATCCGTTCCGTCGGAGAAATCCACGCCCTCCCTGGGCCAGAAGCGAATGACAACCGTGAGCTTATCATCCTCGCCGGACCGCTCCATCCAATCATAGTCCCAGCCGCCGTTGATGTCTTCACCCGCTCCGTTGGTCAGGGTGATATGGTCCCCATTACCGTCTGAGAGCTGGTAGAATCCCTCGTCCGGACTGTAAACCGGCAAAACCGTTCCATCCGGAGGGGTGATCTCCAGCATCAGGTAGTAAAAATCCTGGTCCCCGAAGGCCGCCAGGGGGGTCATGGTGGTTCCGTTGGACTCCGCCGGAGGAAGCTCCTGGCTGAGGGTGTCGATGACCTCCTGCTGGTCCTGGTCCAGACTGCCGAAAAACCGCTCCCAGACGGGCCCCGCCGCCGCCATGGCCGTTCCCACCAGCAGTGCCGCCGCCAGAGCCGCCGCCGCGCCCCGCTTCACCCACCGGGGACGCCGGGAAACGGGGGCGTCCATCAGGGCGTCCGTCAGGGCCGCCTTGCCCGCCTCCGTCCAGCGGACACGGTCCAGCTCATTCCGATAAGCATTTTTGTTCAGTTCCATACATGCCTCCTAACATGGTCCTCAGTCTGGCCTTGCCCCGGTAGAGCCAGGTGCTGACCTGGGCGGTCCGGCAGCCCATCACCGCGGCGATTTCCTCCAGCTCGTATTCCTCGTAGTACCGCAGATACACCGCCTGCCGGTACTTCTCCGGCAGGGCCTGCACCGCCCGGAGCACCGGGCTTTCCTCCAGATCCGGCAGTACTGCCGCCGCCTCCGCCGCCCCCAGGGCGTCCAGGGATACCCGGCGGCGGGCCCAGGCGGATTTTTTCAGGTCCTTGCAGCAGTTGACGGTCACTCTCAGCACCCAGGCCTTTTCCTGCCGCTCCTCCGGGAAGCGGCGGGGGTCCGTCAGCAGCTTCAAAAGCACCGTCTGGCACACGTCCTGAGCGTCCTGGGAACTGCCGGTCCAGGTGTAGCCCACACGCAGCACCGTGTCCGCCCAGCGCTCCACCAGCGCCTCCGCCTCCCGGCGGGAATAGGTGATTGTATCTCTCGTAAAATCATCTCCTTTGGAACGGCCCGTTCTGCTGATAAAACGAATAAGGACCCTGAAATCTGGCAGTCCGGTCAAAAAATTCAAAAATCAAAGAAGTCAAAAAATCAAAATTTCCACGCAACCGGGCCGGTTGCGGGCCTGGTTGGTGGACGCAACCGGCGCAACCTGATACAATGACCTCATGAAACATGTTTGGGAAACGCCGAAAGGAGGAGCTGTCTATGAATATCTCTGATATCATCAAGCAGGCCAGAGAGGAAATGAAGCTGACCCAGGAGGACCTGGCGGAGCGGTTAGAGGTCAGCCGCCAGGCCGTCAGCAAGTGGGAGCTGGGGGCTTCGGTCCCCAGCCCGGAGAATTTGAAGCTGCTGGAAGAGGTGTTAGGGGTTACGTTCCCCGTGCCGGAGGAGGCCGCCGTTTCCGGGGCAAGGCCCGCGGCCAGAGCGCCCTTCTGGAGCTGGAAGCGGGCGGTATTTCTGGTCCTGGGGGTGCTGGTACTGCTGGCTCTGTTCTCCAGCGTGATTTTCATAGCTCTCACACCGAAGACAAACGTGGTCCATTCCTCAGAACCGTATGTGACCGGCGTCTACTTCTTCAATGAGGACGCCGGACAGCTTCAGTATAACCCCCAGGCCGGCGCCGGGTGGTATCTGTTGGACCCGGGCGTCCGGGTCTATCTCCTGGTGACGTTTGAGGACGGGACCGAGCACACCGTCAATGCCGCCTCGCTGTTCCTGACCCCCACGGGAACAGAGACTCTGGAATACCGGGAACAGCTGGCGGTCCAGGCGGCGGGGGAGGGCCGGGACTTCGCCCTCTTCGCCTGGGACATCCCGGAGGAGCTGTCGGCGCATCTGGAAATCGTGCTGGAGTGCGGCGGAGGGGCCCGGGTCACGGAGACGCTGAATGTGGCGACGCCGTATCCGGAGACCCCGGAGGAACCGCAAGTTCTGACAATTCCCATCAGGGCCACGCTTTTTATGGACGAGGAGGACGAGCCTTACATAGTGCTGCGGGCCTCCGGCGCTCCTGAGGAGGAAATCGTCTGGACCTCCTCAGACCCCGGCGTTGTGGAGGTCACCGACATTGGAGCCCTCTTTCCCGTCAGTCCCGGCACGGCCATCGTCACCGCCCAGTGGAACGGCCAGACCGCGGAGTGCCGGGTCTATGTGGAGCCCATGCACACGGGCATGGATGAGCCGGATGAAAATCTGGACCTCAGCAGCATCACTTCAAGAAACGCTTTGGATGAGGGGATTATCGCTGACCATGGGGGTCGTGACTTCGAGCCCCGGGCAGGGGCTGTGGGCAGGGAGGGACATACGGACCTTGACGGTTATTCGGAAACTGTGCCGGATGAAGGAGACGTCATTGGAAAGGCGTCTCCTTCATGGGAGCCCCGGACAGAGGAATGATACAAAACAGCAAAAATCAGGGCCGTTGGGCCCTGATTTTTCTTGAGGTTTCTGGTTATCCTTCCTCCGCCAGCTTCCGGCCCATGAGCACCCCCATGGCGGAGGACATCATCAGGCCCCGGGTCCAGCCGGAGGAGTCCCCCAGGCAGTGGAGCCCCTGGAGGCTGGTGTTGAAATCTGTGTCCATCTTCACCCGGTTGGAGTAGAATTTCAGCTCCGGGGAGTACAGCAGCGTTTCGGAGGAGGCGAAGCCGGGGACCACGTAGTCCATGGCCTGGATGAAGCCGATGATGTTCAGCATGGCCCTGTAGGGCATGGCGGCGGTGATGTCTCCCGCCACGGCGTCGGGCAGGGTGGGTCGGACGTTGGACTGGGCCAGCTCCTTCTGCCAGGTGCGCTTTCCGTCCAGAATGTCCCCGAAGCGCTGGACCAGAATCTGACCGTTGGCCAGCATATTGGTCAGCTCTCCCACCTTCTGGGCATAGGCGATGGGCTGGTTGAAGGGGATGCTGAAATTATGGGAGCAGAGGATAGAGAGATTGGTATTGTTGCTTTTGTATTCCTTGTAGGAATGTCCGTTGACCACCGCCAGGTCGTTGTCATAATTTTCCTGACTGACAAAGCCGCCGGGGTTCTGGCAGAAGGTCCGGACCTTGTTCTTGAAGGGCTTGGGCCAGCCCACCAGCTTGGATTCGTAAAGGACCCGGTTGACCATCTCCATAACCTCGTTGCGGACCTCCACCCGGACGCCGATGTCCACGGTGCCGGGGGCGTGGGCGATGTTGTGCTCGGCGCAGAGCTTTTCCAGCCAGTCCGCGCCCCGGCGGCCGGTGGCCACCACCGTGTGTCTGGCGTGAATCTCAAACTCCTGCCGCCCGTCGGAGACAAGGACGCCCCGGCATACATCGTTTTCCAGAATCAGGTTCCGGCACTCGTGGCCGAAATAAATTTCCACGCCGTTGTTCAGCAGATACTGTTCGATGCCCAGATAGATGTCGTGGGCCTTCTCCGTGCCCATGTGGCGGATGGGGCAGTCCACCAGCTTGAGACCCGCCTGAATGGCCCGCTTGCGGATTTCCTTCCGCTCCTCCTCGTGCTCCAGCCCCTCGATGTGGGTGTCCGCGCCGAAATCCAGATAGATTCTGTCGGCATAGTCAATGGTCTGCTGGGCCAGATCCGGAGTAATCAGCGTAGGCAGGTCGCCGCCCACCTCATAGCTCAGCGACAGCTTTCCGTCAGAAAAGGCCCCCGCGCCGGAGAACCCCGTGGTGATGTGGCAGTAAGGCTTGCAGCTCATGCATTTGTTGGTCTGGTGCTTGGGGCAGCGGCGGTTTTCCACGCTCTGCCCCTTTTCCACCATGACGATTTTCTGTTTGCTTCCCTTTTTCAGCATTTCCAGAGCGGTGAAAATACCGGCGGGCCCTGCGCCCACGATCACGACGTCCGTATTCATTGCGCGTCTCCTCTCTTTTGTTCCGCCTCAAAGGGCGTTTTCTTCTGTTTCGTCCGCCTGCCTGGGGGACAGGCTCACAGCCCGGCGGACCACGCTCCAGGGGGGCACGGGCCGGGGCAGCTTCATACGGAATACCATCCGGGGCGTCCGGGGCTCAAACAGGGGCAGGCCGTCCCCGTCGGTCATCTCCGGCGCGGTCATGGAGAAGGGCCGCAGGCCGGGCCCCACAACCTCCAGGGCGTCCCCGGCGCGGAACTTGTTCCGCAGGGACAGCGCGGCGTTTCCCGCCCCGTCGCAGTCTGTGACCACGGCGGCCACCTGCCATTCCCGGATGTAGCGGGAGTGCTCATAATACTGTCCCGGCTGTCCGTAGAAAAATCCGGTGGAATAGGGCCGGTGGCTGACCCGCTCCACCTCCTCCCGCCACACGGGGTCCGGAGGGAGGCCGGCGGCCGCGGCGTCCAGACCGTGGCGGTAGGCCCCGGTGACAATGGCGGCGTAGTAGGCGGACTTGGCCCGGCCCTCGATTTTCAGGCTGTCCAGGAACAACAGGTCCTCCAGATGATCGACCATGCACATGTCCCGGGAGTTCATGATGTAGCTGCCCTGGCCGTCCTCCTCAATGGGGAAGAACTCGCCGGGGCGCTTCTCCTCCATGAGGGCATAGTGATAGCGGCAGGGCTGGGCGCAGGCCCCCCGGCTGGAGTCCCGGCCCGTCATATAGTTGCTGAGGAGGCACCGTCCCGAGTAGCTGACGCACATGGCCCCGTGGACGAAGGCCTCCAGCTCCAGGGACGGCGCAGTCTTCTCCCGGATGGTGCGGATTTCCTCCAGGCTCAGCTCCCGGGCCAGAATGACCCGGCTGGCCCCCAGGTCATGCCAGGCCTGGGCGGCCAGGTAGTTGGTGACGCCGGCCTGGGTGGAGACATGGCGCTGGACATGGGGGGCGTACCGCCCCGCCAGCTGAAAGGCCCCCAGGTCCGCCAGAATCACCGCGTCCACCCCGGCGTCCTCCAGCAGCTCCAGGTGAGGGGGGAGGCGGTCCGCCTCGTCGTTCCGGGGCATGGTGTTCACGGTGCAGTGGACCCGGACGCCGTGGGCGTGGGCAAAGTCCACGGCGGAGCGCAGGTTCTCCGGGGAAAAGTTCCCCGCGAAGGCCCGCATTCCAAAATCCGTCCCCGCCAGGTATACCGCGTCCGCCCCGTAGAGCACCGCCATGCGCAGGCGCTCCATGTCTCCCGCCGGAGCCAGCAGCTCCGGTTTGTTCCTCTTAGTTTCCATAGTACTCGCCGCTGTTCAGGAAGGCCAGGTGTTCGTTGTAGGTGGCAAAGAAGTGATGCTTGCCGTCTTTGCCCAGGGCATAGTAGTAGTAATTGGTTTCCTCCGGCTGCAAAGCGCCCTCAATGGCGGCAAGACCGGGGTTGGCGATGGGGGTGGGGGGCAGGCCCGCGTTCTGATAGAGGTTATAGGGGGAGTTGGTCTGAAGGTCCGACTGGGTGATGGCCCCCGTGTGGCCCGGCAGGGCATACAGCAGGGAGGCGTCCACCTGGAGCAGGCCGTAGGTGCCGGCCTTGTCCCCCTCGCCCTCCAGACGGTTGAAGATGACGGAGGCGATGCGGGCCTGGTCGGTTCCGTCGGTTTCCTTCTCAATCAGAGAGGCGATGGTGATGATTTTGTGCAGGTCGTAGCCCCGTTCCGCCGCCGCCGCCAGCAGATCGTCGTCCATCTTCCGGTTGAAGTTTTTAATCAGGCGGTTCAGGGCGCTGGCGGGCCGCTCGTTCACGTAGAACTCATAGGTGTCCGGGAAGAGATAGCCCTCCAGACGGCTGATGTCCTCGGAATCGTTGTCGATGAAGCTGTAGTCAAAATCCGCCGTCCGGGCAGCCTCCAGCAGGGCTTCCTCGGTGTTGACGCCGTTTTTCGCCAGCACCGCAATGGTCTGGGCCACGGTATAGCCCTCCGGAATCGTGACCTGAACGGTGTCGTCGCTGATACTGGCGGAGGTGCTCCGCATGCCCGCCACAAGGGCGTGGTAGTCCATGTCCCCGTTGAGGGTGTAGGCTCCGATGGCAATTTCATCCTCCGCGTCGGTGAAGCCGGCGTAGAGCTTGAAAAACCATTTGTACTGAATCAGGCCCGCGTCCTCCAGCTTGTCCGCGATGGTGTCAATGTTGTCCGATGACGTGACCTGAATGGTGGTGTCGGGGATGGGGCAGTTGAAGGAGCAGAAATCGGAGAACAGCATCCAGCCGAAGCTGCCCAGCAGCACCGATGCCAGGGCCACAAACAGAATGTGGAGAATCAGCATCAGAAAGCGGTTCAGAAGGCTCTTCCGCTTCCGGCGGCGCTTCTTTCCGGCGGGAGGGTGGGGCTGGGTTTCCCGCCGGACCTGCCTCTGATCCCAGCTGGCGGTGTCGCCGCGTTTCATATCAGACATTGCAAAACCTCCTTGCGCCGTCACGGCGCGGATACGGCTCCCCGGGAGCCGGTTCTTTTCATCGTTGTTCCAGCGCGCGTTTTGCGCTTCCGCCGGCAGCGCCGCCAAAAGCCGCGCTTCGTTCCGCTTCTTCCGGCGTTCCCCGCGGCAAACGCCCCATTGCGAGGGAGGGGGCCCGTCCGTTCCGCTGTTCCGGGCGTTTTCCGCGCGGCCCCCCTGCGCCCGCTTTGCCTGTCCCCAAAAAAGGACGAGACAATTTTCGGACGGTCAGGCCCCCTTTGCCTTTTTGGCGCATAGGATATCTCAAATCCAAGTGAGGTGACAGATATGTGCTTTAACAACGGAAACGAGAACTCCTGCCTGTGGCTCATCATCATCGTGGTCCTGCTGTGCTGCTGCTGCGGCGGTACCGGGAACAGCTGGGGCGGCAATTGGGGCTGCGGCGGCTGGAACGGCTGCGGAAACGGCTGTGGCTGCGGAAGCAGCTGCGGCTGCGGATGCGGAAACGGCTGTGGGAACGGCTGCGGCTGCAACTGCAACTGCAATTGCACCTGCAACGATACCTGCTGCTGACCGTTTCACGGCAATTCCCCGGGCCGTTTCGTACATCTGCTTTCGCGGCGGCCCTTTGCGTTCAAAGGGTGCGCCGCGTCAGCGGGGCAAGACACAGCGGGAAGGGGGCGGGACGCTTCGGCGTCCCGCTTTTGCCGCCTGTCAGCGGGACAGGCACTGATCCGCCAGGGCGGACACCTCCCGGTGAATCTCCTCCAGCGGCCGGGGACGGCCCCGCTCCGCGCAGCTGATTACCCGCCAGCCCAGATCACGGGCGATGGCTCCGGCGCTCTCCCGGCAGCGGCGGAGATAGTCTCCGTCCTGCTCGTGAATGTCGGCGGAGGTGCCTGTGGCGTTCTCCCGGCGGCGGAGCATCTGTTCCGAGACCTCCACCGGCATATCCAAATACAGCACCAGGTCCGGCCTGGGCAGACCCAGCCGGTTATACTCCAGGTCGAAAAGCCAGTCCAGGAAGGGCCGTCGTTCCCCCTCCGGCAGCTTGGACGCCTGGTGGACGGCATTGGAAGTTACATAACGGTTGGCCACCACCACGCCGCCGGACTCGTAGAACCCGCCCCAGTCCTCCTTATAGGAGGCATAGCGGTCCACGGCGAAGAGCACCGAGGCGGCATAAGCGCTCACGTCCCCCGGCGCACTGCCCAGAGCACCGTGGAGGTAGAGGTTTGCCGGCTCCGCGAAGGGATTGCCGTACCGGGGAAAGTCAATCTCGCGGCAGGGGACGCCCCGGGCCGTCAGGCTCTCCAGCAGGCGTTTGGCCTGGGTGGCCTTGCCGGAGCCGTCGGTGCCCTCGAATACAATCAGTGTACCCTTCATTTCCCGCTCCTCTTCTTTTCCTGCCGGATGTGCACCAGAAACAGAGGCAGCTTCATCATCCGGCCTATGCGCCGGGGCTCTTTGCAAAGGCGGTAGAACCATTCCAATCCATGGTCGGACCAGAATTTCGGGGCCCGTTTCACCGTTCCGGCGAAGACGTCCAGGCTCCCGCCCAGGCCGCAGAGCAGCCTTGCCCCGGTGGCGGCGGCGTTTCTCGACATCCAAAGCTCCTGCTTGGGGGCTCCCAGACAGATAAATGCCGCGTCGGCTCCGCTCCGGCGGATGGCTTCCACAATGGGACCGTCCTCCTGGAAATAGCCGTCGTGCGTCCCGGCGATTTTCAGGCCGGGGTACTTCGCCGCAAGCCTCGCCCCCGCCGCCTCAGCGACGCCGGGCTTGGCTCCCAGCAGATAGAGGGACAGACCCTCCTCTGCCATTTTTTCCATTAAACGGGCTGCAAATTCAATGCCGGGCACTTTTTCCTTCAGGGGCGTGCCCAGCATCCGGGCCCCCATCACCACGCCGACGCCGTCCGCCAGCACCAGGTCCGCGCCGTTGACGGCCTGGGCCGCCTCCGGGTTCTCCCGGCAGACCTCCACAATCTCCGGGTTGGGCGTGACGGCATAGTGAGGGCCGCCGCTGCGGAGCAGGGCCATGCCCCGGTCCACCGCCTCATCCATGGTCACATTGTCAAAGCCCACGCCGAGGACTTCGATCCGCATGGAATCACCTTCTCTCTGATTTCATCATATCACAGGCCGGGGGCGGCTTTGTGACGCATCTGTTAAATCATGCCGGATACGCCGGCTGCTTCGGGGATATGATTCCTAAATAAAAAAATGGGAAATCATATTGTATCACAGCGGACGGACCTTGTCCAACCCCGGGGCCGCCGTTTTCGGCGGCGTTTATGCCTCTATGCCAAAGGCCCTGTCGTACAGCACCGTGCCGTCCAGACGGGGGGCTCCGCTGTCCAGCCGGAGGGCCATAAACGCCTCGCCGGGGACGTCGAAGGGGGGCCGGATGCCGTAGACGCCGGCGGGCACATACCCGGCTTTCGGGTAATACCCGGGATGCCCCAGCACAGTGGAATAGCCGTAGCCCAGCCTTCTGGCGGCGTCATGGCCCGCCTCCATCAGCGCCAGCCCGATTCCCCGCCGCTGACGGGAGGGCAGCACCGACAGCGGCGCCAGCGCCAGGGCGGTTTCCGCGCCCACCCGTACCTCTGTAAAAAGGATATGCCCGACGATGTTTCCGTCCTCAACTGCCACAAGGGACAGCTCCGGAATGAACGCGGGACTGTTCCGCAGGGCGGCCACCAGGTCCTGTTCGCGGCCGTCGCTGAGCTCCGCCGAGGCGAAGGCCTCCCGGACCAGCTGATACACCGCTTCGTAATCGGCTGGGGTTTCCTGTCTGATGTCCACAGAACCACTCCCTTTCAGCTCTCGGCAAAGGGGCCTCGGCAGTCCGGAGCCGCCTTCCGCCCCGCGTCAGGCAGGGGAATCTGGGCCAGCACCACCGCCGCCAGCATCAGCGCGCATCCGAAATACTCCCGCCCGCTCATGCGGTCCCCCAGGATGATGGCTCCGGCGATGGCGGCAAAAACGGACTCCAGGCTCATGAGCAGGGAGACCACCGCCGGGTCCGAATCCTTCTGGGCCAGAATCTGGAGGGTGTAGGCCACGCCGCTGGAGAATACGCCCACATACAGCACCGGCAGCAGCCACACTGAGGCCAGCGCCGGGTCCGGCAGGGACTCCGACAGAACGCCCAGGGAGGAGAGCAGGGTCATGACGAAAAACTGGGCGCAGGACAGGGCCACGCCGTCCACCCGGCTGCTGAAATGGTCCACCGTCATGATTTGAACGGCGAAGCAGAGGGCGCAGGCCAGCACGTAAAAATCGCCCACGGCGATGGAGAGGTCCTCTGTGATGCAGAGGCAGTACAGCCCGCCCACCGCCAGCGCCACGCTGAGCCACACCGCCCGGGGCACACGCCGTCCCATCAGACAGCCGATGATAGGCACCAGAACGATGTACAGGGCTGTGATGAAGCCCGCCTTGCCGGAGGTGGTGGTCTCCAGGCCCTTCTGCTGGAGGTAGCTGGCCACCGTCAGGGCCGTTCCGCAGCACAGGCCACCCACCATCAGGTCCCGGCGGCTTCCCAGGGGCTGGAGGCTGCCGCTCTTCTTCTGCACGAGCCGCCGCAGGCCCAGCAGGCCCAGCAGAAACACGAAGGCGATGACAGCCCGGGCCGCGTTGAAGGTGAAGGCTCCCATATAATCCGCGCCGACGCTCTGGGCCACGAAGGCGGTGCCCCAGATCAGGGCGGTCAGGATTGGCAGAACGTTCTGCCGGACTCTGTTGACTTTCATTTCTCTTGCTCCGTTCTGTGATCCGTGGTATACTGTGACCATCGCAGTCGCAAAGCCACACAAATTGGTATTTTAACACCGAGGTGAGAAAATGGCAAGGCTTTCCCGCGAATTCTACAGCCAGGATACCCTGACGGCCGCCCGGCTGCTGCTGGGGAAGTACCTGATTCGCCGTCTGGACAGCGGCGAGACTCTGGCGGGCCGCGTGACGGAGACCGAGGCCTATATCGGCCGCTGCGACAAGGCCTGCCACGCCTACAACTACCGCAGGACGTCCCGGACGGAGATTCTGTTCGCCCCGCCGGGCCATGCCTATATCTATCTGATTTACGGTATGCACCACTGTCTGAACTTCGTCACGGAGCCGGAGGGGGAGCCCGCCGCGGTGCTGCTCCGGGCCATTCAGCCCGTGGCGGGACTGGAGACCATGGTCCGCCTGCGCTACGGGGACAGGCCCCTTACGCCCCAGCGGCTGCGGCATCTGGCCGACGGCCCCGGCAAGGTCTGCCGGGCCCTGTGCCTCACCCGCGCCGAAAACGGAATGGACCTGACGGGGGACAGGCTGTTTCTCTGCGATTCGCCGGAGGACGCGGGGATCTCCCGTCCGGAGCTTCCCCGGGAACGGCTGCGGACGGGGCCCCGTATCGGCGTGGATTACGCCGAGGAGGCCAGGGACTTCCCCTGGAGATTCTGGCTGGAGGACGAAGCGCGGTAGGCGGTTCCGCCGGCTGAACGCAGGAGCCGCCTGCCGGAGGCGGGAAACAAAAAGCCGCGGAGCGGCAGGAGGAAAAAACCGCGGAGCGGCGGGAGGAAAAAACCGCGGAGCGGCGGAAGTGAAAAGGAGGATACAGGGCATGTTTTTCTTTGATATGGACGGCACGCTGACAGATTCCAATGGGGTCTGGAAGACTGTGGACCGGGAGTTTCTGGCCCGGCGGGGCCTGCCCTATACCCACGCCTATTATGAGGGCGTGGCCCATACCATCCTCCCCCTGGCGGCGGAGTTCACCAAGAAATTCTGCCGTCTGCCGGAATCATGCGAGGAGATTATGGCGGAGTGGATGGAGCTGGCCAAGGATGCCTATGCCCATGTGCCGGTGAAGCCCGGCGTCCGGGCCTATCTGAAGCAGTGCCGGGCTGAAGGACGGCGGATGGCGGTGGTGACCTCCAGTGTGCCGGAGCACTGCCGCACGGCCCTGGGGCAGCTGGGATTGGAGAAGTATTTCGAGGGCGTCACCTTTGCCCACGATTTGAGGCTGGAGAAGCGCAGCCCGGACATCTGGCTGGAGGCGGCCCGTGCCGCCGGGGTCCGGCCCGAGGACTGCACGGTTTTCGACGACAGCCTCTCCGCCTGCAAGGGGGCCCGGGCCGCCAGAATGCGGGTGGTGGGGGTCTACGACCATCTGTTTGCCCAGGACGAACGGGCTATGCGGAGCTTTTGCGACGTGTATATCAAGAGCTTTGAGGAGCTCCTTCTGCCGGAGCGGAAAGAGCGGAGATCATGAGCGATGCCTTCTTTGAAAGGGCCCTGGCCGCCGCCCGGGAGGAGGGGGACCGGATGGCCTGCCTGCGCTTCGAGGGGCAGACGGCGGAGGGGCTGGACCTCTCGGACATCACCTGCCGGGAGACTGTTTTTCAGGGGGTCCGCTTCGCCGGGTGCGATTTTGACGCCGCCGCCTTTTACGGCTGCGCTTTCTCCCAATGCGCCTTTACGGACTGCCGCCTGCCCCGGAGCTTCTGGAAGGACTGCCGTCTGGACGGCTGCAAGGCCGACGGAGGGGACTTCCGGAACAGCCGCTTCAGGGACTGCCGTTTTACCGGCGCGCTGCTGCGCTACGGAAATTTTTCTGCTGTGCTGTGGGAGCGCTGCGCCCTGACGGACTGCGATTTCACCGAATCGTCTCTGCTGGAGGCGGTTTTTAAAAAGACCGTCCTGGAACAGACAAACTTCACCGGGGCGGAGCTGTTCCGGGCCAGTCTGAAGGGGCTGGACCTCTCCCGCTGCACCCTGGACCGTGTCGTTCTGTCCGCCTCCTGCCAGGAGCTCAGGGGTGCGAAGATCAACACGCAGCAGGCGGCGGTGGTGGCCCGGATTCTGGGCATTGAGGTGGTTCCATAAAAAGCAGGAACGGTCCGTAAAACGGACCGTTTCTCTTGATTCCTTATAACCCTCCGGCGGCAGGGAGGGGAAGCGGCCTTAGGGCCGTTCCGGGAATTTTTTGCACAGGCCGTCCAGCTCGTCGACAAGGGCCTTCAGCTCCGCTTTCGTCATGGGGCAGGTGAGCTCGGCGGTGTCGTCTCCGTCCATGGTGTTGGGCAGGAGGAAGGACACATCCACCTGAAAATCCTCCCCCGCGGGCCGGGCGTTCAGGGACAGGCCGGCGGCCAGGAAATCACTCTCATAGGCGTCCCTGATTCCGGCGTTCAGCACCTTCAGCCCGGCGGTGAGCTCCCGGAGCTCTTGAGTTGTCAGGCAGGGATTGGAGTCTTTGCGGATGGTTCCCTCCTCGTCGGTCCAGGTGCACCGGAGAACCAGCCAGTTCCGGTCCTCCCGGTCTCCTGCGTCCGGCGGGAACTCATAGGCCGTCACCCTCAGCTCCAGACTGGCGGACTCGTTCTGAAACAGCATGGCTCCTCCTCATGTACCGGCATGGTGCTCGGCATAGAAGGCGTCGTAGTCCTTCAGCATCTCCACCAGCAGATTGGGGGTGTCCAGACCGTAGGGGCAGCGGCTCTTGCAGGCGTCACAGTGGACGCAGTTCTCAATCTGGTGCATTTTGGCGTGCCATTCGTCGCTCATGTATTTCTGGTAGGGCGAACGGCGGAGGAGGGCGGACATCCGGGCCGCCTGGGGGATGTCGATGCCGGCGGCGCAGGGCAGGCAGTAGCCGCAGGAGCGGCAGAAGCTGCCCACCAGCTCCTTCCGGTCCGCCTCAATAACGGCCTGAATTTCAGGCGTCATACCGGGGTCCCGCTTGGCGAGCTCCAGCCACTGGTCCAGCTCCCATTCATGCTGAATGCCCCAGATGGGGACCACGTTGGGATACTGCTTCATGAACACATAGCAGGCCTCGGCGTTGTTCAGCAGGCCGCCGGACAGGCCTTTCATGGCGATGTAGCCCATGTCCGCTCCGCGGCAGGCCTCCACCAGACCCAGCTCCTTGTCCGTGGTCAGGTAGCAGAAGGGGAACTGGAGGGTCTCAAAATTTCCGGAGTCAATGGCGGCCTGGGCGATGTGCAGACGGTGGTTGGTGATGCCGATGTGCCGGATGTAGCCCTTTTGCTTCATCTCCAGGGCGGCGGCAAAGGGCCCGTCAGGGTCCTCGATGTCCGGCAGCTCCGCCGGGTTGTGGAACTGGAAGAGGTCGATGCAGTCCGTCCGCAGGCTGCGCAGGCTCTGCTCGATGTGGCGCAGGACCGTGGCCTTGTCCCTGCCCATGCTCTTGGTGGAAATGACCGCCTCGTAACGGATTCCCTCCAGGGCCTCGCCCAGCTTTTCTTCACTGTCGGTGTAGGCGTTGGCGGTGTCGAAGTAGTTGATGCCGGCGTCAAAGGCCCGGCGGACCAGCTTCACCGCGTCGGCCCTGGGAATGCGCTGGATGGGCAGAGCGCCGAAGGCGGTTTTTGTCACCATCAGCTCCGTGCGGCCCAGTCTGACTTTTTCCATGAAATCCTCCTGATTTGTCGTGAGGCCAGGGACAAAGCGCCCCCGGCCTCCGTTTTTTATGTATCCCGGCTGCCGCCGCTCTGCCGGGGATTGAGATGTCCCCGAATCGCGGGTGAGCCTTTTTTGGTCTTTTTCTCTCGGAAGAGGGGATCAGAAGTCGGGGCCGCAGCTGTTGGTCAGAGCCTCGAGAATCTGATAGCGGTCCATCTGGAAGGGCTTGGTCATAGCCAGGGCCTCCTCCATCTCAAGGTCCGCCAGGCGTCCGTCCTGAATGCCCACGATGCGGTTGCCCTCGCCCTCGGCCAGGACCTTCACCGCCTCATAGCCCATGCGGCTGGCGGTTTCCCGGTCCCGCGCGGTGGGGGAGCCGCCCCGCTGGATGTGGCCCAGCACGGTGACCCGGGGATCAATGCCCAGCTCGCTGTGAATGCGGTCCGCGATTTCCATGGCGCTTCCGGCGCCCTCGGCCACGACGACCATGTAATGGGTGGTCCCCGCCAGCCGGGCCCGGCGGATTTTCTCCACGATGTCCCGCTCGAAATCCGGTTCCCGCTCGGGAATCAGCACAGCGGTGGCACCTACGGAAATGCCCACGTACAGGGCCAGATAGCCGGCGTGGCGTCCCATGACCTCCACCACGGAACAGCGTTCGTGGGACTGCATGGTATCCCGCAGCTTATCAATGCATTCAATGGCTGTGTTGCACGCGGAGTCAAAGCCGATGGTGTAGTGGGAGCATCCGATATCATTGTCAATGGTGGCCGGGATGCCCACCACCCGGAGGCTCATGTTGTCCTTGGCCGCCTGGCGGGAGATGGCCAGAGCGCCCCGGAACGTGCCGTCGCCGCCGATGGCCACAATGCCGTCCAGACCCAGCAGACGACAGGTGGCCAGAGCCTTGGCCCGGCCCGCCTCCTCCATAAATTCCAGACTCCGGGCGGTGTAGAGCATGGTTCCGCCCTTGTTGATGATATGGCTGACGCTGGAAGAGGTCAGCGGTACAAAGTCGCTGTTAATCAGGCCGTTCCAGCCCCGGCGGATGCCGATGCAGCTGATGCCTCTGGCAATGGAGGCCCGAACCACCGCCCGGACCGCCGCGTTCATGCCCGGCGCGTCGCCGCCGCTGGTGAGTACGCCGATCCGTCTAACCTTTTTTTCCATAAGAAAACCCTCCTGAAGAATTTCACCGGCAAAGCCGTTTCACTCCTGTATAACATGATACCGCCGTTAAAGCAAGATGTCAAGTAGGGTGGGCAGGGAAATCAATTTTCAAGAATAGTACAAATATCCGAGGGATTCAGGAGACAGT
>NZ_CANTJS010000046.1 GCF_947654275.1 uncultured Oscillibacter sp. | reverse complement strand
TCATCCTTCTACTGTTTTCTTCCTTTAATGTCCTACATGTATTGTACTCCTACACTCGGCGGGTCCCTCCGGGGACCCGCTTTGATTGACACCGGACGGCGGCGGGTATATAATTCTGTAATCACCTGTCATCCTGCCATCGGGAGGTTTTAGAGCTATGAGCAGAATCTATACATCCGCAGACCAGCTGATCGGGAGAACCCCGCTGCTGGAGCTGGTCCGCATTGAAAAAGAGGACGGCCTGAGGGCCCGGGTCCTGGCCAAGCTGGAGTGTTTCAACCCCGCCGGCAGCGCGAAGGACCGGGTAGCCTTGGCCATGATTGACGACGCCGAGAACCGGGGCCTGCTGAGGCCCGGGTCCGTCATCATCGAGCCCACCTCCGGCAACACCGGCATTGGCCTGGCCTCCGTGGCCGCCGCCCGGGGCTATCGGGTCATCATCGTCATGCCGGACACCATGAGCATGGAACGTCGGCTTTTGATGAAGGCCTACGGCGCGGAACTGGTGCTCTCCGACGGAGCCGGAGGCATGTCGGAGGCCATTGCCAGGGCCGAGGCCCTGGCGGCGGAAATCCCCGGCAGCTTCATCCCCGGCCAGTTTGTGAATCCCGCCAACGCCGCCGCGCATCAGGCCTCCACCGGCCCTGAAATCTGGGAGGACACCGATGGAGGCGTGGATATCTTCGTGGCCGGCGTGGGCACCGGCGGCACCATCACCGGCGCGGGCCGGTATCTCAAGAGCCGGAACCCCCTGGTGAAGGTGGTGGCGGCGGAGCCCGCCGGCTCCCCGGTGCTGAGCGGCGGGAAGGCCGGAAGCCACGGCCTTCAGGGCATCGGCGCGGGCTTCATCCCCGACGTGCTGGACACCGGAATCTATGACGAGGTCATCACCGTGACGGAGGCGGACGCCTATGCCGCCGGACGCCGGGTGGGCCGCAGAGAGGGCATTCTGGTAGGCATCTCCTCCGGGGCGGCGGTCTGGGCGGCGCTGGAGCTGGCCAGGCGTCCTGAAAACGAGGGGAAAACCATTGTGGCCCTGCTGCCGGACGACGGCAGCCGCTACCTCTCCACACCCATGTTCGCGGACTGAGAAAGCCGCGCCCGCTGAAAACGGGACCGCCATCAGAAGGGGCGGTCCCGTTTTCTGATAAAATGCGCGATGCGCAAAAAAACTTTTTTATGGGAGTATCCCATTGGGAGATTTTTGTATATGCAGGGGCCGGGCTCTGTCCCGGCCTCTCTGCCGGAAGCCCGGTTTCATCGGGAAAACGGGCGGGCGCAGAGGCCCGCCCCTACAGACGTTTGCTGCAGGCGCAAAGCCCCTACGAAGGCCTCTTTCTCCTGATAAAATGCGCAATGTACAAAAAAGCCTCTTTTTTATTTCTCTATTGGCGGCGGCGGATTTTTGTGCTACAATAGGCACTGTCATTACAAAAGAAAGCGCCGGGGGTGCAAGAGGAGGACGGAGCATGTATTTTCTGGTAGACGTTGAAAATGTGAAAAACGCCGGACTTCGGGGCTCTGATTCCCTGCTGCCCACAGACCATGTGATTTTATTCTACAGTGATTCCACTCCCCATCTGGAGGCCCGGCATCTGGAGGACATCCGGGACTCCGGCTGCGGCTTTGAGGTCTGCAAGCTGCTGAAGGTCCGGAAAAACGCCCTGGATTTCTACATCGCCACCCGCCTGGGGGAAATCTTCGGCAGCGGCTATCAAAGCACCGCCCTGGTCATCAGCCGGGACGAGGGCTTTCAGTCCCTCCGGGAGTACTGGTCCAACCGGGCCGACCCGCCCCGCCGGGTGCTGGTCAGCGAGAGCATTGAGCGGGGCATCGTCAGCGCCAACATGGCCGACCGGCGGACGGCCCAGATTCGCCAGCGGATGAAGATGACGGACATCGGCGGCTTCCACGCCGCCTGCGAGGAGCGGAACCGGCTGCGGCGGCTGCTGGAGGAGTCCTTTGCCGGAACCGGTCTCACCGGGCGGATGGAGGAAATCGAGGCGCTGGTGAAGAGCGGGGGCAGTCCCAAGGTGATCTACCTGGACGCCCTGCGGCGCTTTGGCCGGAAGGACGGCCTGGAGGTTTACCGGCGGCTCAAGAGCAGCGGGGAGCTGTGAGGCCCCGGGTATTGAAACCCGGCGCGTCTGCGCCGTGAGGAGGGAATCATCATGAAAAAAACACTGTCGTTCCTGCTGGCCCTGGTTCTGGCGGCGGGCCTGGTCCTGCCGGCTTCCGCCCTGGAGGCGGAAAAGGTCAACACCTATACGCCGGGGCAGTTCACCGACGTGCCCGAGGGCAGCTGGTGCGCCGGCGCGGTGCAGACCGCCTATGAATACGGCCTGATGGGCGGCAAATCCGCGGACCGCTTCGACCCCAGCGGCCTGGTGACCATGGCCCAGGCGGTGGCAATGGCCTGCCGGGTCCACGCCCTTTATTGCGGCGACGGCCCGGAGCTGCCCGCCGGGACGGGAACGCCCTGGTATCAGCCCTACGCCGACTACGCCGTGGCCCATCAGTTTCTGGGCTTCGAGGGCTACACCGAACGGGACTTCAACAGCCCTATTCTCCGCTGCGATTTTGCCGGGGCTCTCTGGGCGGCCCTGCCGGAGGAGGCCCTGAGCGTCATCAGCAGCGTGGAGGACGGCGGCATTCCCGACGTCTCTCCCCAGGCCTACTACGGTGAGCCGGTCTACGCCCTGTACCGGGCGGGCATCCTCACCGGCAGCGACGCCAAGGGCACCTTCGGCCCCGACGGCCAGATCACCCGGGGCGCGGCGGCGGCCATTGCCGGCCGGGCCGTGGACCCCAGCCTCCGCAAGTCCCTGACGCTGAAGGCCGCGCCCTTCGAGCCGGTGCCCCTGAGCCAGCTGGCCAACCTGAAGAGCCTGCGGCGGAAGGCCGGAGATGCGGAGATGGCCCAGGCCTATGAGGCGGCCCGGAAGGTGGTGGAGCCCCTGGCGGGCCTCAGCCGGGAAGAGCAGCTTTACGGCGTGGCCTCGGCCCTCCGGGCGATGTTCGACGCGGGCATGAGCTATTCCATGGAGACCCCCCACTACAACGACCCCTACGGCTATTTCGTCCTGGGGGTGGCCTCCTGCGCCGGGTGCACCCGGGCCACGGGACTGTGCCTGAACATGCTGGGCATCCCCTATGAGCACGTGAATGAAAATCAGTATTCCCACCAGTGGTGCCGTGTGAACCTCAACGGGACCTATTGGATCTGCGACGCCTACGGACTCTACTGCGGGCCGGAGCCGGCCCCCTACCGGCATCCCTATCTGTGACCCGCCTCCCCGGGGCGGCGGAACGACAAGCCTGAAAGTGTGGTGAGAGACCATGGAAACGGCGGAGCAGCGCCGGACCAAGGAGCCCCGCCCCCAGAGCGGCCTCCCGGCCCGGCGGGAAATCCGGACCCATCATGCCATGGCCCTGGCGGGGGGCTTCTTCGGCATTTACGCGATTCTCCTCCGGGACGGCAATTTCGGTTCCGCCGAGACGGGGAACCTGATCTATCTGGTGATTGCCGGTCTCAGCCGCTCTCTTCCGGAATTCCTGCTGCGGCTGGGGTCTATGCTGTGCTACGCCGGGGGCATTGTCCTGGCGGTGCTGATCCGGCGGCACTGGGGCCGGAGGGCCCTCCGCTGGTCCGCCCTGGCCGCGGACGGGGCGGTCTGCCTCCTGCTGGCCCGGATTCCCGGGACGGCCAATCCCCTGGCGGCGCTGTACCCGGTGTTTTTCGCCGCGGCGGTGCAGTGGGCGGCCTATCCGGAGGCGGCGGGCTTTAAAAGCTCCACCATTTTCTCCACCAACAATCTCCGCCAGTGCGCCGAGGGTCTGACGGAATACCTCTGCACCCGGAAAGAACGGTTCTGGCGGCAGTTCCGGTTCTACGGCGCGACGCTGCTGTGCTTCCACGCCGGAGTGGCCTACGGCTGGCTCTGCGTGAGGCACTGGGGCATCCCCAGCATCTACTTCTGTCTGCCGCTGCTGGCCCTGGGAGCATGGTTCACCTGGAATGAGGAATTAGGAATGAGGAGTTAGGAATTTTTTAACCTTGACGGCACTCCTGATTCCTAATTCCTAATTCCTAATTCCTAACTCCTAATTCCTAATTGAAACAAGAGTCCGGCAGGCTTTGCCTGCCGGACTCTTGTTTCACATGCCGATGGCCATACAGGCGTCCTCCGTCTCTTCGGGAAGAGTCTCCGGTTTCTCTCCGCTGTCTCCGGAGGGCGGGGTCTTCCAGTGCCAGCTGGTTTTGCTGAAAAGGGGTTCGCAGACGCAGAGCACCGCGGGCATCAGGAAGATGCTCACCAGGGCGGAGATCAGCGCGCCCCGGGCCAGCATGACGCAGATGGCCCCGATCAGGTCGATGGAGGAGACGAAGGACACACCCAGCGTGGCGCAGAAGAGCACCAGGGCGCTGGTGACGATGGAGGCGTCGGAGGAATTGGCGGCAATCAGGATGGCCTCCTTCCGGCTCAGTCCCCGTCGCAGCTCCTCCTGGAACCGGGAGGTCATGAGGATGGCGTAGTCCACCGTGGCCCCCAGCTGGACGCAGCTGATGATGGTGGGGGCGATAAACGGAATTTCCGTGCCCAGGAAGTAGCAGCAGCCCTGATTGATGAAAATAGCCAGCTCGATGGTGGCCACCAGCACCGCCGGAATGGTGACGGACTTGAAGACGATGGCGATAATCAGGAAAATGGCCGCGATGGAGATATAGTTGGTGATGCGGAAGTCCACCGAGGAGGTGTCAATCAGGTCCCGGTACATGGCGCCCTCGCCGGTAATCATGGCGCCGGGGTCATAGGCGTGCAGAATCTCGTTCATGGCGTCCAGCTGGGCCGAGACCTCATCGGTGGCCGGGGCATAGCCGGAGTTGATCATCATCAGCTGATACCCCTCCTGACGGAGCATGTCTCTGACGCCGCCGGGCACGAAAAAGTCGGGGATGCCCGCCCCCAGGATGCTGTGGTAGGAGAGCACGGAGTTGATGCCGGGGAGCTGCTCCATCCTGCTTTCAATCTCCTTCATGTCCGCGGCGGAGAGATCGTCCCGGAGGACCACGAAGTGGCTGGTGGCCATGTCGAAGTCGTCCTTCAGCTTCTCGTTGCTGACAATGGAGGGCAGGTCCCGGGGCAGGGATTCGTCCAGCTTGTAGTAGATGCCCGCGTGGCTCTGGGCGTACCAGGCCGGCAGGAACAGCGCCAGCGTCAAAATCACCAGGGGCACCCTGGCCCGGAGGATGAAGGCGTTGACCTTATCAAAGGAGGGAATGAGGGTTTTGTGCCTGTGCTGCTCAATCTGCTTGTCGAATATCAGCACCAGGGAGGGCAGCACCAGAATCACCGTGGCAACCCCCAGCACCACGCCCTTGGCCATGACGATGCCGATGTCCCGGCCCAGGGTCAGCCGCATAAAGCACAGGGCCAGGAAGCCGGCGATGGTGGTCATGCTGGAGCCGGAGAGGGAGCGGAAGGCGGCGATGATGGCCTGGGCCATGGCGTCCCGCTTGTCTTCATAGTGTTCCCGCTCCTCCTCGTAGCGGTGGTAGAGGAAAATGGAGTAGTCCATGGTGACGCCCAGCTGGAGGACGGCGGCAATGGCCTTGGTGATATAGGAAATCTGACCCAGGAAGATATTGCTGCCGAAGTTATAGACCACCGCCATGCCGATGCTGGCCAGGTAGACAAAGGGGAGCACCCAGGACTCCAGGGTCACGCTCATGGCCGCCAGGGCCAGCAGCACCGCCAGCCCCACGAAAATGGGGAGCTCCCCGTCCATCACGTCCCGGGTGTCCTTGATGACCACGGAGAAGCCCGCCAGGAAGCACTGCCTGCCGCAGAGACGGCGCACCTGCTCGATGGACTCCATGGTCTCGTCGGAGGCCCCGGGGTGGTCGTACTGAATCAGCATCATGGTGGCCTGGCCGGAAAAGAACATCTCCCGGAGGTCCGCCGGAATCATCTCCACCGGAATCTGAATGCCCACCAGATTGCTGATCCAGAGGGCGTTTGAGACCCCGGGAACCTTCTTGATGTCCTGAATCAGCCGGTTGGTATACCCCGCCGGCATTCCCTCCACCATGAGCATGCTGGTGGCCGCCATCTGGAAGGGGTCCTCCAGCAGCTGTTCGCCCCGGGAGGAGGGCAGGTCCTGGGGCAGGTAGGAGAGGATATCGTAGTTGATGCGGGTGGCGGCGTAGCCGAGGACAGACGGAATCAGCAGCAGCACCGCGGCCAGGGCCACCAATCGGGGCTTTCTCGTCAGCTTATGGGCAATTTTTTCAACCATAGATGTGTGTCCTCCCTCCTCAGCGGAAAATTCCGGTGATGGCGCTCCAGAAATCCCGGAACATCCGGACGACGCGGTCCCAGAAGGTATCGGCCTCCGCCTGGGGGGCGGACTCGGCCTCTGTCTCCGCCTTCTCCGTCTGAATCTCCTGGGTACGGAGCAGAATCTGAATGCTGGCGGGAGCAGGGTTCCGGCTGTCCGTCAGGGAAACGGGTTCCGCCCCGGCGTCCATCAGCAGCAGATTGTTCACGTCTCCGGTGTACTCGTGCCAGACGTCCTCCACAATACCGGTGACGGCGTCCTTGGCCTCCCGCACGTCGCCGGTGGTCCCCAGGGCCCTGGCGGTCTGGCGCAGGGCGGAGGACAGTCCGCTGAGGGACTGGCGGGCGCCGGCGTCCAGCTGCTCCCCGGAGGTTTTCAGCAGAGCTTCCGCGTCGGCGGCAAGGCTCTCCATATCCCGGACGGTGGACGCGGCGGCGGCGCTGAGTCCGCCCACGGTGTTCAGGGTCTCCTGTAATATAGGCTCATAGTCGTTCAGCAGGTTCCGCAGATTATCCGTCTCCCCCAGGATATCCCGAATCTTATGGGAGGCGTTCCGCAGGGCGGCGGAGACGTCCCCGGCGTCGTCCAGCAGTTCCGTCAGATCGTCCATCTGGCCGCAGAGGTCCGCCAGGTCCCCCACCACCTCGGCGGTGGGCCCGGCGATATCCCGCATGGCCCCGGTGAGCTGGTTTTGAATCTGGTTGATCTGGGAGGAGGCACTGTCCAGACTGCCGGTAATCAGGTCCACCACCGCGCCGCCGACAGACCCGCTCTCGTGGGGCGGCTGGGAAGGCTCTTCGGTGCTGTCCGCAGGGGGTTCCTTGCCGCTGTCCCCGGAGGGTTCTTTGGCGTTGTCCCCGGAGGGCTCTTTGCCGCTGTCTCCGGAGGGCTCTTTGGCGCTGTCTCCGGAGGGCTCTTTGGTGTTGTCTCCAGCGGGCTCTTTGGTGCCGTCTTCGGCGGGTTCTTTGCCGCTGTCCCCGGCAGGTTCTTTGCCGCTGTCTCCGGAGGGTTCTTTGGTGCTGTCCCCGGAGGGCTCTTTGGTGCTGTCCGCAGGGGGTTCCTTGCCGCTGTCTCCGGAGGGCTCTTTGCCGCTGTCTTCGGCGGGTTCCTTGCCGCTGTCTTCGGCGGGCTCTTTGGTGCTGTCCCCGGAGGGCTCTTTGCCGCTGTCTCCGGCGCTCTCTCCGTCCGCCGGGTCATTGAGGAGGAGGGCCCCGGAGAGGGACTGGGCCTTGCTCCGGCCCGTCTCCAGACTGCCGCTGTTATAGACAATCCACAGGTCATTCATCTGCTTGGCCTGCTCCGGCGTGACGCCGGGAAGCTTTTCACAGAACTTCTGGAAGGACAGAGCGCCTGCCGCCTGATAGAGGGCTTCCAGCTGCCGGACGCCGGGCAGCTGGGCTTCCACCTCCCGGGCGACGGCCTCTCTTGCGCCAACTGCCGCCGGGTCTCCGGCGGCCAGCAGGGCCGCGAACTGCTCCTGGGTCAGGCCGGGAGCCTGGGCCTGCATCGCCTGGAAGGCCAGGGCCAGAATGACCTGCTCCTTGGCCTCCGCGCTGTCCAGGGCGCCGGCGGCCGCCAGCTGGGCCGCCTTCCCGGCCTTTTCGGCGGCGGCGGAAGGGCTCTCGCCCTGGATGACCAGCATCTTTTCATAGAAGGTCTGCCGGTCCCGCTCCTCATAGGCGCTGTGGACCGCCTTCACCTTGTCCACCGTGGCCTCTATGGCACTGCCGGGATTTTCAGGCAGACCGGGGATGGAGGGCGTGCCCCCCAGGGCGTCCTGAAGGCGGGACAGGCTGTATTTCAGGTTTTCCGTGCAGCGGAGCAGGCTGCGCACATCGTCGGAGCCCTCTTCCAGGGCGCTGAGGGCGCTTTCCAGGTCCTTGAGCTGGGTCTGAAGGGAAATGGCGGTATCCGTCAGGTCGTTGAGAACGGTTTTGGAATCCGTCACCAGCTGGCTGATGGCCAGAACCTGACCCTGCACCGGCTCCAGCAGGTCCGCGATGCCGGTGAGGTCCCCCCGGAGACGGTCCGTGCCGTCATAGATGGTCCCCTTGCCGCCGGAGACGGTCCGGCGGGCGGCATCCAGCTGGTCCAGACCGCTGGCGGAGGCGTAAAGCCCGCCCTGAATGTCGCTGAGGGCGTCCAGCAGATTGTCCAGACTGCCGGAGAGGGCCCTGTAATCCTCCTCCAGGTCGTCCTTGCGCTGGCTGAGCTTGGAAATCTCCTCCAGCTGGGCCAGGGTGGCGGGGACCATCAGCATGGTCATGCCGCCGAAGGTGAAGGCGTCGCTGCCCACCCGGATGGAAAAATGCCGCTCCTCGCCGGGGAGGACCATGAACAGCACCGTCCGCAGGTTGCCCACCAGCTGAACCTGGGCCCCGGGGGCCTCCAGAGAGAGGATGTCGTCCTGGTTGAACATGGCGGCGGCGGCCAGGGTGTAGTTATACCGGGCGTAGTCGCCGGCGTGTTCGTTGGGCACGGCGTCCAGCAGAATTTCTACAACCCCCTGTTTCCCCGCCAGGTCCTCCGCCCTGGTGGGGACGCCGTTGAGGGTGTAGCGGAGGCTGAGGGTCCAGGGCAGATTCTCAAAGGGCTTTCGCGTCTTGCCCTCAAAGTAGAAGTGAGAGGGAGCCTCTTCACCGAAGCGGAAGACGGCGGACCCCGAGCCAACGGTGGGAACCGTCCCGTCGGTGAGGTTCACCACCTCGTCATACACGCCGTAGTCCGTCAGGCCGGCGCTGCCGTTGAGGGCATAGCTCTTCACCACACTGCCCTCCGTCAGGCCGCCGTAGTAGTCCAGCGTGGCGTAATAGGCCTCGTCATAGGTGGGGGTCACGCCGTCGCCGGCAGGCTCCGCTGCCGCCGCCGGCAGAGCGCACCCCGCCGCCAGGGCCGCCGCCAGCGTCAGGGAGAGCATCCGCGTTCTCAGTGTGTGTCCTGCCGTTCTCACATGCTGGGTCATATCCATTCCTCCAAATAATCAACTAGTGTCAATTAAAATATTTTTGTTGACTTATCGATTTAAGTTGATTATAGTAAGAACATGGGAAGCGGTCAATAGACAAAAGGAAGAATCTGTCTAACAGCAATGGCCGCTCCATACAAAGGAGGCGCAACATGCTGAAGAATCCAGAAGACCGCCGGGCCCGGCGGTCCCGCAGGATGCTGAAGGAAAGCCTGCTGGAGCTGATGAAGAAAAAAACCTTCTCCGAGATATCCGTCCGGGACGTCACCGACGGCGCGGACATGAACCGGGGCACCTTTTATCTCCACTACGCCGGCACCGCCGAGCTGCTGCAAAGTCTGGAGGACGATTTGCTGGAGGAGGTGCAGGCCCTGATTGACGCCCACATCCCGGAGACGGTGGCGAAAGGCAGCGTGGGGCCGGTGCTGGGCCCCGTGGTGGACTTCATCGTGGAACACCGGGAGACCTGCGCGGTCCTCTTCTCCAGCTCCGAGGCCAGCCGGTTCATCCAGTCCTTGCAGCAGCTGATCTCCCGGAACGGAGCCGCCCTGCTGGAAACCTGGTTCCACACCCGGGACCAGGCCCGGACCGAGTATTTTCTCAGCTTCCTCACCTGGGGCTTCATCGGCCTTTTAGAGGAATGGTTCCGCCAGGGCATGGCCCTGCCCAAGGCGGAGCTGGTAAACGCCGCCCAGCGGATGGCCGACGGGGCCGCCGCCGGTCTCTTCGCACGGACCTGACCGCATCAGAAAGGAGACATCCCATGCCCTCTCAAGCCCGGGCCGCCATCAAGGCGTCCTTTTTAAAGCTGCTGAACCAGCGTCCCCTGCGGGAGATTACCGTGAAGGACATCGTCCAGGACTGCGGCGTGAACCGGAATTCCTTTTATTATCACTTCCGGGACATCCCCTCCCTGCTCCATGAGATTGTGGAGGAGCACGCGGAGCGCATCATCAGGGAGCAGGGCACCGCCCTGAGCCTGACGGCCTGCCTGGAGACCGCCGCCCGGTTCGCCACGGAGCACCGGCGGACAGTGCTGCATATCAGCCAGTCGGTGAGCCGGGAGATGTTCGAGCAGCACCTGATGGAGCTCTGCCGCAGAACCGTGGAGGGATACGCCTCCGCGGCTTTCCACGGCGTGAACATGCGGCCCTCCGACCGGGAAATCCTCATCCGGTTCTATCAGTGCGAGTGCTTCGGCCAGGTGGTGGCCTGGCTGAACGACGGCATGCGCTATGATATGCAGGAGGAATTCCACCGGCTCTGCCAGCTGGGGGAGGGCATGACGGACCTGTTCCTCCGCCGGGCGGCGGAGGACGCGGAGACCTGACCGGGGCCGGACGCCGCCGGAGCATGACAAAAAGCAGGATGGACATCCATCCTGCTTTTTCAGTCTCCGGAAAGCCGGAACGCGGTCCTGGGGCAGGCGCGTCCCGCCCTGCGGACGGCGGCGTCGAAGGTGCGGGTCCGTCCCCCGTGACCGCTCCCGAGGCGGCCCCCGGGCCGTCAAAAGCCGGGAAAGGCCCTCCGGACATAGGCGTTTTTCCCCAGGGCCGCCGCCAGCAGCACCGACGCCGCCGCGCCAAAGCCCGCCTGGACCAGATTGCCCGGAATCCCCGCCGCGCTGCCCGCCAGACACAGCCCGAAGGCCCCCCCGCCGGACAGACTGACCAGCAGGGCGTCGAACAGCCAGTAGCCCAGCACCATGGGAACCTCCGCCGCCAGGGCGCAGGGAAGCAGGGTCCGTCCCCTCTTTCCCAGCCTCCGGTACAGCAGCGCCGCCGTCAGGGCCATCAGGGCCTTAATCGCGAGAGTCGCCGGCACATACATGGCGTATCCCGACAGCAGATCCGCCAGAGCGGGCCCCACGCCCCCGGCAACGGCCCCGTACACCGGTCCCAGCAGCCAGGCCCCCAAAAGAACCACCGCGTCCCCCATATTCAGATATCCCCCGGTGGGAGAGGGCACCTGCAAAACCATGGTCGCCCCGCAGCCCAGAGCGGCGAAAAGCCCCGTCATCACAAGCTGCCGCACATGCTCCCGTCCCCCGGTCCGGTCCAGCGTTTTTTCCATCTGTCTTTCGCTCCTTTCGCCTTGTCTGTTGCCATCATAGCCCATCTGTGATATGATTGAAATATCCAGAATCGAGATTTTTTATAAGGTCAGACTAGAACTCATTAAAAAGCTTTCAAAAGCTTTTGACAGCGCTGAAGGCGCGTTGGATTCTTATGAGACGTGTTTTGCGCCATTCCGGTGCAAAACAGAAACACAGAATGCGGTTCTATTTCAAATAAAACGATTTCGTTTTATTTGAAATAAGTATCAGACAGGAGGCACGGACATGCTGACATACGACATGGAGGCCCGGGGCGGGCTGCCGCTTTACGAATACCTCTGCAATCGCATCCGGGAGGACATCCTCAGCGGCGCTCTGCCGGCGGGAGAGCGGCTGCCCTCCAAACGGGCCCTGGCGGAGCATCTGCGTGTCTCCGTCATCACCGTGGAAGGGGCCTATCAGCAATTGGAGGCGGAGGGCTATCTGACTGCCCGGCCCCGCCGGGGCTTTTTTGCCGCTCAGGTGGACCGGCTTTCTCCGCCTTCCTCTGTGCCTCCGGAGCTGTCCAGCCCTCCGGAGACGCCGGCCTGGCGGCTGGACCTGGCCCGGAACCGGATGGACGGAGGACTGTTCCCCTCCGCCGTCTGGGCCCGGCTCACCCGGCAGGTTTTGTCGGAGGGGAACCTGCTGGCCCCCACGCCCCATCAGGGCCTGCTGCCGCTGCGGCGGGCCATCGCGGAGAATCTCCGGAGCTTTCGGGGCATGGCGGTGTCGCCGGACCAGATCGCCGTGGGCGCGGGAGCGGAATATCTCTACCTGCTGCTGGCCCAGCTTCTGGGCCGGGAGGCCGTTTTTGCCCTGGAGGACCCCGGCTATCCCAAAATCCGACAGGTCTATCACAAGTGGGGCGCTGTCTGCCGCCCTGTGCCCCTGGACGGTCAGGGGGTATCTTTGGAGGCCCTCCGGGCCTCCGGGGCGGACGTGCTCCACATCTCCCCTGCCCACCACTATCCCACCGGGGCCATTACCCCCATCGCCCGGCGGCTGGCCCTTCTGCGCTGGGCGGAGGAAACCGGCGGCATCATCATTGAAGACGACTACGACAGCGAGCTCCGCTTTGCCGGCCGGCCCATCCCCACCCTTCAGAGCATCGACCGCCGGGGGCGGGTGGTGTACATCAACACCTTTTCCCAGACCATTTCCCCCTCCATGCGGGTGGGCTTCATGGTGCTGCCTCCGGCGCTGCTGGAGCGCTGGAGGCAGGAGCTGGGTTTTTACGCCTGCACCGTTCCCGCCCTGGAGCAGCAGGTTCTGGCCCGGTTTCTGGCGGGGGGCTGGTACGAACGGCACCTCTCCCGCCTGCGGAAGGTGTACCGGACCCGCCGGGCCGCCGTGCTGGAGACCTTTTCCCGGGCCTTCGCCGGCCGGGCCTCCATCATGGAGCAGGGGGCGGGACTCCACTTTCTCCTCCGGCTGGATACGGAGGAAGACGACCAGACCCTCCGCAGCCGGGCGGAGGGTCTGGGGGTGCGTCTCGGCTTTTTATCAGAATACGCGGCGGTCCAAAGACCGGAATACGCCCATACGCTGGTGGTAAACTACGCCGGTCTGGACCTGGGTCTCCTGGAGGAGACGGCAGCCCTCCTGACAGAGGCCGTCTGGGGGCCCCGGCCTAGCTGATGGCGGTCTGAGGCGCTCCTTTGCGGAAACGGACCATTCCGGTGCGGTCCAGCGCAATCATCACGGCGGGGATGCACACCAGCTGAAGGATGATGCCGGGAACGGCGGTGAGGAAGGCCCCGGAGAGAAACATCTCCCAGGTGAAGGCCTGTCCGGAGACGCCGGAGAGAACCACCCGGGCCGCGGCCCAGACCACGCGCCCGCCCAGCATGGAGGCAATCAGACAGCGGTACAGCGCCACTGCACACTGCCAGCGGGACCGGCTGTAGAGCCAGCCCGACAGGAAGCCGTAAGCCGCCAGCTCAAAGGCCATGGAGACGGCAGCGGGAAAAATGGGCGGCGCACCGGTGAGGAGGCTGCGGAGCAGAGGCAGGACGAAGCCCACCGCCAGGCCGTACCTCCAGCCGCAGAGGAAGCCGCAGAGCAGGACGGGCAGGTGCATGGGGCAGAGCATGTTTCCAACCTGGGGAATCTGCCCGGTGAAGAAGGGCAGAACATAGCCCAGAGCCAGCATCGCGGCGGCGACGGCCAGGCTCCGGACCCGCTTGGGGGTGGTTTGGGTTTCTTTCATGGGAAAAACTCCTTCTCAAAAGTCTGCCCGTCTTCTGAGGGGCGGGGCCTTCCTGGCTGCTTGTCAATACCTTTCTGTCCGCCCCGTTCCTTCTGCGGAACGGGGCCGTCTGCCTGCGTCCTCCTCCGGGCCCTCAAAGGGCCGCGGATGCCGGAGGATAAACGGCGCGTTTCCGCCGCCTTCCTGGCGGCGTCATGCCGGGTTTTTTGCGGTCCTGTCCGGGACCCTGCGCATTCCGCCCCCTTCTCTCACCCGGAAATCCGAAAATCTTTTTTTGGGCAGTCAAAAAAACCGGCATTTCATATGGAGAGTATACCATAGGGGTCCGGCTCCTGCCAAGTCCCTTTTTCCGGGGGATGTCCAAAGCAAAGATTTTATACAGGGGCCTGTTCCATCTCCCGAAAGTATGGAGAGTCCGGAAGAACGGGAGGGGACAGAGCCCCTCCCCTACATGGCATCCCCGCTACAAAACGCGCGGATGGACACACCCCTGCATAAAATCTGCCAACGGGACACGCCCCTTTCCGGCTCAGCCGAAAAAGTCCGTGGTATCCACCGTCAGATCCGCCGCCGCCTGGGTACCGCAGGCGGAGAAATAGCGCTCCTCAAGGGTCCGCCACACCCGGTCAAAGGTGGGGTAATAGCTTCCCTCTCTGGCCCGGAGGCGGCGGGTCTGCTCCTCCCGCTCACAGGTGAGGAACATCTTGTAGTCATAGAACTCCGACAGGGACGGGTGCTGGGAATAGGTCCCTTCCACTAAAATCAGCGCCGCATCGTCCGGGTCCATCTCAATCTCCTCTCCGTATTCGTCCAGCACCGGGCCGTCGGGGAGAAAGGGCGGATATGTCAGGGGCTTTCCGGAGCGGACCGGCAGCAGGATTTCCCGCCGGAGCCGCTCCAGGTCCATGTTCCCGGCGGGGACCTCCGTCCAGCGCTCCCCCCGGCGCTCCGGCGGCAGATAGAAATGGTCCATGTGGGCCACGTGCATCCGGCATGGAATCAGCTGCTCCACGATGCCGGAAAAGCCGGTCTTTCCGCTGCCGCAGCGGCCGTCCACCGCCACCAGATATGGCCGCAGACCTCTCTCCCGGGGGGACGCGCCGCCCTCCAGCGCCCCGCTGTGGGAGAGCCTGAGCCAGGCGGCGTAATGCTCTCTGGACAGCCGATCGATGGGGACCAGAGCCGGGAGATACCCGGCGAGGTCCTGCCGGACCACCCGGTAGTGGGGACGGTAGGCTTTCCGGAAGGCTTCGCTGTGACGGACCGGGGGACAGCCCTCCCGCCGCCAGCTCTCCAGATAGTCCGGCAGGCCGGGGACGGGGAGGGCGGCCAGCCGGTCCAGCTTTTCCGAGAGGCCGGAGGCGGTTCCCTCCGCGGAGGCCATGGTCCGCGTGAACATCCGTCCGATCAGGGGAAGCTCCGACAGGGTGGAAAGGGCCTGGGTGATGTGGAGGCGGCACAGGCCGTTTCCAATGGGCTCCGGGGGCAGGGGGTCCGGCCCCGCCTCCTTCCGCTCCGCCAGCAGGGCCGCCAGCACCCTGTCCGGGCCCTCCGCCATGTGGGCGGGGCCGAATTCGCTCTGATAGGCCAGCTTGGCAAAGTCCCGGGGCTCCATCAGGGGATACCGCGCCCAATGGGCCCGGGCAGCGTCCAGAAAATCCACTCTCACAGGCCCAGCTCCTTCACCGCCTGCTCCGCCGCCCGCCGGAGATATTCCTCCAGGCGGCAGTCCTCCGTCCCGGCCACGAGGACGCCGCAGGAGGCGGAGGGAATCAGAATCTTCACCGCCCCGGCCCCGGAGACGGCGGCGGCCATGGCGGGAGAGACCTCCCCCAGGATGCCCCCCGCCAGAATGACGCCGATGGGGCCCAGAATCAAATCCGCCCGGGGGGCGTTCCAGAGCACGGCGTGTTCCCCGGTGGCCCCCTGGGGCGCCCCGGCCTTCAGCATGGCGCTGGTGGCCATGACATTGGTGCCCACGCAGAGGAGGCGGCAGTCCGCCGGCAGGCGGGGCTTCAGCAGCTTCACCAGCTGGCTGCCCACGCCGCCCCCCTGGCCGTCCAGAATCAAAACGGTGCGAACACGGCTCATAGTCTCACCTCCCGAAGAGCTCCGCCGCCCGGCGCATGTTCTCCATCACCGGCACGCCGAAGGGGCAGCGGGTCTCACAGGCCCCGCAGCCAACGCAGTCCCCGCCGCCCCGGGCCAGCAGGCCGTAATGCTCCCGCACGGTCTCGGGGACGTCCCCCTGGGCAAGAGAGAGGTTCAGAAACTTTGTGACCATGGCCACGTCGATGCCCTGGGGACAGGGGGCGCAGTGGCCGCAGTACATGCAGTGCCCCTGCCAGCTGATTTTCGGCAGGGCCGCCAGGGCGGCGGCATAGTCCGTTTCCGCCTCTGAGGCCTCCTCATAGGCGGCGCTCTGCCTCAGCTCCTCCAGGGTCCGGGCCCCGGACATGACGCAGGCCGCGCCGGGCCGGTCCAGCGCGTAGCGGAGGCACTGGAAGACCGTCAGGGCCCGTCCGGCGGGGGAGAGGGTTTCGCTGAGGAGGTCCCCGCCGCCAAAGGCCTTCATCACCGTGATGCCCACACCCAGCCGCTGGCAGGTCTCATAGAGAGCCTGCCGCTCCGGGTCCATGTTCACCAGTCCGGCAGCATAGTTCTTCGGGGCCCAGAGCTCCTCCACGTCCTCGCCGGCGGGCTGGAGGTCGTAGCAGGGGTTGACGCTGAACATCAGCACGCCGATGAGCCCGGTATTCACAGCCGCCAGAGCCACCTGGGGGTTGTGGCTGGAAAGGCCGATGGCGCGGATGGTCCCCGCCTCCTTCAGCTCCCGGGCATAGGCCATGACGGGGCCGTTCAGCACGGCTTCCCAGTCCGCCAGGGAATCCACATAGTGAATCATGCCGATTTCCACATGGTCCGTCTCCAGGCGGTTCAGCTGGTCTTCAAAGGCCGCCCGGACCTCTTCGATGTTCCGGGTCCGCATATACTGTCCGTCTTTCCACACGGAACACAGATGGGCCTGGAGCACAAACCTGTCCCGGCGGCCCCGCAGAGCCTGGCCCAGGCTGCTGCGGACGGCGGGGTCCGGGGTGTAAAGGTCGATGCAGGTGACGCCGAATGCCTCCATCAAATCCACGAATTCCCTGACCTGGGCGGGGCTCTTGTTCACAAGGCCCTCGCAGCCCATGCCGATCTCGCTCACCTGGATGCCGGTCCGGCCTAACGCGCGGTATCGCATAGAAAACGCCTCCTTTAAATCGCTCGGTGAATGTGCCTGTCGGTATCCAGCATAACACGTGGAGTCCGCTCCATGTCAAGAGTCTTTTTCCCCGTTTGCCTTTTTCTCAATCCCGTTTGTTCCGCCCTCCGGCACATATCCCGCCGCCGGCCTGCATAAGATGGACCAACAAGAGGCGGGGAGTGAAGATGTTTTGAAGGGAAATATGGAGGAGCGGGCGGAACGCCTGGCCCTTTACATCATAGAGAACCGAACCACCGTCCGGGCCGCCGCACAGAGATTCGGCATCAGCAAGTCCACCGTACATAAGGATATCTCCGAGCGGCTTCCCCAGTTCAACCGGCCGCTGTACTTTCAGGTCAAGGCCGTGCTGGATGTGAACAAGGCCCAGCGGCACATCCGGGGGGGCATCGCCACCCGGAAGAAATATCGAGGTGACTGACGCGAAATCACGGCGGGCCCCGCCGTGGGAGGAGGAAATTATGGCTAATCGACAATACGGCAGCAGACGGCGGGCGGCAAGAACCGTCCCGGTCTCCCGCCCTCCGGCAGGAGGCCGGGGCGAGGGCGTCCCCGTCTACGCGGAGCCGGAGGTCCGCCGCTGGCCTCATCCGGTGGGGGAGGGCATTCCCGCCGTCCAGCAGCCGGAGCCCACCCTGCACTACATCCGCTGCGCTCTGTCCTATCAAAACCAGCTGCTGGCGGATATCAAGGCTCTGCTGGAGCAGATGTCGGAGCAGGACCAGGAGCCCCCGGCCCAGTGAACGCCCCAGGCTGAAGCGCCCGGCGGGACTCCGGTCCCGCCGGGCCTTTCTGCCCTGGAGACTTTTCCGAGCTTTTCGAGCTTTCCGAGCTTTTCGAGCTTTCCGAGCTTTTCGAGCTTTTCGAGCTTTTCGACCCTTTCGACCCCTTCAAACTTTTCGGCAGGCTGTTCACACTTTTTCTCTTGTCTTTTGGCGGGACAGGCTTTATAATAGAAAAACTGATGCCATGCAGAAGCTCCCGAAGCCCGGCGGAAAAAGCCGCGGAGGAACGGGAGACAGAAAAATCGCCTCAGGGCGCGTGGAGGTTTCCCATGCCAAGAACCCGTCGACGCCGCAGACGCCGGTCCAGCTCTCACTGGGGCCGGACGCTGCTGCTGGTTTTCATCCTGCTTGCCGTAACATACGCCTGTCTCCGGGCCTTTCTCCGGCCCCCGGAACAGAAAACCGACGAGCCCGGCGCTGTCCAGAGCGTGTCGGACAGCCTGCCGGAGGGGCTCAGCGAGGAGGAGGCGGAATCCCTCCGCTCCCACTACGAGCGCAAGCCCTCCTTCTACACGATTCTGGTCTCCGGCGTGGATGACGGAAACGGAGGAAGCGACACCAATATTCTGGTGGCCGTTGACGCGGAAAACGACTATATCTACGGCGTCAGCATCCCCCGGGACACCAAAGCCGTCATCAACGGAAAAAACCGGAAAATCAACTTCGCCTACAACTCCGGCGGAATGGAGCTGCTGGCTCAGACCGTGTCCGGGCAGCTGGGCATTCCGGTGGACTATACGGTGCTGGTGGATCTCCGGGGCTTCGAGGCCCTGGTGAACACCATCGGCGGCGTGGATTTTTACATTCCCGTGGACATGGACTATGACGACCCCCTTCAGGACCTGTCCATCCACTTCCCCAAGGGGATGCGGCACCTTGACGGGGCCGAGGCGCTGAAGGTGGTCCGCTTCCGCCACAACAACGACGGCACCGGCTACGGCAGCGAGGACATCGGCCGGATGCAGACCCAGCAGAACTTTCTGAAGGCCGTGGCCAAAAAGACCCTGACGGTGTCCAATCTGACCAAGCTGGACAGCTTCGTGAAGATTTTCCACCAGTATGTGGAGACGGACCTCAGCCTGGGGAACCTGGCCTGGCTGGGCGCGGAAGCCATCGGCATGGGACCGGAGGCCATCGACTTCTCCACCCTGCCGGGGGACTGGAAATCTCCCTATATCTACCTGAATCAGGACGAGGTTCTGGCTCTGGTGAACCAGTACCTGAACCCCTATGTGGAGGACCGCCTTCCGGAGGACCTGAACATCCCTTCATAACCGGGGTCCGTTCACACAGGGCCCCCAAAAAGAAAGGAGCGCCATGAACAAGAAGCTGCCCGCCCTGCTGCTGGCCCTGTGCCTGCTGCTGAGCATCCCCGTCCAGGCCGCCCAGGACAGCACGGAGAACTTCATCCGCCAGAGGACCTATGAAAACCAGTTTTCCGACCTGGTTCCCGGGTCCACCTTCTACGACAACGCCGCCGCCCTGTACGAATACGGCCTGTCCAACGGAAAGTCCGACGGCTCCTTCGGCCTGAACGACCCCATGACCGTGGGCCAGATCGTCATTTTCGCCGGGCGCATCCGCAGCCTCTACCGTCTGGGAGACGCCGAGGCCGGTCCCGCCGTGTGGGCGGAGGAGAGCGGCCCCGCCGCCCTGGGCTATCTGCGCTACCTCCAGTCCGAGGGTGTACTGGGTCCGGAGCTGGACAGACGCCTGAGCGAGCCCGCCACCCGGGCGGAGGTGGCTCATGTTCTGGCCGGCGTTCTTCCGGAGGAGGCCCTGCCCAGCGTCAACAATGAGCTGGTGACGGTGGGGTACTCCAGCCGGCGCTACATCACGGACGTCACCGAATACACCCCCTATTACACCGACATTCTGACCCTCTACCGCCGGGGCGTCTCCGCCGGCAGCGACGCCTGGGGCTCCTTCCTGCCGGACTCCCCCATCACCCGGGGGGCGGCGGCGGCCATGCTGACCCGCATGGTGGACCCCGCCCTGCGGGTCCGTCCCCAGTGGGATCTCTCCCGGCTCTACAGCGCCCAGGGAACCCTGCTGTCCGACCTGGTGGAGCCCGGCACCTTCTATCCCTCCCCCGCCAGCGCCGGGGAGATGGACAGCACCATCCGCCACATGCTGGCCAGAGGGGAGCATCAGCTGCTGCTGTACTACCCCGGCGTCACCGCCCCCCGGGCCAAGGAAATCATGGAGTCCGCCCTGGAGGCGGTGAAGGTCTACTGTGAGCAGAGCTACAACGCCGTCAACTGCACCTATGTCATCGCCGGTCCGGTGACGCTGTCCTTCACCGCCGCCGGAGCCGGGGACCGTCTGGAGGAATACCGAGCCGCCGCCATGGAGGCCGCCGTGGCCGTCCATGACCAGCTGTGGGAGAACGGGACCATCACCACCGACATGACGGACCGGGAAAAGGCCCTGATTTACTATGACTGGATTTGCAGTCACTGCGTCTATGACTACCAGGCCGGAGACGACTCCCTCAGCCACATCGCCTACAATCTGTTTGCCAACGGCGCCGCCGTATGCGACGGATACACCGGAGCCTATAACATGCTGCTGAAGCTGGAGGGCATCAAGTGCTATGCCCTGGCCAACGACAGCCACATCTGGACGGTGGCCGTGCTGGACGGCGAAACCGTCCACATCGACACCACCTGGGGAGACAGCGGCAGCGCCGTCAGCTATGACTACTTTGCCATGACCCCCGAGCAGTCCCGGCGTTATCACGCCTGGTGAATCCGGCCCCTTCGCGGCCCCGCCGTCAGGCGGGGCCGCGAAGCGTGTCGAAAAAGTCTTTTCGGCAGTCTGCGCATGACTGCCAGGTATGGAAGCATGTAAGAACCTGTATTCACAACCTCTGCGCGCCGTCTGGCCGGTCTTTTTCCCGCCATACTGCGCCGATTTCCCCTGCAATCCGTCAGTATGGCCGCGGGCGCGAAAGATCTCCTTGTCTGACGAGAAAAATTCTCGCCCATCCGGTTCTTCGCCCATCCGGTTCCTCGCCCATCCGGTTCCTCGCCCATCCGGCATCCCCCGGCTATGAATACAGGTTCTAAAATCTTCCACCGGAAAACGGGGCTTTTCAGGCCATACTGGATGAGAACGCCCCTTTTGCTCCCCTCGGCCCCTGAGGGGACAGGCCGCCCGTACGACGCCCACGGAGAACGGGCCGGCACGACGCCGGATGGGGCAATCACCACCGCCGCAGCTGAAGGGAAGGAACTGCTTCGTCTCAGCTCCGGGGCAAACCAGATAACACTGCCAGGACAGGAGGAAACGCCATGGCAAGACAGCGGCCGGGCTCCGGCTGGTCCGTCTCCGTTCTGAAACGGAGGGGCTGGACCAGCGAGCTGATTCGGGACCTGCTTCCCAGTCCCCAGGTGGTCCATTGGGAGCGCCGCGCGGTCCGCGTCTGGGACAGGGACACCGTGCGGACCGCGGAGCGGGACCCCCGCTTTGCGGAGGGCGCCGTGAAAAGACCCGCCAAGGCCGCCCCCGGTGCGCGGCACGCCTGTTTCCTGCTGTCCCAGGCCTGGGACGAGGCAGAGCAGGACGATTCCCCGGCCTGGCTCCTGGCCGGGCACTATCACAGCGCCCTCCTCTCCCGGATTCCCGAGATATCCGGAAGCCGGGCCTTTGACAACGCCCAGGTCAAGGGCCCCCTGATGGAATTCCTCGCCCTGGAGCAGGGCTGCGGCGACAGGCAGCTGACGGCGGCGCTGAAGCGCTTTCTGCGGTCCGCGGCCTGGCTGGGCCAGTGCGCCGGACACCCCCTGTCCCGGCAGGTTCAGGACCGTTACCCCCATATCCTCCGCGCCGCCGCTGGGTGCATCCTGGAGGACTTCTCCGCCGCCCAGCCGGAGGCGGACCCGGGGGCCATGCTCCGGGCGGAGGGCTTTCCCGCCTCCCAGCTCCTCTGGGAGGGGCTGGCCGCCGTCTGGTCCGTCTGGTATGTCCCCAGGGCCATCCGCACCAGCCTCAGCCTGCTCATCGCCCTGAACCCCAAGGACGAATACCCGGAGGCCCGGGCCATGCGCCGCCGCTTCGTGCTGCACCTGGGGGGCACCAACACCGGCAAGACCTATGCCGGCTTCCAGCGGCTCCGGCAGGCGAAAACCGGGGTCTATCTGGCCCCCCTCCGCCTCCTGGCCCTGGAGGCCCAGGAAACCCTGCTGGACGCCGGAGTGGACTGCTCCCTCTCCACCGGAGAGGAGGAGGACATCCGGGAGGACGACACCCACCTGGCCGCCACGGCGGAAAAGCTGGACATGAAACGCCGCTGGGACGTGGCGGTGGTGGACGAGTGCCAGATGATCGCGGACCGGCAGCGGGGCTACGCCTGGACCCGGGCCATTCTCGGCGTTCTGGCTCCGGAGGTCCACCTGTGCGCCGCGCCGGAGGCGGAACAGCTGCTGATCCGCCTGATTGAGAGCTGCGGCGACAGCTGGGAGGTGGAGGTCCACCGGCGGAACACGCCCCTGGTCTGCATGACCCGCACCGTGGACCCGGGCCGGGTCCAGCCGGGGGACGCCCTGATTACCTTCTCCAAGGTGGGGGTCCTCAGCGTGGCGGAGGACCTGCGCCAGAGCGGAAAGGAGCCCGCCATCATCTACGGGGCCCTGCCCTACTCCACCCGCCGCCGGCAGATGGAGGGCTTTCTGGCGGGAGAGATGGAATATATCGTTTCCACCGACGCCATCGGCATGGGGCTGAACCTGCCCATCCGGCGGATTATCTTCATGGAAACCGAAAAGTTCGACGGCACCGAGCGCCGCCCGCTGAAGCCCGGGGAAATCAAACAGATCGCCGGCCGGGCGGGACGCTTCGGCATGTACAACCGGGGCTATGTAGGGGCCACCCAGGACCTGGGGACCATCCGGGCGGGGCTGGAGGCGGAGATTCCACCTCTGGAATACGCCGTGGCGGGCTTTTCCGACCTGGTTCTCCAGGCGGATTTCGACCTGCTGGAGGTGCTGACCCAGTGGAACCGGATGCCCACTGCGGAGCCCTACCGCCGTCTCGACATCTCCCGCTATATCACCGTCATCTCCAAAATGCGGGAAATGGGCTTCCTGCTGACCAGGGAACAGGAGCTGCGGGCAGCCAACATCCCCTTCGACGAGACGGAGGAGGCCCTGCGGGATCTGTTTTTCTCCTTCCTGCGCCGCTGGCAGCGGGGGGAACCCATTGAACAGCCCGGACTGCCCGAGGGGGAATCCACCCTGCCGGAGCTGGAACAGTATTACAGAAAACTGGACCTCTATTTCTCCTTCTCCAAGGCCTTCGGCTGCCCGGTGGATCAGGACAGGCTCTATGACACCCGGGAGCGGGTGGCCGACGCCATCAACGAAATCCTGCTCCACCGCCTGCGGGACAACATCCGCTTCTGCGCCCGCTGCGGAA
>NZ_CANTJS010000045.1 GCF_947654275.1 uncultured Oscillibacter sp. | reverse complement strand
CGGTCATGATCTCCATGCAGCTCCCCACGGCTACCTTTGCCAGAATGAAGCGGATGAAATGCCGCAAAGCAAACTCCGGGCGCTGGAAATCCCGAAAGCTGGCGGCGCTCTGGAAAATGCCCATGGCGAAGAACAGGACCAGGAGGCCGTAGCCAACACCTACCATGGCGGTGTGGATGCCGGAGACGGCGGTCCAAATGTCGCCGCCCTTAAAGCTCTGCGGCGTCTGCGTCAGCAGGGTCCATATCTCAGACAGCTTGCCGTTCCAGTCCGTCAGGGCGCTTTCCAGGATGCTTACGATCCAGTTGTCGCTAATTGAAAATCACCTCCTCGTCGGAGCGAAATCCATTCCGCTCCGTTTCCGCCTGACGGCGAAAACTACGCTTCATTTCTTTGCTCCTCCTCTCCCACTCAAAACCGCTTCGCTGGGTTTTGAGCGGGGACCCAAGAATTGCGTCTCACGATGAGACGCAATTCCCTTTTTCGTTCCGGGATAATTCATACCACGCCGATCACGCCCAGGATTTCCTTGGCAAAGGCGATCATCAAGCCGCCGAACAGGCAGAGGAAGCCCTGGGTCCGCTGGCTGGCGTCGTGGGACTGGAAGCTCATGCCCACCTGCACGATCCCCCAGCCCAGGATGATGATGCCCAGGGCCTTGATGATGGAGAAGATGAAGTCGGACAGGTTGTTGACGATGGTGAGAGGATCGGACCCGGCGGCGAAGGCCGGGACCGTCAGCGCGGCGCAGAAGGCCAGGATCAGAACGGCGGAGAAGTAGAGGCGGCGGGCCTCCCGGTTCCGCCGGATCTGCTGGCGGGTCAGATTCGCGTGGGAATGGGTGCTGCGGAAAAGATACTTTTTCATATTCAAGATTCCTCCATATCTTCAAAGATTTCAATATCGTCCAGGGATGTAAAGGTGAAGTTCAGGTCGTCCGCGGCGTAGAGGCAGCGGGCGCTGTGGGTATAGGGGGCGGCCCCGCCGTCGGCGGTCCGCTTGATGTTGGGGTGGCGCATGAGATCGTACTTGGCGTCAATGACCGGAGCCTCGCCCCGGATCAGGACCAGGGCGAGGCGGTTGTCCAGCATCCGCACTTCATCCGGCGTGAGCAATTCGCGGCCCGCCGATTGAAAATTCTGGCTGAAAGAACCGTTCCGCCCCTTGCTCTGGCTGCTGGTCTGGGTCTGGATCGTCTCCTTGCCCAGCAGCTCGGAGACGTATTTATGGGTCGATTGCTCATTTCCACCCAAATAGATAAAGGCGTCCGCGTTGCCGATGATGCCCTCCCAATCGTCCTTGAACAGCGCCTTCAACTGCGAGATATTTTGCAGGATGATGGTGGCCATGACGTTCCGGGAGCGCATAGTGGCCTGGAGCCGGGCATAGCCGTCCGGGAGGGCGACGTTGGCAAACTCGTCAAACATGAGCCGGACCGGAATGGGCAGACTGCCCCCATGCACCTTGTCCGCCTGATAGTACAGCTCCTGGAAGGCTTGCGTATACAACATACCCACCAGGAAATTCAAGGAGGCATCGTTGCTGTCCGGGATGATGCAGAACACCGCCTGCTTCCGTTCCCCCAGCTTCCCCAGCTCCATGGTGTCCCTGCTGGTGATCCGCTGGACCTCCGGCAAGGTGAAGGGGGCCAGCCGGACGGAGGCGGTAATGAGGATGCTCATGGCCGTCTCGCTGGGAGCCTGCTTGAACACCTTGTACTGGCGGAGGGCGATATGGTTCGGGTTTTCTTCCTCCAGAGCCTCAAAGAGCAAATCCAGGGGTGACTGATAGTCCCCGTCTCCCTCCTTGGCCGCGCCGTATTCCAGCATGGTCAGCATCATCTCCATGGTCTGTTCTTCCGGCGGGGCCTCGTGGAGCAGATACAGCATGAGGGCGGAATCCAGGGCAATCTCGCTTTTCTCCCAAAACGGGTCATTGGAATGTGCGTTTTTCGGCGTGGTGTTGCGGATGAAATTGGCGATCAGTTTCAGCACATCGGCGTCGTTGCGGATGTAGTGGAAAGGGTTGTAGCAGTCGGAGTGTTCCGGGTCCACGAGGTCAATGACGCGGATGGTATAGCCCTCCCGCAGAAGCAGTGGAACGGCGGACCGGGCCAGCTCCCCCTTGGGGTCAGTCGCGATATAGGAGGCGTTGGCCTCATAGAGATTCGGCTTGACCACATACCGGGTCTTGCCCGCGCCGGAGCCGCCCACCACGATCTGCAAGAGGTTCCGCTGGTGTTTCCGCCCGTTGAGGCTCATGCGGAGGTTTTGGGTGAGGATGGCATTATTGTGGGGGTCCTTGTCCCGGTACTTCCGGTCAAGCTGGTATACGTTCCCCCAGCGGGCGGAGCCGTGTTCCTCTCCGGGGCGGCGGTTCTGCTTGGAGGAAATGTACAGCACAATGGCGAAGGCATAGACCACCAGAGCCCCCAGCATGAATTTGAGGGTGTAGGGGGTCCAATGGATGTCAAAGGGGCGTTCCAGCATCACACTGAAACGACCCATGAGGTCAAAGACGGTCATACCCTCCTGATAGCCGCTGGCGAGGGCCGCCCCCGCCCAGAGGACGGGGACGGCCAGCAGGAGCCACGGGAGGGGGCCGCTGTTCTTCTGCTTCACGGAAACCTCCTGTCGATTCGCGTCTCACCGTGGGATTCATTTTTTGCGTCCCACGGTGGGATTTATTTTTAATAGCCGGTCCGGGGCAGCTTGGGCTCGGGGGCCTTCTTTCCGTAGACGGTTGTCACCCAGCGGGAGACCGCCTGGACCCAAACGCCGTTGTAAGTGCCGCCCACGTCAGACACATTGACAAAGCTGCTCCCGGCGGAGAGGCCGGAGACGGCGGTACAATGGAGCATGGGGGCCTCCACCTGACTGAACCCTCCGGGGACCTGCCCGAACACGAACATAATTTCTGTTACCTGCTCATTACTGGCAAGGCCCAGGGCCACGGGAGAGGCGGCGAGGGTGTAGTTCTGGCTGGTGGAGAGGCTGTCCGCCAGGGTGCGGTAATCGCCGGTGTTGTTCACCTTGTAGACGATCTTATAGGTGCCGGGGAAATTGTAGGTCCCGGTGACAACGCTGGTGAGCCGGACGGCGGCAGGCAGGGTATCTCTCCAGTAGAAAGACTGGAGCATGACATTACTGCTGTTGCCGATTTTAGAGAACACATAGCGGACCGGCTGGCCGCTCATGGCCTCCTTGGGTCCGGTCTTGGTGATGGAAACGCCGGTGCTCATGCTCTTATTGGAAACCTCCAGCTTCACGATCTGGCCGGAGTATTCCAGCACAGCGGTATAGGTTTCCGTGGAAATACCGTAATTCGCCGGGGCTTTGATCTCCCGGATAGTGTAACGGCCCAGGGGGAGCTGCTTGGACGACGCGAGGCCGTTCGCTCCGGTGACGATGGTGTCCACCTTGTTCCCGGTGCGCTCGTTGCAGATTTCAAACTCGGCCCCCTCCAGCAGCGTCCCGGCGGGGAGGCCGTTGGTGGAGTTGTAGTCGGCGGACTTCTTCACGATCTGGATTTGTCCGCGGACAGCGGTATTCGGCCATGTGATGGTGGTACATCCGCCGTACTCCACATAGAAGGTCTTGGGCACCGTGTCCAGGATGTAGCCGTCCGCGCACTCCAATTCCCGGGCGGTGTACTTGCCGTCCGGCAGCTCCCGCTCGATGTAGACATATCCCTCGTTGTCGCTCTCGTAGGTGCCCACGGGATGCCCGGTGGCATCGGAAATGAGAAACTTGACGCCATAGATGCCTTCCCCGGTGAGGCTGTCCACCTTGCGAATAATGGCGCTCCCAATCTGACGGTTGGTAATTTCCAGGGTGGCGGTGCCGCCGTCCTTCACTTCGATCTGGTAGGGCTGGCTGTCCAGGCGGTAGCCCTTGGCGGCTTTCAGCTCCGTCACCTGATACCAGCCCTTCTCCGCCTGGGGCAGCGTGATAACGCCGGTGCGGTCTGTGGTGTAGGTCCCGACAACCTCGCCGTTGAGTCTGCGGATTTCAAACTGGACGCCGCTGATCCGCTCTCCAGTTTCCTCGTCCTTCTTGATGATGGTGAGGCCGCCCATGGGGGTATTCTCAAAGGTGAGGGTTTGGGTGTCGTTGGGATTCACCTGGACTGTCTGGCTCTTGGCGTTGGGGTCCAGGACATAGCCGGGCAGGGCCTCCAGCTCCGTGACAATGACGGTCCCAGTGATGCCGGAAATGACGATCTGTCCCTCGGCGTTGGTGGTATAGAGGCCGTTGGAGGAAACCTTGCCGCCGTCCAGGTCCACGTTGGAGCCGTCCGCATAGGTGATCTTGAATTTCACTCCGGCCAGGGGCTTCTTCGTCAGGGCGTCGATTTTGTTGATAATCAGCCCTCCGGCCTTCTTGTTCCAGAAGGTCATGCTCTGGACCTCGCCGGTCCTGATGGTGATGCTCTGTGGGGTGCCGTCCAGGAGATACCCCGCCTGGGTCCTGGTCTCCCTGGCGGTGATCACAGTTCCGGGTTCCAGGTTGGGGATGGTAATGCGTCCGTCCTTGTCCGTGGTGTAATAGCCGTTATTGGGTCCGACAACGGCCCCGGTCTGATCCGTCACCAGAAACTCCACGCCGGAGAGCGGGGTATTGTCGGTGCCGTCAATGAATTTCTGGATCACAAGCGTTGTCGTGGGGTCGTTCTCGATGGTCAGGTCGTTCCCGCCGGAGCTGCTGGAGCCGCCTCCGGTAGTTCCGCCGGTAGTCACGCCATTGCCGCTTCCATTCTTGACCGTGATGGTTCTGGGAGTGCTGTCCAGGACGTAGCCCTGGGGAACCTTGGTTTCCACCACCACAACGGTACTGCCGGGGACGAGGCCCGTCACAAGGGCGGTGCCGTCCTTGCCGGTGACATAGCGGCCCAGGATATTGCCGTTTCCGTCCTTCACCGTAAATTCCGTTCCGGGAACGGGCTTTCCGGTGACAGAATCCAGCTTTGTCAGCGTCAGGCTGCACAGGGGTTCATTGAGGAACGTCAAGGTCTGCGTGTCCATGGGATTGACCGTGACGGTCTGCGTCTGCGTGGACTGGTCGATCACATAGCCAGGGGCGGGCTTCGTCTCCTTGGCGACAATGGTCCCCACTACACCGGAGACACGGATTTCTCCCTTGTCGTCCGTGGTGTAGAGGCCGTTGCTGGAGAGGTGTCCGTTGTAGTTGTCCACAAATCCGCCGCCCGCATAAGTAAGCTGGAACTCTGCTCCGGCAATGAACGCGCCGGAAACCTTGTCCTTCTTCTGGATCACCAGCGTCCCGGCCCGCTTGTTCCAGAACGTAAGCTGCTGCACATGACCCGCTTCGATCTTGATGTCCTGGGGCGTACCGTCCAGGATAAAGCCCTCCACGGTCTTGACCTCACGGGCAATGACCACGGTTCCGGGTTCAATGCCGGTCAAAACGATCTCGCCGGATTTGTCCGTGTAGTAGAGGCCGTCATCCGGACCGACAGCGGCCCCGGCTCCGTCCACCACCCGGAAGGCCACGCCGGAAAGAGGCTCGTTCTCGGTGCCCTCGATAAACTTCCGAATAATCAGCGTTGTCGTGGGGGTATTGTAGAAATTGATGGTCTGCGTGTCGTTGGGATTCACCACAACGGTTTGGGTCCGGGTGTTGGGGTCGATGCGGTAGCCGGGGATCGTCTCCAGCTCCGTTACTACCACTGTCCCGGTAACGCCGGAGAGGATGATCTGTCCGTTGCGGTCCGTGTAGTAGATGCCGTTGGAGGAAATCTGCCCGTTCTTGTTGTCCACCACCTGCCCGTTGGCGTACTTGATCTGGAACTTCACGCCCTCCAGGGGAGAGTTGTCCAGGGAACTCAGCTTATTGATGATCAGGTTGCCTAGAGGCTGGTTGAACACCTCCAGGGTATAGGTTTGGTGGTCCTTGATCTCCACGGCGTGGGGCGTATCGTCAAGGAGGTATCCGGGCTTTGCCTGGACCTCCCGCACGATATAGCCGCCCGGCTCTAAATCCGGCAGGGAGATGAAGCCCCGCTCGTCTGTCCGGTACTCGCCGTTAGAATTTCCTACGACAGTCCCATCCGTCCGGGTGATTTTGAAAATCACATCGGCCAGGGGTTCCTTCGTGGCGGAATCCATTTTCTTCACCAGCAGTCCGCCCAGGGGCATATTGGTGAAGGTGAGGACCTGGGTGTCCGCCTCGCTGACAACGACCGTCTGCGGAGCGGCGTCCAGCAGGTAGCCGTCAATCGTTTCCACTTCGGTCACGACATAGGTATTGGGGTTCAGCTTGCGGAGATAAATCTGGCCGTTCTCGTCAGTGGTGTACAGGCCATTGCTGGAAGTAAGGCCCTCGTTATCGGGAATCAGTTCGCCATTTGCCGCTTCGATTTTGAACCTGACGCCGGGGAGAACCTTGCCTGTTACGCTGTCGGTCTTGCGGATCAGGAGGCCGCCCTTCGGAGTGTTCGTCACCACAACCGTCTGGGTGTCGCCGTTGGTTCCGATGACTACATTGGTGCTGGGGCTGTCCATGACGTAGCCGTCCGGGGCCTTGACCTCGGTAAGCACATAAGTGCCGGGAGCCAAGTTGGAAATGCGGATTTCGCCATTGCTGTCGGTCTTGAAGATACCGCCCTGCGTCAGCGTGGACGTGCCGATCACGCCGTCCAGGCCCACTTCACAGCCGGCGGCCGTTGTGATGCGGAACTCCGCGCCGGGGAGAGGCTGGCCGGTGATGCTGTCTCGCTTCTGCACAATCAGCTTTCCGGTGGGCTGGTTTTTGAAGGTCAGGGAAACGGTGCGCCCTTCTTTAATTTGGATTGTCTGGGATTGCGTGTCGATCAAAAATCCGGCGGGGGCTTTCGTCTCGGTGACGATCACACTCTTTCCGGGTTTCAGGCCGGAAATGCGGATTTCGCCGTTCTCGTCCGTTCGGTAAATCCCGTTTGAATCGCCAATCAGCGTTCCGTCCGCATACGTCACCTTAAACTCGGCATCCTGGAGGGTGACGCTGGGATTTACAGAACAGACCTTGCGAATCAGGAGCATCCCGTCCGGGGCATTGTCAAAGGTGACGATGACAACATTCTGAACGCCGTTGTCAGAGATGTAGACTGTTTCAGAGGCTTTGATGATGCTGTACCCGTCAGCCGGGTCTACTTCCTCCACGATATACGTCCCTGCGGTGAGGCCGGTCCAAATGGCGGTGCCGTTCTTGCCAGTAACTTTCTGCCCGATGACGGTTCCGCCTGTTCCGCTGGTGCCGCCCAAAAATCTTAATTGGAAGGTACAGCCGGGCAGGGCCTCGCCGGTCACGCTGTCGTACTTTTGGACAACAATTCCATTGAGCGGTTCATTCTGGAATGTGAGAGTTTTGCTCTCGCCGCCGCGAATGATGACTTTCTGCGTGGTGGGTTCCTTCATCTGGAAACCGGGGGCGGGTTCTATCTCGGTCACTGTGTATTCGCCGGGATAGAGCTTCTTCCCTTTTTCATGCAGCTTGATCTCGCCGCTAGCGTCAGTGATGAAGTATCCGAAATCCACGGAGGCGGGGGCGTCGGCGGATTCGCCGTTGCTGGTGTAAGTGACGCGGAATTTCGCGCCCTCGATGGGAGCGCCCGCCACGCTGTCCTCCTTGTAGATCGTCAGCTCCGGGGCCTTGTGGTTGCGGAACACCAGCGTTTTTTCATCGCCGGGGTTCAGGGAAATTGTCTGCACCCGGTCCTTGTCCTTATCCGGCAGGTAGTAGGGGGCGGGGACGGACTTTTCCGTGATCTGATACGTTCCGGGGACAATACGGAGAGAAACCTTGCCGTCCGCGCCGGTGGTCCAATCGTCCTGATAGTCCCCGTTGATGGCTTTGACGGTGAACACGGTGCCGGGGACAGGCTGGCCGCTGTCGGCGTCGATTTTGGAGATGGTCAGCTCCGGCTTCTTCAAATTCTGGAAGATCACTTCTTTTTCATCGCCGCCGTTCAGGCTGATGGTCTGCGTGGGTTCGTCACTGATGCAGTAGGGTTCCGGGACAGATTTTTCCGTCACACGGTAACTGCCGGGGGCAACCCGCAGCTCCACGGAACCGCTGGCCTCGGTGGTGACTTCGTGGCGGTAATCGCCGTCAATGGCCTCCAGGAGAAAAACAGTGCCGGGGATAGGCTTGTTGGTTCCCTTCTCAATTTTGGTGATTTTCAAAAGGGGCTGCTTCTGGTTATCGAAAATGAGCTGCTTGCTGTCCCCAGCCTCCAGCCAAATGGTTTGGGTGGGTTCATCGCTGACCACATAGGGGTCCGGGACGGAAATTTCCGTAACCTCGTAGGAATCCACGGGGATGCCGGTCAGGGTGGCGGTTCCGTCCGGCCCGGTAGTCACGTCATGGTGAAAGCCGTAATGGATACCGCGAATTTCAAAATTGGTGTTGGGGATCACATCTCCGGTCTTGGCGTCCCGCTTCAAGATCGTGAGGTTCGGGAGCTTCTTGTCGGAGGCGGTGACAGTGACGGTGCCGCCCCCGTTGACGGTGGCCTGATCCACATGGGCGATGACCGGCTCGGTGAGCTTAGCCCAGGGGGCCGGGACGGAGACCTCCACAAAGGCGTACATTCCCTCGGTCACGTCCGTTACCATGATAGAGCCGTCCGCCTTGGTTTCCTCCGTGCCGACAATCTGGCCGTCCTTGACGATGTTGAACACAGCGCCAGGGAGAGGATTGCCGCTGTCATCCAGCTTCACCAGCCGGACCTTCACCTTGGCGTCATTCTCGAAGATCAGGGAAACGTCCGACTTGCCGTCCCAAACGAAAGTCTGCTTCACCTTGTCCTGATCCGGGCTTTTGGTGTAGCCCTCCGGGGGCGTCATTTCCTCGGCGGTATAGCTGCCGATGGGCATGGTGTCCCAGGGGATGTCTGTGATATAGCCGCCCTCCCGGGTCATGAAGGTGCCGGAGAAGTTGTTATCCACGCCGGTGATCTTGATAATGGCCCCGGCAAGTCCCTTGGTGGGGTCATCGGCATCTACTTTTCGGATGCTGCCCTCACTGGTAATGGTGGGGGTGTCCCGGAATGTGACGGTCACGGTGTTGTTCCCGTTGCCAGGGAGAACGACATACTCCGGTCCTGCGTTGTCAATCTCATATCCGGCGGGCGGATTCGTTTCCGTCACGGCGTAAGTTCCGGGGGTCAGGTTTTCCAGAGTGGCCGTTCCGTCCTTCCCGGTCGTCACGTCTTTGGAAAAGGAGCCGCTTTCCGATTCAATGTGGAACTGCGCCCCGGCAAGGCCCTTGCTTGGATTAGTGGAATCCACCTTTTTGACGATCAGGGTATAGCTATCCTCCGTGGTGACTTCCAGCTCCCCCAGGATGATTTTCTGAACGCCGCTTGCGGGGTGTGCGCTGGAGCCCGCGCCGGTGAAGCCGTACTCATAGGCCGTACACTGGCCCCATACGCCCCGCTGTCCCAGGTCGAGAATATACTGCGCCCTGGAGCGGAAGGAGGAACCGTCCTTTTCCTCGTCAATGCTGGTGTAGTGGGTGCCCTCCAGGGAGTTGAATACTGCCATCAGCTCCTCGGCGCAAGCGACAACCGGGTCGCTCATGCTGCCCTGCTGATAGCGCCAGATGACCGCCTGTACCCAGGCGTTCATGTACCAGGTATAGCCGGCGCTCCAAATGTTGTCTACACCCAGGGCCTTTGCCTCGTCCGTAAAGACGCCGGTGGAGTGGGCGTAGTAGTAGGCCATCATGGTCAGGACGGTGGGATCGGAGATGGGGGTCTTGTTCCCCCAGGTCTGGCCGATCAGGGAACTCCCCATTCCGCCGCCCTTCGTGCCGCAGAAGCCCACAGAGGTTTTATTCCCGCCGGAGAAATACATCTCGTGGAGGGAACAGCGGCCCAGGGCGGCGGATTCGTAGGATACGCCGGACATGCCGAACCGCTCCAGCTTGATCGTGCCGCTGGCGGCCAGGGCCGTTGCCGGGAGCAGGCCCAGGACGCAGACCAGCGCCAGCAGCAGCGCCGTCACGCGGGTCCGCAGGGGATGGTTCATTTTCTTCATAAACCGTTTCCTTTCTTAATTTGATTTCAAAAAAGAAATGCGTCTCACCGTGAGACGCAAAAGGGAATGGAAAAGCCCTCCCAGCTTTTTGCCGGGAGGGCTGCGAAGGGATTGGGCATTTACGCGTAGGGGTTGACCCCGTTGGAGTTTCCCGCGAACATGTAGCAGTAGGCCACATCGTCCCGGAGCATGACGCCCACGCCGATACCGTCATAGCGTTCCGCGATCATGGTCTGGAAATGCCCGGGCGAATACCTCCAATGGGAGACTGCCGTCTGCGCAATGTCCGTATTGCAGTTGTATGTGAACACCGTGAGATTGCTTCCAATGCCGTGGGAATAGCCGTGCCGCAGGGCGGATTCATTTTCATATTGAACGTCATGGGACCTGAACCCCTGCCGGACACAGTCCTGGGCGGCGTCCATGAGCGCCGTGCTGACTGCCAGCTCTGCCACGCCATTCTCCCGGCGTACCTGATTGATCAGGCGGATCATTTCCTGGCGGACCTCTGTCAGATCATCCGTGAATTCTGCGGGCTTGGCCGGGGCCTCGCCGGTATAGGGGGCCTTGCTGTCCACCTGGACGCCGCCCTGGAAATAGACGTTGAAGCCTACGGCCTTCCCAATGTCCCGGAGCTTCACATAGTTATTGCCCAGGATGTTGTAAGCCGTCATCTGCACCTGCTGGCCGTCCACGAAGATGGGGGACCATGCGGGCTCTGCCGCAATCCCGGCGGCCACGGCGGAGGCCCCGCCGAACAGCGCCGCCCCAGTAAGAACACCCAGAATGAATTGCAGAAACTTTCCCTTCATTTTTCGATACCTCCTGTTGGGTTTTTAGTGGGTTTCCCCACTAATATTGTACCAAAAATGTGGAAAAGCGTCAAAAATCCACCTGTCAAATGAATCTCACGGTGGGATTTATTTTTACGTTTCGACCGCCCGGACGCACCAGCGGTATTCTCTCTGATCCCGGACGCAGGTAAACAGGGTGATGCAGTTCTCGCTGGTGGATTCCAGCATGGAGTTGTCTGTCTCGCTGATCTTGGAAACACTGGTGACGGAGTACGTCCGGGTCCCCTCCTTGGTTGTCAAGGTGATCCGATCCCCGCTCTCCAGGGTGTGGATTTCTCCGAAATAGCTGTTGGCCCCCCGGTTATGGGCCGCGAGGGAGACGTTGCCATTCCAGATGCTGGTGTTGGTGAAGTGGCCCGCTCCCTTTTTCAGCGTGGCGCTGCCGGTGCCCTGGTAGATCTTCACTGTCAAGTCAATGGCCGGGATTTTCAGCGTTCCCAGACTGCCGTTGCTGTAATAGCTGTCCTCGGTTACTTCCGTATAGCCGCCGCTGGTGCTGGCGGTCCCACTGCCGGAGCTGGACGTGGCAAAGGTGGGCGGGGTGCTGGAGGCAGAGCCCACAGGCCCAGGCAGGACCACCGCCCCGCCGGAGGTGTTGGCCTCGCCAGCGGAGGCCATCAGGGAAGGACTGTTCAGCGGCCCGCCCGCCGCAAGGTTGGGCGTCAGGAACTCACCGGAGTTGGGGAGATAGCTGGTCGGCGTCCCAAAGCCAGGCGGGATCAAGGCGCTGTTCTTGCTCTTGTCCGTGTTGGGGTCCTCCCGCTCCCGGATGGTATCACCGGCGCTGGTAGGCATCCCGAAATCCCCGGTAGAGGGGCTGTCAAAGGTATATTCCAGAGCACTTGCGGAAATAGAAAGAGCCGCCAACAGACAGCAGGCGGCCAGCAGCGTGATCAAGCGTTTCTTCATTACACATACCCCCGTTTCTTATTCTTGTAGTATTTTGTGAGCTTCCAGCCCCCAAAGCAAGCCCCTCCCAGCAGCGCGGCCAGAGGGATCAGCAGGACGGCCTTACCCGCGCCACCGCTCTCAGTCTGCTCCGCCCCGCCGGTCCCGGCGTCATCCTTCCCGATTTGCGTCTCACCATGAGACGCAAAAACGGCGGTGTAGATTACGCTGTCGCTGCGGGTCCGGGTGACTTCTCCCTTGTACTCCACTGTCACATTGTACCCGGTGGCGTACTTCCCCGTAGCGGTGCCGGAGTAGGTGGCGGAGGCGTTGTAGTACCCTCCGGCCTCCTGCCACTGCACGTCCGCCAGAATCAGGGTCCGCCCACCGTCTGAAATGGTCTTGGGGATCAGGGACGCGTCAGCGTCGGAGAGATTGGGATAGCTGCGGGAGGCGGTGACGGTGCGGGAACTGGTTTTGTAGCCAGCCGCCTCTACTTTGATGCCGGGATAGTCCGGGGCGAGGACGCCGGAATACCCATCCTCGGTGGTGACTTCCAGGGCGGGCTCCAACTGCTGGATAATCTCCGTCAGGTTGTCCGTGGAGCTGTTCACCGAGACAACTTCAATGTGATCTTTGCTGTCCGTCTCGCTTTGATCGTTTTTCAGCACGTCCAGCAGGGTATACGTCCGGCCCTCCCGCTGAAAGTCCCCGGTGGGGATGGCGGCGGGGTCGTCCCTGCGGGTCAGATAGTAGACCTTCTCAATCCGGTGGACGCCGTTTTCCTCGGTCTCCCGCACCTCGGCGGGATAGACGGCGCTCGTAACAGGCGCGACGGCAGGAACGGTTTGCACCTCCGGTTCGCTTTCCGGCCCGGCAGCCAGGGCCGTGGGACATAAGGCCAGCGCCAGGACCAGCGCAGCCAGGGCGGGGGCAAAGCGCCTCCAGGTTCGTTTCATTCGCAAAACCTCCAATTTTAATTTAAGGTAGGCCAGGGGGACCCGTTGGTCCCCCTGACCGGAAGGGAGACGAACCGCCTCCCAGGATAGATAAAGCCGCCGTCAGGCGGCTTTGTGGGTGTATTCCCCTTGACTACCAGAAACGCCGGCGGGCGCTGTCTGTCAAGGCCCGGCCAGTCCTCAGACTGGCCGGCTCGCGGGCGATTGCGCCAGCAATCGTCCGGCCTTGACTGGCAGGGACCGGCGGCGTACCCTCCCAGGGGGGAACACACCCGGATATTGCGGCCTTATCTCCTGCCGTACTGGCGGGACGTTTTCCGCTCCTGCTGGCGGGGATTCAGCTTCTGATCCAGGCCGTCTCCAATCTTCCGGGCCGTTCCCCGGAGCTGTTCCAGAGCCTCCCCGCGGTTGACTGCGGGATAGCCGTCATAGAGGATGTTCACATACTTGGCATCCGGGGGGCTGCACTCCACGCCAAACCGGCGGCATACCATATAGCCCACGCTCTCGGCGTCCAGCTTGTAAAGCTCCCGCTTGTAGCCCTTGTTGTACCCCCGTTCATGGGCGCGGGCATAGGCGATTTCCGTTGCCAGGGCGGCGAACACCGCCGACGGCTTCTGATCCGGGTTGATGTAGATGGTGTAGCTGGCCTCGTCATAGAAGGCCGGGGAGGAAATCTCCTTGTCCTCCGCCAGCGCCACGGGGGACTGGTCCATGAGGGCGGTTAAAGCCGCCATCATCCGGGGGCTTTTGTCCGTGAGGACTTCCGCTTCCCGCAGGGGCCTGCCGCTGGTCTGGCTCACGTCGTAGTAGTAACCCATGAAGTAGCCCCGGCGCTTGGGGTCCCTGGGGGGAAGGTACACCTTCGCGCCGTTGTTCATGGCCTCGTCCAGAACGTAGCGGCCCTGGTCATGCCAGAAATCCGTGGTGCCGATCCTGGTGGCCTCCGGCATCTGGACTATGGTCAACGCCACGTTGCCCACGCTGCACCGGATGTTGTCTGCCTGCAAGGCAAGGTACTGCCGGTAGCGGTCCGGCTTGGTGGTGATCTCCTCCAGGGCCCCATCCCGCATGTAAGAAAGGCTCTCCCGTTCGGCCCGAAGCTCTGTCACTCTGGCCTCGTCCCGGGCGGTCTTGCCCTTGAGAATTTCGCTGATACTCGGCATAAAAATCATTCCTCCTTTTTGGGTTATCGTGTTTTGTCTCTGATCTTTTCCCTGGAACGGCTCTCCGCCATAGCCCGCAGCCCCTCCAGCCTCGCCCGCACGGATTCCTTCATCTCAATATCCGGCCCGGTCGTCTGGGAGGGATTCAAGCCACTCCCGCGCTCGGGCGAGGACCTCTCTTGTGGAGCAGGGGCTTTCGCTTTTTTTGGCGGTTCGCCCTCCTGGGTCTGCTGGGGAACGGGATAGCCCAGGGCGATCATGACGGCGTTGAGCTGGGCGGCGTAGTTCTGGTTGGAAACTACATTGATCATGCCGCTCTCGTTCCCTTTTTTCTGGGCGAAAAAGTACAGGATGCCGTACTCCTTCGCCAGCTTCTTGAACTGCCGCATATCCTCTTTTTTCAGGGGAATGACCTCGGCGGGAACCGGGTCGCGGGCCAGCCGCTTGGCGGTGGTCTTGCCGATGACCTTGTTGTCCTGGCGCTGCAAGGCCAGCAGCAGCGCCGCCACATTTTTCAAACCGGCTCCCGCCAGCTTCACGGCGCTCTCCGTTGCCTGGATTCCCTCTTTGACCACCAGATCGGCGGCCTCGGCGCTTACGTCCATTCGCTCACTTCCTTTCCGATAAAAAATAAAAAGTTATCTGGTTTTTCTGATCTTCCGGTCCCTCTCCGGCGCGGGGGCCTCCTGTTCCCGGCATAGCCGGACCTGCTGGCGGATGCGGGGGATGTCCGCATCAATTCTGCCGCAGGTTTTCAGTTCCCGGCGGAGCTGGCGGAGTTCTCCGTTGATGGCGGCGATCTCCGCCTCCACGTTCAGGCCCTCCCGCCTCTGGCCGTACAGCTCCTTCCGGCTGTCCGTCAGGGCGTCGATCCGGGCTTGCAGGGCGTCCTCCAGCATGGAAAGCTGGCGATCCGTGTCTATGCGGTATTTTTGCAGGAGAGAAAACTGCCGCTGGTACTGGTGAAGCCTCGTCACCTCCGCCCGGACAGAGAAGGGAGGCGGGCGGCGCCGTTTCCGGCGGGGACCGTCCAGGAGAAATAAGTAGTACACATACAGGGCCCGGAACCCATGGAGCTTCTTCCGGGGCTGTTGTCGGATGTTTCCTTTGCGGACCCGGTATCGCCTGGGGACCAAGGGAGGGGGCGCGGGCTGTGCCGGTGCTTCACCGCTCCGAAGGTTGGCCAGCCGGGACCGGATGTCCGCCTCGGTGTACCCTTCTCCCAGGCTGTCCAGGCGGAAGGTCCGCTTGCCTCCCGGCGGCGTGACGGCGGTATGCTTGACGTTTTCACCATATTTAATGCTATACCCCTGCCGCCGCAGAGCCGCCAGAAAGGATTCAAAGGTGAAGCTCTCCCGGATAGCGGCGTCAATATCCTGCCGCACAAGGCCGGAGATGGTGCCTCTGCCCGTTTTCTCCGCCTTCCACTCGGCATAGTGTTTTCCTCCGCCCTCCGGCTCAATGACCGACAAGCCGTATTCCCGGCTGACGGCGTTGGAGGTCTCCCGCAGGGTGCCAAAATAACTCTGAAAATCGCTCCTGTACTTCTTCCCGTCCATGAAGGAAACGGAATTAAATACGATATGGCAATGCAGGTGTTCCTGGTCCGTATGGGTGGAGACGACCGCCTCATAGCGGTCCCCCAGCAGGCGGCGGGCGAACTCCACCCCGGCGTCATGAGCTTTCTCCGGCGTGACTTCACCGGGGGCGTAGGAGTGGATGATGTGATAGCCCTGGATGCCGCCCCGCTTGTCCCAGCGGCGCTTGGTGGACTGCATCTCCGAACAGGCGGTTTCCGGGCAGCAGTTGATCCCCGTCACCAGATGGTGCGTCTTGGTTGGATTCATACCGTAGTCCAGGGCGCGGGAGAGGGCTGTCTTTTCCTCGTTCAGCGCGTAGTCCAGACAGTGGTCCAGCCGCCTGTCGATGACGATGATCTTGTCGTAGGCCATTACAGCGCCTCCTTCACCAGCCGCAAAGCCTGATAGACCAGCTTTACAGCCTCGTCAACCTCTGCCGCCTCCGCCTCCTTTTTTGCGTTGGTGTTGTGGGCGATCTGATTGATGTTGTTGCCGATAGCGGACAGTTCCCGGACCAGGGCGGCGTAGGCATCGGGCGGACGGGGGCGGAGCTCCACACCCATGACGCTGTGCCGGATCAGGGCGCTGACACTCAGGCCGGAGACGGAGCGTTGCTTCAAAAGATGCTTGTACTCCCTGTCATCCAGCCAGAGTCCGATGAAATGTTCTCGTTTTCGCATGGCATCTTCCTTTCTTCGGATTTGTGTCTCACCGTGGGATTTATTTTTATGCGGATTTGCGTCCCACGGTGGGATTTATTTGGCGGAGGCGGCGCTGTTCTCCGCCGCCTTGTTTCGTGTCTCACCGTGAGACGCATTTTTCGTTGGGGTATTAGGGGCGGTGAGCCCCTAACAAGGGTCATTTGTTTAACAAATGACATACTTGCCAGGACAGCGCCGCAAGCGGCGCTGTGCGGGGTGGTCTACCGGGTCTGCGGTTTCCGGGGACTGCGGGTCCGTTTCCTGGCGGCGGAAATGGCCCGCTCCGCTTGGAGGACACAGCGCAGATCAAGTTCATTTGCCGGGAAATAGCAGATCGTCTTTGCCTTTCCGTGGGCGGAGATCAGGCCGCTTACTTCCTTGCGGTAGTCCTCAAACGTCATCATGCGGGAGGTTCCATCTTCAAACGCCAGCTTCACCGTATGTACAGAAAGCGCGTTCTGCTTAACGCGCTGAATCTGTTCCCCGTAGTTCAGAGGCCGGATTTGTCCCAGCACAAAAGCGCCGGGCCGCCCTGGAGCCACAACGACACGGAACGCTTTGATATGTTCGGCGTCGTAATCATAATGCGTCCAGGTTTTATGCGCTTCCGTCTCCCTCAAAAAAACTTCCCGCTCCAGGAGGCAATGGGTCCCGCAGGGGCGGCTCATCCAGAGAAAGGTACGGTCCTCCTGATAGGTTTCCAGCATGGCGGCCTGCAAAATGCGTTCATCAATTTTGAGATCCGATTGATAGCTCCGGGTGTTTTCCTCCACAACGCTCTCCAGGAACGGGATAATATCAACTTTCTTTTCCATACCGTTCCTTCCGCGAGGCAGGGTCATAGTCCGGAGACAGGTATTTTTCCTCAAACTCGGAGGGGGTATAGTACCCGGCCCCGGTGTCCAGGGACAGCTCCCCCGGCCCGATCTCCCGCTGGCCCTCCATGGGAACGGGGACCGGGGTCAGCACAGTCCCCAGGAATTTGCCGCCCGGTCCCTCCGCCAGACGATGGGGGCGCTGGCCGTCCCCGGTTTGCAGCTCGTAGCGGAACATGCCGGGATAGACGGCCTCCGGGGGAATGGCCTTGCTGGTGAACAGGGCGGGGACGCCGAAAATCTCGATCTCCCTCATGCGCTCCGGGATGGTGTTGGGATTCTCCATTTCACTTTCCTCCTTATCGCTGCGGGCCGGATTTGGGCCTGCGCTTGGGCTGGATTTTGATGGGGTCAGAGCCGTCGGAGGGCCGGATGGCCTGGATACGCCTTGCGGCGTAAATGGCGTTGTCTGTCAACTGCCGCTGCCACGCCCCCACGCTCCGGGCCCACTTGAAGCCCTGGCCTTTCAGCTCCTTGCGGACCTCTTCATCGGGGATTGCATCAAAAAAGATTTGCAGACGGTTCATATCCGCGTTGGCAACCACCTTGCCGCCGTCAAACTCCCAGCCCTGATAGCCCAGCTCCTTTGCCTCAGTAAGCTGTGCAATACGTTTTTTGACGGTGTTGATATTCTGATTGTTGTTGGACAGCGCATAAGGCGAATAAGGAACTTTCTCCCAGGAATATCCATTTCGCACTCTTTCGTCCAGCCTGTCCGCTTCTTCATCGGAAAGGCCGTGAAAACCCCGGCAAGTACCGTTTTTCTTGTAGTAGGCGTTGATCTGCTTCATACGGGTCTGGGAGATTTGCAGGCTTTCCAGCTTCTCCTTCAGCTTCGCAAGGGCCTCCGGGTCATCGGAGGAAATGGCGGTGTTGTTCTCCGCCGCCTGTGCCTTGCGTTCGTAGTAGTCTGCCTTTTCCAAGGCGGCAATGGACTGGTCCATCTTCCTGCCGATCTTTTCCCGGTAGCGCCGGTCAGCAGGACCGTGGACGGGCTGTCCTGCGGGAATAGCGGAGGCCATATCGGTGGACTGCTTGTAAAAGGAATGGCTTTCCGCGTGGGCCTTCTCCGCTCTTTCACGGTAGCGGTCGATCCGGGCCTGTTTGCGCTCCTCGTAGTCGTTCAATCTATCACTTCCTTTTCCTGGATTTTCGACAACTGGTTCTTCGCTGGTGCTCCTGGGATGGTTCGTCCCTCGTCAACTCGGGCGGAGGCGGCTGGATGGCGCTGATGATCTCCCCGGCGGTGGAATGGATCACGTTCAAAGAGGCTTTCAGCTCCGTCAGCTCCTTCCCGCGGCTCCATCCAGCCACATAGCCCAGGGAGTAGTCCGAAGTGTCGATGCCGAAGTGCTGGCAGACGACATAGGCCACGCTCTCTGCCTCCACCTCCTTTTCCTGCCTTGGCTTGGGGTTCTCCGACAGGAAGTCCGGGGCGTGGAGCTTGGCGTGGGCGGTCTCATGGATCAGCGTCTTGATGGTCTGTACCTGGCTCATGCCGGAGCGGACTACCACCCGGTTTTCCGCAAAGCTGGCGTAACCCTTCGCCGTTCCGGGGACTGGTCCCAGCTCCACGGGAAGGGGGCACAGGGCGGTGAGGCGGGCGTATACATTCTCAAAGTCTGGAACCTCCCCGCTCAACTCGGAGACAAGGCTGGGCAGCTCCCGGCCCTCCGTCTGGCTCACATCAAACACGGTGGCAACCCGGAAACGGGTGGCGTTCTCCCGCCGTTTCTCCGTCAAAGGCTTGCCATCCGGGCCGTACAGGGTCCGCCCGGTATTCGGGTCCTTCTTCTCGTACTCCACGAGGTATGTGAAATGACAAGGGGCAAGAATCTGGATGCCCTTCTCGTGCCGTTTGACCTGCCGCCCGAATTTCTTCTTCCAGTCGTTGTACCCGGCCACGCTGGTGGCGGTGGGGCATTGCAGCAGGATCAACAGCGCGTTCCCGAAACTGTAATGGTGGAATTTGGACATGGCGGTGATGTACTCGGCATAACGCCCGCTGGCGTACAGCTCCTTGACGCCGCTTTCTAGGCGGCCCGTCAGCTCCGCCAGCCGTTCATCTGTTACCGGAGGCATGGCTCACCGGGTCTTAGGCGGACGCCGGGGCGGCTCCTGGCCGGGCGGTTTGAGCGGGTCACTCTTGGCAATGACCGGCCTGCCATTGTTGACAGCAAGCAGGACCTCGGCTTGATGGAATCTCTTTTTGAAATAGTCCATCTGATCCGGAGTGAGGGAGCAAAAGTCATCCCCGCTGTTCCCGCAGATAAAAAACGTGCCGAAAACACCGCCGCGTTTATCGTCAATTTTTCTGTTGAACTCCATACCCAGGCATATGCTTTCATCATTGCTGACAATGACAGCTCCCTCCTGGGGTAAATCCGTGGTGGCGATTCGTCCTCCCACAATCGCCTGCATTTCTTTTAGTAATCCGTTGATTTCTTTTTCATAGGGCGCCATTCTCGGCTCCACGACTAAAACGTTCAACGCATCAGCTCCTTGTTAAAATTTGATATGAAAAAAGCGCCCTCATGGGCGCTTGCGGGAAGGGCTGTCCCGCCCCTTGCCGGAACGCGACGGCCTCACTTTCGTTTGCAGGGGATAGCGGAACACCCTGTATTTTTCCGGGACGTGCTGTCCATCGTAAACCTCCTGGAACCGTGTCCGGTTATTGTAGATGTAGCCCTGCTCCGAAAAGTCCCCGCCCTCGTTAATGCAGGTGTCCTCGCCATAGGATTCATAGTCAAAGTACAGCCTGGCCTTCTCCGGCAAGCGGAACTCCTGGTGGTGATCCACCAGCCAGCGCCCGTATTCTTCCTCCGTCCGCACGTCCGGGAGAAAATCATAGCAGTCCAGATTGTAGGTCAGGTTAATCAAATCCTGCATATTGTCCCCATACTCCCCGTGGCTGACGGCGGCGGTGAACTTCTCCCTTTCCTCCGGCGTCAGCTCCGCGATCCGGCTGGCGAGGTAGTTCAATTCGTCAATGGGGACAAACTCTCCCAGCTTTCCGGCGAGGCCCTTGATGCCGATGGAGTATTCCAGGACAATGATCTCTCCGTACCGCAGGCCGTCCACGCCGATCTCCCGCAGAACAGATTGAACCTGCTCCGTGGTGGTGGGGAAGGATAGCTGTGCGGTGGCAAGAACCCCGACGCTGTATTTGCCCAGGTTGGCGATATTGGCGGCAAATTCCATGCGTTATTTCTTCATGGGGTTCTTTTTGAAGATGCTGTCCTTCTGCTGGGCCTTCAACTGCCTCTGGCGGCGTTCCTCCAGGGCGTCATAGACGCTTTCCTCGATCTCCCGGGGCGTCATGGACACATCGGGGAAATATTTCCGCAGACGGTCCCCGGCCAGGATAACCTTGGTGTATTCGGGCCGTTCCTGCTCGCCCTTGAAGGGAGGCTTTTCCTCCGGGGGATTCGTGGGACCGGAGGGCGGGATCGTGCTCTCCGGCGCGGGGGGATTTGCAGAGGGCGCGGGGCCCGGTGTGCTGGGCTCGGGAGCCTTGGGAACCGCAGGCGTGCCCGGCGTCTGCTCCGGCTTCACATCCGGGGAAGGAGGAATGGGCGGGGGCGCGGGGGGACTGCCAGGCGGGGTGGGCGGCGGCGCGGGCGGCTGGGGAGCCGGAGGCGGCACGGTGTGCTTCGGAGCCAGGTCTTTGTCCTCCAGAATCTCCCGCATGGCCTTTTCATCCAGCTTTCCGGCCTTTTCCGCCTTTTTCATGCGCTCGATCCGCTCGGTAGTGAGCTTGTAGCTCAAATCGGACAGGTGGAGGACTTCATCCTGATTTTCCGGTTTCAGGAAAGAGATGGCGGAAGCAATGGACAGGGGCAGGGAATTGTCGTCCACCCGGTCGCATACATCCTTGGTGGCCTCGGACAGACGGATGATCCGGTTAAGTTTGCTCACCTTCATGCCCATCTCCTGGGCCAGCTTTTCATCGCTGTCCAGTTCCTCCGCCTTGACGGTCCCTTTCTTCTTCCGGCCCGCTTTCTGCTTCATGCCCTCCATCTTCATCCGCAGGGAGCGGGAGAGGTCGAACATGGAGATATGGGGCCGGTGGAGGTTGCCGTCCGCCACCAGGATTTTCGCGTCAGCGTCGGATATTTTCTGGATGATGGTGGGGACAGGATAGTTCAGCTCCGTGGCGATCAGGTGGCGGCGCTGGCCGGAGAGGATTTCCAGGGTGCCCTCGTCACCGATCCGGGCGAGAACGGGGTCCTTCACGCCGTTCAGCTCAATGGACTTTTTCAGCTCCAGATAGTCCTCGCTCCTGGTGTCCACGGAAATGGTGTTGTACTTGGATTTTTCCAGATAGGCGGGATGCAGGAGGATGAAGAAGGATTCGTTCTCCTGGGGGCTGGGGACATCCCGCTTGGCCTTCTCGTCCGGGGGCGTCAGGCGTTCGTCAAACACCTGGGAAATAGCAGTCCCGGCGGGACCCTTGGCGGCGGGGCCGGTAACGGTGGCCTCCTTGGGCTTCTCACCAGGGACAGGAGCTGCGGGCTTGCCCTCCGTTTTGGAGATCGGAGCCTCCTTCTTCTCACCTGCGGGCGGCTCGGGGCCCTTGGGGCCCTCGGGGAGCTTGACCTCCTTGGGCTTCTCGCCAGGGACAGGAGCGGCGGACTTGTCCTCTGTCTTGGGGACCGGGGTCTCCTTCTTCTCGCCTTCGGGCAGCTCGGGACCCTTGGAGCCCTCGGGCGGTTTGACTTCCTTGGGCTTCTCTCCAGTGACGGGAGCGGTGGGCTTGTCCTCCTTCTTGGGGGGCGGGACCTCCTTCTTCTCGCCTTCGGGCGGCTCGGGGCCCTTGGGGACCTCGGACGGCTTGGCTTCCTTGGGCTTCTCGCCAGTGACAGAGGCGGCAGGCTTGTCCTCCTTCTTGGGGGGCGGGGTCTCCTTCTTCTCGCCTTCGGGCAGCTCGGGACCCTTGGAGTCCTCGGGCGGTTTGACTTCCTTGGGCTTCTCGCCAGTAACAGGGGCGGCAGGCTTGTTCTCCTTCTTGGGGGGCGGGGCCTCCTTCTTCTCGCCTTCGGGCGGCTCGGGGCCCTTGGAGCTCTCGGGCGGCTTGACCTCCTTGGACTTCTCGCCAGTGGTCGGTTTTCCCGTCTCCTTGATGTCGGGCTTTTCCTCCTTTTTGCCCCCGGTCCCAGGCTCCACCAGCTTGCCGGGGATAGGAGGAGTGGGCTTCCCGTTTGCCAGTCCATGATACTTGATGGCCTCCTGCAAACTCATTTCATAGACCAGGGCGGGAATGTCCTGCCTCTTCATGAGCTCGCAGGCCCTCTTGCGCCGGTAGCCGGTGACAAGCTGGTACTCGCCGTCCTCCCGGAGCCGAAGGATCACAGGCTCCTTCACGCCGCCGGACTGGATGCTGGTGACGAGGCCGCCGTAGTTCTTGTCCGGCTGCCTGACAAGGGGGATGCCGGGCAGATCGTGGATCTTCGTCAGGGGGATGCTCTGGAGCTTGGGGTTCGTGGGGTCTCTGCTGTTTTCGTTTGCCATAAATACCTCCGTTTTGAAATATATTTGCTAAAAATCGCGTCTCACCGTGAGATTTGATTTTCAACAGAAAGTTAAGTGTTTCCGCCGGATTTGCGTCTCACCCTGGGATTTATTTCTCCCGGAATTGCGTATCACGGTGGGATTCATTTCAGCGGAAGTCATGCCGCACAGCGGCGGAATAGTACGGGCCTATCGTCACCGGCGCGTTGTAGAGCGCCGTCAACAGATAGGCCCGGATGTTATTGATTTTTGTGGTGGTCTGTTTCAGCGCGTCGATCACATACTGGATGTGCTCGCTGTCAAGCTGGAGGAAACGGGCTCTGACCGCCTCCGTGGGAATGTCGCTGCCCCCGATCCGTATGGCGGGGGCGGTGCTGCATACCGTGTCCAGCATCAGCTCCAGAAGGTCGTCTATGTCATCGTAGGGGTACTCCCTCCGCAAACGCTCGTAGTCAATATTCGCTTTCAGTTCTTTTCTTCGCTCGTATCGATCTATCTCCAATCCCGCCGCTGGGGGCTTTCGGGGGGAGATGGATGGATCAGGCTGGATAAATTCTGTCTGGTTTCTTTTAGTATAATTAGGGTCGGTTTTTTCGACGGCTGCACGTCGATTTTTTCCACCTCTTGGCGTCGGAATTTCCGACTTCTGCACGTTGGAAAAATCGACCTGTGAA
>NZ_CANTJS010000044.1 GCF_947654275.1 uncultured Oscillibacter sp. | reverse complement strand
ACGCCCTTGCCGTATTGAAGGGGCGGTCTTTTCCTGGAGTGTCCATTCCCGCAGCTTATCAGGAGGGTGAGGCGCAGGGGGCCCTGTTTTTCGGAAGCCGCAGGCGAAACGGAACAAACCCCCGCATAAAATCTCCCAATGGAACACTCTCAGTTTTCTGCGCACCGCCCTTTCAATGCGGCAAGGGCCGCTTGACGCGGCCCCTGCCAAAACCGGCCTGGGTCCTGTATTCACAACCGCTGAGCGCTGTCCGAACGGTCTTTTTCCCGCCATACCGCGTCGATTTTCCTTGCAATCCGTCAGGATTGCGGCAGAAAAGCTCCTAGTCTAACAGGAAAAATCCTTGCCCATGCGGCATCCCCCGGCTATGAATACAGGTTCTGATAGCAAGCATCAAAACTCCCGGCAAACGGGCCGGCCAGGGGGCCGGCCCCTACAGAGGTGTGCAGGGGCCGCCGCCCCCGGCGGCCCGCCGGCAGCAATAATGAAGGCTGCTATCGATCAATAGGTCCCGGCGGGGATGGTGTAGGCGCTGTAGAAGGGGGAGCTCTCCAGCAGGGAATTGGTGTGCTCCTCATCCAGGCCGACCAGATAGGTGGGCTTGGACAGGGCCAGATCGCTGATGGCGGGGGTGGGGGCGCCGGCCACGATGAAGGCCGCGTCGATCTTGCCGTCCTTCAGGTTGTCGGCGCTGTCGCCAAAGCTCTGGAACACGGGCTGGATGTCCTCCTCGGTGAGGCCGTAGGCGCCCAGAACGTCAATGGCGTTGAAGTACACGCCGGAGCCGGAGGCGCCGATGGAGACGATTTTGCCCTCCAGGTCCGCCACGGATTTGATGTCGGGGTTGGTGGTGGCAATCTGCACCTGCTCCATGTACAGGGCGGCCACCACGGAGAAGTTGGTCACGGGGCTGTCAAAAAGGCGCTCGCCGTTATAGGCGTAGCTCATGACGTCCGACTGGACAAAGCCCAGCTGCACGTCGCCGGCGGTCAGGTCCTCCACGTTGGACTGGGAGCCGTTGCCCACCACAGCGGTGACGTTGACGCCGCCGTTGTTGGACACATAGCTGGCCAGCACGCCGCCGAAGGCGTAATAGGTGCCGGTCTCGCCGCCGGTGGTGAAGGTCAGGGCCTTGGACTCGCCGGCCCCCGCGCCCTCCTTGACGGCGGCCACTTCAATGCCCTTCTCCTGGAAGTACTTGGCCGCGCCGGGATGATAAGGCACGGAGGTAACGGAGGAGGCAAAGGTCAGGTCCAGCTCGCCGCCCTTGGCGTGCTGCTCGGTGATGGCGTCGGTGTTCTCGAAGATGGTGGAGACGAATTTGTAGACGTCGTCCTCGGACACGTCATCCCGGGCGATGACCACCGCGCCCACAGCCACGGTGTTGGTGTCCACGGCCTCGGCCTTGGAGCCGGAGCCGGTGTCGGCGGGGGCGCTGGTTCCGCTGTCCGCGGGAGCGTTGGAGCCGCCCTCAGAACCGCTGCCGCCGCCGCAGGCCGCCAGGGAAGCTACCAGCAGAACGGCCAGCAGCAGAGAGAAAAACTTCTTCATCTGTTCATTCCTCATTTCCTTATTCAAATTCTATAGTTTGCACGATTATCCTGCAAGCATACGCATATCATACCTCTAATTCCTTCATTTTTCAAGGGCTGTTTGCAGAAATTCAAATATTTTTGCAGGTTGACGCCCCACGGCCTGCATTCTTTCGGAATTTTGTGAAAGTTTATCAATTCCTTCCTGCAAATCCCCGCCCTTTTGGGACGCTTTTTCCGGCGGACCGCAAAAGTCAGGCCGTGCGTAAAATATTCGGCGGCGCACAAAAAGCTGACGGACCGCAAAAACCGGCAGCGCACAAAAAAGCCGCCCTTGGGGGGCGGCTTCGGGGACACGGATTCCTCTCTATACGATTTTCTTCTGAAGGGACGGACTGCCCTCCCCGGTCTCCTCGGCCAGGCGGCAGATGATGTCCCGCCGGGTGACGATGCCGATGAAATTGTTCAGATCGTCCACCACAGGGATGAAATTCTGGTTCATGGCGCTGGTGACCAGCTCCTCGATGGAGACCGTGATGGCCACGGGCGGATAGCTGTCTTTTTTCAGGATGTCCCGAATGCGCAGGCGTTCCAGGTCCTTGATGGAGCAGGGACAGGGCGCGCCCTTCTCCGGCAGGAGCCGCCACAGGAAGTCTCCTTCGCTGACGGTTCCCACATAGCGGCCCTGGCGGGTGACAACCGGGACGGCGCTGTAGCCGTGGTGCCGCATCTTCTCCAGACCCTGACGCAGGGTGCTGTCCTCATACAGATAGGCGACAGACTGTTTGGGGTGCAGAAAATACGCAATATTCACTGTGCTGCCTCTTTTCTAAGCGGCGGAAATCCGCCCGACGGGAGTGGTTGGTATATCTATAATATACAGGAGACCGCTGGAAAAGTGGTGAACAGTTTATGAAATCTGACCGAAAACCTTGAAAACCTCTGAATCCATTGTCCCCCAGCGGGTCCGGCGGACGGACCGGAGAGGAAGGCGGCAGTCTGTGGGACGGCGGGACAGGCTCCTAGTTGTGGCAGATCATCCCATTCAGAAACCGCATGTTATCTGAGGCCAGCGCCTTGCGGACATACTTCCACTTGGTCCCTTTTTTCTTCTTGTAACGCCGCAGAAAGTCCAGCAGGATGCTGTGCAGTTCCTCCCAGTTTCCCTCTTGGCTGTCCTCCGGCAGATACCGGTAAACATAGCCGCTCTGGGAGGTGCGGGCATCGAAGTAGAGGTCCCAATCACCCTCCCGGAAGTCGCACTGCATGATCGTAGCCCCCTGGCAACGGAGCAGCAGCCTGACGGTATCACCTGCCTGAGCCTTTCCCAGCAGGTCCGCAATGACCTCCGGATAGCTGTCCCGATCCTTGGTCTCAATATCCCAGGAGGTGCGGCTCCCATCTGCGTGCCAGACAAAAACCTGGGCAGGACGCTGGGGGAAGTATTTCATCGGGGAAAAACCGGCGGGGTCAATGGAAAGAACATGGCCCTTCTCAACCAGGAAGCTGTAGAGGTAGGTGTAGGGCAGTTCCTCCGCGATGTAGTCGCTGGCGTCATCGGCGGCGTGCTGGAACAGGCCCAGGGATAGAACCTCGGCCTTTAACTCACGGGCAAACTTCACCGGGACGACCCAGCCCACGACGCGGTCAGACTGGCTGATATCCACCCCATGGGCCGCCAGGCTGGAGAGGGGTGCGGAGCTGATGCCGGTGAACCACCGGCTGTCCGGGAGAATGGGCCTGGTGCTTCGCAGAGCGGGGGGCGCCGAGTCATCCCGGAGCAGAGAGCGGAAGCGTTCGGCCAGCTCCCCCTTGGCCTTTTTGAGAGAGCCCTTATACTGGTAGCTCACGAGTTCTTCCGGATTGGTGACGAACCACATCATCATCGCCTCCTATTGGGGAATATAAACCGGAATAATCTTTGCCCGAAACGCAGTGATCCCGATTTTCGGTTTCTGCTGAGGGCATGATATCACATCTGATTGTGAAACACAAACCGCATCCTCTATTGTCCGGCCTGCCGACGGAACCGGGAAACAGGACGTGACCTTTTCAGGAACTCCCGTCTCAGACTGTCGAAAAAGTCTTTTCGACAGTCTGGCTCAGGCCCGCTTGGCCCGGTTGATGGCGGACAGGATGGCCCGGAGGGGGGCCAGGTTGATGTTGTGGCTGAGGCCCACGCCCCAGTACTGTTTCCCGGTCCGCTGGTCCTGGAGGAGGATATAGGCCACGCCCTGGGAGTCGGAGCCGTCGGTAATGGCGTGGGAGGCGTAGTCCAGGAAGGTGAAGCGGGAAATCTTCTCCCCCTGAATGGCGTTGAAGAAGGCGTCGATGGGGCCGTTGCCCTCGCCGGAGACCTCAAAGACCGTATCCGTGTGCCGCAGCGTCCCCTGGAAGGCCACATGGGAGTGGCCCTCCGCGTCCACCGTCTCCCTGAAGGCGTGCTTGATGAGCTGATAGGGCTGTTTGACGTCGATATACTCCTGGTGGAACAGCTCGCTGATCCGCTCCGGGGCGATCTCCGTGCCCACCTGGTCGGTCTCCGTCTGGACGATGTGCCCGAACTCCGGCTGCATGGACTTGGGCAGGTCGAAGCCGAAATTGTGCTCCATGATATAGGCGGCGCCGCCCTTGCCGGACTGGGAGTTGATGCGGATAATGGGCTCGTACTCCCGGCCCACGTCGGCGGGGTCGATGGGGAGATAGGGAATTTCCCAGTACTCCGTGCCGGAGCTCTTCATATACTGCACGCCCTTGTTGATGGCGTCCTGGTGGCTGCCGGAGAAGGCGGTGAACACCAGCTTGCCCACATAGGGCTGGCGGTCACCTACGGGCATCTTGGTACAGCGCTCAAACATCTCCTTGATTTTGTTGATATCCGAGAAGTTCAGCTTCGGGTCCACCCCCTGGGTGTACATGTTCATGGCCAGGGTGACCATATCCACATTGCCGGTGCGCTCGCCGTTGCCGAAGAGGGTGGCCTCCACCCGGTCGGCTCCGGCCAGCAGGCCCAGCTCGGTGGTGGCCACGCCGCAGCCCCGGTCGTTGTGGGGATGGAGGGAGATAATGGCCCTGTCCCGGCCGGGAAGACGGCGGATGAAGTACTCCAGCATGTCGGCAAACTGGTTTGGCATGCAGTTCTCCACGGTGGTGGGCAGGTTCAGAATCACCTTCCGCTCCGGCGAGGCGTGGAGATGGTCCAGAACCGCCTGGCAGATTTCCACGGCGTAGTCCATTTCCGTTCCCATAAACGATTCCGGAGAGTATTCAAACCGGAGATTCATACCGGATTCAATCAGAGGCTGAGACATCTCATAGATCAGATCGGCGGCGTCGGTGGCAATCTGGGTGATGCCGTCGGTGTCCATCTGGAAGACCACCTTCCTTTGAAGTGTGGAGGTGGAATTATAGAAATGGAGAATGACATTTTTGGCGCCCTGAATGGCCTCAAAGGTCTTTTTAATCAGGTGCTCCCGGGCCTGGACCAGAACCTGAATGGTGACGTCGTCGGGAATATGGCCCCCCTCGATAAGCTCCCGGCAGATTTCATATTCCGTCTCGCTGGCGGAGGGAAAGCCAATTTCAATCTCCTTCACGCCGATGTCCACCAGGGTATGGAAATACTCCAGCTTTTCCGCCAGATTCATGGGGTCAATCAGGGCCTGATTGCCGTCCCGCAGGTCCACGGAGCACCAGACGGGGGCCTTTGTAATGGTCCGGTCGGGCCAGGTACGGCCCCGGATGGGCTGGGGCTGGAAGGGAATGTATTTTTCAAATCCGGGTTTCATATGGGTGTCCTCCTTCAATTCTAGCAAATATCAGCATCACTTTTTTTGCAGCTCTTTCAGCCGCCTGACCAGCCGGTCACGGTTTTTGGCCGTTTTCATAAATCCCGGCAGGGTATCCGCCTCGGTGCGCAGTCCAAAGCGCCCGGTCGGCTTTTCCCGCAGGCCGGCGCTGAGGTATCCGATGAGATAGGCCAGGTGTTCCCGGTTCAGCGCCCAGACCGGCCTGCCGCCGAAGCTGGTCAGAAACCACAGGTCAAACCCGAACACGGGGTCCTGGCCCTGCCGGAGATCTCCGCCCTCGCCGTACCACACCTGCTTCCCCGTCTGCTCCACCCGCCCCGGCGCCGCGAAGCCGCAGTAAGGACAGGTGACCCGGAGCACGGGAAAGGTCTGCTGCCGCCGGTCCTGAATGGTGATGTTATAGTACCGGCCGCAGGACGGGCACTGATTCTGTACCCGGAAGCGGTATCCGCTTAATTCCTTTGTCCGGACGTGGCCGCAGCGGGTGCACCGGAAGCGGTACGGTCCGTCTCCGCGGGTGACCAGACCCATCCCGCCGCAGCGGGGGCAGGTGACCCACAGCCCCGTTTTCAGGACGGAATAGACGCTGTAGGTCCCATAGGGCTGATCTGTAACTCGGTTTTCCGGCATAGCGCCCTCCTTTCACCTGCGGGGACGAAAAAAAGCCCCCGACTTTTTCAAGTCAGGGGCGCAGAATTTCTCCTCTACGCGGTACCACCCTGGTTCAGCGAATGGTCGCCCATTCGCCCTCACAGCCTCCAACAAGGCCACGGCCTGTAACGGGGCCAGCCGTCCCGCCCTACTTCCACCTGTTCGGACGGACTGCTCGGGGGCCAGTTATCCACAGGGACCCTCACGCCGGTTCGCAGCAATCACCGGCTCTCTGAGCGAGGATGTCCTGTCTTTCTCCCCTTCATCGCATTTGCTTGATTCGATATTTTAGCGAATCGCACCGGACTTGTCAAGAAAAATTTTTTGCCGGACAGCTTGCCCTGCCATTCGCACTCATTTCTTAATCATATTCTTCGCAGATAAATTTGAAATCCTCCGTCTTGCGCAATGCTGCCAAAGCGTGTTTCTCAATATGCTTCGACATGATTACTACCGCATACTGGAAGTTTTCTGACGGATGGCCCTGGGCACAGCGTACCATTGTGATCAGCATCCTGTTGTCACCTTCGATATATTCAGACGGGTAGTCGCCGGAGTTATCGCAGGCATCTTCGTCGCGGTATTTCCGTCTTACTGTCTCCATCTGATCTGCGGTGCCGATCACTGCATGGTAATCCATGTTATCACCGTCACAGTAGTAGTCGATAAAAAGCCTTGCCACAACATCTGTACATTGTTGGATCTGCTCAATTATGGCATTTGCATTTCGGATAGCAAATCTCCGAATTCTCTCCTTAGCATCTTCCTCGTTTTCATAGCGGATGTACAAAAGCGTTTCGCGGCCCTTAAGCATAGCCGTAATCTTCTGAAGCATTCCGCCTTTGCCATAGAAGGCACGCAGCGTCCGAACAAGTTCTCCCTCCGGCACGCTGTACAACGTCATCTTACGCCATTCTTGCCCAACAGGAATATCATAATCAAGTATTTGATACTGTGCGTCATAGTCAAAGGAGACAGCGGCGTCCCCCTCGATATCCTGACTAAAATCAGCAACGCTGTATACGCCTTCTTTGCAGGTGAGCGGAAAGTCACGCAATTCCAACATTTTGGGGTTCTCCTCCTACCGAATTTCCGATTTGGCAGCCTGTTACGAGCAAAGTATAGCACCAATAGGGGCAACATTCAACCCTTGTTTTTGAACACTGGCAGTAGCAGCATGCAACGGCTCGGTATATACCGGCCTGTGCTTGCCGGCGGCTGGCCGCCCCCCAGGCCCCTGAGAAACCGGAAACCGCTGCATCCGATTTTCAAGCCGCCTCCGGCATATGACCTTGTATGGCGCCCTTGCCGTCGGATGCTCAGAAGCCTGCATTTTGCAAGGGATACGAGCGCCTAATTGTCCACGCAGCGTCAGCGGCACTAAAAGAAAAAGGGAGCGCCCCAGGTATCCGGAACGCTCCGGCCTGCCCATCAGCTTTGTCCTTATCAGGCCCATAGACAGGGCAGGATACCCTCAACACTTCCGCCGCCTTCCCGCAACCGCCATTCTGCCGCAAACGAGCCGCTGCCTTTTGTATTCCGGGGTGGTTAAACTCACCCTTTACAACATACATCTGATTCATAGATTTTATGTAAGGGCCGGGCTCTGTCCCGGCCCGTCTCCCGGAAGCCCGGCATCATTGCAAGACCGGACGGGCACAGAGGCCCGCATCCTGCACCCAATAAAATGCGTAAACATACACCCCCTTTTAAACCGGCCCTTGACGGACCTCCGCCCAGGTGCTATTCTATAAAAAGAACAACGAAAGGAGCGGGGGAGCCCATGAAGCTGGCGGAGCTGCTGGAGATTCGCCCCGGCGTCACCGCCGTCACCGGCGGCGGGGGCAAGACCACCCTCCTCCGGGTCCTGGGGGAGGAGCTGGCGGCGGCGGGACACACCGTTCTGCTCTGCGCCACCACGAAAATTTACCCCTTCCCCGGCCTTGAAAATCTGGAAGACCCCGGCGAACAGGCGCTGAAGCGTGCACTGTCGTCCCGCCGTCCGGTCTGCGCCGGGACTTCGGTCCCCGGAACGGGGAAGCTGACGGCCCCGTCCCTTCCTATGAGCCGTCTGGCAGCCCTGGCGGACTATGTGCTGGCGGAGGCCGACGGCGCGGCAGGCCGGCCCTTCAAGGCCCACGCTGCCCATGAGCCGGTTGTCCCCAGGGAGGCCAATCAGATCATCACGGTGGCGGGGGCCTCCGGCTTCGGCAGGCCGGTCCGGGAGGCGGTCCACCGTCCGGAGAAATTCTGGTTTCTAACGGACCTGGAGCCCGGGGACCCGGTGACGCCGGAGGCAGTGGCGGAGGCCCTGCAAACCGAGGCGTCCACGGCCTGGCCCCCCGTCCGGGTCCTTGTGAACCAGGCAGAGGACGCCGCCGCCCTGGCCGCCGCCCGCCGTCTGGCGGAGCTGCTGCCCTGGCCGGTTCTGGCGGGGTCTCTGCGGAAAGGAGTCTATACGATATGCTCGTCCTGATTCGAGGGGCCGGAGACCTGGCCACCGGCATTGCCCTCCGCCTTCACCGGGCGGGGCTCCGGGTGGCTATGACGGACCTGCCCCGGCCCACCGCCATCCGGCGGACCGTGGCCTTTTCCCAGGCCATTGTCCACGGGGAGGCTGCGGTGGAAGGCGTAACCGCCCGGCTGGCCCAATCTCCCGCCGGAGTCCCGGCGCTGCTGGAGGCCGGAATCATTCCCGTACTGGCGGACCCGGAGGGGGCCTGCGTCCCGGTTCTGAGGCCCGACGCCCTGGTGGACGCCATTCTCGCCAAGAAAAATCTGGGCACCCGAATCACCGACGCGCCGGTGGTCATCGGCGTGGGTCCCGGCTTCACGGCGGGGGCGGACTGCCACGCCGTGGTGGAGACCATGCGGGGCCATTACCTGGGCCGGGCCCTCTACGAGGGAAGCGCCCAGCCCAACACCGGCATCCCCGGCCTCATCGGCGGCTTTGCCGGGGAGCGGGTCCTGCGGGCCCCGGCGGACGGGGTCTTTCACCAGCTCCTGGATATCGGGGCCCAGGTGAAGCAGGGGGACATCGCCGCCCAGGTGGACGGACAGCCCATGGTCTGCACCCTGGACGGGGTGCTCCGGGGCATTCTGGCGGAGGGCACCCCGGTCCATAAGGGCATGAAGGCCGGGGACGTCGACCCCCGCTGTGAGCTCCGGCACTGTTACTGCGCCAGCGACAAGGCCCTGGCGATAGGCGGCGGGGTGCTGGAAGCTCTTCTGTGCCTCAGCGGAGCGCTGAAATAGGGGCCGCCGCCTGTCCCGGCACACAGGCCGCCGCCTTTGCGCCGTGTGCAGAGGCTGATTTGCGCCTCAGCGGGGTGCGGAAACAGGGAGGAACACGTATGGCGGGAATCTGGATAGAGGGCCGCAGCACTCTCCGGGAAGTCTTTTCCCTGCTGGGGGCGGAGTCCTGGGACTGCAATTGGCTGATGACGGACCTGGAGTGCTATGACTATGAGGGCTGGGAGGGCTGTGAAAAATGGGCGGAAAGGCGGCTGTTCCTCACAAACCGGCAGCTTCTCCACGATGTGGAGCTGCGCGATATGCAGTTCATCTGGGGGATTTTTTCCGCTCTTCCCTGCGGGCGCGCGGAGGCGGAGGCTCTGGGCCTTCCCTCCTTCCGGCTGAATGAGCGGGGAGATAGCCCCTTTCTCTCGGATGTCCTCCTGCCCCAGCACCCCCTGGCGTTTCTGGAGATTTCCGTGGAGGACTCCAGCAGCACCACGGCGGTCTCGGCGGACGCGGCGCTTCTGAGGTCCCTGTACGGTCTGCCGGAGTGGACGGAGGACGCGGAGAAGAAAAACCGCAGCTTTCATCAGATGCGGGCCATGGCGGAGGCCCTGAAGGAGGAACTGGGCTGGGGCGGCATGGACGCATTCGCCCGGCGGAACCTGTACGGGCTTCTTTGGCGGGCCCTCTATTACCACCGCCCGGACCGGCCCGTCCGGGAGGAGGACGTCCGGGCGGCCTATCTGGAGCTATGGAAGGAGCGGAAACACCATGCCTGAAAACGAAGTCAAGCTGACCAAGCTGGCCAAGTGCGCCGGCTGCGGGGCCAAGGTGGGGGCCGGGACGCTGGCCCGGCTGCTGGAGGGCATCCGGGTCCGTCAGGACCCCAACCTGCTGGTGGGCTTCGACAAGAGCGACGACGCCTCGGTCTACAAAATTTCCGAGGACCTGGCCCTGGTCCAGACGGTGGACTTCTTCCCGCCCATCGCAGACGACCCCTATCTCTTCGGCCAGATTGCCGCCGCCAACGCCCTCAGCGACGTCTACGCCATGGGCGGCGAACCGAAGCTGTGCCTGAACATCATGGCCGTCCCCAGGGACATGCCCCCGGAGGCGGTCCACGACCTCCTCCGGGGGGGCTACGACAAGGTCTATGAGGCCGGGGCCCTCATCACCGGGGGCCACAGCATTCTGGACGACGAGCCCAAATACGGCCTGGCGGTCACCGGCTTTGTCCATCCCGACAGGATGCTCACCAACTCCGGGGCCCGGCCCGGCGACGTGCTGCTGCTGACCAAGCCCCTGGGCATCGGGGTCCTGACCACTGCCGCCAGAGCCGGCATGGCCCCGCAGCCGGCCATGGCCCGGGTCTATGGCCTTATGACCACCCTGAATAAAGGGGCCCGGGATGTGATGGTGAACCACCGGGTCCATGCCTGCACCGATGTGACGGGCTTCGGCCTGTTGGGCCACGGGCTGGAGATGGCCCAGGGCAGCGGCGTGGAGCTGGAGATCGACGTGGCCGCCGTGGACTTCCTTCCCGAGGCGGGGGAGCTGGCCCGGATGGGCATTCTGCCCGAAGGCATGTACCGCAACCGGAGCTTTGCCGAGGACTCCGTGGACCCGGGAGCCGCGGAGCTCTGGCAGCAGGACCTGCTCTATGACCCCCAGACCTCCGGCGGGCTTCTCATGGCGGTGGACCCGGCGGACGCGGACGGTCTGCTTGAGGCGCTGCGGGCCGCCGTCCCCAGCGCACAGCGCATCGGAACCGTCCGGGAATACCGGGGCGGGAAGCGCATTTTCCTGAAATAAGCAGAAACAGCGGACGGCAAGGCCGTCCGCTGTTTCTGCTCCGGTCCGCCTCCGTGAGGACCGGCGGATCGACCCCCGCCGGCGGAGGCCCGTCTCAGCTTTTTGACCCTCACGACCCTCTCTTCCGGTCCGTTCAGCCGGAAAAAGGCCGGAGGAAAATTGTAAGAAAATCTTAAGAATTTTGTCGAGCCGTTCGTAAGAAACGCCCGCTATACTGGGGACATCACGAAAGGAGATGTTTCCATGAACAAGCAGACCCTTACCCGCTGTCTGGCGGCATTTCTGGCCCCGGTTCTTCTGACCGCCTGCGCCCCGTCCCGGAAAGAAGCCCTGACGGCGGGCACGATCTCCCGCCGGCCCCCGGCGGCGGTCTCTTTCTGGCAGGCGGACCCGGAGGCAGACCACGGCTTCAGCGACCTCCGGGGGGCGGACCTGATGAGCATGGACCTGTCGGACCGGGAAACGGAGCTCCTCGCCGCCGAATTTGATACCCAGACCCAATGGCCCGCCGCCCTGCCGGAGGACTTCGACCCGGAACGGCTTATAGAGCTGGGGAAGGACCCCGGCCTGGGCCTCCGGGCCCTCCATGAGCAGGGCATCACCGGCAGGGGCGTGGGCATCGCCATCATCGACCAGACCCTTTTGACGGAGCACCAGGAGTATGGGGACCGGCTCCGGTTCTATCAGGAGTACCACAGCGCCGCACAGGACGGCGCCTCCGTCCACGGCCCCGCCGTGGCCTCCATCGCCCTGGGGGAGACGGTGGGCGCGGCCCCGGAAGCCCTGCTGTACTTCATTGCCGACGATGTGGGGACCGGCGAGGGGAAAAACTTCGTCCGGGACCTGAGCTATTATGCCGGGGACGTAGACCGCTTCATTGCGCTGAACGAGACCCTGCCGGAGGAGGAAAAAATCCGGGTGATTTCCATGTCTGTGGGCTGGATGCCGGAGGACCGGGGAGCGGAGGCGATGGAGGCCGCCATCGCCCGGGCCAGGGCGGCGGGCATCGCCGTGGTCTGCGTCAACAGCCAAGACCCGCTGCTGGAACCCTGGATGGGCATGGGCCGGACGCCCTATGGGGATCCCGGCCGCCTGGAGGACTGCCGCCCCGGAGCCTTCTGGGAAGAGCAGCTATACAGCGGAGAGTACCGGGGCGCGGACGGCTCCCTGCTGCTGGTCCCCATGGACCGGCGGACCGCGGCCTCCCCGGCGGGGCCGGAGGAATACGCCTATTTTCCCGAGGGCGGCATGAGCTGGGCGGTCCCCTGGGTGGCGGGGCTGTACGCCCTGGCCTGCCAGGTGAAGCCCGAGGTAACCTTTGAGGAATTTCTTGCCGCCGCTCAGGCCACGGCCCATCCCGTTTCCATCTGGAAGGATGAGCGCACAGAATACCCCTGCGGAAAAGCCGTGGACCCGGCGGCGCTGCTGGAGCGGCTGGGGGCGTGAAAAAACGGACGGCCAGGCCGTCCGTTTTTCATTTCTGTTACGCAATTACGCAATCCGCAGCAGCCATTTCAGATCATAGGGCTCGAAGACCACCTTTTCATAGGCCTCCACATCCAGGGGCGTGCCGTCCCAGTCGCCGTGAATATCCCCGTTCTGCTTAATCAGGATGTCATACAGAATGTCATAGGTCACCCGGTCCGCCGGGTCCGTCTCCACAATGGTGGAATAGGGCAGGGTCTTGTGATAGGTCAGTTCCATGCCCTGATAATCAAAGTGGAAGCCGCAGCGCATCCGGCAGCCGTCCAGTCCGGTATAACGGGCAATCTTCTTCAGGTCCCGGAGAATCTTGTCGTTCTCCTCCTCATAGAGGTTTTCCGGCGTGGTGGCGGTGTAGTCGAAGCGGAACTGAATGGACGCGCCGGGGACCTTCCTGAAGCGGTCCAGATAGGGAACCAGGTCCTTGGCGGGATAATCCTTATACAGCACGCAGTTCACCCGGAAGGGCACAGGAAGCCGGGCCAGCAGCGCGTCGTTGGACTCCACCACGTACTTCTGCATGTGCCGGGAAACGTTGATGCAGGTAATCTTGTCCCGGTTCTTCTCCGTAAAGGCCAGAATATCCTCTTCCGTCTGGAACTCCGACACCGGCAGCGTGGTATTGATATAGACCTTGTGGGTGGAGGGAATCTCGTCCAGCATCATCTGAAGAATGCTCAGGTCCGCGAAGGGCTCTCCGCCAGTAAACACAAAGTCGCAGTAGGGCGTAATGGCGTCCATCCGGCGGATGCTGGCGCAGATCTTTTCGGCGGAGAAGCCGGTCAGGTCCGCGTATTCTCCTTTATTGATGCAAAAGGGGCAGTGATTCTTACAGTCGTAAGGAACGAAGACTGTCACTGTCGCGCCGCCCTCCCGGGTTTTATAGGGATGGTTCATAACGTCGTCTCGCCTTTCCGTCTTATGATGGTAATGGTACAGCGAGGGCTGTACACAAACCCTTATTTTAAAGGATTTTTCCCGGAAGGTCAAGAGCTATTCGGAAAAATACCGCTGAAAATCGCGATGCTCCACGCCGGAAAAAGAGGCGGAGCGACGGGCCCGCCTCTTCTTTCGCTTTTCGCTATTGATGCCGCAGCGTATAGATGCCCATCCACTCGAATTCGCTCACGATGGAATCAATCCGCTGGAAGCACTCCGGGTCCGCGGCGTCGTCCTCATCCAGAATCTCCTTGATTCTGGAGATCATTTTCACCGCTTCGGACTCCGCCAGCTCACAGAGCGCGTCGGGCTCCAATCGTCTTATGTAATCCACTGCCAATTTGCCGATGGCGTTGGCATAAAAATTCCTTGCAACCTCACGAGCCACCTCGACTTCCTGCGCCCACTCTTCCGAAGGCATGTTGGAAACCATCTTTTTCACTCCTTATGCACAGATATTCATGAATTTCTGTTGGTATTGTATTGATTGTAATTCCATATACTGAATTTGTCAATCACTATTATTGGAGATTTTATGAGTATTTTACAGGAACGGCTGAAGCAGTGCCGGAAGGAAGCCGGGCTTCCGCAAATTAAAGTCGCGATTTACTGCGATATTACCGAACGGGCATACCAGAACTATGAGCTGGGCAACCGTGAGCCGAAATTAGGTATTATCATGAGAATCGCCCAGTTCTATGGGGTGTCCATTGATTACCTGGTGGGCCTGACCGACGACCCGACGCCCTATCCCAGGCCCCGGACATAAAGCTCCGTCAGGAGCCACCAAAGATGCCCTGCTTTTGTCCATAACGATTGTGGGTGTTCAATATGAAAGAAATTTTGGCAAAGCGGCTGCGAAAATGCCGGGAAGATGCGGGTCTGACCCAAATCAAGGTTGCGATTTACTGCGATATTACGGAAAAGGCATATCAGAACTATGAGCTGGCCACACACGAGCCCAAGGTCAGTATTCTTTTGAGAATCGCCCAGTTCTACAAGGTATCCATTGATTACCTGGTGGGCCTGACCGACGACCCGACGCCCTATCCCAGGCCCCGGACATAAAGCTCCGTCAGGAGCCATAAAAAAGCCCTGTAACCTCCGTTACAGGGCTTTTTTGCCTTTTTTGCCTTTTTTGTTTCTTTATTTCTTCCCGTGCAGGGCCTTCATCCGCTTCTCGTGGTCCAGAATGCTCTTGCGCATCCGCAGGCTCTTGGGGGTGACCTCCAGCAGCTCGTCGTCCGCCAGGAACTCCAGGCACTGCTCCAGACTCATCTGCCGGGGGGGCACCAGGCGCAGCGCATCGTCGGACCCGCTGGCCCGGGTGTTGGTCAGCTGCTTTTTCTTGCACACGTTGACGGTCATGTCCTCGCTCCGGGGGCTGACGCCGATGACCATGCCGCCGTACACCGGCACGCCTGCGCCGATAAACAGGGTTCCCCGCTCCTGAGCGTTATACAGTCCGTAGGTAATGGACTCGCCGGTTTCAAAGGAGATCAGGGACCCGTTCCCCCGGCGGGAGATGTCGCCCTTATAGGGGGCGTAGCTGTCGAAGACGGAGGCCATGATACCCTCGCCCTTGGTGTCGGTGAGGAAGTCGTTCCGGTAGCCGAAGAGGCCCCGGGCGGGAATCAGGAATTCCACCTTCATCCGGCTGCCCACAGGGGTCATCTCCACCATGTCCGCCTTCCGCTGGCCCAGCTTCTCAATCACCGGGCCCACACAGTCCCCGGGCACATCCACCACCAGCCGCTCGATGGGCTCGCACTTCTTTCCGTCGATTTCCTTATACAGCACCCGGGCGGGAGACACCTGGAACTCATAGCCCTCCCGGCGCATGGTCTCGATCAGGATGGAGAGGGACATCTCGCCCCGGCCCGCCACGTTGAAGGCGGTCTCCTTGTCAGTCTCCGTCACCCGGAGGGACACGTCCCGCAGGGTCTCCCGGAAGAGCCGTTCCCGGATCTGGCGGGAGGTGACGAATTTGCCCTCCCGGCCGGCAAAGGGGGAATCGTTGACGGAAAAGGTCATTTCCAGAGTAGGCGCGGAAATCTTCACAAAGGGCAGGGCCTCCACCGTGTCGGGGACGCAGATGGTGTCTCCGATGGTGATGTCGGGGATGCCGCTCATGGCGATGATGTTCCCGGCGAAGGCCTCCGTCACCGGCTTCCGGCCCAGGCCGTCAAACTCATAGATGGCCGTGGCCTTGGCCTTGCGGAGGACGGCCTCGGGGTCGTGGTAGTTGCACACGGCAATCTCCTGGTTCTGCTTCAGAGCGCCCCGCTCAATGCGGCCGATGGCGATGCGGCCCACAAATTCGTTGTAGTCAATGGAGCTGACCAGCATCTGAAAGGGCTCGTCCACATTGGCCTCAGGCGCGGGAATATACTCCAGGATGGTGTCGAAGAGGGGCTTGAGGTCCGTCCCCGCCACGGTGGGAGAGGTGGAGGCGGTGCCGTTCCGCCCGGAGCAGAAGAGCATGGGGGAGTCCAGCTGCTCGCTGGTGGCGTCCAGGTCCATGAGGAGCTCCAGCACCTCGTCAATGACCTCGTAAACCCGCTGGTCGGGGCGGTCGATTTTGTTGACCACCACAATGACCCGGTGGCCCAGCTCCAGGGCCCGGCTGAGGACAAACCGGGTCTGAGGCATGGGGCCCTCGGCGGCGTCCACCAGCAGGATGACGCCGTTGACCATTTTCAGCACCCGCTCCACCTCGCCGCCGAAATCGGCGTGACCCGGGGTATCCACGATGTTGATTTTGGTATCCCCGTATTGAATGGCGGTGTTTTTCGCCAGAATGGTGATGCCCCGCTCCCGCTCCAGGTCTCCGGAGTCCATGACCCGCTCCACAACCTCTTGATTTTCACGGTAGACGCCGCCCTGTTTCAGCATTTCGTCCACCAGAGTGGTTTTGCCGTGGTCGACGTGGGCAATGATGGCGATGTTTCTCAAGTGTTCATTCTGCATACTCTGTTTTCTCCTCCGACTCGGACGGACGCCGGTCCGCCGAAAAGATTCTATGAAGAATTTTAAAGCCGATTGTTTATTATATGCCTCTCTCCCCCCTATTTCAAGGGAAAAATCCACATTTTTCAATGGAATCAGCATTCAATTCCACTGCATCTTGGACAAGGGCCCCTTTCTCCCCTCCTTTATTTTCTCCCCTGCCTTGACCGGAACGGGCCTTCGGGGGTATAATGATATTGAAAATCTCGGGTTCCCTGCAATGAAGGAGGTCCTTCCATGACAGATCAGAAGAGAAAGCCCGCCGCGCCCTTTTACGCGGTGGCGGCGCTGTGGCTGCTGAGCGGGGCGCTGCTGCCCCTTTACCGGACGTCTCATTATGCAATCCTGTCCGCCGTGTCGGCGGCGGTGTTCCTGGCCGTCCACGGCCTCTGCCGGGGCGGCGGGGTCCTGGGGGGCGGGCAGGAGGAAAAACAGCCTGAGGCAAAGGCGTCTCCGGCCCCTGCTGAAACGGAGCTGGACAAAATGCTCCAGGAGGGCCGGCAGGCCATTGCCGAGATGAAGCGGCTGGACGCCAACATCGCCGCTCCAGGCATCTCCGCCGACATCGTGCGGCTGGAGCAGATCAGCGATAAAATTTTTCAGGCGGTAAAAGAGAGCCCGGAGAAACTCCCCCAGATCCGCCGCTTCATGGATTACTACCTGCCCGCCACATTGAAGCTGCTGAAGGCCTACGACCGCATGAGCAATGCCGGGGTCTCCGGCGAGAACATCAGCAAAAGCCTGATTCAAATTGAGACCATGATGCGGACCATCGTCATCGCCTTCGGCAAGCAGCTGGATTCCCTTTACAGTGCCGACGCTCTGGACATCTCCGCCGATATCCGGGTGCTGGAGACCATGATGGCCCGGGAGGGGCTCTCCGGAGAACCGGAGCTGAAGGCGGACCGGACCGGCGGAACGGACATCAAGCTGGAGCTGTAGGCAAGCGAGAACAGGAGGAGGCACTGATGAAGGATTGGAAGTATTTTTACAATCCGGACCAAGTCTTTCAAGTTTGCCGCAGGCAGTGCCGCTGCCGCGCTCCTGACCCTGTGCCTGCTGGCAAACCGCCTGATCCGGGGGAACCTCTCCGGCGGCATGCCGGAAAAGGGCCTGACCATCCTGGTGGTGTTCGCTCTGCTCTCGGCCCTGAACTTCTGGCGCCGGAAGCGGGCGAGAGACGGCGGCTGACCGCACCGTCCCATGGGGAACGGCCATCATGAGGGGCCCTCTGCTGTCGTTCCTTGGCGCCCTCTGCTTTACGGTCACCGCCTGGGTATTCTTCCGCCTGGGCGCCACGGAGGAGCGGCTTTCCAACGTGATCCTGGGCCTGGCGTGGCTGGCCTGCGCGGCGGTGCAGGTGTTCCGGGCCCGGTGGCGATAGCAGACCGTATAAAAAAATGTCCATAGTACAGATCGGACTGAGGGGAGTGTTCCATGAAGCGGAGAAACATAAAGGAGAGCCTGTGGAACCTCGGTTACGCCGGGGTGTTCCTGGCAGCCGGGGGCGTCTGCATCTGGCTGGACCGGCGGCGCGAATACGATTTTCATATGGCGGCGTGGGGCCTGGGCTGGCTGGCCCTGGGAGCGGGGACCCTCTGCCTGGCCCTCCGGGAGCGCCGGAGGGAGGTCCCCCGGGACCTGCAGCCTCTGGCGCTGGGCCTCGCCTACGCGCTGATCAGCGGGCCCCATCTGGAACAGGGCCTGGGGACGGGAAGCGGCTTTCATGTGGCCGCAGGCATCTGCTGGCTGGCCCTGGCGGCGCTGTGGCTGCTCCGGGCGGTCCGGCAATTCAGAAATACAACTCATAAGGAGGACGCGGTATGAAAAAGAGAAATCCGGTGTACCTGTTTATCTCCCTGCTGGAAGGTCTGCTCTCCGGCGGTTATTTCTACCTGGCGAAGCGGGACCGGGAGCCTCTGGCGCTGCTGACCGGCTGCATCTGGCTGGCCTGCTCCGTGGTTCACGGGCTGCTTGGCGTCGGGGAAGCGGACGATGAAGACGGCGAGTGGTTTTGAGGACCTTCCGCCGGAGCCGGACAGCGGGCCGGGACAGAGCCCGGCCCCTGATTCCTGATTTCTAATTCCTAACTAACGCCTAATTCCTAATGAACATGAAGATGGAGGACACAAAAAATGGATGACAACATGATTCCCGAGCTGACCCTGGACCCCGCCGGAGCGGCGGCCGCCGCCCCCACCCCCGCCGCTCCCGCTCCGGAGCTGAAAAAGCCGGAGGTGAAGCCGGTGGAGCTGGACGACTCCATGCTCTCCGACGCAGAGAAAAAAGCCGTGGACGACTTCGCCCAGAAAATCAACATCATGGATTCCAACATGATTCTCCAGTACGGCTCCGCGGCCCAGAAAAACGTGGCGGGCTTCTCCGAAAACGCCCTGTCCTCCGTCCGGACCAAGGACCTGGGAGAAATCGGAAAGTCCCTCAGCGAGCTGGTGGTAGAGCTGAAGGGCTTTGGCGAGGAGGAGGAGAAAAAGGGCCTCTTCGGTCTGTTCAAGAAAACCGGAAACAAGCTGGAGGCCATGAAAGCCCAGTACTCCAGAGTGGAGACCAACGTGGACAAAATCGTCCGGGAGCTGGAGCAGCATCAGGTGACGCTGCTGAAGGACGTGGCCATGTTCGACCAGATGTATGAGCTGAACCTGAAATACTACAAGGAGCTGACCATGTACATCCTGGCCGGCAAAAAAAAGCTGGCCCAGGTCCGTTCCGGCGAGCTGGAGCAGCTGCGTCTGAAGGCGGAGCAGACCGGCGCCCAGGAGGACGCCCAGCGCTATAACGACATGGTCCAGATGTGCGAGCGCTTTGAAAAGAAGCTCCACGACCTGGAGCTCACACGGATCATCTCCATTCAGATGGGCCCTCAGACCCGGCTGCTTCAGAACAACGACACGCTGATGGTAGAAAAAATCCAGTCCTCTCTGGTCAACACCATCCCCCTGTGGAAGAGTCAGATGGTGCTGGCCCTGGGTCTGGAGCACAGCCGTCAGGCCACCGCCGCCCAGAGCGCCGTCACCGAGATGACCAACGAGCTGCTGCGGAAAAACGCCGACATGCTGAAAATGGGCACCATCGAAACCGCCCGGGAGGCGGAGCGCAGCGTGGTGGACATCGAGACCCTCCAGCACACCAATCAGCAGCTGATCTCCACTCTGGACGAGGTGCTGGCCATCCAGAGAGACGGGGCCCAGAAGCGCAAGGCCGCCGAAGCGGAGCTGGGCCGCATCGAAGGCGAGCTGCGGGCCAAGCTGATGGAGCTGCACAAATAAAGAGCCGGGCTCAGGCCCGGCACAACTCCCGGGCCACGGAAAAGGCCGCCAGAAACATGGCTTCCAGCTCCAGGGTCCGCCGTTCCTCGCTGGCGTCCTGGTATCGCTCCAGGGCCGCTGCGTGAGGCGCGGAAAGGCCCTCCCGGAGCGCGGACAGGGTGCGTTCCTCTATCTGGGTCACTTCCTTATAGGCGCAAGGGGGCAGACAGCCGGGGAAACGGTTGGTCCGGGCGTAGTGATACAGCAGTTCCATGAAATCCGTCATGTGAATCCCTCCTATATGTAATTTCATTTCATTTTAACATGTAATAATATTTATTGTCAAGGGGTGTGCTATGCAAATATTTGCGGAGCGTCTAAAATCTTTGAGGGAAAGCCGTAGAATCTACCAAAAGGAAATGGCGAAATTGCTTAGTCTGTCGCTCCGTGGCTATCAGTGTTATGAATCTGACGAAAGCGAACCAAAGCTTGCAACTTTAATCGCCATTGCCGACTACTACAACGTATCCATCGACTATCTTGTGGGCCGGACGGATGACCCCAACATAAACCGATAGCGAGGTGTGCTATGCAAATACTTGCGGAGCGTTTAAAATCTTTGAGGGAAAGCCGCAGAATCTACCAGAGGGAAATGGCTGAGCAGCTGGGGCTTTCCTTTCGGGGCTATCAGGGTTATGAGACAAATCAAACCGAACCAAAGCTTGCAACTTTAATCGCCATTGCCGACTACTACAACGTATCCATCGACTATCTTGTGGGCCGGACGGATGACCCCAACATAAACCGATAGCGGGGTGAGTTATGCCCAATTATTCAGAACGTCTAAAAGAACTGCGGACCTCCCGGCGGCTTTATCAGAGAGAGCTTGCGGAGCTGTTGGGAATATCGATCCGCGGCTATCAATGCTACGAGACAGGAGAACATGAGCCCGGCGTTAAAAAATTGATTGCCTTGGCTGACTACTATAACGTATCCATCGACTATCTTGTGGGCCGGACGGATGACCCCAGCATGAACTGACAGCGCGCCTCCGGCAGCCCTTCTATTCTTGAATACCAGAGGATTGTGATGCCCATGAAAAAAATCTTTCAAAACCGCGCCGTGGCCCTGCTGGTGATGGTACTGGCGATTGCGGCAGGCGTCGGCCTGGGCCGGGCCAGGGCCCCGGAAGGCGGGACCTCCGTCTCCGGCCGGTTCTCCTGCCTGGTCCACAACGAGAACAACGTGATTTCCCAGGAGACCGTCCGGTATATGGAGGCCATGAACGAGTCCCTTTTCGCCCAGACCGGGGCGCAGATCGCGGTGGACGTGGTGGACACCACCGGCGGCACGGACATTGCCGGCTATGCCGAGGACCTGTTCGTCCGCCTGGGGGTGGGCTCCCGGCAGCGGGACAACGGCATCCTGCTGGTGCTGGCTCTGCGGAATGAGCACGACGGAGCGCCGGAAGGCGATTACTACATCGCCTGGGGCGGCGGCTTCAGCCCCAGCCAGCAGCGCCGGCTGGACGACATCCTGTGGGAGCACATGGAAGAGGGCTTCATCGTCCAGCGCTACGACCTGGCGGTCCGCTCCACCTTCGACGCCCTGGTGGACTACCTGGAAGACGTCTATCACGTCACCGTCCGGGAGCACTACCTGCCCGACACCGCCCAGAGCTATCAGGCCCTGTCCGGCGGCTATGCCTCCACCGGAGGCGGCGGCGTCCTGCCGGAGGTGCTGGCGGCGGAAATCGTGGTGCTGCTGGTGATTCTGCTGGTCATCTGGGTCATTGCCGACGGCCTGCGCTACAGCCGTTACCGGCGGCGCTGGGGCCCCACGGTGGTGGGCGTGCCCCGGCCCATTTACTATCCCGTTTTCTGGGGACGGCCCCGGCGGCCCCGGGTTCCACCCCCTCCCCGTCCGCCCCGGCCTCCTGTGGGCGGCGGCTTTTCCGGCGGAGGCTCCTTCGGCGGCGGCGCGGGGCGGCGCTCCGGCGGTTTTTCCGGCGGAGGCTCCTTTGGCGGCGGCGCGGGGCGGCGCTCCGGCGGATTTTCCGGCGGGGGCTCCTTCGGCGGCGGCGCGGGACGGCGCTCCGGCGGGAGCTCCTTCGGCGGCGGCGCGGGACGGCGCTCCGGCGGCGTCAGCCGCGGCGGAGGCGGACGTCCCGGCGGGATGCACCGCAGCGGCGGTTCCCGGGGCGGCGGAGGCCGCCGGCGTTAGGGCTTCTTTTCTTCCGGCGGGGTCACGGATGTTCGCCGGAGGCAGGGCCTGACGGAACAGCACAGACGTCTCTCCCCCTGTCCTGAAAACAGCAAAACAGGCCGGCTGAAAAGCCGGCCTGCCTGTTTGTCCGGAGGTCCGCCGCCTCTTCCGAACCGCCCTGGCGCAACCGGGCAGGAAACGGGTGGGCCGAGGCGCTCCCCTGTCAGGACCGGTCCGCGTCACCGGCCGGGAACAGGGCGGCTCAGCCGCCGGGGCTGTGTTTCTCCAGCTCCCTCATGCTCCGCTTAAACTGAACCGTGAACATGGAGGCCGTTGTGAGCACCGCCAGGAAGTCCGCCACCGGCTCCGCCAGAAACACGGCAAAGGCCTTGTCGGCAAAGAAGTTAGGCAGAATATAAATCAGGGGAATCAGCAGGATGATTTTCCGCAGCACCGCCAGAAACAGAGAGGTTTTTGCGTTGCCCAGGGCAATAAAGGTCTGCTGGCAGGCAATCTGAATGCCGAAGAGGCAGGTGGTGCCCATGTAGATTCGCAGGGCCCAGGCGGCGTAATTCACCAGGGTGGAATCATTGTTGAAAATCATGACAAAGGCCCGGGGGAAGGCCTGCACCAGCAGCCAGAGAACGACCGAGTATGTGACGCAGGCCTTCAGCAGGCACTTGAAGGCGTCCTTCACCCGCCGGGGGTTCCGCGCGCCGTAGTTGTAGCTGATAATAGGCTGAGCCCCCTGGGTCAGGCCCTGGAGGGGCATCATGGCGAACTGCATCATGCTTGTGAGCACCGTCATGGCTCCCACCGCCACGTCCCCGCCGTATTTCAGCAGAGAGGAATTGAAGCACACGGCAATCAGACTCTCCGTGGACTGCATGATGAAGGGAGACAGCCCCAGGGCCAGGCTGGGCAGAAACACCCTGGGCACAGGCCGGAGGTTCTCCCGCCGGAGCCGCCACTTGCTGTCGGGCCCCGTGAGGAAGCGCAGAACCCAGGCGGCGGACACCGCCTGAGAGAGGATGGTAGCCAGGGCCGCCCCCCGGACCCCCATCCCCAGGCCGAAGATGAAAATGGGGTCCAGCACCGTATTCAGACCCGCGCCAATCAGCACGGTCTTCATGCTGACGGTGGTAAAGCCCTGGGCGGTGATATAGGCGTTCATGCCCAGGGTCATCTGAACGAAGAGGGTGCCCAGGGAGTAAATGCGCATATAGTCCACGGCATAGCCGATGGTGTTTTCACTGGCTCCGAAGGTCAGCAGCAGGGGTTCCGCGAAGAGCTGGAACACCGCCGTCAGCAGAATGGAGATTCCCGCCAGAAGGGTGAAGCTGTTGCCCATGATGCGCTGGGAGGCCTCTAGGTCCCCCCGGCCCTCTGCAATGGAGGCCCTGGGCGCGCCGCCCATGGCCACCAGGGCCGCAAAGGCGGAGATAATCATAATCACCGGCAGGCAGACCCCCACGCCGGTGAGGGCCAGGGCCCCCACGGTGTCCACAGGCCGCATATGGCCGATGTAGACCCGGTCCACCAAGTTATACAGCATGTTCACCACCTGGGAGGTAATGGTGGGCAGGGCCAGAGAAAACAGCAGCTTTCCCACCTTTCCGCTGCCCAGGTCCACAGAGTTCCGATTCATGTTGTTTGTGCTCCTTCCTCCATACTTGCCGCGGCGGGCCCGGCGGCTGGTGATATGATTTAAGCCGTTTTGCTCGCCGCCGCAAAACATGGCACATATTACTTCCGGCCTTTCTGTTCGGAAGTCATAATACCGTCTCCGTCCGCTCCAGCACCTTGCTCAAAAGCTTCCGGAAGCAGGCCTGCTCCTCCTCCGTCAGTCCCGACAACAGTTCCCGGCCACAGGCGGCCTGAATCTCCTGTGCCTCCCGGGCCAGCGGCGCTCCCGCCTCGGTAATGGCCAGATGCACCACACGCCGGTCCCCGCCGTCGGCCCGGCGTTCCAGCACGCCCCGGCCCGCCAGCACCTCCACCGCCTGGGAGACCTGGGACTTGGCCAGCCCCCGGCACTCCACCACCTCCCGGGCGGTGTCCTGTCCCGGGTGATTGGCCAGAAAGAGCAGGACGTGCATCTCCCGCATGGTCAGCCCCGTCCGCTCCAGCAGCGGGGTGAAGCACCGGGCATAGTACCGGCCAAAGCGCTGGGAAAAACGGGTCAGCTGATTGACGCTGAGCATGGCCGCGCCCCCTTTGTTTGATTTCAAACTGTTCTTTTAGAAACCATCAGATCATAACACAGCCCGCCCCGGATGTCAAGGGGCGGGCGTGTCTGTTCAGGGAAATCAATTTTCAAGAATAGTACAAATATCCGAGGGATTCAGGAGACAG
>NZ_CANTJS010000043.1 GCF_947654275.1 uncultured Oscillibacter sp. | reverse complement strand
TACGTCCGGAGGGCCTCCCCCGCCGGGGCCATCAGAGGCGTATGGAAGGGGCCGCTGACCTTCAGGGGCAGGCAGCGCCGGGCCCCCTTCTCCTTGGCAACGGCGGCGGCCTTTTCCACTGCCGCCCGGTCGCCGCCAATGACCAGCTGACCGGGACAGTTGTAGTTGGCAATCACCGCCACGCCCAGGCCGGAGGCGGCCTCGCAGGCCTCCCGGAGGGGCTCCTCCTCCAGACCCAGCACCGCCATCATGGCGCTGTCGTGTCCGGCGGCGGCCTCCTCCATGGCTCTGCCCCGGAAGGCCACCAGCTTCACCGCCGTGGCTGCGTCAAAAACGCCCGCCGCGTGCAGGGCGGAATACTCCCCCAGGCTGAGGCCCGCCGCCGCCGAAGGGACGACGCCCTTTTCCGCCAGCACCGCCGTCAGGCCGGCGGCGAAGGCCACCATGCAGGGCTGGGTGTACCGGGTCTGATTCAGCACCCCGTCCGGGTCCTGGAAGCAGACGGCCTTCAGGTCAAAGTCCACCTGCTCCGCCGCGGCGTCGAACACCTGCCGGAAGGCCGGATAGGCCTCGTACAGGTCCGCCCCCATGCCGGGGTGCTGACTGCCCTGACCGGCGTATAGGAAACCGAGTTTCATTGCGCGGTCCTCCATTCATTCATGATTTGGTCCATCTGCTCCCTGACCGTGGAGAGACGGTTGACCTCTCCAGCGTTGGCCCCGCAGAAAAAGAGGCCGTTTTCCCAGTCCCCCCGGACCGCGGCAATCAGCGCCCGGGAAATGCAGTAGGGGGCGGTTTTGCAGTCGCAGGCGGCAAGGCAGCGGTCACAGCGCCGGATAGGGGGCTGCGTTCCCGCCTCCACCCGCTCAATCAGAGGGCTGTGAAGCGCCCGCCCCGGCATACCCACGGGGCTTTGCACAATGGTGACGTCTCCGGCGTCCGCCGACAGCAGGGCCTGCTTGAAGCCCTCGCCGGCGTCGCATTCCTCCGTGGCAATGAACCGGGTGGCAAACTGGGCCCCGGCGGCGCCCTGGTCCATGTAGCGGCGCATTTCGCCGCCGTTTCTCACGCCTCCGGCCACAAAGACCGGGATATCACGGCCATATTTCTCCCGGAAGGGGGCCAGCGCCTCCAGCACCTCTCCCAGAAGGCCGGAGAGGGACCTGGGCCGGCCGGCCTGGGCCTCCCGGGCCTCCTGGGGCGAGAACCCCAGGTGTCCCCCGGCCAGGGGTCCCTCCAGCACCACAAAGTCCGGAGCCCGTCCATAATGCCGGTCCCAGAGCTTGCAGATCAGTCCGGCGGAACGGCCTCCGCTGACCACCGGAGCAATGGCGGCGTCGCTCTCCGGCACCTCCGCCGCCAGAGCCGGCAGGTCCCGGGGCAGACCCGCGCCGCAGACCACCGCGTCCACCCCCGCCCGCAGGGCGGTGCGGACGCTGTCGGCATACTGGGCCGCGGCCACCATGACGTTCACCGCCACCAGCCCTGCGCCCCTGGCAATCTCGCGGGCTTTGCCGATCTGCCGGGTCAGGGCCCGGAGATTGGCGGCTCTGGGGTCCGCCTCAAAATCCGGCTCGTCAAAGCCGCAGAAGGCGGCGGAGAGGGTTCCCATGCCGCCGCAGGCGGCCACGCCCCCCGCCAGGTTCTCCAGGCTGACGCCGATGCCCATTCCGCCCTGCACAATGGGCAGGGCCAGGGTCTTCCCCCGGATGCTTACCGCCATTCCTGATTCACCGACTCCAAAACGGCCTTTCCGCCTGTGTACAACTCTTCAAAAATCTGACGGACCGGCCTGATCTCATGGAGCAGTCCGGCCACCTGGCCCATCATGACGCTGCCGTGCTCCACATCGCCCTCCAGCACCGCCCGGCGGAGTCCGCCGATGGTGACGGTCTCCAGCTCCTCCAGTGTGGCGCCCCGCTTTTCAAGAGCCAGATACTCCCGGGCCATCTTGTTTTTCAGCACCCGCACCGGACCGCCGATGGAGCGGCCCGTTACGGCGGTGTCGGTGTCCTTGGCCTTCAGAACGGCCTGCTTGTAGTTCTCATGGACAGGACATTCGACGCTCGCCAGCAGGCAGGTGCCCACCTGAACGCCGCAGGCCCCCAGGGCCATAGCCGCCGCCATCTGCCGCCCGTCGGCAATGCCTCCGGCGGCCACCACGGGGACGCTCACTGCGTCGATGACCTGGGGCACCAGGGCCATGGTGGTCATCTCTCCCACATGTCCACCGGACTCCGTGCCCTCGGCAATCACGGCGTCCACGCCGTAGCGCTCCAGACGCTTGGCCAGCACCGCCGCCGCCACCACCGGCAAAACCTTGATGCCGGCCTCTTTCCAGGCGGGAATATATTGACCGGGGTTGCCTGCGCCGGTGGTGACCACCTGGACGCCCTCGTCCAGAATCACCTGGGCGATGTCGTCGGCGCAGGGGTTCATCAGCATCAGGTTCACGCCAAAGGGCTTTTTGCCCTCTGTCAGCTCCCTGGCCCGGCGGACCTCCTTCCGGACCCGGTCCGCGTCCCAGGCCCCTGTGGCAATCATGCCCAGAGCCCCGGCGTTGGAGCAGGCGGCGGCAAATTCGCCGGTGGCGATGTTGGCCATGCCGCCCTGAATGATGGGGTACTGGGTCCCCAGGATTTCGTTTAACTTTTTCATATTGACACCTCAAGTATAGAGTGGAGAGCAGAGAGTGGAGAGTGAAGATATTTTCATGTAAACGGAATCTCAACTCTTCACTCTCAACTCTCAACTCTTCACCCTTCACTCTCTACTCTGTTATTCACGCAAACTCAATCAGGCACCCGCCCCAGGTCAGCCCGCCGCCGAAGCCCACCAGCAGCACCCGGCTCCCCGGGCCCACCTTTTCCTGTTCCCGCAGCTCGCTGAGGACCAGAGGAATGCTGGCGGCGGAGGTGTTGCCGTAGTCCTGAATGTTTTTATAGTACTTTTCCGGGGGAATGCGGTATTTGCGCACCGCCAGGTCGATGATCCGGGCGTTGGCCTGGTGGAACACGAAGAAATCCACATCCTCCACGGTCTTCCCGGACTGCTTCAGGGCCTGGTCCACGCACCAGGGCACCGCCTCCACGGCAAACTTGAACACCTTCGTGCCCTCCATGGAAATCAGGCTCCGCCCCCCTGCCTCCGGGCCGGGAACCCGCAGCAGCCCGTCGTTTCCGCAACAGCCCATGACGGCGGAAATCGAGGGCCAGCCCTCCCGGCACTCCACCACGGCGGCCCCGGCCCCGTCTCCGAAGAGGATGCAGGTGCCCCGGTCCTCCCAGTTAATCAGGCGGCTGAGGTTCTCCGCGCCCACCACCAGCCCGTATTTCCGGGGCGAGGCGTTCAGCAGGCATTCCATCGTGTGGAGGCCGAAGAGAAAGCCCGTGCAGGCGGCCCCCAGGTCAAAGCACGGAATGTCCATGGGCAGGCCCAGCGCCCGCTGGAGCATACAGGCGGCGGAGGGCACCAGGGTGTCCCCCGACAGGGTCGCCACAATGCAGGCCCCGATTTCCTCCGGCTCCACTCCGGCGCTCTCCAGCGCCCTCCGGGCGGCGGCGGCGGTAATGGTGGAAAAAGTCTCCTCCCCGGCGCAGAAATGGCGGCTTTGGATGCCGGTGCGGGAGGTAATCCACGCATCCGAGGTCTCTACAATCCGCTCCAGGTCCTGGTTGGTGACAATTTTGCCGGGCACTCCCCGGCCGACGCCCCGAATTTTAATTCCCTTCATGGCTCCTCCCTGGGCGGCGCGGCCTCTTTGGACTGAGACACACCCATTTTTCTGAATTTCAGATAGCGCTTTGCCGCCAGATTGGGGCCGCTCTCCTTTAAAAGCGCCGCCAGATGGCGGCTGAGGGCCCGGTCCACCTCCCGGATGGTCCGGGCCGGGGCCAGATGGGCTCCGCCCTCCGGCTCCGGAATCAGATCGTCCGTTACGCCCAGCGCCAGCAAATCCGGCGCCGTGAGCTTCATCAGGCCGCAGGCCTCCTCGTGCCGGGCCGCGTCCTTCCAGAGGATGGAGGCGAAGCCCTCCGGGGACAAAATGGCGTAGACGGCGTTTTCCAGCATCAGCACCCGGTCCGCCACCGCCAGGGCCAGCGCCCCGCCGCTGTTGCCCTCGCCGGTGATGACGGTGATGACCGGCACGGTGAGGCGGCTCATCTCATAGAGGTTCCGGGCAATGGCCTCTCCCTGTCCCCGGGCCTCGGCCTCCAGGCCGGGATAAGCGCCCGAGGTATCCACAAAGGTGAGGACAGGCCGGCGGAATTTCTCCGCCTGGCGCATCAGCCGCAGGGCCTTCCGGTAGCCCTCGGGCCCCGGCATGCCGAAGTTGCACCGGATGCTCTCCTCCGCCGTCTTCCCCTTCCGGGTGCCGATGACGGTGACGGGCCGGTCATGGTACAGCGCCACGCCGCCTAAAATCGCCGGGTCCTCCCGGCAGAGCCGGTCCCCCTTCATCTCAAAGAAATCGGTAAACAGGCCGTCGATATAATCGGTGATATTGGGACGCTGGGGGTGGCGGGCAATGGCCACCCGCTCCGCGGCGGTCAGGTTCTTCATGAGCGGCCTCCCTTCTCATGGAGCCGCAGCAGCCGGGACAGGGTCTCCCGAAGCTGGCTCCGGGGCACCACAGCGTCCACAAAACCGTGCTCCTCCTGGTATTCCGCCCGCTGGAAGCCCTCCGGCAGGGTCTCACCGATGGTCTGCTGAATCACCCGGGGCCCGGCAAAGCCAATCAGAGCGCCGGGCTCCGCCAGAATGATGTCTCCCAGGGACGCGAAGCTGGCGGTCACACCGCCGGTGGTGGGGTCGGTGAGCACAGAGATGTACAGCAGGCCCTTCTCCGAAAACCGGGCCAGGGCGGCACTGGTCTTTGCCATCTGCATCAGAGACAGAATGCCCTCCTGCATCCGGGCTCCGCCGCTGGCGCAGAATAAAATCAGGGGCAGCTTGTTCTTCGCGGCGTACTCAATGGCAAGGGTGATTTTCTCCCCCACAGCCGCGCTCATGCTGCCCATGAAAAAACGGCTGTCCATCACGCCCACCACGCATTTCCGGCCTCCGACGGTCCCGGTAGCGGTGACGGCGGCCTCGTTGAGGCCGGTTTTCCGCTGGGCCGCCCTCTGCTTCTCCCGGTAGCCGGGAAAGGACAGGGGATCGGCGGCCAGGAGCTTTTCGTTCAGCTCCCGGAACGAGCCGGAATCCAAAATCATGCTCAGCCGGTGGTAGGCCCCCAGGGGGAAGTGATACCCGCAGCCGGGGCAGACGAAGAGGTCCTTCGCCACCGCCCCCCGCTGATGCTCCTGGCCGCATTTCGGGCAGACCGTCAGCCGGTCGCCGGGGACATAGTTATCCCGCAGGGCCTTCATAGCCAGCAGGCGGTTCCGGCGCTTGGCAAAAATGCTGTTCATGTGTCAGCCTCCCTCTCCCCTACCCGGCGGCTGAAATCCAGCAGGGCGGGCAGATACTCGTCCAGAAAGCCTGTTGTGCAGCGGCCCCGGACAAACACGGGATGGAACAAAATCTCATAGGCCAGCTCGGCGTTGGTGGGGAACCCCTCCAATGTGAATTCCTCCAGACAGCGGCGCATTTTCCGGATGGCCTCCAGACGGGTGCCGCCATGGACCAGAAGCTTCGCCGCCAGGGAATCATAGAAGGGGGACATCACGCAGCCGTTATACAGGCAGGAGTCCACCCGGACCCCCGCGCCGCCGGGGAAGTGGAGAAACTCCACCTTGCCGGGACAGGGGCGGAAATCCGCCTCCGGGTCCTCGGCGTTGACCCGGCACTCCAGCGCGCAGCCCCGAACCCGGACGTCCTCCTGCCGGATATCCAGGGGCAGGCCCGAGGCAATCCGCAGCTGCTGGCGCACCAGGTCCACCCCGGTCACCAGCTCCGTCACGCCGTGCTCCACCTGGATGCGGGTGTTCATCTCCATGAAGTAAAAGCTGTCCCCGTCCACCAGGAACTCCACCGTCCCGGCGCCCTCGTAGCCCACGGCCCGGGCGGCCTTTACGGCGGCCTCTCCCATGGCCTGCCGCAGCGCAGGGCTGAGGCCGGGGGCGGGGGCTTCCTCGATGAGCTTCTGGTTCCGCCGCTGGACGGAGCAGTCCCGGTCCCCCAGGTGAATCACATGGCCCTGGCGGTCCGCCAGAATCTGCACCTCCACATGACGGGGGCTCAGCACCAGCTTTTCAAGATACATCTCGTCGTTTCCAAAGCAGGCGGCCGCCTCGGCCTTGGCCTCGGCATAGGCGGCGGGCAGATCTGCGGCGCCGCCGCAGCGCCGGATTCCCCGGCCCCCGCCGCCGGCGGAGGCCTTCAGCAGCACGGGCCAACCCACGGCCTCCGCCGCTTCCAGGGCCTCCTCCACCGAGGAGACGGGCCCGTCGGAGCCGGGCGTCACCGGAACCCCCGCCGCCTTCATCAGGTCCCGGGCGGCGGACTTGGAGCCCGCCTTGCGGATGGCGTCCCCGGAGGGCCCGATGAAGGTCAGGCCGGCCCCGGCGCAGGCGTCGGCAAAGTCCGGATTTTCAGACAAAAAGCCATAGCCGGGGTGGATGCCGTCGCAGCCGGAGGCCCTGGCCACCGTCAGCAGGGCGTTCTGATTGAGGTAGCTGTCCGCCGCCCGGGCGGGACCGATGCACACCGCTTCCGTGGCCAGCTGGACGTGGAGCGCCTCGGCGTCGGCCTCGGAGTAGGCCGCCACCGTCTCAATCTCCATCTCCCGGCAGGCCCGGAGAACCCGCAGGGCAATCTCCCCCCGGTTGGCAATCAACACCCGCCTCAGCATGGCTTATAGCGCATCAGCGCCTCACCGAAGGAGGCCAGCTCCCCATTGGCCTTCAGCACCTCGGTAATCTCGCAGTCACAGGGGGCGGGAACCTCAATCATGGTCTTCATGGCCTCGATGAGGCAAACCGTCTGTCCCTTTTTCACCCGGTCCCCCGGACGGACAAAGGGGGGCTGCTCCGGGGCGGGGGCGGCGTAAAAGGTGCCCACCAGCGGAGCGGAAACGGCGGGAGCCTCTTTCGTCTCCACCGGGGCGGAAACCACCGCGGCGGCCGCGGCCACAGTTGCGGCAGGGGCAGAAGCCGCCGGGGCGGCCTTGCCCAGTTCTATGGTAAAATCCCCCCTGGACAGCTTCAGCGTCTGTAAGGCGCTGCTGTCAAAGCGGGCCATCAATTCGTAAATTTCCTGATTGGTCATAGTCGTTCCTTTCTTCATGGAAAGGCCTCCGCCGCAGGGATCGCACAGCCTGCGACGGAGACCGGAACAGGGACCCTTCCGGGTCTCCGTTTCCAATGGGCCTATGTCCGAATTACTTATGGGCCTCCAGATAGGTCATGATGTCGCCCACGGTCTTGAACCCGGCCACGTCCGCATCGTCAATTTTGATGCCGGCAGCCTCCTCCAGAGCCATGACCAGCTCCACGGCGGCCAGGGAATCGGCCCCCAGGTCGTCGGCCAGAGAGGCCTCCAGAGTCACCTGCTCCGCGTCGCAGGCCAGGGTCTCAACAATGATATCGCGTACTTTCTCGAATTCCATGTCGGTCGTTCTCCTTATATGTCAAAATATAAATTATTTTAACTAAAATATTTTAATTAAAATAATTGAACTTATTTTACAGGGAGAAGCAGGGCTTGTCAAGGAAAATTTTTGTCAAATAGGTATTCCTTTTTTCATCGGTTTCTTATATAATCTGTAGAGATTTGAGCGCACCCCCTTTTTTGCACACCCCTTTTTTGCGCATCCCTTTTTTTGCGCGCCTGTTTCTCAGCGCTCGAATCGGTTTCAACTAAATACATCACCGGACCAGTCCGGCACAAAGCGGGAGGGACCCATGAAAATCACCATTGTAGGCGCGGGCAAGGTGGGCTCGGCGCTGACCCAGCAGCTCTCCGCCGACGGGCACAATGTCACCGTCATAGATCAAAGCCCCAAATTGATTGACAACATTATCAATATTTACGACGTCTATGGCGTCTGCGGAAACGGAGCCGTCTACGGCGTGCAGAAGGAGGCGGAGGTAGACAAAAACGAGCTGCTGATTGCCACCACCAGCAGCGACGAGCTGAATATCCTCTCCTGTCTGGTGGCCAAGAAGCTGGGCGCCAAGCACACCATCGCCCGCATCCGGAACCCCGAGTATGAAAAGCAGCTCCGGTTCATGCGGGAGGAGCTGGGCCTTTCCATGGCCATCAATCCCGAGCGGGCCGCCGCCCGCGAAATCGCCCGGGTCCTCCGCTTCCCCGCCGCCATGAAGGTGGAATCCTTCTCCAAGGGGCGGCTGGAGCTGGTGGAATACCGCCTGCCCCAGGACTCCGCCCTGGACGGGCTGGCCCTGGTGGACCTCTACCGCAACATCCGGGTCCGGGTGCTGATCTGCGCGGTGAGCCGGAAGGGCGAGACCATCATCCCCTCCGGCGACTTCGTGCTGCGGTCTGGGGACAAAATCTACCTCACTTCCTCGCCGGGGCAGCTGGCTCAGTTCTTCCGGCACCTGGGCGTGTTCCGAAGCAGGGCTTCCACCGTCACCATCGTGGGCGCCAGCAAAATCTGTTACTATCTGGCTTCCGAGCTTTTGAACATGGGCATGGCGGTGAAGATCATCGACCGGGATGAGCAGCGCTGCATTCAGATGAGCGAGCAGCTGCCCCGGGCCCTGGTCATCGTGGGAGACGGCACCGACAGCGACCTGCTCCACGAGGAGGGCATCCAGCAGACCGACGCGTTCGTGGCCATCACCGGAATTGACGAGGCCAACATCCTCATGAGCATGTGCGCCGCCAAACAGGCGGACAAGTGCAAGGTGGTGGCGAAAATCAACCGGAAATCCCTGGTGGACCTGGTGAGCAACGAGAGCATGATTGACAGTGTCATCTCCGCCCGCTCCACCACCACGGAGCTCATTGTCCAGTATGTCCGGGCCATGGAAAGCGCCTCCGGCGCCAAGATCAAGACCCTCCACCGGCTGGTGGACGGCGCGGTGGAGGCCCTGGAGTTCGGCGTGACGGCGGACGTGCCCTTTATCGGCGTGCCGCTGAAGGATTTGAAGCTGCGGAACGGTCTTCTGCTGGCCGGCATCGTCCAGCAGAACGGAAAAATCATCATCCCCTCCGGCGGCGACTGCCTGAGCCTGGGGGACGACGTGATTGTCGTCACCACGGATACCTCTCTCCAGGACATCCACGATATTCTGCAATAAGGGGGCCCCTTCCTTGAATTATAAAATGATTGGCTACGTCATCAGCCGGATTCTCTGGACGGAGGCGGCTCTCCTCCTCCTTCCCGCCCTGGTGGCGCTGCTGTACCAGGAAGCCCTGCTTCCCTTCCTGCTCCCCATCCTGATTCTGGCCGTTCTGGGTCTGCTGCTGGGGCGCAGGCCCAGGCAGACGGCCCTCTATGCCCGGGACGGCTTCGCCGTGGTGGCTCTGGCCTGGGTGGGCATGTCGGCCTTTGGGGCGCTGCCCTTCGTCCTCGCCGGGGACATTCCCAACTACATCGACGCCTTTTTTGAGACCGTCTCCGGCTTCACCACCACCGGAGCCTCCATTCTCACCGCCGTGGAGCCCCTGAGCCGGGGCGGCCTGTTCTGGCGGAGCTTTACCCACTGGGTTGGGGGCATGGGCGTGCTGGTGTTCGTCATGGCCGTCCTGCCCATGACCGACGGCCACGGGATGCACCTGCTCCGGGCAGAAATGCCGGGGCCCTCGGTGGGCAAGCTGGTGAGCCGCATGAGCGACACCGCCAAAATCCTCTACGGCATCTACTTGGTCATGACCCTGATTGAAATTGTCCTGCTGGTGCTGGGCCGGATGCCCCTGTTCGACGCCTGCATCCACGCCTTCGGCTCCGCCGGAACCGGCGGCTTCAGCAACCGGAACCTCAGCGTGGGGGCCTATGACAGCGCCTACTGCGACGTTGTGATTGGTATTTTCATGCTGCTCTTCGGCGTGAACTTCAACCTCTATTACTTCCTGCTCATCCGCCGCTTCCGGGACTTCTTCCGCTCCGAGGAGCTGCGGGCCTATCTGCTCATTGTGGGAGCGGCAGTGCTGGCCATCGCGGCAGATATCCTTCACATATACGGCTCACTGCTGGAAAGCCTGCGGTACTCCTTCTTTCAGGTGTCCTCCATCATCACCACCACCGGCTTCGCCACGGCGGACTTCAATCTCTGGCCTACCTTCTCCAAGTCCATTCTGGTGGTTCTGATGTTTATTGGGGCCTGCGCCGGGTCCACCGGCGGCGGCATCAAGGTGGCCCGCATCGTCATGCTGGCGAAAAGCGCCTGGAGCGACATGCGGAAAATGCTCCACCCCAACGCCGTTTCCACCACCCGTTTCGAGGGCAAGGCCCTCAGCGACGCACAGGTGCGCAGCGTCCACGTGTTCCTGACGGTGTATCTGCTGGTGTTTACCGTTTCCTTCCTTCTGCTGAGCCTGGAGCAGTTCGACATCGTAACCACCTTCACCGCCCTGACGGCCTGCATCAACAACATCGGGCCGGGTCTGGAAATGGTGGGCCCCACCGGGAATTTTTCCCAGTTCTCCTGGGCCTCCAAGCTGCTGCTGTCCTTCAATATGCTGGTGGGCCGGCTGGAAATCTTCCCCATGCTGCTGCTGTTCGCCCCCTCCATCTGGACCCGGGGACGGATTATCCGGCGGATGTGACCCCCCTGATGGGAAGAAAATCCACCCTGGAAAGGAGACCCTCATGAAGAAAGACATGATTCAGGAAGTTTCGGTGATGATCGACGGAGAGGTCATAAAAATCAATGTGGAGCGGGTGTTTCACTCCAGAAATCCCGCCACCGGCCGGTTCAACGTAAATTTCAAAGAGGCGGGCAGCAGCCGGAGCGTGCGGCTGTACTGCCATGACCAGGAAGAGGCGGCAACCCTGTCCCGCACCATTCAGGAGGGCAAAACAACGGATCTGACGGCTTATCCGGCTGAATGGAATCATTGGAACCTGTAAGCCCTCTGACCGGATTGGTCCTCCCCTGCAAACAGGGAAGCAAATCATGCCATATACCGCATTTTCCCTGCGGAAGAAGGTCAAAAATGCCCTGGGGCGCTGTGCCCCAGGGCATTTTTTCATGGAATCTGATTCAGTTTTCCAGCGCCTTCGCGGATTCCTCCAGCTTGGCGATGAGCTCCCGGAGCTTCGCGGCCTTCTCCCGCTCCACGTTCACCACCGCCTCCGGAGCCCGGGAGACGAATTTCTCGTTGGAGAGCTTCTGTTCCACAATCCGCAGTCCGTTCTCCGCCTTCTCCTTCTCTCTGGCGATGCGCTCCCGCTCCGCGTCCAGGTCCACCAGCTCGCTGAGGGGCAGATAGGCCGTGGCGTTGTGGGTGACGATGCTCACCTGGCCGGAGACGTCCTCCGGGGCCTCCTCCGCGAAGCGCACCTGAGAGGCAAAGGCCAGCCGCTGAAGGAAGTGCAGGCCCTGCTCATAAGGCGCCCGCGCCGCGGTCACCAGGAGCACCTCCGCCTTCCTGCTGGGAGGCACGTTCATCTCCGCCCGGCGGGCCCGGATGGCTTTAATGGTGTCCATCACCGCCTCCATGGCGGCCTCCTCCTGGGGGAAGCTGAGACCGTCCCGGTACTCCGGCCACTTCGCCAGCATGATAAACCGGTCGTCGGACCCCTTGGGCAGAGCCTGGAAAATCTCCTCGGTGATGAAGGGCATGAAGGGATGCAGCAGCTTCAGCAGCTCCACCAGCACATAGCACAGCACATTCTGCGCCGTCCGCCTGGCGGCGGCGTCCTCGCCGTTCAGCCGGGTCTTGGTCAGCTCGATATACCAGTCGCAGTAGGTGTCCCACAGGAAGTCGTAAACCTTGGAGGAGGCCACGCCGATCTCATAGCTGTCCAGGTTTTCGGTGACCTCCTTTGTCAGCGTGTTCAGCTTGGAGAGCACCCATTTGTCCTCCCGCTCCAGCGCCTCCGCCGCCGGCAGCTCGTATTCGCTCAGGTCCCCCAGATTCATCATGACGAAGCGGCTGGCGTTCCAGATTTTATTGGCGAAGTTCCGCATAGCCTCGCACTTTTCCGTGTAGAACCGCATGTCGTTTCCGGGGCTGTTGCCGGTGATGAGGTTGAACCGCAGGGCGTCCGCGCCGTATTTCTCCGCCACCTCCAGTGGGTCGATGCCGTTGCCCAGGGATTTGGACATCTTCCGGCCCTTGTCGTCCCGGACCAGACCGTGAATCAGAACGGTGTGGAAGGGGATTTTCTTCATCTGCTCGCAGCCGGAGAAGATCATCCGGGCCACCCAGAAGAAAATAATGTCGTAGCCCGTGACCATGACGCTGGTGGGATAGTAGAAATCCAGGTCCTCGGTCCGCTCCGGCCAGCCCAGCGTAGAGAAGGGCCACAGGGCGGAGGAGAACCAGGTGTCGAGAACGTCGGGGTCCCGCTGGATATTGGCGCTGCCGCATTTGGCGCAGCAGGTGGGGTCCGTGCGGTCCACGGTGATATGGCCGCACTCGCCGCAGGTCCAGGCGGGAATCTGGTGGCCCCACCAGAGCTGACGGGAGATGCACCAGTCGTGGACGTTCTCCATCCAGTTGGTGTAGGTCTTGCTGAACCGCTCCGGGACGAACTTCACCTCGCCCTCCCGGACCACCCGAAGGGCCTCTTGGGCCAGGGGCTCCATCTTCACGAACCACTGGGCGGAAATCAGCGGCTCCACGTCGTTGTGGCAGCGGTAGCAGGTGCCCACATTGTGGTTATAGGGCTCGGTCTTCACCAGATAGCCCTGTTCCTCCAGGTCCTTCACAATGGCCTTCCGGCACTCGTAGCGGTCCATGCCATTGTAAGGCCCGCCGTTTTCGTTGATTCGCCCGTCGTCGGCAATGCAGCGGATGGTCTCCAGGTTGTGCCGCAGACCCACCTCGAAGTCATTGGGGTCGTGGGCGGGGGTCATCTTCACCGCGCCGGTGCCGAAGCCCAGTTCCACGTACTCGTCGGCCACAATGGGAATCTCCCGGTTCATGATGGGCAGGATACAGGTCTTGCCTACCAGATGCTTGAAGCGCTCGTCCTCCGGGTTCACCGCCACGCCGGTGTCGCCCATCATGGTCTCAGGCCGGGTGGTGGCGACGACGAGGTCGCCGGAGCCGTCGGCCAGGGGGTAGCGGACGTGCCACAGGTGGCCGGGCTTGTCCTGGTATTCCACCTCGGCGTCGGAGAGAGCCGTCACGCAGTGGGGACACCAGTTGATAATGCGGCTGCCCTTGTAGATGAGGCCCTTGTCGTAGAGCTCGCAGAAGGTCTCCCGGACGGCCTTGGACAGCCCCTCGTCCATGGTGAAGCGGGACCGGGACCAGTCGCAGGAAACGCCCAGCTTTTTCTGCTGCTGGACAATGCGGTTTCCATACTTCTCCTTCCACTTCCAGACCCGCTGGAGGAATTTTTCCCGGCCCAGGTCATAGCGGCTCAGGCCCTCGTTCACCCGCAGGTCCTCCTCCACCTTCACCTGTGTGGAAATGCCGGCATGGTCCACACCGGGAACCCAGAGGGCGGAATACCCCTGCATCCGCTTGAAGCGGGTCAGGATGTCCTGGAGGGTGGAGTCCATGGCGTGGCCCATGTGGAGCTGGCCGGTGACGTTGGGGGGCGGCATGACGATGGAGAAGGGTTTTTTGGAGCGGTCCGGGTCGCCCCTGAAGCAGCCGTTTTCCTCCCACATCCTGTAGATACGGCCCTCCACCTGCTGGGGCTCATACACCTTGGGTAATTCTTTTCTCATGTTGACTCTCCTTTATGTGGTAAACTTTGATTGATGATTTTTCCTTGGAGATACGGCAGAAAGTCCCCCGCCTCTCCTGAAACCAAATCCTTCTTTTGCAGCAGCAATGCCTGCTCCGTCCCGCCCACCAGCAGCCAAAGCCGCTCCGTCTCAAACACGCTTCGCAGGTCTTCATAGGCTGTCCGGCTTTCTCCCTCCGCAGTCTTGACAAACCAGCCGGCTTCGTCAAAGCGGACCTCCGCCCGGAGGGCGTCCCAGTCTGTCTCCCGGCGGGCTTTCAGCAGCGCCGCCGCTTCTCTCCGGCAGGAGGCCGGGGGCTGGAGGGGCCTCCGCTCCCGGAGGCAGAGGCACCAGACGCCCATCAACGCCGCAAAGCCTCCTGTCACAATCAGGCTGGGAATCCGGGGCTCCATCAAACCGGGGACCAGGGCGAATATGCCCAGTGCAATCAAAATCACGCCGTAAACGCGGTAACGGCGCTTCCCTATGCCCGGGCCCTTGGCGGCGTGTGCGTTGAGTTTATCCGTTACCTTCCACATCCCCGGCATCACCTGACGGCTCCGGGCCTCCAGCCGCCGGCGGAGCAGCTCCGCCGTTTCGAACTCTAATTCAGGGGCGTCATAATTGCTCACGCGGAAAACAAATTCCACTCTATTTCCCCCTCCTTCTGTCCGGCGTCACTTCCCTCACGGTCTTTCCCGTCCGCGCCTGCCAGAAGACCGGCAGGTCTGCCGGGTCTCCGGTGATAAAGCGGGCCTTGTTCAGAATATAGGACCCGGCACAATTGGACAGCACCAGATAAAAACGGTCCGCGTCCTCCCACAGCGCTTCTATAAATTCGTAGTCATAGCGGTGGTCGCTTCTGCTGTCGTGAATCCATATGCCCTCCTCCGTAAAGCGGCAGCTGTAGAGCTGCCCGCTCTCCCGGTACTTCTTCCAGGTCCGCTCCACCCAGCGGGGATGGGCCTTCCGCCGCTCCGCCGGGCCCTGCCCCAGCGCCCGAAGGCATCCCGCGCCGAAGGCTATTTCCAGCACGCCGCCCAGAGGCGTCGAAAGCATGAGATTCCAGAGCAGGCCCGCCTCCTCCGTGCGCATCCGCTGTCCCTGAACCAGGCTGTTCACGATGCTGACCGCACCCATTACAATGAAGAACCAGCAGAAGAAACGGCCCAGTTTCCGGGCCCATTGGGGCGGGTCGTCGGAGAGGCTCAGGGGCTTCCCCGCCCGCTTCCAGACGAAGCCGTACCAATAGGCGGTCAGGTCATCCCTGGTGTAGTCCAGGTCAATTTTAAATTCCTCCAAACCGCCGCCCCCTATTCCAGGCACTCCGCCGTCAGCCCCGTCTTCTCCGACAGGAACCGGCGAAAGCCGTCGGCGGTTCCCTGGGTGAAGCCGGATTTTCGGACCACCATGCCGTGGCCTGTGTCCATGTGGAGGACAAAATAATCCTCCGTCTCCCAGACTCCCTTGACGGTCTGATACTCAAAAACCGTCTCCATGCCGGTCTGGGCGCACCGAAAGCACTCCGGCGAGAACGTGAACTGCCGTTCCATCGCATCCCCCTGCCGCCGGAGGCTCCGGCGGGTGCTCCAGGCCATGACCCGCCGCAGAAACAGCCCTTCTCCCAGAGCGGCGGCCCCCACAATCAGTCCGGCGGCGCATATGACCCGGCTCCCGGTATCCAGGGCGGAAAAAACCATCAGCAGCACCAGCCCGCCGGTGAGGGCAATGCCCCCCACCACCAGCAGAAACAGCCTCCTCAGCAGAAACCGCTTCCGCTGGACCGTCCGGGAAAAGACCAGGGTCAGCGCCCAGACGGCGCTTTTGTCGTATCGGGTTGTGTTCTCATAGGTCATAGCCGTTCCCATCTCCTGACTGCACGATTTGGGCAGAATAAAACGCCCCAAGCCTTTCGGCTCAGGGCGGACAAGGGTCCGCGGTACCACCTGAATTCGGAGACGCAGTCCCCGCACTTATGGGCGCGCTTGCCGCGCCCGCCCCGATAACGGAGGGTATTTCCGCCGAAGCCTACTGACCGTTCAGCCTCGGTGCTCCGGGGTGACTTCCCCGGCGGCCTCTCAGGCGCTCACACCAACCGCGCCCTCTCTTTGCTTCCGCCTGCCGGGTACTGCTCCCCATCCTCGCATCTGCTTTTTCACCTTGTATGGTACTGGGATGTAAGACTTACACGGACGATAGTATAATATACCCGCCTGCGGTTGTCAAGCCGAAGACCGCAAAATCCGCAAAACCGCCGTTCACAGGAACCGGCACAGCAGCACCGGCAGGAAGATGGCCGGGACATAGTTCATCATCTTCAGCCTGGTTATGCCCATGACGTTCAGGCTCAGACCCATAATCAGAACCGAGCCCACCACCGTCATCTCCGGAATGACGGCGGCGTTCTGCTGGAGGGCGGGGGCCACCAGACTGGCGAGGCATGCGATGCCGCCCTGGTACACAAAGACCGCCGCCGCCGACAGCATGACCCCTATTCCCAAAGTGGAGGCGAACACCGTGGCGCTGATAAAGTCCAGAACCGACTTGGCAAACAGCATTTCGTGGTTTCCGGAAAGTCCGTCATTCAGGGCCCCCACCACCGCCATGGCCCCCACACAGAAGAGCAGGGACGCCGTGACAAATCCCTCCGCCAGGGAGGGCCCGCCGCTGTTTTTCTTCCGAAGGTGCTGCTCCATCATCCCGGCGAAGCGGTTCAGCCGTCCGTCCAAATCACAGAGCTCGCCAATCACCGCGCCAACCGCTATGGAAATGATGGTAATCAGGCTGTTCTCCCCGCCCGACAGGCCTGTAATGCCGATGTACAGCGTGCACAGACCCAGTCCCTTCATCAGCGTATCCCGCAGACGGTCCGGCAGGATATTGCCCAGAAGCATTCCTATCAGCGCGCCGCAGACCACCGCGGCGGTATTGACCAAAGTACCCACCAACATAGACCGTTTCTCTCCTTTTTCTGCCTGCGCCAGTGTTCCAAACCCCTCCATTCGGGCACAAACCGGGGCCGGCTCAAAAGCCGGCCCCATGGGTTCTTGTCTCCGCAGGTGTGTCTCAGCCGACGAATTTCAGGCCGCCGCTGCGAAGCTCGGCGCTGACGCCCTCCACCAGGCTGTCCTCCCACTCGGTGTAATCCTCGTTTTGCAGAACCGTGGAGGCCTGGGTCTTCCAGGCGATGCCGGAGCCCACGAAATACATGACATGAGCGCCATACTGGGTGTCCACGATGCCGGTGTCGCCGGGCTTCCGGGCGGAGTCGAAGCACCAGTCGTTGAATTCAGTCACCATCCGGCCCTCGTAGACGTTGGTGTAGAGGCCGCCGTCATACTTGGAGTCGTCGGCGGACTCGGTCATGGCCAGTGCGCCGAAAGAGTCCTCGGTGGCCTCTCCGGACTGCCACTGGGCCAGCAGCTCTTCGGCCTTGGCGTGGGCGTCGGCCTTCAGCTGGGCCTGCTCGTCCTCATAGCCCTCCTCGCCCTCGGCGATGGTTCCGGCGCCCAGGGACACCAGGATATGACGGATGTCAATGCGGGGGTCCTCGTTCCGGCTGCGGCCGTGGAACACCACCACATAGACGGTGCTCCCGTCCTCCAGCACGGCGGCGTCGCCGTCCTTCCGGGCGTCGTCAAAGAGCCACTGGCTCATGACGCTGGTGGAATAGGTTCCGCTCTCATTGTTGTAATAGGTGGTGTCATGGGTCTCGGCCAGATCCTCCAGAGCCTCGCCGTTCTCAACGGCGTCCAGCATCTCATTGGCGGTGGCCCGAGCGGTCTCCATGGCGGCGGCGGACTCCTCCTCGGTGGGCTCCACGGTGTTGCCGTCGGCGTCCGTGGTGCTCTCCGCCGCGCCGGAAATGGTGGCGTTTTCATAGGAGACGTGGTCATAGCTGTTCCGGTCCTCGTTGTAGACCGCTTCCAGGTCGCTGTCGGAATAGACCAGGCTCTTCTGATAGCTCTCGGCATACGCGCTGTAGCGCAGCACCCGCAGCAGCTGTTCCCCATAGACCTTTTCCGTGATGCCCGCGCCGAAGTTGCCCTTCAGATACTGGCCCACGGACATGCCGCTGGCCGCGGCGGCGGAGCGGAGGGAGCTCATGCTGTCCTCATACTGGACCTGCACGCCGTCAGGGTACGCGTAGCCCTCGGCCTCGGCGGCCTTCAGGCTGGCCTGAATGACGGTCATGTTATTCAGAGCCTGGTCCAGGAAATAGTCGTGCCAGGTCTGCGTCTCCCCTTCCTCCAGCTCCAGACCCAGCATGGCGGCGGCGGTCTCATTGACGGTCTGGCTCTTCAGAGAGGAACTGGTGTCCAGTCCGAAGTAGCTGATGAAATAGGAATTCTGATTGACAAAGTTGCGGTATGCGCTCTGGTAATAGTAGTTTACCTCGGCGGCGTTATAGCTTTCCCCGTCAATGACGGCGGCTGTGCTCATTCTGGGAATGATGTCTGTCCGCCAGACCAGGGAGACAATCACCACGGCCACAAAGGCCAGGGCAATCAGTCCATAGAGGATACTGCTGCGCTTCTGTTCCCTGCGCTGCTGGGCCTCGCGGGCGGTTTTGGGGTTCGTCTGGCCAGCCTGTGCCTGACGGTTCTGTTTTTCTCTTGATGCGCTCATTTGTTGTTTCAGTCCTCTCAAGTATTTCAGAATCAATGCCTGATGCATAAAATTGGGGTATCTCCGTAACGCACCTGCCTATTATAACGGATGAATCCCCATAGTGCAAGCATAAAATCGGTTTTCTGCCGGATATTTGTCATTTTGTCCTCTCCACAGGCCGGAGAGCAGGGATTTTTCTTCATTTTGCGCTCCCCTGCTGAAAATTATCTGAAATTTTTCCTCTCCCGGACACCGAGAAAACAAAGAAAATCGCCGGCGTCCGTGCCGGGCAGATACCGGCGGGCCGCGGCGAACAGGCGGGCGCAACAAAAACAGGGCGCAAACAGTCAGCGCACAAAACATGACAGACTCAAAAGCACCCCGCGAAAGCCGTGTAGACCCCGTTATAACCTGCACCTTCCAAGGACAGGTGGGTCGCCTCCAGCACGCTTTACCGCTTCCAACTTCCAGCCGCGAACGGCAGCCGGGAGGCCTGCGAACCACGGGCTGATCCAGCGTCCCTTATAACGAAATGTGGGTTAAAAAAAGATCTATCACGCACTCCGCAGGGTACCTTTTTTCAATTATTCAGTCATCTACTTGTCCGGCGGCTCCCATTCCGGGCCGCCCCGGACGCTTTCATGCTATGCGCCGCCGCGTCCAAAGGTGCTCAGTCCTCTTCATCCTCAAACAGGGCTTCCACAAAGAGGTTATAGACCGCTTCCAGCTCCTCGTCAGAATCCAGGGTGGAGAGGACGTCCTCGCCGTCCTCATGGAGGACCTTCAGAATCACCAGGCCGCTGTCCGGGTCCTCCTCCTCCCCCTCCGTCTCGGCGGGGAAAAAGGCCTGATACATCTGCCCGTTATACTCCAGGGCGTCTATAAACTCCAGGACGATCTCCTGACCGTCCTCGTCGGTGACGGTGATAAAAGTGGGGCCAAACTCCTCGCTCATACACGGGCCTCCTTTTCCTTTGCTGAGGCTATTTTACACGATGCCGGAGATAATTGCAAGAGGGAAAATGGTGAAAAACACAAAAAGGCGGCAAAATGTCCCGGCGCTATTTTGCCCATATTCCATAAATCCATCCGTTCCGGGAACTTTTTTTCGGGAAAATACGACATTTTCAATATTGACAGAGGGTGGTACAATAGTACATATTGCCGCGTTTTCCAGGTTTTCCGGTCGGTCCGTTTCAGGACAGGCCTGGAGACTTCCTCTAAAACCGCGCATAACACCCCCAAAAGACAGAAAAACGGAACAAAAACCAACAAAGGAGGTGCATCCGCATGGAGCACGGGAACGGTAAAAGAGAACAGCCCGCCGGACAGGCCCAGCCGGTCCGGCGGAAGCGGAAGAAGAAGTCGGCGCTCCGCCGCGTCCTCGGCGTCTTCAAGGGCATCTTTCTGACGCTGTGGACGGTGCTGCTGGTAGGCGTGGGCGCGTCTCTGGTGGGCCTGCACTTTTTCAAGCAGTATGTGGAAACCACCCTGGCGCCCTCTCTGGAGGTCCGGGCCGAGGACTACACCATGAACCTCAGCTCCTTCATCTACTATCAGGATAAGGAGACGGGGACCTGGAAGGAGCTCCAGAGCGTCCACGGCGAGGAAAACCGCATCCTGGTGGATTTCGACGAGATGTCCGACTATCTGTGGCAGGCCGCCGTGTCCATTGAGGACGAGCGCTTTTTCGAGCACCAGGGCGTGGACTGGAAAAGCACCGCCAGGGCTGTGTACCAGCTGGCCCAGGGCGACAGCAGCCGGGGCGGCTCCACCATCACCCAGCAGGTTCTGAAAAACATGACGGAGGACGACAAGCCCTATGTCAACCGGAAGATCCGGGAGATTTTCCGGGCCCTGGAGTTTGAGAAAAACTACAGGAAAGAGCAGATTCTGGAGCTCTATCTGAACTTCATCTATCTGGGCCAGCACTGCTACGGCGTCCAGACGGCGGCCCAGTATTATTTCGGCAAGGACGCCAAGGACCTGAGCCTGGCGGAGAGCGCCTGCCTGATCGCCATCACCAACAACCCCTCGCTGTACGGTCCCATGTATGACATCACCTACACCAGGAAAGACGGGACCAAAATCACGCCCCGGGAGCTGAACAAGGAGCGTCAGGGCTGGGTCCTGGATAAAATGGCGGAAATCATCAATCCCGAAACCGGCCTGCCCTATATCACCGAGGCCCAGCGGGACGCCGCCAAGGCGGAGGTTCTCCACTTCGCTGACGGCTCCACCTCCGCCGATGACATTGTTGAGGCTGCCACCGGCAAAATCGAGATCAACTCCTGGTTCGTGGACCAGGTGCTCCGTGACGTGTCGGCGGACCTGGCGGCGGAATACAAGATCGACACGAAGGACGCACTGAAACGGCTGTACAACAGCGGCTTTAAAATCTACACCACCCTGGACCCGGACATTCAGTCCATCGCCGAGAGCGTCTATGAGGACCGAAGCAACCTGGACGTCACTTCCCGCAGCGGCCAAAAAATTCAATCCGGCATCACGATCATTGACCCATATACCGGCAATATCGTGGCCATGGTGGGTAAAATCGGTGAAAAAGAAGGCAACCTTATCTGGAACTACGCCACCGGCAAACGGCAGGTAGGCTCCTCCATCAAGCCCTTGACAGCCTATGCCCCCGCCCTGGACGCCGGGACGATCACCCCTGCCTCCACCTTTGACAATTACCCCGTCCGTCTTCTGAACGGCACCCCCTGGCCCAAAAACTCCCCCAGCACCTACACTGGGTGGACCTCTGTCCGCATTGGCATTCAGGACTCTATCAACACCATCGCCCTCCAGGCTATGGAGTCGGTGGGCGTGGAGGAATCCTACCGCTTCGCTACGGAAAACCTGAATCTGAGCCTGGTGCCCGACGACATGGCCCCAGGCGCGCTGGGTATGGGCGGCCTGACCCAGGGGCTGAACACGGTGGAAATGGCGGCAGCCTACGCCTGTTTTGCCAACAGTGGCGTTTATAACGAACCCCGCACCTATCTCCGGGTCACCCGAACCGATTCCAGCGGTCAGGAAGTCGTGGTGCTGGAAAATGAGGCGGAAAGCCACGTAGCCATGAAGGAAACCACCGCTTACCTCATGACGGACATGCTCAAACAGGCCATTCGGGCCGGCACCGGCGGCTCCGCCAATTTCAGCGGGATGACCATCGCCGGCAAAACGGGAACCACCAATAAAAATTACGACCGTTACTTCGTAGGCTTCACTCCCTACTATGTGGCGGCGGTCTGGACGGGCTACGACCAGAATGAGGCTATCAGCTACAGGGGCAACCCTGCCATCACCATGTGGAAAAAAGTGATGCAGCAGGTTCATGCGGAGCTGCCCAACAAGAATTTTGACCTGTCCTCCGCCGGTCTTGAGACCGTTGCGGTCTGTGCCGACAGCGGCAAGCGCTGCACCGACGCCTGTTCCGCCGATGTGCGGGGCACCACCCGGGCCTTCTCCTTCCTGGTCCCGGCGGGCCAGGGCCCCGGTCCCGACGATACGTGCCCTCTCCACACTATGGTGGACTACTGCACCGAGGGCCACTGTCTGGCCACAGAGAACTGTCCGGAAGAATTTGTCGTGCAGAAGGGCGTGCTGGACTATGTCCGAGAGGACTACGGCCCCGGGGTCAAGGCCTCCGACGACGCCTATCTCCTGGTGAACATGCAGAAAGCCCTGGAGCCTACGGAGGAGAATCCCCTGGGCGGCTGTCCCGCCCACAACGGCCTGCCCCCTGCGGGGGAGGAAAACCCGGAGGACCCCCTGGACCCCGAGAATCCCAATCTGCCGTCGGACCCCAGCGATCCCAGCTTCCCCATGCTGCCGCCCTCCGGCGGGACCGTCACCCCCTCGCCGGGGGACAGCCACGACGGCTATGGCGGCGGGCCTTCCACCCCGCCTGTTACGCCTCCCGTCACGCCTCCCGTAACCCCAACCCCGGAGCCGGAACCGGAGCCCGCAGAGCCCCCCAGCGAGCCCACGGAGCCAACGGTCCCGCCTCAGGAAGGCGAAAACTGGTTTGACGATCTCTGGAATAACGCCTAGCACAAAGCCGCCGCCCATAAAACGGGCGGCGGCTTCTCGTTTTCTCTGGCCACAGGCTGCGGCCGGTTCTCAGCCGCCCTGAGCTCTAAACGGCGGACCGGACGCGTCCGAACAGGCGCTGTCCTTTCCATGTCCCTCCGGTTCCCCGATCAAAACCACCTGGTTTTTTGACGCCTCAAGCCGCTGTCCCCCGATTCCGACTGCTTTTCCGCTCCCCCCTGTCCTATAATGATCTCCGGACGAGAGGTGGCGGGTCATGACAGTTATTTATATCGACAGCGTATTCCTCCTTAACGGAACCATGGACTATCTGCTGCTTCTGGCGGCGGCCCGGCTGGCGGGACTCCCCCTGCGGCGGCGGCGCTATCTGCTGGGGGGCCTGGCCGGAGGCGCTTACGCGGCGGCGGTGTTCCTGCCGGGGCTGGCCTGGCTCAGCGCAACGCCGGTGAAGCTGGCGGCGGGGGTGCTGCTGTGCCTGATTGCCTACGGCGGCGAGCGCCGCCTGCTCCGGCTGACGCTGCTGTTCTTCGCCGTTTCCTGCGCTATGGCCGGCTGTGTGCTGGGTCTGGGTCTGCTGTCGGGAAGAGGCGTGCCGGTGGTCAGCGGCGTGTTTTACACCAATGTGGACGCCAGGGTCCTGCTGATTGCCGCCGCGTCGGCCTACGCCGTGCTGACAGTGGTATTCCAGGCAGCGGCCAGCCACGCCGCGGCGGGCACGCTGCTGCCGGTCCGGCTCCGCCTCCGAAACCGGACGGCGGAGTTCACCGCCCTGTGGGACAGCGGCAACAGTCTTCGGGAGCCGTCCAGCGGCCGGCCGGTGCTGGTGGTCTCCCCCGGCATTCTGGATGGGGTCCTGGGCACGCCGCTGACCGCGGAGCGCCTGCGCTGTCCCGAAACACTGCTGGAGCCCCTGCGCCGTGAAGCGCCGGAGCTGCGGCCCCGGCTGCTCCCCTACCGCACGGTGGGAACGGCAGGCGGGCTGCTTCTGAGCATCCGAACAGAGTGGACAGAAATCAATGGAATACGGTATCCGGGGCTGACGGCGGCCCTGTCTCCCACGGAGCTGGGAGCGGGAGCCCTCTGGGGCGGTCCGGTAAAAAAGGAGGGCGCACATGAACATGTTACAGACAGCACGGCGGCTGCTGGTCAGACTGGGGCTGCTGCCGCAGGAGGGCATCCACTACATCGGAGGCAGCGACACCCTGCCGCCGCCCTTGAGCCGGGAGCGGGAAGCGGAGCTTCTGTCCAACCTGAACGAGGACGCCCGGCAGGAGCTGATTGAACATAATTTGAGGCTTGTTGTGTACATCGCCCGGCGCTTTGAGAATACGGGCATCAACATTGAGGACCTGATTTCTATTGGGACCATCGGCCTCATCAAGGCGGTGGGAACCTATCGGACGGACAAAAACATCAAGCTGGCAACCTATGCCTCCCGGTGCATCGAGAACGAAATTCTGATGTATCTGCGCAAAAATGCCAACCGCAAGGGAGAGGTCTCCTTTGACGAGCCTCTGAATACCGACTGGGACGGCAATGAACTGCTGCTCTCCGACGTATTGGGCACCGACGAGGACGTGGTGATGCGGCCTCTGGAGGAGGACGTGGACCGCTCTCTGCTGGCGGCGGCCATCAATGTCCTCTCTCCTCGGGAAAAGCAGATCATCACCCTCCGCTTTGGTCTGGGGGGGCGGCAGGAACAGACTCAAAAGGAGGTGGCGGACCAGCTGGGCATCTCCCAGAGCTATATTTCCCGCCTGGAAAAACGGATTATCAACCGCCTGAAAAAGGAAATCCTGCGGCTGAGCTGAAGTCAGACAGGGTTTCCCCCGGCCTGGCCGGGGCTTCAATGCCGCAAAATATCCATTGCTGCCGTCAGCCGTAAAGAATGGGTCCTCTCACTTTTCTTTGACATGGCCGACAAATGGGTGCGTCTGCTTACGCATTTTATCAGGAGAAGAAATCCGGCTCTGTCTCGCCATGTTTTCGGAAGTTTTCAGCTTTCGGGGACGGGACGGAGCCCGGCCCCTGCCGGATGAAAACGCCGAAGGGGCCCCACCCCTGACAGGCTCTTTGAGCGAAGGCGGTTTTCCTCACCCCGACCGTCTCAGACTTTCAGCCCCCGTAGGGCCGGTCTCCCTAGGCGCCAGAGCGAAGGACGGCGCAAAAAAGGTCCGCGGCCAGATTGGCCGCGGACCTTTCAAAGCGGTGGAAATTACTCGGCAACGTCGGTGACGGCGCCGGAGCCAACGGTACGACCGCCCTCGCGGATAGCGAAGCGGAGGCCCTTCTCGATGGCGATGGGGGTGATCAACTCCACGCTCATCTCGACGTTATCGCCGGGCATGCACATCTCAGTGCCCTCGGGCAGAGAGATGACGCCGGTGACGTCGGTGGTACGGAAGTAGAACTGAGGACGATAGTTGTTGAAGAAGGGAGTGTGGCGGCCGCCCTCGTCCTTGGACAGGACGTAAACCTGGCCCTTGAACTTGGTGTGGG
>NZ_CANTJS010000042.1 GCF_947654275.1 uncultured Oscillibacter sp. | reverse complement strand
AGCTGATTTTACAACGGTACGCTGATGAACATTTTTTCCTGAACACCCGCTTTTTTATTGATGATGGATTTTCCGGGGTCAGCTTCGAGCGTGAGGGACTTCAAGCCATGCTCCGTGAAGTTGAGGCCGGAAATGTGGCGACGGTCATTACCAAGGACTTATCCCGTTTGGGCCGGAATTATCTGAAAACCGGGGAACTTATCGAAATCATTTTCCCGGAGTACGATGTACGCTACATCGCTATCAATGACGGTGTGGACACAGCGCGAGAGGACAACGAATTTACCCCTCTGAGAAACCTTGTGTAGGGGAAAAAGATGCCTGATAAAAACGAGAACTTTATTCTCAAAAAACAAAAGGAAGTTTATAAATTTCCAGCATTAGCAAAAACTTGGAGAAGCGATTGGAATAAATTTCCTCCTTTGTCCCCAAATACCGCCCACGAAGATGCAAAACCCCATTTTTTCAATTGGGAGTAAAAACACGGTCACCCACTCCAGGCCATAACAGGCTGGGGTGGGTTTTCTTTGCATACGCCATCATTTTACACCATTGTTGCTTATGCTTCATGTGTTCAGCGTTCTTCGGTGGTCTTGGTAATAGCTTTTCCGTAGGCTTCCGGCTATACTGTCGTTACAACAAACGGGAAGGAGAACGGCAGCATGGAACAAAAAAAGAACCTCTGTGCTCAGATCCCCCTCAGCCTCCACGCACAAGTCAGTGAGGCCAAAGAGGCGGCGGGCCAGACCACCAGCGAGTACATCACGAATCTGCTGATCGAATACTACAATCTGAAGAAAAACGGAGGTACGACGACTATGAGCGGCAATACGAGAACGATGGCCTTCCAGATCCCGGAGGACCTCTTCCAGCGGATCAAGGCCCACCTGGAGCGGGAGACGCAGCGGACCGGCAGGAAGCTGACCCAACGGGAGTTCGTGCTGGGGTTGATCGAGGAGGCGCTGAACGAGGCCGAGCGGCTGGCCGCCGAGGAGACCGGGCAGGGCAACGCCCCCGGCGAGGACGCCGATCCCGAGGAGGAGGCCCCGGAGAAGCCCTGACACGCCACAGTGGCCCTGTGTGGCCGGCGTGAGCACCTTCCGGCACAAGTCCCCGGCATCCCAAACGGGATGCCGGGGACTTTTCGTTTTTGTCACGCGCTGATGTGTGGCTTTTACAGCACCGCTGGGTATTGTATCTGGAAGGAACAGAAACCTCAATGCTGGAAATGTAGAAAAAGACGGACGGATTTCGTGAAAGTTCAGACTTGACAGCGCAAACACAACGGCCCCAGGAGAAGCAGCCGGGCAGGGTATTCCGAAATGGAGTACCCTGCCCGGCTGTTTTTGCTTTCAGCCGGATTGGAGGTGAACCATTTTGAGCGAAGCCTTGACTTATGGCTTCACGGAAACGGAGCTGGACATTGCCAAGCACACGGACCTGCTGGGCCTGCTGCCCTCGCTGGGCTACACCTTGAAGCGAATCGGCAGCTACTACACCACGGCGGAGATGGACAGCATCCGCATCCGGGACCCCACCAGATGGAAACGCTACTCCACCCGGCAGGGCGGCGACGCCATCACCTTTCTCCAGGAATTCTGCGGGATGCGCTTCCCGGAGGCGGTGGATTACCTGCTGGCCTATCATGGCCGCTCCAGGGACTCCCCCGACCGGAATCAGCCTGTCCCCCGCCCCAAGCCGCCTCCGCCCAAGGAGAAGCCGCCCTTCGTCCTGCCCCCTGCAAACCCGGACCAGCGGCGGGTCTTCGCCTACCTTCGTGGGCGATGCGTGTCCGCCCAGGTCATACGCGCCTTTATGGACGCCGGGCTTTTGTACGAAGACGCCCAATATCACAACTGCGTTTTCGTTGGCAGGGATGGCAGCGGTCAGCCCAGATTCGCCAGCAAACGCGGCACCTGTGGCCGAGGCGGCTCCAGCTTCAAGCGGGACGTCCTGGGCAGCGACAAGAAAATCGGCTTCCGCCTGCCCTGCGACCCGGAGATCGAGGAGGTGTCCGTTTTCGAGGCCCCCATCGACCTCATGAGCTTCTGCACCCTCTGCCCGGAGGTCCGCAGCAACGCCGTCGCCCTCTGCGGGCTGTACGGCGGCCCGCTGGACACCTACCTCCGGGACTATCCCCACCTGAAATCCATCAAATTCCTGCTGGACAACGATGAGCCTGGAATCACAGCGGCAAAGGAGATGCGGGAGAAGTATCGGGAGGCTGGGTACGAGGTGGAGATCCGGGTTCCGAAGTACGGCAAGGACTGGAACGCGCAGCTCAAATACAAGCTCACGGGAGTCCTGGAGGAGGTGAAAAAGCCCCAGAAGAAAGAAAATCCTACGAAAAAGGAGGAGATCAATCCCATGGCGAACTTAGGCAAGATCATCAGCGACAAATCCGCCGCAGACGCCAAGTGGCGGGAGGAGCGGCAGGCGGACAAGGAAACCGCTTCCGCCCTCCGGGACGCCAGCGTCACGCAGATCATCGAGGACCCGGAGAAATTTGCCCGCTATTTGACTATGCAGGGGGACAATCCGTCCTACAGCGCCGGAAATGTGGCCCTGGCCATGGCCCAGCTCCCGGAGGCCACCGTTTTACACACCCGTAGCCACTGGAAGGACCTGGGCCGCTTCGTACAGGAGCCGGAACTGAACAACGGCGCCAGCATCTTCACCCGGTCTTCCACGGGCCGGGGATACAGCCTCACCAGCGTCTATGATATCGCTCAGACCCAGGGCCGGGAGCTACGGACGCCCCAACTGAGGGACGACACGGAGGCGATGGACGCGGCCCTGACCGCCCTGCTGAACTTCTCGCCGGTTCAGGTGGTGGCCGATGAGAATCTGTCCGCCGGGGCCTATTATGATCCCAGGGAGATGTCGCTGGCCATCAACCCCAGTTATTCGGACAGCCAGGCGTTTGCGGCCATCGCCGCCGAGATCGCTCAGGCCCGGTTCCACGACCGGGGCCGCAATCCCGCTTACAGCCGGGAGGGCTGCGAACTGAGCGCCCAGAGCGTGTCGTATATTCTGTGCCGCCGCTTTGGCATCCAGCGGGAGCTGCCGGACCTGACGGGGATGGCGAATCGCTGCCAGGGCTGGACGCCCGAGGACCGGCTGGCCTTTCTGAAGGAAATCCAGGGCATGAGCCGTCAGATCGGCGGCTCCATTGAGAAAACCATCGCCCCGCCTCAGAGAGTGGCTCCCGCCAGGCGCGGGGAAGAACGATAACGAATAGGAGAACATCAAGGTTGAAACATCATGATGGATGCGCAACCGAAAAAAGGGTGCACAAAACCAAGCCCCCTAAAAGCGGGCTGAAATGAAGATGAGTTCAAAAACTAAGCGGTAGGCGGTGCGGTCACTAAATATCCTTGCCGTTGGATGATGTAGATAGCCTCCTCCAGAGAAACCTCGCGGTGTGCAGGAGGACGGTCAGCTTTGTGATAGAGTTCGGGATTATACGGCTCGTTTTTCTTGAGCATATTGTAGATGGCGGTCAGCATCATTCTGGCGATGGCGATAACCGCTTTCTTGTGGCCCCGGCGCTTTTTCAGATTCTGATAACGGTGAAAGATTTCCGGGTGTTTCTTCTTCGCTTTAATGGCGGCAAGGGCACACTGTACGAGCAGCGGCTTGATGTAGGCCCCGGCGCGGCTGATCCTGGTAGTCTTTTTCTTCCCAGCGCTCTCATTGTTCTGCGGCGTAAGCCCAGCCCAGGAGCAAAGATGCTTCGAGGTGGGAAACACGGACATATCCACGCCAATTTCAGAGATAATGCCAATGGCGGAAAAGGCTTGGACACCCGGAGCCGTTGTAACGAGGTCAATCTGCGGGAGATATTTCTCAGCGGTAGTCAGGATCAGGGATTGCAGGTTCAGCTTGCACAATTCCAGGACATCCATGTGGGAGCGGATGATGCGGAGCTTTTCAGCCTGTTCAGCACACATCTCTCCGTCCACAGCGGCCTGTATTTTCTCCACTGGGGCTTTGATATTCTTGGTAAGGTATTGCGTCACGTCAAAGGGTTCGCTGCTTTCCAACAGGCGGGTCGTAATTGCGGAAGCTGCTTTGCCAAAAACGTCGGAAAACACATCATCCAATTTGATGTTAGAAACCGTCAGACAGTTTTGGGCACGGTTTTTCTCTCCGGTGGTGAGGTTAGTCAATTTCCAGTGATAGCGCATCAGATCCCGGAGCTGCCGGATATCCGCGGTCGGGATAAAACTGCCGGACACCAGGTCGTGCTTGAAAATATCAGCGATCCATTTGGCGTCTTTCTTGTCCGTTTTCTTGCCCCGTATTGCCTTGACGTACTTGGGGTGGGCCAGAACAATGGTGCAGGTATCCTCCAGAATATTGTAAACGGGAATCCAATACTTCCCTGTGGATTCCATGCACACATCCTTACAATGGTTTTCTGCCAGCCAGACGGCGCACCGCCGCAAGTCATTGGTGAACGTAGAAAAGCGCTTGCTTTTGTAGGTGGTAACACCTTGCCCATTTGTTGAGGCGATACACGCTACAATAAATGCCTTGTGGACATCCATCCCGCAGCAAATGGGGTAAACGATTTTGAGCATAACACATCCCCTCAATGCAGTATTTGAGGAAACAGGCAGGGACTGGACGCTCATTGAAAGATTGAAGTAGTCCGTCTCTCCAAAGATAAGGTTACAGGGTGCAAAGCCCTATTCATTTGTGCTTGAAAGAGCATCCAGCACACATATTTATTCAGTCCAGCTCATTGCTGGGCCTACTCACCTTCACGTGCTCTGTAGTGTGCCTGCTTCCTCAAGTACAGTCTAACAAATTTTCGCTTGCTGCGTTAGAGGCACCTGTTTCATCCCTTTTTGTGCCTTTCTGCGCAGCGGAAAGGAATGGTCATATTTATGAAAAAAACGATTCATTTGTTCCTGGCGGCATTCCTGATCTGTACCATTTTGACCGTCCCCGCCTCTGCCGCCGAAGAATCCGGGCCGGGCAGGGACAGCGCCTACTACCCCATTTCCGTGGAGGAGTACACCTACGGCGACTTCGACGAGCTTCGCATCCAGAAGGTCTATCAGCTCTCCCTGGATGACGATCCAAGCCTCATTCCCACAGAGGACTTCACCCGGAACGGGCGGCTGTATTACCTGCTGGACATGACCCGGAAGGATGAGGTGGGTGTGGATACCAAGCCCCATGTCCAGACCGTGACCATCCCCAGCGATACCAATAACATGGAGAAGATCCTCCAGACCCTGGACGCCGAGATCGAGGCCACCACCGAGGACGGCTACACCGGAACGCTTCACCTGGACCACACCACGGTCAAGGTGACCACGGACGGATACGCCACCAAGACTGGCACCGTATCCGCCAGCCGCACCTATCCGAATTTGTCCGATGCGGACCTCTCCCTGGTGCCCAAGACGATCTCGGACGGCGGGCGGACCCTGACCCTGGCGGACGTCCAGTGGAGCAATTCCACTCAGGAGGACGGCGAGGGTGTGGTCACCCGCTACACCGCCACGGCCCGTTACACTGGCAGTACCTCCAGCAAATACGCCACCGGGTACACGGTGAGTGCCGACTACTCCGGCGAGGTGTCCAAGACCGGCTGCAATGTGGTCACCTACACCGCCGTGTTCGGCAGCACCGAGGCCCCGAAGGATCTGCTGGGCAGCGATACCCAGAACGGTGAGCCTGCCGATATTTCCGGCATCAAGCGCCCAATCATGATCGGCGGGGCCGTGCTGCTGCTTGCCCTCGGCGGCGCGTTCGTCTACAAGAAGATTAAAGAGAGGAGATAATGCCATTGAAAAAGTTCAGAATGTTCCTGCTGGCCTGCATGATCTGTGCCCTGTGCGCCGTTCAGGCCAGCGCCCTTGAGTACAGCTATGACGGTGCGGATGACTTCCTGTTTGCCCGTCCCACCAGCGACGATACGATCTACGAGGAGGAGAACCCCAACGTGGACCGGAGCAAGAACGTGGCCCTGGTGGCCCCCGGTTTCGGCACCCCCACCAGCTACCTCCCCGGCAGCGGCGAACACCTGACGCCCAATCTGGTCCCCGGCGCTCTGAATGGCGGGCTGGTGAATCAGGTGGGCGGCGCGAATTACTCTGTTTCGGAAAACGGCGTGTCCAGCGGCATGGGTGGTTTCCTGCCCAGCACTTCGATTTCTGCCAGCGGAAACGGCTCATCCAATGCCTCCACTCCCCCGGAGCATTTCAGTGTCACCACCCGGCCCAATGACACAGCCTCTGTGGGCTTCACCAGCGTCACCGAGGACAGCTACTACAGCAACGGTTCCTTGGGAACGCTGAAGATCCCCGCCATCGGCCTGAGCGTCAAGATCGTCCAGGGAACTGACAATACCGCTTTGAAGAAAGGCGTGGGCCACTTCGAGGAGACCTCCATCTGGAATGGCAACGTTGGCTTGGCGGCGCACAACCGGGGGACCAACTCGTACTTTGGCAAAATCCATACCCTGGAGGCCGGCGACGAGATTACCCTGACCACCAAGCAGGGCACCCGGACCTATGAGGTGACCTCTGTGGCCAAGGTTACGGAAACAGACCGGAGCAGCCTGGAGAACACCTCCGATAACTGCCTGACGCTGTACACCTGCGTCCGGGACGAGCGGGACCTCCGCTGGTGTGTGAGAGCGGTTGAAATGACCGATTGAGGTAAGCCGGACTGTCTGCCAATTCCAATAGACATTCCTCCGAATCTGTGGTAGTGTTGCGGTTGCAAAATCCCAACAATATTGAGAAAACGGAGGAAACGGCTATGAAAAGCAAAAGAAAACTGTTTCAGATGTTAGCGGCCGGCGTTCTGTCCGCGGCGCTGCTGGCAGGCCCGGCCCAGGCGGCGGACCCGGAGATCCGGGTGGGCAGCTACAAGGGCAGCACGCTGGAGGCCGGGGAAAGGAGCGGCCTCATCATCGGCCCTGCCGGAGTGGAGTACACAGCAATCTCCAGTAACCCGGAGGTCGTCGCCGTTGAGCAGGTGCTGACCTTTTGGGTGGCCGTCGCAAAGGCGGAGGGAACCGCCGAGATCACCGTCACCAACGAGGCCGAAACCACCGGCAGCCTGACGCTGACGGTAAGCTCCGCCAGAGCGGCAGACGGCTCCCCAAAAGAAAAGTCTGCTCTTACTCAAGCGGATACCTTGGACCTGTCCGCCAACATGGACGTCCGCCTGGAGATGGTGCGCCTCATCAACGAGGTGCGCCTGGAAAACGGCCTCGCGGAGCTGCCCGTCGACGAGTCCCTCATGAACGCCGCCCAGGATGTGTCCAGCCAATGCGTTACGGAGCACCGGCCCTATGACCACATGGCCCTCATCCGCTATGGCTGGCCCCACGCCGGGATGTACAACCTGACTGTCTTCCATACCTACGGCTGCCCGGATGTCGCGCGGCAGGCTATCGCTTATTGGAAGGAGTCTCCCGGGCACTACGAAACCATGCTGTTGGAGGAAGGCTCCCACGTCGGAACCGGCGTCACCTTCAAAAATGGAAAAGCCTACTGCTACATGGTCGTAGGCGATCCCACCGGACATAACCCTTACGAATAAGGAATCTCACACCACACGGAGGCCCCTTGGCATCACGCCAAGGGGCCTTTTTCGTTCAAAAAATCAATTGGAAAGGAATCATCTATGCAAGAAAAACACCATTCCCTGTGTACGCGCCTGACGGCCCTGCTGCTGGCGCTGGTCTGCGTCTTGGGTCTGTTCCCCACGACGGCCTTCGCCGCAAGCGACACCATCACGCTGAAGGACTTCGGCCACTCCGGCGTGGCGTATCAGTCCGCCGCCCTGGGGCGCTGCACCCTTCATGAAATGACCTTCAAGAATGGAAACCAGGACACCGTCGGCTTCTGTGGCACAAAGGGCGGCGGGATGGGTACTTCCCTCCAGGGCCAGACCTGGGGCAACAAGCGCTCCATCTCCGATCCCACCGTGGAAACCATGATGGCCTATTACTACGCCCACTCCACCGGCGTCTTCACCGACGAGGCGGAGGCTCTCGGCGTAGCGGATGTGTGGAGTCCCGGCTACCGCTGGTATATGAACGCCTGGGTTCAGGCTTGTATCTGGCGCTACCAGCAGGGCAGCATGAGCGACCCCGTCGTCGCCTGCGCTGAGGAACTGATGGCCGTCTACAACACCCTGGAGGGCACCCACTACACCAGCATCGACCAGAAGCAGGGCGAAAGCTCCTTCCGGGACCGGACCCAGTTTATCCTCGACCTGGGCAGCCAGGGCGTCTGGGGCAAGTGCGCCGTGTACGAGTACACCTTCACCGGCGCGGGTTCCGGCGCTCACCCCGCCGGTACCGTGCAGAAGATCATCCTGGGCGATCTGACGGTGGAGCATATCGAGCAGGAGGAATACGCCCTCATCGTCAAGAAGGTGGACGCCACCAATCCCAGCAAGGGTCTGCCTGGAGCCGGATTCCATATTGAGTCCACCAACGGCTCCTACTCCAAGGATATTATTACGGGGGAAGGCGGCAGCTACCGGATCGGGGGCCTCAGCGCCGGTACTTACGCCGTGACTGAAACGGCGCCTCCTCCGGGCGGGTACGTGATTGACAGCGCCGCCCCGCAGTACGTTACTCTGCCCAGCAATGGGAACAAGACGGTGACCGTCACCTTCCGGGACAGCACCACCATCACCGGAGAGGGCAGCATCCGCAAGGTAGATGCCGATGACCCCACCAAGGGCCTCGCCGGGGCGGTCATTAAGATCACCGGCGTGGACAACAGCTTTGTGGGGACCTATACCACCGTCGAGGGCGGCTGGCTCACCGACGTGCCTTGGGACACGATGCCCATCGGCAGCTATGTCGCGGAAGAAGTCACCCCGCCCTCCGGCTACACGAAAAGCCCCGACCAGAGCAAGGTCAAGCAGACCTTTGTTTGGGACGGCAAAACAGACGTGTCCTTAATTTTCGAGAACGACGCCAAGGTGAAGGTCAAGCTCATCAAACTGGATAATTCCAACAATCCCCTCCCCGGCGCTGTTTTTAATATCTTGCGGGACGGCCAAATTGTTGGTACCGAGGCCACCAAGGAGGACGGCTCCATCACGGTTACGGACGTGGAAGAGGGGATGTACGCCTTCGTCGAGGTGTCCGCGCCGTCTCCTTGGGCCAAACTGGACGAGCCTGTGTTTGCGCACATCGATCAGGCCACCATCAACGGAGGCGGCACCATCACCGTCACAGCGGCGGATAAACGCCTCCCGAACTTGACCATCCTGAAACGGGACGCGCAGACTGGCGATGTCGTGGCAAACGCCCACTTTGAAATCCGTGGTATTCATTATGGGTTCCATGACGACGTGACCACAGGGCCGGACGGCAAAGCGGTCCTTACCGCTATCCCCTCGGACAGCTATGAGGTGACAGAGAAGTCTGTACCGGACCCGTGGGTCGTTGGCGATGAACCCACCCAAACCATTTGGCTGGGCGCCGGCGACGACCAGCAGCTCGTTTTTGACAATTTGAAGCAGCCCCTCCTCAAAATCTCAAAAGTCGAGAAAGGTACCAATCCCGCTGTTTTTGTCCCGAATACGAACTTCTTGATCGAAGCCATTGACAGTGATTACCGCCACGACGTGACCACAGGCCCCGATGGGACCGTGGAGCTGCGGGTGGCCCCCGGCTCTTACAAAATCACGGAGCGGTCCGTCCCGGAGCCGTACTGCATCAGCGACACCCCCTCCCAGACCGTCAGCCTTAACGCGGGTGACGAGAAAGAGGTCCTCTTTGAAAACCAGAAGAAGCCCCTGCTCACCCTCAAGAAAATTGACGCGGACAGCCAGACCCCGATCCCCAAAACGGTCCTGACCGTCAAGGCCCTGGACGGCACGTATCAGGATGACTGGACCACCGGGCCGGATGGCACCGTCTCCCTGCGGGTGGAACCCGGCACCTATGAAATCACAGAAAAGTCCGTGCCCTCGCCCTACTACCTCCCGGATAAGGACGCGGACCGGACCCAGGCCATTACCCTCAGCGCGGGCGACGAGAAAACCGTGGTCTTCCGCAACCGCAAAGCCCCGGAATTGACCATTTTTAAGGAAAATTCTATCACTGGCGAGCCGATTGAGCACGCGAAATTCCACGTGGTTTACACCAGCAACGGCGAGGCCGCGGAGGCCCCCGCCACCATCGACTACGGCGAGGTGTTCACCGACGCGCGAGGCGAAATCCGGGTCCATGAGCTGGGCAAGCGGCTGTACCCCGGCGAATTTACCATCACCGAGGTGGAGCCCGCTGATGGCTTCCAGCTCAAAGAACCGCTCACGCAGACGGTCATCATCCACGGAAACGAGAGTAAAACGGTCCGTTTCCAAAATACGCCCCTCTCGGCACTCGTGGTCTGGAAATATGATTCCGTCACTGGCGAGCCGGTTGAGGGCGCTATTTTCCAGGTAAAGTACATGTCCGGCACCAGCGGAACCGGCGGCACGGTAATTGGCACCTACAAGACCGGCCCCGGAGGCAGCTTTACCATCAACCGCCTGAAGGCGGGCGCTTACACCGTGGAGGAGCTGGCCAGCGACGGCGATCATGTCATGGACACCGCGCCCCAGACGGCCTATATCTCCGGCAAGGAGCAGGACGTGGTGCAGCTCTACTTCGGCAATAGTCCCAAGGGCAGTTTGCTGGTCAAGAAAATTTCGTCCACGACCCACGAGCCTTTAAGTGATTGCGAATTTTTAATCACCGACAGCCATGGGACCATGATTGGCGACGCCAATGGAAAGTTCGTAACGGATAGTGCGGGCACCATCCTGATCTCCAACATCGACCCTGGCACGACGCTGGTGGTGCGCGAAACCAGGGCAAAGGAAAATTACATCCTGGACGACGTGCCTCAAACCGCCACCATCAAGGCGGGCCAGACCGTGAGCCTGGAGTTCCGCAACCAGCCCAAGGGGTCCGTCACACTCTATAAGTTCAGCAGTCTGGACCGGCGGACGCCTTTGGAGGGCGTGGGTTTCAAGATCACCTTTGCCGACGGGCAGGTGGTGGACAACATCGGCGGCAAGTTGTCCTCCAATGGAATCTATTATACCGACTCCGAGGGCCAGATCAACATCAGCGGTGTGACGGGCACACTGGTATTCACGGAGATTTCCACGATCCCTGGCTACCTCATCGACGAAAACCGCAAGAGCCAGACCATTGTGGTGAATCCCGATGACCACCAGAGCGTCTACTTTTACAACCAGCCTGTGGGGAATCTCGTCATCAAAAAGATGTCGTCCACCACGAAGGAGCCTTTGAGCGACGTGGTAATCCGCGTCACCCGGACGGACGGCACCGTGGTAGGCGAGTCCAACGGCGAGTTCCGTACCGACGAGGCGGGGTTCATCAAAATCCCAGTGGAACCCGGCAGCTATATCGTGCAGGAGGTAAAAAGTAAGCCCGGATTCCTGCTGGACGACACCCCCAAGACCATTGAGGTCAAGGGACCCGGCACCTACAATATCGAGCTGTATAATCAGCCCCTGGGGTCCCTGGTGATCCACAAGTACAGCAGCCTGGACCGCAAGACGCCGCTGGCGGGCGTACAGTTTAAGGTCAGCTACGCCCCCGGCTGCGTCGTGGACGATGAAGACGGGAAACTCTCCAGCAACGGCATCTACTATACGGACGCCAACGGCCAAATTTCCATCAGCGGCATCGTGGGCACAGTGGTCGTCACCGAACAGGCCACCATTCCTGGGTACACCATTGACCCGGAAACCAGGAGCCAGACGGTGGTGGTGAATCCCGACGACGTTCAGAACCTCTATTTTTATAACAGCCCGAAAAACACACTCATTATTGAAAAGTACATTGAGGAGGAGGGCAGCGAGCACAAGCCCCTGAAAGGAGTGACTTTCCTCGTCACGGACAGCAGCGGCGCGGTAGTCGGCAACAGCAACGGCGAGTTCGTGAGCGGCGAAGATGGCCGGGTGGTGATCGCCGGGGTCGAGCCGGGGTCCACCATTTCCGTGCGGGAAATCAAGGTGCCCGACGGCGTGGTGCTGGACGGCATCCCCAAGACCATCAAGATCAGCGACGACGGGGCCAATATCCTCCGCTTCTACAACAAAAAGACGGGCTATCTCGTGGTCCGCAAACTGGATAAGATCACGAAGGAGCCTTTGAGCAACGTCGAATTTGAATTGACCTACGCCGAGGGCGGCTATGTGGACGACGCTCATGGCCACTTGTCCAGCAAGGGCCTGTACACCACCAATGCCAATGGGGAAATTCGGGTCCCCGTGGTGGGAACAGTGGTAGTCAAAGAGGTCAAGACGCTTCCCACCCACATCATCGACGAGGCCACCCGTATCCAGACCGTCACCGTCAACCCGGCGGATACGCAGACGATCACCGTATACAATGAGCCTCTCTGCTCGTTGACGCTCACGAAAAAGGACGCGATTACCGGAAAGCCCGTACCCAATACGGAGTTCACGCTTAAAGACGGCGACGGGAGCCTCATTGGCCGTTACACCACCGGGGCCGATGGGACCGTGACCGTGACGGGCCTTACTCCCAATTCGACGGTGGTCGTGGTGGAATCCAGGGTGCCCTCCAATTATGTCCTTGACCCCACACCCCATGTTATCACGGTCCGCAACGGCAGCAACAGCAGCACGATCACCGGCTCTGCCAGCGGCGGGACCTCCAACGGAGGAAGCTCCTCTGCTGGTGGCAGCGGCGGAAACAATGTAGTCGTGGAGAATGTCCCGAAGGTTACCCTCACTATCGAGAAGTATCTGAAAACCGAGAGCGGCGAGAAGCCGCTGAAGGGGGTAACGTTCCTCGTTACGGATCAGACCGGCGCTGTGATCGGCAGCAGCAACGGTGAGTTTACCTCCGACGAAAATGGCCGGATCGTGATTCCCAACCTGGAGCCGGGAACCACGGTTACCGCAAAGGAAATTTCCGTGCCGGAGGGCGTGGTCCTGGACAGCAGTCCCAAAAGCATCCTCATCAAAGCGGGTGAGCAGGGCCAGACGCTCCGGGTGGTCAATCAGGCAACGGGATACCTCGTGATCAAGAAACTGGATAAGCTGACTTCCCAGCCGTTGGCCGGGGTGGAGTTCAAATTAAGCTATGCCTCCGGCAGCTATGTGGACGACAACTTTGGACATCTGTCCTCCCTGGGCCTCTATACAACCGACGCCAATGGTGAGATTCGGGTCCCCGTTGTGGGAACCGTGGTCGTTGAGGAGGTCAAAACGCTTCCAAATTATACCATTGACCCCGGCACGAAGCGGCAGGTGGTCACGGTCAATCCTGCCGATACCCAGACCCTCACCGTGTACAACACCCCTGGTACGACTCTCACGATCCAGAAGCTGGTGACGGGCACCAAGGACCAGCCCCTGGCCAACGTCGAGTTCCTCATCACCGACAGCAGCGGCTCCTACGTCGGCCCCAATAAAGGCGTCTACAAAACAGACGAGTTCGGGCGCATTGTCCTCTCCGATTTGAAGCCCGGCACGGTCATTACCGCAAAAGAAACCGCCACAGTGGATGGCTTCGTTTTGGATGGTACTCCCAAGAGCATTGAGATCAAGGAGGGTGAGGGCCAAACCCTGACCTTCTACAATGCCCCCGTGGGTGGTTTGGAGCTGATCAAGGTCAATGAGGCGGACAAAACCCAGCGCATTCCCAACGTGAAGTTCGAGATTCGGAAAATGGACGGCGCTCTGGTGGAGACGGTCACCACGGACTCCACTGGCCGGGTCCATGTGGATTTGGACGCGGGCGACTACTATGCGGTGGAGATCGAGGCCGCGAAGGGCTTCAAAGTTGATGAGACGCCGCAGTATTTCACCGTCAAAGACGGCGAAACCACCACGCTTACCGTGACCAACAAGGCTTTCAGTGGAATCCTGATTCACAAGGTCGATTCTGTCACCAAGAAGGGAATCTACGGGGTTTCCTTCCTGCTCTATGACAGCGCCAACACCCCCGTGGGCCAGTACACTTCTGATAATCAGGGATACGTGTACATCGAGAACATCACCACGGCGGGACGCTACTACCTGCGGGAGCTGGAGAACGAGGGCTACATCACGGACACCCAGATGAAAACCGTCTATGTGAAGCCCGGCGAGACTACCCTCGTCGAGTGGGAGAACACCCCCATCAGCGGACAGATCCAGATCACGAAGAAATCCGCCGACTACAACTCCACCAACGGCCTCCCCGCCGGAACGCTGCTGGAGGGCGCGGTGTTTGAAATCTACGACAAGGCCAGCAACCTTGTGGACACCATCCGCAGCGACGGCAGAGGTCTCGCCGTTTCCCGGCAGCTCCCCCTGGGTCGCTATACCATCCGCGAGGTGAAAGCGCCCGCCAATTACGGCGTGAACGAGACGCCCCTGACCGCCTACCTGGAGCATGAGGGCCAGATCGTCCGCTTCGAGGTCACCAACAAGAGCATGAGCACCGGAGTGTCCATCACCAAGACCGGCCCCGCCGAGGCCATGGCGGGCCAGCCCGTGCGCTATGTGTTCTCCAACATCGCCAACAGCTCCAACGTGCGCCTCGACAATTTCTATTGGCGGGATACCCTGCCTGCCGAGGTCCGGCTGGAGAAGATCGTCACCGGCACCTACAATTTCCCCGGCACCTATAAGATCACCTACCGGGTGAACGGCGGTGAACCCCAGACCCTGGCGGACAATCTCTCCACCCAGAAGAACTACACCCTCGCCGCCTCTGCCGTGGCCCTGGGCCTCGCCAGCAACGAGCGCGTCACGGAAATTATGTTCGTGTTCGGTCAGGTCCCCGGAGGCTTTGCTCAGGTGGAGAAGCCCATGCTGCACTGTAAGGCCGTGTCCAGCATCGCCGCCGGTTCCTTCGTGAACAAGGCGGATGTGGGGGGCACCTACCAGGGCGTTTGGGTCCAGGCGGTCAGCCGTTGGGTGACCACCGTCTACGGGAAGAAAACCCCCGCGCCCAAGCTGCCCCGCACCGGCTATTGATCCCGCACCCAGGCGGTCCGCTTCTCAGCGGACCGCCTATACATTAAATATACATCATGCAAAGGAGAAATGTCTATGCTGAAAATCACTGCGACCGGAAACCTGACCAATGACGTGGAGCTGAAGGCCCACGAGGACGGCAGGCCCTACGCTATCCTGCGGATCGCCTCGGACCGGCGCTACCGGGCCAAGGACGGCACCCAGCTCACCGACTTCGTCTCCATCAAGGTCCGGGGCCGTCTGGCGGAACGCTGCGCCGCCATGGCCTACAAGGGCTGCAAGCTGGCCGCCGCCGGGGACTTCGAAACCATCGCCTTTGACGACGATCCCTCCCGTCAGCCCGGTTTCCTCATCAAGGGCACGGAGGTGGAGTTCCTCTCCCCCAGGAAGGCGAACACCGCCGCCATGGCCGCCGAGGCGAACCGGGAGGCCGCCGGGATGCCTGAGAGCGAAGTTGTCGCTTGATGCGGAACACAGGCGTCGAATATGGCAGCGCGGACCGGACGCCGGTAGTGCTGCCGGAAATGGCGGAACTGCTCCCCCCTCTCACGGGGGAGCAGCTCGCCGCCCTGGAGGCGGACCTGTTGAAAAACGGCTGTTACGCTCCCATCATTGTCAATGAGGACATGGTGATCATCGACGGGCACAACCGCCAGAGCCTGTGCGAGAAGCACGGCATTCCGTATAAAATGGCGGTGTTTTCGTTTGAGGATCTTCTGGAGGCCAAGCGCTGGGCCATTGAGAACCAGCGTGGCCGCCGCAATTTAGAGAAGTGGGAGCTGGGCAAGATTGCTCTGAAGCTGAGGCCGGATATCGAGGCCAAGGCCAGAGCAAATCAATCTGCCGCTGGCGGCGACAAATCAGAACATGGAGCGCTTTTTGCGAATTCGCAAAAAGCGCTTTCTCCTGTAAATACCACACAGGAATTGGCAGACGCTGTTGGCATCGGGCATCAGACCATGAGCCGGGTCATGCAGATTGATGAACACGCCCCTGCCGCCGTGAAGGAGGCTCTGGACAGCGGGGAGCTGTCTGTGAACCAGGGCTACAACATCACCAAACAGGTACAAGCGCTGCCGGAGGAGCAGCGGGAGGAAGCCGCCGCCCAAGCAGTAGAGCTTCTGAAAGCGAAAAAGGATATTCAGGCCATCGACGCCGAGGCGGACCGGCGGGGCAAGATCGCCGCCCTGTTCTGCAAGGCGTTTGAACGGGCTGTGCTGCTTACCCCCACGGAGGTGAATGTCCGCATTTGGGTGGAGAATACCCGTATGCGGCCCAATGAAATCGAGGACAGCGTCAAGGAGGCCCGTGAGCTGGCGGAGGTGTTCTCCACCATCGCCGGCATCCTGGAAACGATGCTGCCGGGAGGGCCGAAGGATGGATGAACCTATCTCTGTCCGCCAGTGGCAGGAATTATATAGGACGGGCAGCTTTGACTACTCGGATTATTCCACGCTGGAAAGGCTTGGCTGGCGCTCTTGGGAGTTCTCGGCCAAAACTCTGGCTGACCGCACAAAACAGTTGTCCCAAGTGATCATGGGCATTACAAGTCCTTACATTCTGGATAATTTCAGCATTTCATTTCGAAGGCTGTATACACGGTTCGGGAAGCTGTACGATGAAGTGGGCTTTTGCGCTCTGAGGGAGGAGGACAATGATAAAACATTTCTGGTCCTTTTGAACAACCCCTATTACCGCAGAAAATGGTCGCTTTTTACGGGACGGTACGGTGAGGACGCGCCGGAGTTTGACTGCTGGGACGTCCGGGAACTGCTGGAATACATCGCCAAAATCAGTCCTGAACTGGAGCGGAACACGAGATCTCCAATCGTTGCGGAGAAACGGGCCGCCTCGGCATACGCGCATATATTTCATGGTGAATCCGGGGAAATCAGTATCTACCGGGACGGAGATCACCGTTATAGCTTCAGGGCCAGACGGGACGGACGGGAACACATAATCATTGTGAGTTCTGACCGGAAAGACCTGCCCTCCGGTTTCCTTCCAGAGCAGGCGGCTTTTATCAAAGGGCTGTATGTATACAGCCCTGATCCGCGCTTTCCAATCCCTCAAAAAGCGGAAAGCAAATCTTCCAAAAGAGGGGAGGTGGAACGATGAGCCGGAGAAAAATCTCTGTCCGCCAATGGCAGGAGCGGTTCAAGGCCGGGACATTTGACAGCGATGAACAGGCCGGATGGGAGGATTTCTATCACCCTTTAAGCGACCGCAGGCTCCAGACGCTTGCCCGCCTCGTCATGGGCGTCACCGATCCTTTTATCCTGGACCATCACTATGTTTGGTTCAAGGATAACACCCCGGCGGTTGGCCCGTTTTACGGCGATGTGCGCTTTATGCCGTTGGATGAGGACGCGGAGAAATATTTTCTGGTTTCGCTGGACAGCCCCTATGAGAGGACAAAATGGGCGCTTATCACCCAACGGTACGGCTACGGCGCACCGGAGTTTGAGTGCAGGGACATTCGGCAGATGATCCGGTACGTCAACCGCCTGGGGCCTGAACTGGAGCAGGGGATCAAGCCGCCCTTCATTGCGGAAAGGTTTGCCGTTGAGGTGTTTGCCCTTCTTCGAGGAGAACCCTCACGGCCCCATGCTTATCGGGAGGGGGATCACCGCTACAGTTACACCTCTTTTCAGAACGGGCGGCGGTGCATGATAAGGGCAGCCGCCAGCCAGGAGGATGTTCCGCCCGGTTCCGATTCGGAAGAAATCAGGGGAATCTACGTCTGGTGCGCGGAGGATGAGGAAAAAGCCCTATCTTCTCCAGTCAAAACCGCACATAAATCCCATAGGAAAAAGGAGGCGGAGCGATGAGCCGGGAAGAAATCTCTGTCCGCCAATGGCAGGAACAGTTTAAAGCCGGGGCGTTCAACAGCTCGGATATTCACACCCAATGCACAGCGGGCTGGTACGACTGGTTCTGCCAGGATCACGCCCTGGCCGGACGGCTGAAAAAGATCGGCAGGGTAGTCATAGGCATCACCGATCCCTTCATCCTGGACAATTACTACGTCTGGTTCAAGAACAACTGCCCCATGAGCGGGCCGCTGTATGACGACGCCCGCTTCGAGCCGCTGGAGGGAGAGCGGAACGGCAAATATTTTCTGGTTTCGCTGGACAGTCCCCATGAGCGGGCGAAGTGGTCGCTGTTCACAGAGCGGTACGGTTTTGACGCGCCGGAGTTTGACTGCCGGAATATCCGGGAGATGGTCCAGTACGTCAACGGCATGGGCCAGGAGCTGGCACAAGGCGTTCAGCCGGGCTTCCTCCAGGAAAAACAGGCTGTGGTTTCCTATCTGCTGCAGCACAACGGCGCCCCGCCCCACGCGGTATACCGGGAGGGGCCGCATCTCTACAGCTATTATCAGGGCCGCAGAAGCCCGCTGTCCAAGCGCCTCCTCGCGGCCTATACGCCGGAGACGCTTCCGCCTGAAACCGGCGGGAAGAATCTGGAGCAGGTAGGCGGAATCTACGTCTTCGGAGACGGCGCCGCTGCTCCCGCTCCCCAGAAGATCGTGCAAAAAGGAGCAAAGAGGAAGGCGGGGCCGGAGCGATGACACAGGATCAACGCACCGTCCGCCAGTGGCTGAGCCTATACTGGGCCGGTGCCTTTCTCGTTTTGCAAGAAGGAGTTGAATGATTGAGTAATCAGAACATTGTTAAAACCACCGGCCCTCCCGGCAGGCCCCTCCTGCCCCCGGAGGCGGAGGATGAGATTTTGACGGCGCTGTTCGCCAACATGCGGATCAGCTCCGGCGAGATCGCCGCCATCCTCAAAAAACATCATGTGTCCTGTGACACAGAACTTCTCCAGGACCGCTACCGCAAGCGCCTGGGCCAGCGGCTCATGGCCAGCATCCGGGACGAGCAGGGCCAGAGGGAAGTCCTGGCCCGCGGCGGCGAGTACATCGTGCTGGAGTGCTGCAACGACCAGCAGGCTCTCCAGGCCATCCGCCGCCGCATCCAGAGCCAGATGAACGGACTGGAGGTGTCCTCCATGAAGGTCACCGGGCGCATCCGGGTGCTGGACCGCTTCCTCTCCCGGTTCCGAAAGGCGGGGAGATCATGAGCCTGTTGGGCCGTCTGCGGGAGTTTCGTGAATACCCGGACGTCCGCACCCGGCTGGAGTCGGTACAGCGGGAGCTGAGTCAGGCGCAAAAGTCTCTGGAAAAGAGCGAACTGGAGCGCCAGCGCCTCAGCGGAGATTACAGTGAAGCACGGCACCGGATGAATTTCTCTGAGAAAAAAGCGGAGGCCCTGCAAGCCGCGTTGGACGCCTTCTGCCCGAAGCTGGAGTCCCTGGCGAAAATGATAAAGTTTTATGAAACAATTTCCCCCAGCCTGGACCCCCAGGGCTTCACGCTGTACCGCACAGCAAAGAACATGACCGGCATTGACCCATGCAGCTATTTCGCTTACGAGGACAACCGGGGGATGTTCGAGGCAATGGATGGCCGCCAGCTTCTGCGCTGGCTCACCTCTGCCCGGTTCGGAGCCGTGGAATGGGAAATCGTGACCGGGACCTGTTATGAACAGGCCCTGCTGCGGGAGGTGGATACCTCCGCGCCGGAGTACCGGGCGTTTGAATGCGAACTGTACCGGAAGGTGCTGGACCGCATGGGCTTTGGGAATCTCCTGGGGCCGGAGGAAGTTGTAAAATCTCAAGGAATCGAGGTGAGCGCCATAGAAAATCAGTCCACAGAATTAAAACTCTACAGTCCCCTGTCCGGGAAGTTGGCCGAGCCGGAGCACGACCGCAGGGAGGCCCTGGACGGCAGCGGCTTGGCGGCATTTCGGGATGTGATTCTCCAGGACATTGAGGATGAACGGATGCCGGAGGAAGAAGAACGGGGCCTCATGGCCTGCTTTGACGGTTCGGAGGCCGTAAATGAAAAAGTGCTTTCTCTCTTTCCTTCCGTGGAGGAACTGGACGGGGTGCTGTGCGGCGTGGCTGTCTGCCGAATCCATGGAAAACTCAGTCCTGACGAACTGGCCGAGCTGAAGGAATACTGCGCGGCGCAGTACAACGATTCCTGGGGCGAGGGCTTTGCCCAGCGTCCCAGGCACACGGAATACGGCGACCTGTACGTCAGTTTCTATACGGACAGCGGCGCGTCCATTCTCACTAAAGGAGAACTGGAGAGGGCATCCGCTGTGGCCTCGCGGCAAATGAAACGGGGAGGTGAGTCCAGATGAGCGAAGCGGTGGAACTGAAGCTGTACAGCCCCCTCCAGATAGACATTATCGACCGGGACGCTCCCGGCCACGCCATTCCCTTTCAGGCGGCAGGCTGCGATTGCCGGAGCGAATATACCAGAATCATCATGAACGCTCTCAGAGCGCTCCAGCCCCAGGAGGACGCCCGAAACGCTTTTACCGCCATGAAGCAGAATTGGGCCGAAGTATGTGAAAAGATCGTCTCCCTCACCCGCTCGGTGGAGCTGATCTTAGGCAGACCCTATAATGTCTTTACCTGCCGGAGCAAGGAAAAGCTGGACGCGGAGGAAGTAAACTCTCTGAAACAGCACTGCCGGAACCAATGGGATCGCGGCTGGGGCGAGGGTTATGCCCACTGTCCCCGTGAAGGACCCGGCCTGGGCCTGTACATCCGCTTCTGGCAGGATACCGCCGCGCCGCTGCTGACCAGAGAGGAATTTAACCGTGCGCGAATCATGGCGTGGGGCAGGATATCCGTCAAAAAGATTACCCCGGATACCTTCTGGACACTGATCGATCAGGCAAGGGTTTCCTGCGGCGGAAATCAGAAGGAGACGGTATACTGGCTGACGGACCACCTGCTGGCGATGGAGCCGGAACAGGTCCTGAATTTCCACAGCATCCTGCACGGCTACATGGAATTGTCAAACAAATACGGCCTATGGAACGCGGCGCTCATCATCCAGGAGAACGGTCGTTATTCCGGCGGGTTTGACGATTTCCGGGCATGGCTCATTTTTCAGGGCAAAGAAACCTATCTGGCGGCGCTGAAGGACCCCGATTCGTTGGCGGATATACCCGCCTGCGGGAAGGAGAGCTGCTGGTTCGCAAAGCTTCCCTATGTAGCCAATATCGCCTATGAACGGCTGACGGGCCGCAGCGCCTACCATGATATTTCTCCGGCGGACTACCGGCAGGTGGTGGCAGAGCTGAAAAAAGATATCGTGTACGGCCCGAAGATCGGATATCCCCACGAGTGGTCGGAGGTAGAGGCTTACCTTCCCCGCCTGACCGCCCGGCTTCTGACCCCGGAGGAGGTGCGGGCCTGTATCCGCCGGGGGCGTCTATGGAACCATGACGATCCGGCCATCCAAAAGGCGCGGGCGGCTCCGAAAAAGAAAAAAACACGTTCCGTCAAAAAGAAGGACGGTGAGACAAGATGAGCACCCCCTCCATTACTGAAATCAACAAGGATACCTTTTGGGAACTGATCGCCCAGGCAAAGGAACATTGCGGCCAGGATCAGGACACCTACGCCCAATGGCTGGTAGACCGACTGACGGCGCTGGGACCGGAGCAGGCCCTGCGTTATGACGCGATTGTCCACGGCTACCGGGAGCTGGCGCATAAGTATGGCCTCTGGAATGCGGCCTCCATCCTGTGTGACGGCTGCTCAGATGACGGATTCATGGACTTCCAGGGCTGGCTCATTGCCCAGGGAAAAGAAGTGTATATGGCCGCGCTGAAGGACCCGGACTCCCTGGCGGACGTCCCCGCTTATGGGGGCTGCTGCTTTGAAACCCTGAGCTATGTGGGCAGCTACGCTTATGAAAAGCTCACCGGGCACGGCAGCTATACCGTCTTTGACCATGACGCCTATCAGGCGCTGGTAGAGGAACTGAGGAAGGACATTGTCTACGGCGAGGGCATCGACTACCCCTATACATGGAGCGAGACAGCCGCCTATCTCCCCAAGCTGTGCGCCAAACACATGACGCCGGAGGAGCTGGCATGGCATATCAAATGCCACAATGATACCTGGAATATGTTCAGCCCGGCAGTCAAAAAGGCCCGCGCCACCGCCCAGAAAAGCAGGAAAATCAAAAAGGATCGAGGTGATACCAGATGAGCGAAGTCCTCACCATCGGCATTGATCACGGCTACGCCGCCATGAAAACCGCCCACTTTGCCTTCCCCACCGGGCTGGTGGAATACGACCATGAACCCTATACCCAGCAGAATGTGCTGGAATACGGCGGCAAGTTCTATGTAGCAGGCAGCGGGCGGCAGCCGCTCCAGAAGGATAAAACGCTGACGGAGGACTACTACCTCCTGACCCTCGCCGCCATCGCAAAGGAGCTGGCGTATCGGAACGCCGGCCACGCCGCCTCCGTGCATCTGGCGGCGGGCCTGCCCCTCACCAGTTTCGGGCGGGACAAGAAGAAATTCCGGGCCTACCTCCTCCGGGACGGCAGGCCCGTGTTTTTTCGCTTCGAGGGAACCGCCTATACCGTCAGCATTGAGGAGGTGTCCTTGTTCCCCCAGGGTTACGCCGCCGTACTGACCCAGCCGGAGCTGCTGGGCGAGCCCTCCGTCATCCTGGCAGACATCGGAGGCTGGACGGTGGACCTGATGCGCCTGGACAACCAGATCCCCAACGCCGCCACCTGCCGGAGCCTGGAGATTGGCATGATCCGCTGCCTGGACAAGATCGCCGAACAGATCCGGCGCAGGCTGGACCTGTCCATGACGGCGGCGCAGATTGAGAGCGTTCTCCAAAGCGGCGCCGGCAGCGTGGACGGGCGGGCCAGGGAGATCATCCAACAAGAGGCGGACAGTTACGTCCACAGTCTCCTCTCCGCCATCACGGAGAGCGGTCTGGACGCCCGCGCCATGCCCGCCGTTTTCCTGGGAGGCGGGGCCAGCCTGATGAAACGCCGCATCCGGGCCACAGACGGCCTGTGCCGCCCAATGATCCTGGACGACGTATGTCTGAACGCCAAGGGCTATGAGCGGCTCGCGGGCCTTTTGCCGGGAGGCAGCGGCGTATGAAACTTTACTACAAAGCCTTATCCGGCTTGATCGATGATCCTCACCTGTATTCCACAATCCGCGCCGGGCAGGTGGACCCCGAAAGCGGCGAAACCGTAGAAGCGCTGTACGACAACGCCGCCCAATATTGCGGGGATATTTCCCAATGGCTGAGAGCCTTTCAAACGGAGGAATATCCCACCGGCGACCTCATGCAATACCTCCATTGGCCGGACGATCCACAAGTGGAGGCGGAAATCAGGCGCAAAATCCGCTCCGCCCACGTTACGGTAGAGGCAAGCGGTGATCTTCTGTACGCAAGGCTGGATTTGGACATGACGGAGGACCTCACCGTATCGGAGCTGGAGGCGTTTACAGAGCAAATTGAGTCACAGTACCGGGACGGCTGGGGCGCTGAAGTGGAAATCATGAACATCCCTACAGCGGACGGCGCGGTTTATTTGAGATTGTGGCATGACGGCGCCGCCTTCTTCACAGGCGCGGCAAAAGAGGATTTTGAGCGTCAGGGGCAGACGGTCCCTCCGCCCTCCCGCGCTTCCGCCATGAAGGCAAAAGGCAGGAGGAGCCATGAAAGATGAGCGGCGGCGCATACGGCTGAACCTCTCCTTCTCCATGGCCTCGCCCCTCCAGCGGGAGGCGTGGGAAATCCTCCGCTCCGTTCCCTCCGGGCAGCGGACGGAGGCGGTGTGCCGGGCGGTCTGCCGGGTACGGGAACAGGACACGCTGCTGGAGGCTGTGCGCACCGCCGTTCGGGAGGAACTGCGCAATATGGAACAGATTCCGAAAAGAGAAAAAACAGAGCAGCCGCAGACCGGGGACGTTGGAGAAAACGTCCTCGGTTTTCTGCTGGGGCTGCAAAATGATGAGTAACGGCGCCAATGAAAAAATATTACATATGGGGATTTCCGGGCATCGGAAAATCCTCTGTAAATTCCAGATTCCGTATCGTAGACGCGGACTGCGAACGGTTCAAATTTGTGCTTCCGGAGGATCTTGCCGGCAGCCCGCATCTGCAAAAAGGCATGGCGTATACACAGCGGGACCCGTCCTACCCCAACAATTATTTTGATTATATCCGTTCTGTGGACGCGGATATAGTCCTGCTCAACTGCCATATCAGCCTGCTGGAACATCTGGACGGAGAAGATTTGCTGCTGGTTTATCCCTCCGCGGCTCTCAAACAGGAATACCTGGAAAGATACGCGCTGCGGGGGGATAACCAGACCTATATCCACTGCATGGAAACGGCCTTTGATGAGATGGTGGCGGCTGTTCAAAACAGCCCTCACAGAAAATATCAGATCAACAGTCCATGCGTTTACTTACAAAATCTCATAGAAGGGGGAGTGATTATGGAGCAGTTTACTACCAAAAAAGAACTGGCGGACCTTTTGGGCGACTGCATCCGGCTGGGTGTTTATACGCAGGAAGGCCCTGCCGTCGGAAAAACGCCGGATGAGCTTGCGCAGATGCTGTTTGACGGTGGCCTCTCGCTGGATATTGCCGCGCTAAAACACGAGCTGGCGGGCAAAAAGGCCGAGCTGGAGCGGGAGAGCCTGCTGAATGAGCGCAGAGGCGGCCTGAGCCATGAGGAGCTGAGCGGCAGGATCATGGAGGGAATCGTAAACGGCGCGTTGAATATCCGCCACGATGAAGCGGCGCCCTATTCCTTCGGCTACGAAGTGTCGTTTCGTTCCGCTGACCCAAAGGCCGCGTATCGCTGGACGTGTTTCTGTTCCCTGCCGAACGTGGCGGAACAAATTACCCAGCAGATCGAGAAGGCCACGCCGCAAGTGGATATTGACCTGCTGCTGGCGGGAATCGCCCAGGCGGAGCGGCACAAAATCAGGTCCTTTGTCCCGGAGAAAGACTCCGGCCTCGAACGCCGCGGACAGTATACCGGCCATGTGGCGAACGTCCGGGACGTCCACCGGGGGATCGCTCTGGACGGCATCATCCTGGGCCATTTTCAAGGAGACTACAGCAGCATCACGACCGGAACGGAAAACGACACGGTCCGGGCCATGGTGGCGTTGAAGGGCTTTTGCCTGGACTGCGTCCACAAGCTGCCCTCGCGGCCCCTCATTGAGTTTGTCATAGGGTATTTAAAGGACCACGACACGGACATCTCCACCCCGGAAAAGCTGAATGCCTGGATCAGGGCAAACCCCGATAAATGCGCCTTGCCTGAAAACCGCGAGAGAATGGCATCCCGGCCAGAGGCGAGGCGGAATCGAAAAAAACAGCATGAGAGAGGAGGAAGGTGAGATACCTGATCCGCTATTTTGATATGTTCGCGGGGATCGGCGGCTTTCGGGCCGGACTGACCCGCGCGGGCGGTTTCCAGTGCGTCGGCCACTGTGAGATCGACAAGTACGCCGACGCCAGCTACCGCGCCATCCACGACATC
>NZ_CANTJS010000041.1 GCF_947654275.1 uncultured Oscillibacter sp. | reverse complement strand
AGAGTGGAGAGTGAAGAGTGGAGAGTGAAGAGTGGAGAGTGAAGAGTGGAGAGTGGAGAGTGAAGATGGGCCGGTATATCTCAACTCTCCACTCTCAACTCTCAACTCTGAAAATAGTCTGTGCTTTTTCGCTCTTTTGTGCTATACTGTTGGCCATGGAACAGATGGATTTATCAAAGGCCGTCCGGCCTCTGCTGGACTGGTACAGGAACAACGCCCGGGACCTGCCCTGGCGGCGGACCCGGGACCCCTATCGGATCTGGGTCTCTGAAATCATGCTCCAGCAGACCCGGGTGGCGGCGGTGCTGGGTTATTATGCCCGGTTTCTGGAGACCTTCCCCACGGTGGAGGCTTTGGCCGCCGCCCCGGAAGACCGGCTGATGAAGCTTTGGGAGGGCCTGGGCTACTACAGCCGGGCCCGGAATCTCCAGAGAGCCGCCAGACTGGTGGCGGAGCGGGGGGGCTTTCCCGACACCCGCGCCGGGCTTCTGGAGCTGCCCGGTGTGGGGGACTACACCGCTTCTGCCATTGCCTCGGCGGCCTTCGGGCGGCGGGAGGCGGCGGTGGACGGCAATGTCCTCCGGGTCTATGCCCGCCTGACGGACTGCCATGACGATGTCTCGGACCCCGGGGTGAAGAAGGCCGTCCGTGCCCGGGTCCAGGAGATGTTTCCGGAGGAAGAGGCGGATATCCGCATCTTCAATCAGGCCCTGATGGAGCTGGGGGCCACGGTCTGCGGCCCCAACGGCCCGCCCCGGTGCCTCCTCTGTCCGGTCCGGGACTTCTGTCTGGGACAGGCCCGGTGCACAGCGGAGACTTTGCCGGTCAAAAAGCCCAAAAAAGCCCGGCGGGTAGAGGAGAAAACCGTGTTCCTTCTCCTGCGGAACGGGGAAACCGCCCTGCGGAAGCGGCCCGGCACGGGCCTTCTGGCGGGGCTCTGGGAGTTTCCCAACGTGGAGGGGAGCCTGGACGAGTCCGCCGCCGGGAAAATTCTGGCCGCCTGGGGTCTGGAGCCGAAGGTCTGGAGGAGCAGGCTTGCCGCCAGGCACATCTTCACCCATGTGGAGTGGCATATGACCGGCTATGTTCTGGAGGTCTCCGGAGAGGGTCCGCCGGAATTTCTATGGACAGGCAGCTTGGAGTCCCGGGCGGTGCCCTCGGCCTTTGCCCGGTACAGCGCCGAGGCGGCCCGGCTGCTGGGAGGAACGCCATGAGACTGCTGCAATGGGCGCTTTTAATCCTTCTGCTGCTTCTGCTGCGAAAGCTCCTCTGGTGCCTCCGCTGGCTCTGGTGCTGGCGAAGGGGGCGGGAGACGCCGCCGCCCATAGCCTTTCTGCCCCTTAGAACCGGACGGGTTTTCGAGGAGCACGTCCGGCAGGCGGGCGGAGAGAGGGAATCTTAGGAACAGGACGGGGACAGCCGGTGAGAGGCGGAAAGATAATTTTTGTCGTTCCCGGCAAAGACCCTGAACATGAAACAAACCAAAAGGAGGAACGGGAGAGACATATGAACCGGGGAAGGGCGGAGCGTTCCATATCTCCGCACCCCCCTTCTTCATGCGCTGCTCTCGGTATTATGATGGCACAGTTATACTTTAAGTATGGGGCTATGGGCTCCAGCAAGTCCGCCAACGCCCTGATGGCCCGGTTTAATTATGAGGAGCGGGGCCAGAAGGCCCTGATGGTCAAGCCCCGGCTGGACACCCGGGACGGGGAGCATGTGGTGACCTCCCGGATTGGGCTGACCTACCCCTGCGTGTACTTCGATGAAATGCGGGAGATGACCGTCATGGAGCTTCAGCAGAATGCCTGCATCATCGTGGACGAAGCCCAGTTTCTGACCCGGGAGGAGGTCATGCACCTGGTCTATCTGGTGGACCATCTGGATATCCCCGTCATGTGCTATGGGCTCCGGGCGGACTTCAAGGGGGAGCTGTTTCCCGGCAGCTATGCCCTGCTGGTCATGGCGGACAAGATTGAGGAGGTCAAAACGATTTGCTGGTGCGGCAAGAAGGCCACCTTCAACGCCCGCTTTGACGAACAGGGCAAGGTGCTGAAGGAGGGCGAACAGGTGGTGCTGGGAGCCAATGACAAGTACATCGGCCTCTGCCGCCGCCACTGGATGGAGGGCAACCTGGGGCCGGACTTCGGCGTGGGGGTCCTGTGATGCTCTGCGGACTGTGTCCCCGGAACTGCCGGGCGGACCGTGAGACGAAACCGGGGGTCTGCGGGATGCCCTGGGAGCCCGTCGTGGCCCGGGCGATGCTGCACCAATGGGAGGAACCCTGTCTGGTGGGGGAGAAGGGGGCGGGGGCCGTCTTCTTCTCCGGGTGCAATCTCCGCTGTGTGTACTGCCAGAACAAACCCATCTCTCAGGGCGGCGTGGGGAAGGCCGTGTCCGTCTCCCGTCTCCGGGAGATTTTCCGGGAGCTGACCGCCCAGGGGGCGGCCTGTCTGGACCTGGTGAGCCCCACCCAGTTTGCCCCCGCCGTGCTGGAGGCCCTGGGGTCTGAGCCCTGGCCGGTGCCGGTGGTCTGGAACTGCGGGGGCTATGAAAGCGTCTCCGCTTTACAGCAGCTGGAGGGGAAGGTCCAGGTCTACCTGCCGGACCTGAAATATGCCCTGCCGGGTCCGGCGGAGCGGTACTCCGCCGCGCCGGACTACTTTGACCGCGCCGCCCCCGCCATTCTGGAAATGTTCCGCCAGACGGGCCCTTACCGGATGGAAGATGGCCAATTGAAATCCGGCGTGCTCATCCGTCATCTGTTGCTGCCGGGGGAGCTGGAGAACACCCGCCGGTGTATAGACTGGGTGGCGGAGACCTTCCGCCCCGGCGAGGTACTCTTCTCCCTGATGAGCCAGTACACCCCTCAGCCCGGAGCTGCTGGAACGCTGGCCCGGCATGTGACCAGGGCGGAGTACCGGGCGGCGGCGGCGTATATGGAGAACTGCGGCATTGCCTGCGGCTACACCCAGGAACGGACCTCCGCCAGGGAGGAGTATACGCCGGACTTTGATCTCTCCGGCCTGTAAGCAGGAGGTTTTATGGAACAGTTTGAGTATATCCGCTGGTACTGGCGATATACCGACGACGAGATGCCGGTGGTGCTCTTTTACGAGGTCCACCTCGCCAACGAGCGTTACGCCACCCCCATGGTTGAGGTTTTCCCGGACCGCTCCGCCGAACCGGTGACGGAATTGGGCTTTGCATTTGTTACGGAGGAGCCGGCGCCCCCGGTGAGTGAAATCAACCGGGACCCTGATTTTTACGCGGAGCTCATTTCAAAAGAGGATTTGGAAGCCGCCTTCCGCAATCCGGTCTATTCCGGACTCTCTCCCGGCCCCGCATATAAAAAACCCGCAGGGAATCCCTGCGGATTTTTTATGTAGCTTCCTCTTACTCCTCGGGAACGATGGCGCCGTTGGGGCAGGTGTCGCTGCAGGAACCGCAGTCCAGGCAGGCAGCGGCGTCGATGACATAGGAATCATCGCCCTGGCTGATAGCGCCGGCGGGGCAAGCGTCAGAGCAAGCGCCGCAGCTCACGCAGGCAGAAGTGATCTTATAGGCCATGGGTAGCACCTCCATTAGAATTGTATCCTCATTGTAGCATACAATTTAAAAAAAGCAAGGGGGCTGTTAAAAAAATCACAGGAAAATTTTTGTGAAGGCCCAAAAAAGGCCGCAAAAGCGGTTTGTCAAGGCTAACTGTTCATGATTTGTTTTCATATTGGTCAGAGAAAGTCAAAATTTAGCTCTTGACATTTGCCGGGGAAGTGCTATACTGACAGCATCAAGAACATCAAAGAAAGTCAAAGTCAAAGTCAAACTTGAAAGCAACAGATGTCTTTGCCGGGTTCGGAGCCTGCCCCATAGGCCCAGGATATACAGGGAAGCGGCGGCCAGGAGACCGGCTTACAGAAAGAACAGAAAGGACAGAAAGGAAGGAGCCCCATGGGAATCTCAGATTTGATTGCGGCCTTTCTCCAGGAGAGTCTGGAGGAATCCGGGGACGGGGTGCTGGAGGTCCAGCGCAGCGACCTGGCCCAGCGCTTCAACTGCGTGCCCAGCCAGATCAACTACGTGATGTCCACCCGCTTTTCCCCGGAACGGGGCTACATCGTGGAGAGCCGCCGGGGGGGCAACGGGTACATCCGCATCACCCGGGTCCGGGTGGACCGGCAGACGCTGATGATGCACGTTATCAACTCCCTGGGGGAGGGGGTGGACCTGCCCTCGGCCAGAGCCATTCTCGCCAATCTGGCGGAGGCCGGGGCCCTGGAGGAAACCCTGGTCCGGACGATTCTGGCGGCGGTGAGCGACAAAGCCCTGGCCGCCGTGCCCCGGCAGAACCGGGACGCTGTTCGGGCGGACATTCTGCGGAATGTGCTGATTTTACAGGTTTAGCCCCTATTGGAATCAGTCAACAAAATATTTGCAGATATATGGAGGTAAGTATTATGAAATGCGAACATTGTGGCAAAAATGAAGTCACCTTTGTTTACCAGAGCAACATCAACGGTCAAGTCACAGAAAAACACCTCTGCGCCGACTGCGCCGCCAAACTGGGCTTTACCCAGCGAATCGCCGCCAGCCATCAGAGAATGATGAACAGTTTTGGCAGTCTTTTCTCCAACCCCTTCGGCGGACTGTCTGACGGCTTTGACCAGTTCACCGTCCCCCGCCTCTCCATGCCGGAGCAGTTCCACCAGATGCTGGGAGAGATGTTTGACAACCCGCTGGACGATCTTTTCGCCGACATGCCCGCCCTGGGCGCACCGGCGAAGACGCCGGAGAAGACGCCGGAGAAGGCGGAGCAGGACGATCAGAACCGCTTTGCCAGGACCCGGGAGCTGAACGCCCTGCGGCATGAAATGGCCCGGGCCGTGGAGACGGAGGATTTTGAGCGGGCCGCCCAGCTCCGGGACCGGATCAGGGCCCTGGAGAAGGAAAACAGCTGAGGAAAACACGAATCTTTCAGAAAGGAAGTAGAACGATATGAGTGAACGGAAATTCAGCCCCGGAGCGGAAGAGGCTCTTCGGCTCAGCCAGGAATCCGCCAGCGAGCTGGGGCACGGCTATGTGGGCACCGAACATCTGCTGCTGGGCCTCCTCCGTCAGACGGGAGGAGCGGCCCATGAGGTTCTGGTGGAGGACGGCCTTACCTACGACCTCATTGCCGAGATGATCTGCCGGAGCGTGGGAGCCGGGAACCCCGGCGGCAACCCGGCCCAGGGCCTCACCCCCAGGGCCCGCCGGGTGGTGGAAATCGCCATGGAGGACTCCGCCAGAGGCGGCAGCGCCTATGTGGGCGCCGAACATCTGCTGGCGGGCCTGCTGCGGGAGGGGAACAACATGGCCGTCCGGATGCTCCGGCTGTCCGGCTCGGACCCCCGGCGGCTCTATGACGCCCTGATGCACAAGCTCCAGGAGCGGGCCCAGAACAGCGCGAGAAAATCCACCCGGGAGGAGCCCAAAAACAGCGGCGGCGCCGGCGGCAGCGGAAAGACCCTGCGGGAATTCACCAGGGACCTGACCGCCGACGCCCGGGCGGGGAAGCTGGACCCCGTGATTGGCCGGGACAGCGAGATTCAGCGGGTTATTCAGATTCTCTCCCGGCGGACCAAGAACAACCCCTGTCTCATTGGCGAGCCCGGCGTGGGCAAGACCGCCGTGGCGGAGGGCCTGGCCCGGAAGATTGCCATGGGCGACGTGCCGGAAGACCTGCTGGACAAACGCATTCTCTCCCTGGACCTCTCCGGCATGGTGGCCGGCACCAAGTACCGGGGCGAGTTTGAGGAGCGAATCAAGAAGGCCCTGGAGGAGGTCCAGAAGTCCGGGGACGTGATTCTGTTCATCGACGAGCTCCACACCATCGTGGGAGCCGGCAGCGCCGAGGGCGCCGTGGACGCGGCGAACATCATCAAGCCCGCCCTGGGCCGGGGGGAAATCCGGGTCATCGGCGCCACCACCCTCAACGAGTACCGGAAATATATCGAGAAGGACGCCGCCCTGGAGCGCCGTTTTCAGCCCGTCCAGGTGGGCGAGCCCAGCCAGGAGGCCAGCCTGGAAATCCTGAAGGGCCTGCGGCCCAAGTACGAGCAGCACCACAAGCTCCAGATTACCGACGAGGCCCTGGAGTCCGCCGTCTCCCTGTCCGCCCGCTATATCGCGGACCGCTTCCTGCCCGACAAGGCCATCGACCTGATGGACGAGGCCGCGTCCAGAGTGCGGATGGAGACGGAGGAGATATCCCCGGAGCTGAAGAGCCTGGAGGAGAAGATTGCCGCCCTGGCCAAGGACAAGGAGGCGGCGATTGCCAGGCAGGACTATGAAACCGCCGCCCAGCTCCGGGATATCGAGAAGAACTACAGGGACCAGGTGGAAATCGAGCGGGACAAGCGCCGCAAGAGCGAGGTGAAGCACCGCCCCGTGGGCCCGGAGGACATCGCCGCCGTGGTCTCCGGCTGGACCGGCATTCCCGTCACCCGTCTGACCGAGGACGAGGGAATCCGCCTGCTTCACATGGAGGACACCCTGCACAAGAGAGTGGTGGGCCAGGACGAGGCCGTTCAGGCCGTGGCCCGGGCCATCCGCCGGGGCCGGGTGGGTCTCAAGGACCCCAAGCGCCCCACAGGCTCCTTCCTCTTCCTGGGCCCCACCGGCGTGGGCAAGACGGAGCTGTGCAAGTCCCTGGCCGAAGCCATGTTCGGTGACGAGAGCTCCATCATCCGCATCGACATGTCCGAGTATATGGAGCGGCACACGGTGTCCCGTCTGGTGGGCTCCCCTCCAGGCTATGTGGGCCATGAGGAGGGCGGCCAACTGACGGAAAAGGTCCGCCGGAGACCCTATTCCGTGGTGCTCTTCGACGAGATTGAGAAGGCCCACGAGGATGTATGGAACATGCTGCTCCAGATTCTGGACGACGGCCGCATCACCGACGCCCAGGGCCGGACGGTGGACTTTAAAAACACGGTCATCGTCATGACCAGCAACGTCGGGGCCAAAAGCCTCACCACCGCCGGGACGAAGCTGGGCTTTGCCCAGTCGGACAGCGCCGCCGAGGACGGCGAGCAGAAATTCCAGCGGGCCAGGGAGACCGTCATGGCGGAGCTCCGCCAGACCTTCCGGCCTGAGTTCCTGAACCGCATCGACGACATCATCGTCTTCCGCTCCCTCACTGAGACGGATATCCGGGAGGTGGCCCGCCGGATGCTGTCCGCCGTCTCCGCCCGGATGGAGACCATGGGCCTGCACCTGAACGCCTCCGACGAGGCGGTGGCCGAGCTGGCAAAGGCGGGCTTCGACCCCAAGTATGGCGCCCGGCCCCTCCGCCGCTGCATTCAGAACCAGGTGGAGGACGCCGTGGCCGAAGGGATGCTGGACGGCACCCTGAAAGCCGGCGACACTGCCCTGCTGGCGGTGGAGGACGGCAGGCTCCGGGTCCGGAAGGACGATTCCGGCGTCTGCCTGACCAAGTGACAAGCGCTCAAAGCGCGGAAAACGCCCGTCTGTACAACCAGGCGGGCGTTTTCGTACGTCATGCGGCGGGGATTTCTGGCTCAGCCCCCCGCCGCGATGCAGGCGGAGAGGGACCAGCTTTGCCAGCCGGCGCAGTCCTGCCGGGCCTCCTCCCGGCGGCGCTCCAGCATCTCCCCCAGGGGCTCCTCCCGCCCGGTGCGCCAGTCCAGGAAGGTCAGGCGGCTGTCCAGCCGGGCCAGCTGGGGCAGGGTATCATAGGAGAGGTCATAAAGCAGGTAGCTGACGCTGATATTGGGCGTTCCACCCCGGGCATCACAGGCAAGATACCGGTCCACCTGGTCCTTTGCCACCAGATAGTCCAGGGGCACGCAGTTGATCACCAACCACCCCGCCAGGGCCAGGGGGAAGGCCAGGCGGCAGAAGCTCCTGTCCGGCTTTTGCAGCTTCCACAGCGCCGCCAGAAAGAACAGGGCCATCATCACCATGCCCCAGTAGGTCATGCAGCGCTTGAAGCTCAGACCGTAGGCGGAGACGTACAGGGTCATCCGCCAGGCGGCGGAGGCCAGCAGCAGCAGGCTTTCCCCCGCCAGCAGGGCGGAGAGCAGCCGGAGGACCGTCCAGGTTCGCCCCTCCCGCCGGGAGAAGGTCAGCCCCGCCAGGGTGACGGTGAGGTTGACCACGGTGACCCCCACCATCTGGAAAAAGCCGCTCCGGGCCCACTCGGCATAGCTGACGCCCCGCCGGGCCAGATACTCCGGCCCGCCGAAGAGCCCGGCGGACTGCACCGCCAGAAACAGCAGGTAGAGCCCGTCCAGCGCCGCCAGCATCAGCAGAAAGCTCAGGCCGTCCGTCCGCTTCTCCGGCAGGGAGCCGCTCAGGGGCCTGGGGTGCCGGAGGCTGTACAGGAAGCTGAAGACAAAGGGCGTCAGCGCCAGGGTCCAGAAGAGCTTTCCCAGGCACTCCTCCAGATGATCCAGGCTGGGGAAACGAAGGGCCTCCAGGGAGGCGGCGAACAGGGCGTCGGCGGACATCAGCACCGGTACCAGTACCGCCACCAGCGCCAAAGCCCCCGCCGTCCCCAGGACCAGGGGCAGCGTCCGCTTGTTCCGTTCCTCCCGCCGCTCCCGCTCCGGGAACGCCGCCGTCAGAGGAACCCACAGATTCCCGAACAGGCCCCAGGCCGCCAGCAGAAACCGCTCCCACAGCATGGCGGGCCGCCACCAGGGCAGCAGGGCTCCGGCGGAGAGGGACAGGGCCTGGAGTGGGACCAGCAGCGCCAGGGCCATAAAATTCCACAGACGGAACAGGGGGTTGGAGGTCAGGGCGAAGGTCGCCGCAAGGGCCAGGTTCACCCCCAGCAGCACCCGGCTCTCCCGGCGGCGGCACAGGGGTTCCCGCCCCGTGAAGCCCAGCAGCAGAAGATACCAGGCGAAGAACAGCAGCGTGTCGCACATGCCCCAGGGCCAGCCGGCGGTGTTGACCAGCAGGAGGCAGAAGCAGCCCGTCAGCAGCGTGAAAACCTTATCCCGCCCTGTGATGTCTGCCTCCGGTCTCCAGGGGAGCGGTTCCCCCGGTCTGCCCGGTCCCGCCCCCGGCACAGGGCCTGTCTCTGTGCCGGAAACAGGCGGCGTTTCATGGGTTTGCGGGTGGTTTTCCGGATTTTGGGCAGGCTTCGCCCCGCCCTCCGCCGGCAGGGCGTTTTCAAATTCGCTCATATGCAATTCTCCTTATCAAGGCTGTCCTTCAGGGAGGGACAGCGTTTTTATGAAACCACGGCGGTCATGTCCGCCCCAGAAAGCTCCCCAGGATCAGCACCATTGCCAGCAGCAGAGCCAGCAGCAGGGCGGCGGCGCAGAGATCCGTTCGCTCCTTCCGCAGGAATCCCCAAACCAGCAGCCCTGCGGCTCCCGCCGCCAGAGCCAGAAACAGAGGAACCATCCAAGTCATAAACGTCATATCACAGCGCTCCTCTCAGGTGCTCACCCATCACGGTCCGGCACAAATTCCAGAATATCTCCCGGCTGGCAGTCCAGGGCCTTGCAGACGGCCTCCAGCGTGGAGAACCGGACGGCTTTGGCCCTGTTGTTCTTCAGAACCGACAGGTTGGCCAGGGTGATGTCCACCTGCTCCGCCAGCTGGGACAGGCTCATTTTCCGCTTCGCCATCATTACATCCAGATTCACAACGATCATGGCGGCACCTCATATGGTCAGGTCGTTTTCCGCCTTCAGCTCCGCCGCCTGGCGGAAGAGGGCGGACATCACCAGACACAGCAGCCCCCCCATGGCGAACATGGGCACAAACAGCGCGTTGTATGTCCCCAGGGGCCGGAGAGACTGGTAGTGCCACACGCTGAAAATCACCCGTCCCAGAGCCGCCCCGGCGATGAGGAAACAGCTGAGAGCGGCACGGCTGAGGCTGACGGCATTTTCCATGGAGAAGGGCTCCCCCCGGAGGACGGTGCCCAGCACCCGCCGGGCCTGCCGGAGGATGACGGCGGTGTTGACGCCGGCGAAGACGAGGAACAGGGTCAGAACCCACTCGTAGCTGCCGAACCAGATCCAGCCGTGGCCCCAGGCAGCCAGAGTCCCCCGCAGTCCGCCCCACTGCTCCAGGTGGCCGACAAGATTCTGAGCGCCGCCCACCAGCACAATGGTGGGCACCATGTACACGGCGATTACATTGCACACCAGGGCAATTCCCACCAGAACGTTCAGTACCCCGGCGATTTTCCGGGCGTCGACGGTTTTCATTGGAACCGCCTCCTTTCTCTGGTATCCTACCACGGACTTTATCGAAAGTCAATGCTGATTTATCGTTTTTCAATAAATTTTTACTGAGAAACAGGGAGGGCGGGAGGCACCCCCCGTCCGGCGTGGGGCGGAGCCCCTGGGACACAGGCCCGGCCCCGGTTATAAAACAGAGGATGGGGCAGGCCCGCCTGGGGGGAATTTTTCTGCCGGAGCAAAAAAACGCCCCGGAATCGCCGCCTTCTGATAAAATGCGCGAAAGGGCCCTCCCGGCGCCCGGTGGTTATTGACACAGCTGTTCCTTTCCGGTATAATTGGAAAGCTAAGCCATTATGAATATTAGAGGAGGAGACAGCGGCGTGAAACAGTCTTTCGGTATGAGTCAGAGCGGAAATCTGAAGGAGGCCCTCCGGGGGCTCCACTCTCCCCAGTTTATCATGCTGTTATCCAACCAGCCGCAGTTCGAGGAGCATGTCAAGGAGCTGGAGCGGTGCTTTCCCGGCGTTCCCAGCATTGGCTGCATTGGTATGAGCTATCAGACCCAGGTGGTGGAGAACGGCGTGGGGGTCATCGCCTTTTCCGACGGAGTGAAGGCCGCCGCCGGCGTCCTGGAGGACGTGACCACCATGCCGGTGAAGTACATCCACCGGCTGGAGCGGGATGTGCAGGCCGTGGGCGGCTCCCGTCAGGATACGGTGTGCATTGACTTCTGCGCCGGAAATGACGCCTGCGTGCTGACGACCATCAACACCGTTCTCCAGCGGACAGGCATCCCCCTGGTGGGCGGAACCGGCGACCAGGGCCGTGTTTCGGTAAACGGCCGGGTCTATGAGAACGCGGTGGCCTATGGAATGGTCCGGAATCTGAACGGCCGGGTGAAGACCTATAAGGAAAATATTTATCATCAATATGGAAATTACCGTTTCATTGCCTCCAACACCGACCGGGCCAATTACATACTGGGCTCCCTGAACGGGAAACCGGCCAAGCAGGTCTACGAGAGCATCCTCCATGTGACGGACCAGGAGATCCTGACCCGGACCTTCCAAAATCCGTTCGGCAAAATCAACGGGGATGACACCTGCATTATCTCCATCAAGGAGGTCCATGGAAACGCCCTGGCCTGCTTCCGCCAGGTCAACGACTCCGACGTGCTGATTCTCCTGGAGCTGGGGGATTATCAGGCCATAACGAAGAACACCATCCAGCAGATCTGCCGGGACTTCCCCCGCCGTTCCGCGATTTTCTCGGTGAACTGCCTGTTCCGCTACAAGCTGTTTTCCGAGCGGAATTACATGCAGACCTATCTGCGGGAGATGTCGGCGCTGGGCAGCCACGCCGGCTTCGTGGGATACGGGGAGCATTATAACAACCGCTTTGTCAACCAGTCCATGACCTGCGTCGTGTTTGAGTAAGGGAGGTGCGGAGTATGTTATTTTCGGGTTCGGGAAAACGCCGGCAGACGCCGGTTCAGGAGGAAAAGAGTCTCTATCCGGTGCTGCACGTGGCCGGCAGCCTGAAGGTCTATCAGAAGGAGCTGGTGAAGAAGGAGGTTGCCTCCCTGTCGGAGCTGAGCATGGTGGGGGCCACCTTTTCCAATGTGCTGAAGGAGGCGGACCACTTTCAGGCAAAGCTCCAGGACATGGGCCAATCCTTTTCCAGCATTGACCAGACGGCGGAGCAGTTTGACCAGGTGCGGGATGAGATTGCCCAGGCTGTGACAGAGGCGCAGGCCCAGATGGGCGCCCTGGGGGAGAACTCCATGGCGGTGCAGAAATCCTATGAGGAAATGGCGGTGACCTTCTCCCACCTCCAGTCCGCCATTCAGGACATTCAGAAGTGCATGGGCAAAATTGTGTCCATTGCGGACCAGACCAACATTCTGGCCATCAACGCCTCCATTGAGGCGGCCCGGGCCGGCGTGGAGGGCCGGGGCTTCGCGGTGGTGGCCGCCCAGGTCAAGGAGCTGGCCAAGGAGATCAAGGTGCTGGCCGGAGAGGTGGATACGGGCGTCTGTGAGGTGGAGGTTCAGGCCGGCCAGCTCAGCGCCAGCATCTCGTCGTCTCAGCAGACCCTGGGGAAGGGCACGGATATTGTGGCCCAGGCCGACGAGAGCTTCCATAAGATTACGGCAGCGGCAGAGGGCTCCGCCTCCGTGCAGACGGAGATTTCCCAGGTGATTGAGGTATCCCGGACGAACCTGCAGACCATCTGCCGGTTTTTCGACCAGATGAAAGACCGGTATCAGGAGGTTGTCAAGCACATTGACCAGGCCAGCCGCCTGGGCACCACGAAGAGCGCCATGTTTGAGGACATGGACAACATGATTTCCCAGCTTCCTCCCATTGTCAAGGACTTTGAGGAGCGGGACGGCTGACGCCGCCCGGGACCGGGCAGAGAACGGGGCATAGAGACAGGGCATACCCCTCTTTCCGATGGAAGAAGGATATGCCCTTTTCGGCAGACCGGTCTGATGGGGAGGAAGCGGCCCGGCACAGCCGGGGGATTTCTTCCATCCACACGCCTTAAGATTTATTTCCCGGGGATTTCCCCCACGCCTTTCAAAATGAACCGGGGGCGGTAGGGGAACTGCTCACAGGTCTCCCGGTCCGACACGCCGGAGAGCACCAGCACCGTGTCCAGGCCGGTTTCGATGCCGGCGATGATGTCCGTGTCCATCCGGTCGCCCACCATAACCGCGTTCTCGGAGTGGACCCCCAGCATCCGAAGCCCCGCCCGCATCATCAGGGGGTTGGGCTTCCCCACGAAATAGGCCCGCTTTCCCGTGGCCAGCTCAATGGGCGCAATCAGCGCCCGGCAGGCCGGGACGATGCCCGCCTCCGCTGGAGCTGTCAGGTCGGAGTTTGTGCCGATCAGCTTCGCGCCGGCGTTGACCAGGCGGATGGCCTTCGTAATCTGCTCCAGATTATAGGCCGTGGGCTCCCCCACCACCACATAGTCCGGATTCACGTCGTTATAGGTGATGCCCTTGTCATAGAGGGCGTTGGTAATTCCGTGCTCCCCCACCACATAGGCGCTGCATCCCGGCGATTGGCTGTCCAGGAAGTGGGCCGTTGCCAGGGCGCTGGTGTAAAAATGGGACTCGTCTACGTCCAGACCCATCCGGGCCAGCTTCTGCTGGAGCTCCTTGGGGGTGTACTGGCTGGAGTTTGTCAGAAACAAATAATTTTTCTTCTCCTTTGCCAGCCAGTCCACGAACTTTCTGACTCCCGGCAAAAGCTGGTTGCCGTGATAAATCACGCCGTCCATATCGCAGATAAAGCCCTTTTTCTTTCTCAGCTGCTCCATGCGCCGCTCCATTCCCAGGGCCGGAGCCCTGTATTAAATTCAGTATAGGAAAGTATCCCACATTTTGGGAGATTTGTCAAAGGAAATTCTGGAAAGGGGCGGATTTTCCGGGAGGCGGCCGCCGAACAAAAGGGCCCCGAAGGGCCCTTTCGTGCGCATTCCAGGTTTTTCGCTTATTCCTCGTCGTCGGTGACGATCAGGCCGTAGCCCCCGCTTTTGCGGCGGTAGACAATGGAAAGGCTGTCGTCCTCGCTGCTGCGGAAAACGAAAAAGTTATGGTCCAGCAGATTCATCTGCAAAATCGCCTCTTCCGTGCTCATGGGCTTTACGGCAAAGCGCTTGGTGCGGACGACTGCAAATTCCTTCTCCTCCGCCACCTCGAAATCCCCGGAGGGTGCAGGGGCCGGGAACCCCTCGCTCCGCAGGCGCTTGGCCAGGCGGGTCTTGTTCTTGAGAATCTGGCGCTCGATATAGCCGACGGCCGCGTCCAGCGCCCCCCGCATATCGCCGTCCGGCGCCTGGGTCTGAGCGCGGAGCAGGGTTCCACCGCCCCGGATGGTAAGCTCCACCGTACACAGGTGGTTCTTCTCCACCGAGAAGGTCACAGACGCGGTGGTATCCTCGTCCCGAAAATAGCGGTTCAGCTTGGAGATCTTCTTTTCCGCATATTCCTTGATGGAATCATTTAGAGAGACCTTTTTGCATGTGTATGTGTACTTCATTGCGATCGCTCCTTTCGTGTGAAAGAGGATGGGGCATCCCCTTTTGTATAATATAACACATTTGTGAGGGATTGGAAAGAGAAAAAAGCCTCTTTTTTAAAAATATTCACAAAGGCGGCGGGACCCGCCCCGCTGCCGGCGGAAATCGGGAAAACTTCCCGCGGTTCGACAAAACCTCCTGTTTACAAAACCGGGCGGGACGTGGTATGCTGAAGCAGGAAGCTTTCCAATATCCCACCCGCTTGGGCCGCGCGGCGCGTATCGCCGGGCGGCTCCTTTTTATATCCGGCCCGCCTGAAAAGAATCCCGCCGGACTGTGAAAACCGGCGGCCCGGCGCCCAAAGGACGAGAAACGCCCCTTCTTTCCAAGGAAAGGAGGGGCCAGCTTGTCAAAAAGGGATCCTTTTTCTTCTGTCGGAAAGGAAGATAGTATGAAAGACAGCGCAGCCCTTGGCGGCTCTGCCGCTTAGGGATGCGGCGTACCCTTTACGGGTAAACCCATCAGGGGTGTCTTTCGTGTCCAATCAATAAGTTTTCAAAACTTTATGAAAGTTTTGAAAACTTGCCCAGCCTGTCGAAAAAACTTTTTCGACAGGCTGGGGCGTTTGAAACAAGGAAATTATTTGACGGCGACGGCCTCGATTTCGCAGAGGACGGCCTTGGGCAGATCCTTCACCGCCACGCAGGACCGGGCGGGCTTGGAGGTGAAGAATTTGGCATAGACCTCGTTGAAGGCGGCGAAGTCGCCCATGTCCGCCAGGAAACAGGTGGTCTTAATCACGCCGTCCATGCCGTATCCGGCGGCGCGGAGAATGGCGGCCACGTTTTTGCAGCTCTGCTCCGCCTGAGCGGCGATGCCGGCGGGAATCTCGCCGGTGGCGGGGTCCACGGGAATCTGGCCGGAGGTGAAGATGAAGTCTCCGGCGGTCCAGGCCTGGGAATAGGGGCCGATGGCGCCGGGGGCGTCGGTGGTGGAAATGACTTTTTTGTCCATGGTAAAAGTGCCTCCTTTATTTTTGGGGGTTGATTTGAGGGCCAGGGCCCCGGGCTGTCCCGGGGCCTTCAGCCGGTTTGAAGGTGAGGGGAAAGCGGAGCGCTCAGCGCCTGGCGGCGGCTTCCTGCTTCCGGGCGAATTCCTTCTCCTCGGGGGTGCGGAGCAGACCCATCTGAATGGTGACGCAGGTGAAGATAATCAGAGCGAACATGTAGAAGGAGTAGGGCAGGATGTCCAGCGGCGTGCAGCCCGCCAGCTCCGTGACGATGAGGATGCCGCCGTCATGGGGCATCAGGGCCAGGAAGGCGCAGGCGAAGATATCCACCAGGCTGGCCAGCCGCTTGGGGGCAATGCCGTATTTCCCGCCGATTTCCTTGGCGATGGGGCAGGTGACGATGATACCGATGGTGTTGTTCACCAGTGCGGCGGAGAGCACGCCGGACAGCAGGCCGATGCCGTACTCCGCGCCCCGGCGGTTCTTGATGCGGGAGGTGATGGCGCTGACCATCCACTCCACGCCGCCGTAGTACCGGACCAGGCCGATGATGCCGGAGACCAGGGCCGCCACAATGGAGATGGAGAACATGTCGCTCATGCCGCCGCCGATGGCCTGAACCCACTCAAAGAAGCCCACGCTTCCCATGGCCAGGCCGATGACGCCGGTCATCAGGATTCCGACGAAGAGGACCACCGCCACGTTGATTCCCATGAGGGCGGTGATGAGGACCACGATGTAGGGCAGGACCTGGATGATGTTGAAGGAGCCGGCCTCGATGGAGCCGGAGCCGTGGCCGCCCAGGACGCCGTAGAGCACCATGGCAATGATGGCAGCGGGCAGGGCCATGAAGAAGTTCATCCGGAACTTGTCCCGCATCTCGGAGCCGCAGCCCTGAGCGGCGGAAATGGTGGTGTCGGAAATCATGGACAGGTTATCGCCGAAATAGGAGCCGCCGATGACCGCCGCGCCCACGATGGCGGGATTCAGGCCCGCGCCCTGGGCCACGCCGATGGCCACGGGGGCCATGGCCGCGATGGTGCCCATGGAGGTGCCGATGGCGGTGGAGATGAAGCAGCACATCAGGAACACGCCGGGGATCAGCAGGGAGACGGGAATGAAATGCAGCGCCAGGTTGATGACGGAATCCTTGCCGCCCATGGCCGCCGCCGCGCCCTGGAAGCCGCCGGCCATCAGGTAGATGAGAATAATCATCATGACGCCGGAGTTGCCCATGCCTTCGCAGAAAACGTCCAGCTTGGTGCCGACCTTGACCTGGGGCGCCAGCAGCAGCGCCACAGCGATGCCGGCCAGCAGGGCCACGTGGCGGGGGAACTGGCCGAAGGGGCTTTCAACGCCCATCAGGGTGAAGGTGATGCCGCAGCCGATGTACAGGGCCAGGAACACAATCAGGGGCAGGAATGCGGATGCGCCTAGTTTTTTCTGGTTTTCCATTTGTTTTCTCCTCTCTCATTCACGCTTGTGGTTTCTTTATAGCCAACGCACAACCGGGAACACAGGACGGTCCCGGTTATGCGCCGGACTCCGCAGGCGGCGGGATATCCCGCCGTATCAAAGCGGCCAGCCGCTTTGATGATGGAATGACCGCCGGCTCAGCGGGCCCGGAGGGCCTTCTCCAGCTGGGTCAGGGCCTTCTCGATGGTGGAGCGGGGGCAGGCGGCATTGAGCCGCAGGAAGCCGCTTCCGCCTGCGCCGAAGTCCGTGCCCTTGCCGAAGGCCACGCCGGCCTTGTCTACGCAGAAGCGGTGGAGGGCCTCGTCGTCCATTCCCAGGCCCCGGGCGTCAATCCAGTTGAGATAGGTGGCCTCGGGCAGGTTGGGCTTCAGCTCCGGCAGGCGCTCCTTGCAGAAATCATAGATGAAGCGCATGTTGTCCGCCAGGTAGACCTGGAGCTCCTCCAGCCAGGCTTCGCCCTTTTCATAGGCCGCCATGGTGGCCACCAAGCTGAAGCAGTTGTTCCGGGCAATGTCCATCCGCTTGAGCTCCGCCACGTACTGGTCTTTCCGCTCCTCGGTGTCGAAAATGATGGTGGAGGACTGGAGACCCGCCAGATTGAAGGTCTTGCTGGGGGCGATAAAGGTGGTGGTGACGGCGGCAATCTCAGAGGAGACGGAGGCCATGCAGGTGTGCCTGTGGCCGTTCAGCATCAGGTCGGAGTGGATTTCGTCGGAGAGAATGCCCACGCCGTACTTCACACAGATGTCGCCCACGGCCTTCAGCTCCTGGGGCGTCCAGACCCGGCCCACGGGGTTGTGGGGGTTGCAGAGAATGAAGTATTTCGCGCCGTCCCTGGCCCTGGCCTCGAAATCCTCCAGGTCCATGGTATAGTAGCCGTCTTCGTCCCGCTTCAGGAGGCTGACCACCAGGGTCCGGCCGGTGTTCTCCACCACGTCGGCAAAGGGGTGATACACCGGCTGCTGAATGATGATTTTGTCCCCGGGCTGGGTGAACAGGTTCAGCACCATCCGCATGGCGGGGACCACGCCGGGGGCGAAGGCCATTTTGCCAATGTCCGGCAGCCAGCCGTTCCGCTTCTGCTGCCACGCGGCGATGGACTCGAAATACCTGGGCGTCCGCCAGGTGTAGCCGAAGATTCCCTGATCGGCCCGTTCCTTGATGGCCTCCACGACGCAGGGGGCGGTGCGGAAATCCATGTCGGCAATCCACAGGGGGATGACCTGATTGGTGCCGTAGTGCAGTTCCGCCTCCTCAAATTTGGCCGCGTAGTTTTGGGAGCGGTCTACCACTTCATCGAAATTGTAGGGCATGATGGACATTCTCCTTTCATTGCTTGCAGCTGTGTGCTGGATGCCGGATTATAAAGCAATTCCCGTGCCAAAAATCCGGCAGGGCCTTTTTTGTGTCTCATGCTCGATTTCCTCCGGGAAAATGGGAGGATTCCACAAAAAAATCCGGCGGCAGGTCTGGAGGGAGAGAGGAAACAGGGGAATAATAGGGTGAAGTTTATAAAATGGGGAACACCTGTTGGAGCTCCTCCAGCAGGGCCCGTCCCGCCTGGGTCAGGCGGCTGCCGCCCCGGCCCCGGGAGACGGAGATGAGACCCAGCCGGTGGAGGAGGCTCAGGCCGTCCCGGACCTCCTGCTCCGTCAGAGGCAGGCCCCGCTCCTCCGCCCGGCGGCACAGGAAGCCCCGTCCGGCAGGGCCGTCCTCCAGAGCGGAGAGGAGAAAGGACAGGGCTTCCTCCCGGCCATGGGCGGCCTGGCGGAAGCGTTCCGGACCGGTGAGGGCCGGGACAGCGGCGGAACCGGGCTCAGGCCGGAGGCAGAGGGGCAGGTCCGCCGCCTCGATGACCGGCTTTTCCAGCATGGCTAAATATTCCACCAGGTTGGCCAGCTCCCGGACGTTGCCCTCCCAGGAGCAGCGGAGAAGGGCCTCCTCGGCGGAGGGGGCGAAGGCGTAGCGCGCGCCGCTCCGGCGCATCAGGTGCCGGGCAATCAGGAGTACATCCTCCCCCCGCTCCCGGAGGGGCGGAATCTCAAGGGGCAGGGTGTTCAGCCGGTAGTAGAGGTCCCGGCGGAAGGACCCCTGACGGACCCGCTCCAGCAGATTTTCGTTGGAGGCGGCGATGATCCGCACGTCGATGGGAATCATGCAGCTGCCCCCCACCCGCATCAGCTCCTTTTCCTGGAGGACCCGCAGCAGCTTGATTTGCAGAGGCTGGCTCATACCCTCTATTTCGTCCAGAAAGAGGGTGCCCCGGTGGGCATACTCAAAAAGGCCCAGCTTGCCCCCCTTCCTGGCCCCGGTGAAGGCCCCTTCGTCATAGCCGAAGAGCTCGCTTTCCAGCAGGGAGTCCGACAGGGCGGCGCAGTTGATGGCAACAAAGGGCATGTCCCGCCGGAGAGAGGCGTGATGGATGGAGTGGGCGAAGAGCTCCTTGCCGGTGCCGCTCTCCCCGGTGAGGAGAATGGCGGAGTCCGTCCGGGCCATTTTGGCGGCGATCTGCTTGGTGCGGAGCATGGTTTCGTCCTGGGCGATGATGTCGCTGAACACGTATTTGGACTGATAGCCCCGGTGATAGAGCTGGAGCCGCAGCTTCTGCTGCCGCTCCTCCTCCTCGGTGAAGCGCTGGAGCAGCAGAAAACAGCCGATGCGCCGGCCCTGCTGCTCCACCGGCACGGAGGAGAGACTGATATAGGTGTTTTCCAGCTGGATGAGCCGGGTGGAGCGCTGGTCCTCCGGGCTCAGCAGCTGGGCCAGCTCCGGGCAGCTGAGGGCCAGGGGCTGGCCGATGGCGGCGGCCCGCCGCAGCCCTAAAATTCCCTCTGCCACGGAGTTCAGGGCAAACACCCGGTTGTCCGTGTCCATTCCCAGGACGCCGGTTTCCAGAGCGCCCATCAGGATGTCCAGATAGGTTTCGGATTTCAGATTTTCATTCCAGAGAGCCGCCAGGCTCTGGCCGGAGTCCGCCAGGGACCCGGCGTATTCCCGGAATTCCCGGCTTCCGGGGAACCAGGTGAAGCCCAGGGCCAGGGCAATCTCCACCAGCGTGTCCGCCGTGAATACACGGGGGCCCAGGTCCAGCACCTGGAGCACCGTGGGGGGCACATAGCGCCGCTCTCCCGGCGTAATAGCCAGATCCACGTCCAGGGGATAGCCGGAGCCGGGATAAACCGGGATGAATTCCACCTGGGTGACGCCCAGCCGGTTCAGCTCCGCGATGCTCTCAAAGGCCATCTGAACGCTGAGATTCACCAGCATGGCCCGGGTGCCCTTGGGGAGCTGAAGAAGGGCCTGGATTTCCTTTTTGAAAAAGGTGACGGAGGGAGAAACCACCTTGGCCTCCGGCGGAACCAGGCCGGTGAGGTGGCCGAAGGCGTCGCTGGAGGTGGCGCAGAGGATGTACAGGTCCCCGTTCCGGGGGAGACTGTCATAGTCGTTGGCCTCCACGCTGAACAGCTCCAGACGGATGCGGTCCGCGAAAAAACGGCGCAGCCACTGGGCGTAGACCGGGCCCGAGGACGCGGCCTCCGTCACCAGGACGATCTGCTTTTCCATGACCCTTCCACCTCCCTGGGTTTCAAAGTTGTTAAAATGATAACACAAAAAAACCTGGCTGTACAGCCATTTTTTGTGCAGGTTTATGGACGCTGCAAGGGCCCCGGGGCGTCCATGGGGCAGACTCCGGCCCGGGTTCTGTCTCCCGGGAGCCTGGCGCTTCTAAGGCAGCCTTCATCATTTCTGCCGGCGGGCCGCCGAGGGCGGCGGCCCCTACACACCTCTGTAGGGGTCGCCCTCCTGGCCGACCCGTTTGTCGGGAATTTTGATGTTTGCTATAAAAAAAGGGCCGGGACATACTCTTGATATAGTCAGCACAGTTGAAAATCGGTATCTACCGATTTTCAAACAGCGGCGGAGCCGCTGACGGGTAAGGCCCCCTGTGCTGACTATGAAGTCCACCGCAAGGCCGTTTTACGGCCTGTGCGGCGAATCATCGCCGCACTTGTTGAAAAGAAGCGGATGCTTCTTTTCAACTGCGGTGACAATAAAATGTGTGAATGGACATCCTTGAAGAAGCTCCGGCAGTTGACAGCCCGGCGGCGCTTTTTTATAATCAGAGGAAACCAGGAGAGGAGGCGGAGCGGTGAAGACCCTCGGCATTATTTCCCGCCGCCGGTGCATGGCGGATTTCTACGGGCAGCTGCTGGCCGGACTGTTTGACGGCGTGGCGGAGGTGGAACGGTACAGTCTGGAGGCCGGAACCCTGCGGGAGCTGCGAAGCTGCGACCTGTACCTGAATACCGCCACGGATTACGACCTGATGCGGAACAGCTGGGCGCGGCGCTATCTTCCGCCGGAGTCCCGGACCGTGCGCTCCGCCGTCACCTTCACGAAAAAGGCCCTGGAGATACTGCGGGCCTATCCCAAGGGCACCAGGGCCCTGCTGGCCAACCAGACCCGCCACATGGCCATGGAGAGCATTGCCCAGCTCTATCACCTGGGCATCTCCAACATCGAGTTTTTCCCCTATTACCCGGAGATTGAGACCGTGCCGCAGGCGGAGGTGGCGTTTGCCCCCGGCGACCTGGACATGGCCCCGCCGGGGATGCCGGCGGTGGACCTGGGAGCCCGCTGGCTCACAGCCAATACCGTCTGCGAGCTGGCCCTGAAGCTGGGAGCCGCGCAGTTTTTGGAGAGTGCCCAATTTGCCGGCTACACCGCCGCCCTGGCCGAGGTGGACTACTCCCTGCAAAAGATTTCCTATCACAACCTGAGCATGGAAAACAAGCTGGAGCTGATTCTGAACGCCCTGGACAGCGGCATTGTCTGCGTGGACGAGGAGGGGATTGTCACCCTGGTGAACCGGGCGGCTCAGGAGCTGCTCTGCGTCACCCAGGAACAGGTGCTGGGGGCCCCGGCGGCGGAGGTGCTGCCGGAGCTGCCCCTGACCCCCTCGGAGGACGCCCCCCGTCTGCTGAGCGTCCTGGGTCAGGATCTGGGGGTGTCCGTCAAATCCCTGGGCATCCGGGGGCGGCCCCTGGGGGCCTTCGCCGTGTTCCGGCGCTTTCAGGAGGAGGAGAGCTGTCAGGCCCTTCTGCGCCTGCAAAAGGCCCCCAGAAGCGGCCGGGCCCGGTATACCTTTCAGGATATCGTGGGAAGCAGCCCGGCCATCCGGAAGGCCCGGGAGATTGCCCGGCGCATGGCGGGGGGCGCCGCCTCCATCATGCTGGACGGGGAGAGCGGCACCGGCAAGGAGCTCTTCGCTCAGGCCATCCATAACGCCTCGCCCCGGAAGCACCGGCCTTTTATCGCCGTCAACTGCGCGGCCCTGACGGAAACGCTGCTGGAAAGCGAGCTCTTCGGCTATGTGGAGGGGGCTTTTACCGGAGCGAAGAAGGGCGGGCGGCCCGGGTTCTTTGAGTGTGCCCATCAGGGCACGCTGTTTCTGGACGAGATTGAGACCACCAGCCCCGCCCTTCAGGCCAAGCTCCTCCGGGTGCTCCAGGAGCGGGAGGTGGTCCGCATCGGGTCCGTGGAGCCCATTCCGGTGGACGTCCGCATTCTCTCCTCCACCAACGAGGATCTGTTCGCCAGGGTGCGGCAGGGGAGCTTCCGCCGGGACCTCTATTACCGGCTGAACGTCATCCCCCTGCACATTCCCGCCCTGCGGGAACGGCGGGAGGACATCCTGCCGCTGGCGGAGGCCTTCTGCGGTCAGTTCGGCAGCAGGTTCATCATGAGCGCCCAGGTTCAGGCGGCGCTGGTTCAGTACAAGTGGCCGGGGAACATCCGGGAGCTGAAAAACTGCATGGAATATCTCCACTATATGGGCCGCAGGGTTATCGAGCTGGAGGACCTGCCGGAGCAGTTCAGAGGCGCCGCCCAGATGGCGGAGCGCTCCGAGCCCGACCCGCCCCTGGACTGGGCGGTGCTCCGGGTGCTGGGGGAGCGGTATCCCGCCCGCCGGGGCATTGGGCGGCAGGGCATCGTCTCCGCCTGCGGAGAGCTGGGGGTTCCCATTTCCGAGCATGAGGTCCGCCTGATTCTGAGGTCGTTTCAGGACGCCGGGTGGCTGGCGGTGGGCCGGGGCCGGGGCGGCACCAGCCTCACCGGGGACGGCTATGCCTGGTACCGCCGCCGCCTGGCGGAGCAGGAGCCGTAGAGCCGGCACAGCTGAACACCGGCAGATACCGGTTTTACCCACGGCGGCAAAGCCGATGGCGGGGACACTCTCTGTGCTGTCTGTGAAGCCCGCCGCAAGGCCGCTTGGCGGTCTGGGCGGCGAATCGTCGCCGCTTTTGCTGAAAAGAAGATGCTTCTTTTCGGCTGCGGTGACGGCAGAGCGCCGGAGGAGATGGGAAGGGAAGCCCCGCCCGGGGCGCGGAGTCCCCTGGGGGCCCGCCGGCCTCCGGAGGGCGCTGAAAACAGGCGCGGAACCGCAGCGGTTCCGCGCCTGTTTGCTTTCAGCATGGGGCCGCGCCTGCCGCCGGAACGCCGAAGTGCCGGAACAGAATCTGTTCCGCCTCGGAATTCCACAGGCCGCCGTGGGCGTCGCAGCAGTCGGCCAGACGGGTGAAGAGGGGATTTTCTTCTCCCTTCCGGCGGAAGTCGTCGATGGCGGTCATGGGCATGTCAAACTGGGTGTAGGCCAGCTTTTTTCCGCCGGGGATGCCGGGAAGATTCCGGGTGGTCTCCGCAATGGAGTCCATGCCCCCCACATGGGTGACCATGACGGCGGGACGGATTTTCCCCTCGGAGGCCAATTGGATGGCCTCCTTCAGGTCGGCGGTGTTTCCGCCGGTGGTGCCCAGAATGTGGGTGGATGAGTAGTGGCAGTTGTAGAGATTGATGGTGGCGGAAAATTCCCTGCTGGTGGGTCCGGAGAAGAAATTCATACACCCGTCGTAGCCCAGCAGCCTGTCCCCCATCTCCGCCAGGGCGCGGATGGCGTTGAACACAAAGATGTCGTCGTAGCCCATTCCGCCGGTCAGGTCCATCAGAGTGGAGAATTCGTCCTCACAGTGAAGGGGGTTTATGTAGACCAGCCTCACGCCCCGGCGGGCGGCCTCCTCCTCGGAGATGAAGCGCCGGGCCCGGGCGATGCGTTCGTCGGACAGGTCCGTTACCACAATCAGGGCGGGCTTGTTCTCCAGCACTAGGGGATACTCAATGGCCCCCAGGCCCATGGGGCCGCAGCCGCCCATGATGAGGACCCGGCCTCCGGCCTTGATGCCGATGGAATGCCGGTGGTCCACTTTGTTGGTGTGGTAATTGCCGTAGTATCCCCCGACGATGCAGCTCATGGGCTCCCCCAGGCTGGCCTCAAAATAGCTCTCGCCCTCGTAGTGGAGCAGGTAGCCCAGTTCCATCACCTCCGGCGGCACGACGCAGTAGGTGCACGCGCCGCCGAAGAAGGGATAGGAGTATCCGGGGGACGCCAGGCTCCCCTTGTAGTTCAGGGCGGGCTGCTGGGCGAATTTCTCCCCGGGACGGAATTCGTTTTGCCACTTTCTGCCCACCTTCACAATGTCCCCGGCAAACTCGTGCCCGATCAGAACCGGGCGGGTGTCCACGTCCGGGGGACAGCGCCTGTGGGCCCTGCCCTGGACCAGCAGCTTGTAGGTGGACATGCAGATGCTGTCGCTCATGACCCGCACCAGAATCTCGTCGTCTCTGATTTCCGGCAGGTCGAATTCCTCCAGGCGGATGTCGTAAGCGCCGTACAGACGCACACCCTTTGACTTCATCTCGGTCGGTCCTTTCTGGGAATGATGGCAGACCTCAAAATTCCCGGCGTGGGGACGGGAGCCGCCCCCACGCCGTTCATTTCGACGATTGCTGCGGGAATCGGGAAAGAGGAGCCGGAGACTGCCTGCCTGAAAAGCGCGGTCCGGAGGCTCCGGCTCCTCTGCCTGGGGTGTTTTTTGGGGGAGGGGAATCAGCTCAAGCCGTTGAGCTTCTGATAGAGGTCTCCGGCGTTGGCTCCGTTTACCAGGGCGTCGGTGGCCTCGTCGGTGTCGGCCACCTCCACGATGCGGCCCAGAATCTCCAGGTGTTCGTCGCCCTTGGCGGCGATGCCAACCACCAGCTTCACCACGTCGTCGCCCCACTCGATGCCCTCGGGATAGGTCATGACAACGATGCCGGTCTTTTTGATGAGCTTTTTGACGGACTCAATGCCGTGGGGGATGGCCACATGGTTGCCGATGGCCAGGGAGAATTCCTCCTCCCGGGCGATCATGCCCTCCACATAGCCCTCTTCCACATAGCCGCTTTCCACCATCAGCTTCCCGCAGGCCCGGATGGCCTCCTGGGGAGTGACGGGCTTGCAGTTCAGGATGATGTTCTTCTTCTCCAGGAGAACCGCGCCGGAGGCGGCGGCAGAGCCGGTATCACCGGCGGTTTTTTCGGCAGGGGCGGAACCGCCCTTGCGGCCCTCCGCCAGCTCGGTGACCAGGGTGGCGTACTCAGGGGCGCCCATGAAGTTCTTGATGGGGATGACCCGTGCGCCGGGGTTGCTGGCCGTGGCCCGGTGGGCCAGCTCGTGGTGAGTGACGACGATCTGGCAGTCCTTGGGAATCTCGGAGACAGGGGCGTGGACCACCTCAATGTCGGTGATACCGGCGTCCTTGAGCTTGTTCCGGAGCATGGTGGCCCCCATGGCGGAGGAGCCCATGCCCGCGTCGCAGGCGAAGACAATCTTCTTTACATCCTTGGGGGACACGGACGCGCCGGTGCTGCTGCCGGACGCGGCGGGCTGGCCCTTGCTGGCGGCCTTGGAGGCGGCCACCTGGGCCTGTGCCTCGGCCAGGTCGGCGTCCTTGCCGAAGAACTTCAGCAGGAACACGGAGATCAGGAAGCTGACCACGGCGGCGATGCCGATGCCGGCGATGTTGGCGAAGTAGCCGCCCTTGGGGGTCATGAGCATTTCCGCGATGATGCTGCCGGGAGAGGCCGCGGCCGCCAGGCCGCCGCCCAGGGCGGAGAGGGTGAAGATGCCCACGATGTTGCCCACCATGGGTCCCAGAATCACGATGGGATTCATCAGGATATAGGGGAAGTAAATCTCGTGGATGCCGCCCACAAACTGGATGACGGCGGCGGCGCCGGCGGAGGAGCGGGTTTCGCCCTTGCCCGCCACGCAGTAGGCCAGCAGCAGGCCCAGGCCGGGGCCGGGGTTGGACTC
>NZ_CANTJS010000040.1 GCF_947654275.1 uncultured Oscillibacter sp. | reverse complement strand
CCGCGGTGTCGATCTGAGGAATCATCAGCGCTCCGGCGCCCACGTCCAGGGCCTGGTCAATCCAGATATCACTCCCCCGGGGAACCCGGACCACAGGGCAGACGCCAACGGCGTTGGCGGCGCGGATCAGGTGTGGCAGGGTCTGAAAGGTTGTGGTGCCATGCTCCATATCCAGCAGCACGAAGTCGTATCCGGCATAGCCGGCCGCCTCCACAAAGGCCGGGTCTGTGGAAATCATGAACAGGCCCAGCGCGCCCCGGTCCGACGACAGCGCGGCTTTAAACTGTTCCACGCTCTCCATGGTGGGCATAGTATGAATGTTTTTCATCATATCACTCCTGACTGTGGATTTCATTTTGGCGGCGCAGAGCGGTCAGCCCGTCTGCGAACCCTTCGTATAGACGGCACACGCCGTCCTCCAGCTGCTCTTTTTCCGGGTCATATGGGAAGCCGGAGGCGTCCCACCAATCCACCAGCTGCCGGATGCCCTCATCCAGGGAAATCTTCGGCGCGAACCCGGGGGCGGCCTTTAAAAATTTCTCGTTGGAATAAAATGCGAAATGGACCTTCTCATAATAGAGATGGGAACAGGTTTGAGGGTCAAGCTCCATCAGAAGCCTGGAGGGGACATAATACAGAACAGGTTCCCGGCCCACAGCCCGGCCCACGGCTCTGTAGAGCTCTTCCCATACGGTCTGTTCGGTATTGGCAACATGAAACCAGTCGTTATAGGTCTTCTCATTGCCGCAGGCCAAAACAAAGGCCGACGCCAGGTCCGGCGTAAAGGTGAAGGACCAGGGAATTGCGCCCTCTCCGGTCATCACAACGGGCTTGCCCTCTGCAATCCGCCGCGCCACATTTCGATTCTGCCGCAGGATGCCGAAGTTGGCAGAGCCGGCGCCAAAGGTCAGAGAGGGACGCAGAATGGTAATAGCCGTGCCGGTTTTTCCCATTTCCGATTGAAGAAAGCGCTCCATCTCCGCCTTCTGAAAGCCATATTGAAAAGCGGGGTCCGTACGCAGGCGCTCGTGCACCTCACGGACAGGAAAGCTGCGGCAGGGCCGGTCATAGGCGGCGACAGAGGAAGCGAAAATCAGCTGCGTTGCCCTTCCGGCAAAGGCTTCCACCGTCTGCCGGGCATCGGATTCCCGGAAGCAGATCATGTCAATCACGACATCTGCGTCTACTTGGGCCATCTTTTGTGCAAAGTCCCCGGCGTTATGCCGGTCTCCGGCAAGGACCCGCGCACCGGAAGGAGGCGGCTGCGTCCCCCGGTTGAAAATGGTCACCTCATGGCCGCAGCCGATGGCCTGCCGGACGATTTCCCGGCTTATGGCTCCGGTTCCTCCTAAGATCAGTATGTTCATAGGAAACTCCTTTCGTTAAAACTGGACAATCCCTTGTCATGTGTTCGCTGCGGCAGCTTTTTCCAGAATGGCCCGCATATCCTCCGGATGGATGCGCACGAAGCTGCCGAAGGGGAAGCCTCCGGGCTTTTGGGCCCGGTGGAGCACCATGTCTGGAATGTCCGCCGGGTCTGCGCCGATTTCCTCCAAAGTGACAGGCATACCGATGGAGCGGAAGAATGCCCGCAGACGGCAGATGCCCTCCCTGGCGGTTAACTCCGGCTGGGCGAAATCCATCTCACAGCCGAATACTCGGACGGCAAACTGAGCAAAGCGCATGACATTGTGCTCCATTACGTATTCCATCCAGGCGGGAGTGACCACAGCAAGTCCGGCACCGTGGGCGCAGTCGTAAAAAGCGGAGAGCTCATGTTCAATCTGGTGGCTGGCCCAGTCCTGAGCCCGCCCGGTGCCGCAGAGGTTGTTATGGGCCAACATGCCGGCCCACATCAGGTCGGCCCGCGGCTCGTAGCTGCCGGGATCGGCGATGGCGCGGGGGGCGGCGGAGAGAATGGTTTTCATCAGTGCCTCCGCCAGCCGGTCCGTCAGAGCGACGGCGGGGGTGTTGGTAAAATACCGTTCGCAGATGTGAGAGAACATGTCTACGGCTCCGCTGGCGGTTTGATAAGCGGGCAGGGAGCAGGTAAACTGAGGATTTAAAATGGCAAATTTCGGGCGGATAACGTCGGTTTTGCGGCAGCCCCATTTCAGATTCCCCTGCTCATGGGTGATGACGCAGCTGTCGGACCCTTCGCTTCCCGCGGCGGAGATGGTGAGAATGACACCGACCGGCATCGTGGCGGTGATGTCCGTTCCGGTGAAGAAATCCCAGAAATCACCGTCATAAACCGCGCCGAAGCCAATGGCTTTGGCGGTGTCAATGACGCTGCCGCCGCCCAGGGCCAGAATGAAATCCACGCGTTCCCTGTGGACCAGCTCGACTCCCTCGTATACCTTTCCGCTGCGGGGATTGGCCTGAATGCCGGACAGCTCGCAGAACGGAATTCCGCCGCGCCGCAGGGCGTCTGTCACCGCCTGGTAAGCGCCGTTGCGCTTGACGGAGCCGCCGCCGTAGACGAGAAGAACCTTGCTTCCGCCGAACCGTTGGACCAGCTGGTCTACATGGGCCTCCTCTCCCCTGCCGAAGGAAAACAGTGTCGGAGAATAGAATGAGAAATTTTCCATAACAAAACCTCCTGATATTTCAGCGCGTTTGTCCCGCGCATTTGAACGGACGGCCTCCCGGCTGGAGAATGCCCCTTGACAATGAAGAAAAATTCAGATAAGATACGAGACAGAAACACAGACTGCCCTGAGGCGGGAAGCATATTCGCGAGCTGGTTTTGGATGGGTCTGAGGGCCCTTCCGGCAGCCGCAAATATTTTGGTTCATATTTGCGAACTAAGTTCTAAATATCGGACAAGACCATCCTAACACATTCAACCCGGGTTTTCAATATGTTTGGGAGTATTTTTCAGGAAAAGTTTTTCCGGCGCTTAAGCAGGCAAATCACACAAATATAAGGAGGAGTGGACATGAATGTGAAAAGACTGAAAACCGGCGTGCTGGTTGTGGGAAGCGGCGGAGCCGCGCTGCGGGCCGCCCTGGCGGCCCAGGAGAACGGCGCGGATGTGCTGATTGTGTCCAAGGGCATTGTCGGAAAAAGCGGCGCGACCTATTTCAGCGTTGCGGAGGTGGGGGCATTTAACGTGCCAGATGGGGCCATAGACCCCACGGACAATCCGGATGAGTTTTACAGGGACATTGCCGACGCCGCCCAGGACATGGCAGATTTGAAGCTGTCCAGAATTGTGGCGGACGAGGCCTGCGCCGCCAAGGATTATCTGGAGAAGCTGGGAATGCGTTTTGCCCGCAGGGAGGATGACGGCTATATGGGCTACCGGGCCTGTTTTTCCCAAAAGGCCCGTTCTCATGTGGTGGAGAATCATTTCAAGCCCATTGTGAAGACCTTGCGGGAGGAAGTGGCACGCCGGGGAATCAAAGCCCTGGAGGGGGTGACCATTACCAATCTGATCCTTCGGAACGGGGAGTGTGTCGGCGCGTTCGGCCTGAAGGACGGAGAGCTGCTGGCCATCCAATGCGGCGGGGTAATCATCGCCTGCGGCGGGGCGAGCACGCTGTTTGCCCATAACATGTATCCGGCGGACGTCACGGGAGACGGTTATGCCATGGCCCGCCGGGCGGGCGCCGCAATCAGCAACATGGAGTTTGTTCAGGCGGGAATCGGCTTGGCCTGGCCGGCGGTAAACCTGTTCGGCAATCAGCTCTGGGAGGCGGTTCCCAGAATTACCAACGGAAACGGGGAGCCCTTCATTGAGCGGTATGTTCAGGGGTGCACGGAGCGTGAAGCGGTAGCGGCAAAGATTGGGCATTTTCCCTTCAGCGTCCGGGATATTTCGCGCTATGTGGAGATTGCGATTCAGGATGAAATCACCCATGGACAGCCGACTGCCCGAGGCAATGTCTGCCTCGATTTTCTGGACGTGGACTTCGATGCGATATTCTCTCAAAAAAACAGCCTGCTGAAGCCGATGTGGCCCTTGACCTATCGCCGGTTTAAAGAGCTGGGGGTGGACCTGTACCGGGAAAAGATTGAAATTGCCTGCTTTGCCCACGCCATTAACGGCGGTATTCGGATTGATGAGCATGGAGAGAGCTCCGTTCCCGGATTGTATGCCGCCGGAGAGGCGGCCTCCGGCCCCCATGGGGCGGATCGCCTGGGAGGCAATATGTCTGTCACCTGTCAGGTGTTTGGCAAAAGAGCGGGAGAAGCAGCGGCAAAACGGGCGAAAAAGACGGCGTCTGCGGCTGTTTCCCCGGAGGAAATCCGCCGGGAGACGGATGCGCTGTCCGCATTTGGACAACTTTCCCGGAAAGATGCAGATGAGATTCTCCGCCAGCTCCAGCAATCCTCAGACGCGGCGCTGCTGATTGTCAGGGAGGGACCCGCGCTGGAACAGTATCTGAACACCCTTTCCGGGCTGGAGGAACAACTGCGCGCCGGAACCGCGGCGGAACCCGTCCCGGTTGAAAGGGTGCTGGAGCTTCAGAATCTGATTGACACTGGCAGGATGATTGCGGAGTCCGCCCTGGCCAGAAGGGAGAGCCGGGGCAGTCATTACCGCCGGGATTTCCCGGAGCTGGACCCAAATTTCAGCCATATGATTACAATTTGAGCTGATTTTTGTGTAAAATACAAAAAAAGTTTCCGCTGGGCACATCTAAACTTGACAAGACGGCAGGGCAGGCATATCATATAGACGAACCGGTTTCTGAAATTACACCAAAGGGTTATGGGAGTCTGTTATGCGGGACTATACGGTTTCGTCCGTTGTCAAGGCGGCGGAGGTTCTTCAGTTTATCAAGGACAATCAGTCTGCGACCTTTTCACAAATACAAAACGGCCTGGGATACGCGAAATCCAGCACCTTCCAGATTCTGAAGACTTTGGAGAGCCTGCATTTTATTTCGTCCAATCAATACGGGACCTATTTCCTGGGCTATAAGCTCTTTGAACTGGGAAGCGCGTATGAGAAAAACGCCAGCTGGCGGAAGATTGCCGTCCCCTACATCCAAAAGGCGTCGGAAGATACCGGAATGACGCTGCACATCTCCATTATGGCGGAGGACACGGTGATCTGCATTGAGAAGTTTCCCGGCAGGATTTTTACCATGCAGCTTACCGCAGTGGGCGAACCCCTGCCGATGCACACCAGTGCCTCCGCAAAGGTTCTATTGGCCTGGCAGCCGCCGGAGAAGCAGGATCAAATTCTTGACCGTATTGAGTACAAGCGGTTCACAGATAAGACAATTGTCACAAAGGAAGACTTAAAGCTGGAGCTTGCCCGGGTCAAAAAGCTGGGATATGCTCTGGATGACCAGGAAAGCGAGGAAAACTGCCGCGGCGTTGCCCGTCCGCTGTTTGCCTGCAACGGAACCATTCTGGCAAGCGTCAGTATGGGCGCGCCCATCATCCTGATGAAGCAGGATGATATGCTGCGGTATACAGAGGTGCTGAAAACCTACCTGGATGAGGTTTCGCCTCTGTTGCCTCCAGCCACAAGCTGACCCGCTTCTAAAGCTTTTTCCAGATCCCCGGATGGCCGGAGCGTGCCGTCTCCGGATTTGGAAAAGCTATTTGTCCTATATATTACGAACTAAGTTCGTAATAATGAACATTGAAAGGGCGCTTGAGTTTCCATGATGGGTTTACGGAGGACGTGTTAACGAAATGATTCTTTGTATGGGCCATCCTGGGCATCCCGTCCTTCTGGCGCCGCCAGGGTTCCGAGAACGTCTCACCCGAAAATGCCAGCCTCCCGGAAGACGGACCAGTCAGAGAACCATCCCCTGCGATTTTGCCTCGGTGGCAAATGAGCGGGTGGACACTCCATTTTTTTAGATCCATATTTAAGAACTAAGTTCATAATAAAGAACCAATTCTTCTGGACAGCCGGAAGGCTGATATGGCTGACACACTGGAAAACCGGTATACGGTTTTTGAGCGGAATTTGACCGCCGGCGCATGAAAAACGCTGTGTGCTGCCTGCGAAGTCTGCCGTGTGCCGCTTTGCGGACTCTGCGGCATCTATGTCCCGGAGCTGAAACCAAGTGTTTGACTCTTTTCGGCTGCGGCGACAATATAAACATGAAGTTGGGGGAAGATAACAATGCTTGAAAATCTGAAGGTTTTGGCCTTTACCCACTATTTGCAGGGCCCTTCCTGTGCGCAGATCTTTGGGGACCTGGGCGCGGATGTCATCAAGGTGGAGTCCCCAAAGGGCGCGTTTGAACGGAGCTGGTCCGGGCCGGATTCCTTTGTGAACGGCGTCAGTGTGTTCTTCATGCTGGCAAACCGCAATATGCGCTCCATTGCCGTCAATCTGAAGTCCGGAGAAGGGAAGAAGATTATTTACGATCTGGTGAAGGAGTACGACATCGTCATTGAAAATTTCCGTCCCGGCGTGATGGACAAGCTGGGATTTGGATACGAGGCGCTGCGGGAGATCAATCCCTCGGTGGTCTACTGTTCGCTCAGTGGTTTTGGCTCCAGCGGCCCTTACAAGGACCGGCCCGGTCAGGATCTCCTTGCCCAGAGCATGGGCGGCATTGTGGATATGACGGGCAGCGGACGGCCTTCGCCTGTGGGCACCTCCTTTGCCGACGCTCACAGCGCAACGCTGGCAGCGATGGGCATTCTGGCGGCGGTGAACAACCGGCAGGTTACCGGAAAGGGGCACCGGGTGGACGTAAACCTGGTGGAATCCGTGCTGAATCTCCAGATGGAGCCCTATGCCTATTACCTGAATACGCCGGAGAAGATTTGGCCCGACAGGCTGTCCTCGGGTCTGGCAAACCGCTTTCAGGCTGCGCCCTACGGGGTTTATGAGACGAAAGACGGTTATATTTCCATCTCTCTCTGTAAACACGAAGATATGCTGAAGGTTTTTGAGCCCGGCTGTCTGGACGGCTTCACCGCCAGGGACTCGGTGGACCGGCGGGACGAATATGACGCGGTGGTTTCCCGGCAGCTGAGGAAGAAGACAACGGAGGAATGGCACCAGATTTTTGCAGAGCATGGCATCTGGCATACAAAGCCCTTTACATACCAGGATATCGAGCACGATCCTCAGATTCAGTGGAATAAGGCCATTGTCACCATGCGCCACCCCAAGGCCGGCGATATCCGGGTTCTGAACCATCCCGTCAAGTACGACGGGGAATCCACCGGGATTCGCCTGCTGCCGCCGGACAAGGGCGCCAATACCAGAGACATCCTATTGGAAGCCGGTTATACTAGCGGCGAGATTGACCGGCTTCGTCAGGATGGCGTTGTGGTCTGGGATGACCCGGCCTGAACGGAGCGGCGGGACAAAATGCCCCGTGTGGTTTTTGATGCTGACCCCGATTGGGGAGCATAATAAAAAAACAGGAGGAGACAAACATGAAAAGGAAACTTGCGTTCATCCTCGCGTGCGTTCTCGCGATTGCCACACTCACCGCCTGCGGCGGCGGAGACAAACCTGCGGCGGAGCCCGGTGCTTCCGGCAATGACGGAGGAGAGGCCGGGGATCTCCCTAAGGTTACCTGGAGGGCCCAGTCTGTTGAGACCTCCGGCACCAACCGTCAGACCTGTGTCGAGCACTTTGCCCAGCTGGTCAGCGACGCGACCGACGGCAGGTTTACCATTGAAGTCTACTCCGCCGGAACCCTGTACGGCCAGGAGGACCTGGTGGAAGCTGTCAACAACCGCGTGACCGAGGCCGCATTTACCTCCAACGACTATCACTCCGGCATTGAACCTATGCTGAAGCTGGCGGCCTTCAGAAGCTCCGACCTGTGGGTGGATGAAAGCCTGGATGAGGCCTTTCTCACCATGTATGAGCCCCTGGTGAAAAAGGCTTATGAGACCATGGGCCTGACCTATGTGGGCAACGTTCTGGATCTGCCCGGCGAGTGCTTCATGTCCAACGCCCGGATTGAGAGCCTCAGCGATTTCAACGGCGTTCTGATTCGAAGCGGCGGCCTGGGTCAGGAGCTGTACGGCGCTCTGGGCGGCGCGGTGGTAACCATGCCCATGGGCGATGTGTATTCTGCGGCCAAGCTGGGCACAATCGACGCTTTCGAGGTGGGCGGATACTCTGACAACTACGGAAATGCGCTGCACGAGGTTGCCAAGTACATCGTTGAGCCCACACCCCATTCCACGTCCGGAGTGGAGGTTGGCAACCTGGTTGTGAACACCGACGCCTATAACGAGCTGCCCGAAGAGTATAAGAAGGTCCTGGAGGACTGCTGCAGGGAGAACCGTTCCTACACCTTCAATTTCATCCATGAGGCGGACGTTGAGACCCGGCAGGTGCTGCTGGATAACGGCATTGAATGCCTGACCTTCTCCGATGAGGATTTTCAGGAGATCAAGGCCACGGCGGCCCGCACGCTGCAGGATTATTGGGGCAAGTCCCAGCTTACCGACGAGTTCCTGAACCTGTATATCCAATTCCTGAATGACAACGGTTATGCCGATGTCGCTGCTGAGATTCAGAAGTAAGCGGCCGACGCGGTGTGCGCTGCTCGGTACGGCTTCGGGCAGCGCGCATTCTTAAAAAAGGGGGGAATCTCTTGAAGTTCTTAAACGCCTTGAAAAAAGGTCTTGACACATTCGGGAAATACTGGGCGCTGGTCATTGTCGTTCTGTTTGCTCTGCCCGCGTTTGAGGCATTGGTGATGCGATACGCCCTGCACCAGCCCACAGATTGGTCCCAGGAGCTGTGCTGCATGATTTTCGGCGCCTATTTCATGATTGGCGGCGCGTATGGCGAGGCGTGTAACGCCCATGTCCAGATGGACCTGTTCTATCTGAAATACCGCGGGGTCTTCAAAATCATGGCCGATACCCTGTCAATGCTGGCCTGTACCGTCTTCTGCTGGGTTTTAATCGAAAAGGGCGGAAGCGCTTTTATAAAGGCGGCTGACATCGGACAGCGCTCCGACAGCCTTTGGGCACCTTATCTCTGGCCCGTCCGGCTGTGCATCCCTCTGGGGTCTGCGCTGCTGCTGGTTCGGTCGGCCATCTCCTATATCGAAAAGGTTCGGGAATCCCTTCAGTATCTCCGTGAGCGCAAGGGCACGGCCGGCAAAAAGGAGGAGAAATGATGGAAGCTTATATGCCCTTGATGATGTTCGGCCTGCTGATTGTGATGCTGGTCATCGGACTCCCCATTGTTTACGCGCTGGCCCTGGTCGCTTTGGGAACAGCCTATGTCCTCTGGGGCTCCGGAAGCATTTACGGAATTGTGACGGCGGCGATCTCAACGATGAACAGCTGGAACCTTTTGGCGACTCCACTGTTTTGTTTCATGTCGCTGATGCTGTTTGAAGCGGGAATTGTAGAAGACCTCTACGAGGCGTTTTACAGCTGGACTGCTAAAATTCGCGGAGGGCTGGGGATGTGCACCATCATCGTGGGCGCTTTGATGGGGGCCATGACCGGCGTTGTGGCGGGCACCGTCATCGCCCTGACCACCATCGCGCTGCCCCAGATGCTCAAATACAGGTATGACGAGAAAATTTCCATGGGTGCGGTCCTCTCCGGCGGAACGCTGGGACAGCTTATCCCGCCCAGTACCAACATGATTGTCTATGGAACCATGACCGGCGTTTCCGTCGGCGGGCTGTTCGCAGGGGGCATGAGCGCGGGCATCGTTCTGGCACTGCTGTACTGTGGATACATTGCCATCCGGTGTACATTGAATAAGAACCTCTGCCCGGTCATGCCGGCGGAGGACCGGAAATCCTTCAGGGAAAATATCATCGGCCTGAAAAAGATTTTCTGGCCCTGCCTGCTGATTATCGGCGTTCTGGGCGCGATTTACGGCGGACTGGCCACGCCCACGGAAGCGGCGGGCTGCGGCTGTGTAGGCGCTGTGCTGATTTCTGTGTTCAACCGCCGCTTCAGCTTCAGAGCGCTGCTCAACGCCAGCATCGGAACCCTGAAGAATATTGCCATGGTGGGCTTCATCACCTTGGCGGCCTCTTATTTCGGCTCTGTGTTTGTGGCTATTGGCGGGAACAAGTTCGTGGCGGAGGTGGCCGCCAGGATTCCCGGCGGCAGCACCGGCCTGGTTCTTGCCTGCCTGGCGATTGTGTTCTTCCTGGGGTGCTTCATTGACACCATTGCCATCATCGTAATCTGTGCGCCGATTTTCACCCCGCTGATTATGAGCGCGGGCATAGACCCCATGTGGTTTGCGGTCTGCTTCATGGTCACGCTTCAGTGCGGCTATCTGACGCCCCCCTTCGGCTTCTCCCTGTTCTATATGAAGAGCGCTGCGCCCGAGGGGACGGAGCTGAAAACCATCTATCAATCCGCTCTGCCCTTCATTGCCGTACAAGCCATTGGTCTGGCAATCTGCGTGTTTGCGCCGCCCTTGGTGATGTGGGGCGAATACTTTATGCGCTGATATAGGAGGACGCCATGTCACAAAAAATAATGACCCGCCAAGAGGCGGCAGAGCTGGTGAAGGACCGAGATACCATTGTGGTCTGCGGCTGCGAAAATCTGCTTCTGCCGGACCGGATTCTCTCCGCGCTGGAGGAGCGCTTTGTCAGTACCGGGCACCCCAGGGACCTGACGGACATTCATCCCGTGATTTACGGCATGGGAGAGAACTGTGGTCTGGAGCACTTCGCCCATGAGGGCTTTCTGACCCGTTCCATCGGAAGCGGCTTCAGCTTTTTGAAGACTTCACGGACCAGCCGGCTGGTCCGCGAAAACAAGCTGGAGGCCTACGTCATGCCCATGGGCACCCTTTACCGCATGCTCCAGAATATTTCCTGCGGCGAGCCCTATACGCTGACAGACGTGGGTCTGGACACCTTCGTGGACCCCAGATATGGCGGCGGAAAATTTAACAGCCGCACCACAGAGGATATTGTCAGTCTCGTCAATCTGGGCGGGCACCCAATGCTGTCCTATAAAAACCCGGGGATTAACGTCGCCATTATTCGGGCCCAGACCGCAGACGAAAACGGCAATCTGACGCTGGAGCAGGAGCCCGTTTCCCTAGGCATTTATTCCATGGCGGCGGCGGCCAAGGCGTGCGGCGGCAAGGTCATTGCCCAGGTGAACCGGATTGCGGCCAGCGGCTCTCTGCCGCCCAAGCGGGTTGTGGTTCCTAGCATCCTGGTGGACGCCGTTGTAGTGGAGGAGGACGTGCCGCTGTCCGGCGGGCGGCTGAACTTTGCCCTTACCGGCGAGAATCGGATGCCCCTTGGACGCTTGGAACGTCTTCCGCTGGACATCCGCAAGGTGATTCTGCGCCGGGCGGCCATGGAAATCGGACAGCCGCCGAAAACCGTGAATCTGGGAGTTGGAATTCCCGGTTTCCTGCCCCGGATTCTGGTGGAAAACGGGACGATGGACGGCGTTACATTCTTCACGGAGCACGGCTCCCTGGGAGGCGTTCCCGGAGACCGGAGCAACTTCGGCACCAATATCAACCCCACTGCGCTGATGGACCCCACCCAGGTGTTCCAGGCGTTCCGGGGCGGTTTGCTGGATCTGTCCTTCCTGGGCTGCGGGCAAATGGACCGCCACGGCAACGTCAATGTCAGCAGCTTCAACGGCATCGTGCCCGGCTGCGGGGGCTTTGTAGACATTGCGCACAAAACGAAAAAGCTGGTATTCTGCGCCACATTTTCCTCCGGCGGGGCGGACATCGCGGTTGAAGACGGACGGCTGAACATCCGTCAGGAGGGCAGGTTCTTCAAGCTGGTGCCCGAGGTGGAGCAGATTACCCTCAATGGCAGAAACGCCAGAAGCAAGGGACAGACCATTCTCTTTATTACGGAGCGGGCGGTATTCCGGGCCTTGGACGACGGCCTGCATCTGATTGAGCTTGCGGACGGCGTGGATATGGAGCGGGACGTTCTTGCCCACATCCCCTTCCCGGTGACGGTGGACGAATGCTGCCGGAAGATGGACGCAGGGCTGTTTGTATAATGTTGGAAGCGAGGGAGCGCGGAATCATGTCGGTTTATTTGGATGAGTACATACTTGGTCAGCAGTTTATAACGCCGGCCAGGACCATTACGGAGACAGATGTCGTCAATTTCGGATGCCTGACCGGAGACCTGCATCCCAACCACTTTGATAAGGTGCGAATGGAGCGGGGTGAATTTGGGCAGCGGCTGGTTCACGGACTGCTGATTCTCTCCATGTCTCACGGGCTTCTGTTCCAGCTGGGCCTGCTGCGTGACTCCTGTATTGCCTTTCTGGGTGTGGAGGACTGGCAGTTTAAAGCGCCGGTTTTCTTCGGGGACACCATCCACTGCCGTGCGTCGGTTCGTGAGATTCGCCCCAGCAAAAGCAAGCCGGACAGAGGGGTGCTGAAGCTGGCAATGGAGATTGTCAATCAGGAGGGAACCGTCTGTCAGACCGGAACAAAGGTGCTGATGATGTGGATGCACCGCCCCGGCTGACCTGCGGACTATCAGCTTTATTGAAGGAGGCACGGGCATGGAGAAAAGCGAGCTTGGAAAAAGCGGGATTCAGGTTTCCGGTCTGTCGCTGGGAACCTGGGCCTTCGCAGGCGGAACGCTTTGGGGAGACAGCGACAGCCGCCAGGCGGCCGACACGATTCACTGTGCGCTGGACGCCGGAATCAATCTGATTGATACGGCGGAGCGCTATGGCGGAGGAAGGTCGGAGGAGATTACCGGGACCGCTCTGAAGGGCCGCCGCTCCGAGGCTGTTCTGGCGACAAAGGTTTATACAGACGCGCTGGGTTATGACGATGTGATTGCCCACTGCGAGGCCAGCCTGAAACGCATGCAAACGGATTACATCGATCTTTATCAGGTGCATTGGCCCAATCCGGACATCCCGCTGGACGAGACCTACGGAGCCTTTGAGGATTTGAAAAAGGCGGGGAAAATCCGGGCCTCCGGCATCTGCAACGCTGGACCCGGGTGCGTGGGGGCCCTGTCGGAGGCCTATGATGTGGCGATGAATCAGCTGCCCTATTCGCTGATCTGGCGGGTTGCGGAGAAGCAGATTATCCCTGCCACGGTGGAAAAGGGCATTTGTGTCTGGGCATATTCCCCCCTGGCTCAGGGGCTGCTGACCGGCAAATTCCGCCGGATAGAGGATGTGCCTATGGGGCGGAGGGAGACGCGCTTTTACAGCGGAGCGTGGAAACAGGGACGGCATAACGACACCGGCTTTGAGAAAGAGGTGTTTGCCTTTCTTGACAGCCTGATGGACGTCTGCGGGCGAAGCGGATACACTCCAACCGAAATCGCCATGAACTTTCTCAAGCGGCGGCAGTGCGTCAAGAGCGTACTGGTGGGGGCGCGTTTCCCTGAGCAGCTGCGGCAGAACCTGGCTGCCTATGAGAAGGAGGTTCCCGGAGACCTGATGGATGAGATTGAAAAAAGGTCCGAGGAGCTGAAGGAGGTCATGGGGAACAACGCGGACCTCTGGATTGGAGACGGCGGCCGATTTTTCTGAGGCTGCGTACATTTATAAAAGATAAGGAGAGACTGATGATGGGCAAGATTCAACTGAATCCCGGGGATACCTTCACACTCAGCAAAACCGTCAGCGAAAGCGACGTATATCTCTTTGCGGGTATCACAGGTGATTTTCATCCGAATCATGTGAATGAGGCGTATATGAAAGAATCCGTCTACGGCACACGGATTGTACACGGGGCGCTGGGCGTGGGCTTTATCTCCGCCGCATCCTCTGTGGCGCTGGACCACCAGAGTCTGCGGGCCGTTTCTGCGGGCTATGATCACATCCGTTTTATCAGGGCAATTCTCATCGGGGATACCATTACGGTAAAATACACCGTTGAGAGCAAGGATGAAGAAGCGATGAAAACGGTGGCAGACGTTCAAATTCTCAACAGCAAAGGAGAGGTCTGCACCGTCGCAAAGCATATCGCAAAGTATTTTGAAGACTGACCCGGGATTTCCGCATATGAGAAATGCAGTGATCATTGACCCCCGTGACAGCGTGGCGGTGGCCATTGAGCCGGTCCGTCAGGGGGAGGCCGTCCTCTATGAATGTGAAGGCCGGGAAATCCATATGACCGCCCAGGAGGATATTGCCATCTACCACAAAATCGCGGTGCGGGATATCATCCCCGGGGAGCCGGTTGTCAAATATGGGGAGCACATCGGAATTGCTTCCCGGCCGATTCAAAAGGGCGGACATGTACACACCCATAATCTGGAAAGCCGGCGGGAAAGCCTGGAGACCGGGACGGAGGAAGAAAAAGGGATATGACATTTTCAGGGTACAGGCGTCCGGACGGGCGGGCAGGCGTCCGCAATAAGGTGCTGATTCTTCCGGCCAGCGCCTGCGCGTCCGATACCGCGAGAATCGTTTCCCAGCAGATACAGGGAACCGTCACCTTTCACAATCAGCAGGGCTGCGCACAGGTGGCGCCTGACCAGCAGCTCACAATGGATGTGCTGGCGGGCTTTGCCGCGAATCCCAACATCTATGGCACGGTAGCAGTGTCCCTGGGCTGTGAGAACTGTCAGATGGATTTGGTATCCGCCGCAATCCGGGAGCGGACCAACAAGCCCTTCCGGCAGGTCATTATACAAGAGGCCGGCGGCACGTCGGAGGCGGTCAAGGCAGCCTGCCGGTACGCCGGGGAGCTGGCGGAGGAAGCCTCGCTGCTTCGGAGGGAGGAAATTCCCATCTCCGAGTTGATTATCGGGACGGAATGCGGCGGAAGCGATCCCACCAGCGGCCTGGCGGCCAATGTAGTGATTGGCAGTCTCAGCGACCGGATCACAGCCGCCGGAGGTACGGCGATACTCTCCGAGACCACGGAGTTCATTGGAGCGGAGCATATTCTGGCCCGCCGGGCGGCGACGCCACAGGTTCGGAGCCGGATTTTTGAAATAGTGCACCGCTATGAGAAAGCTCTCAGGCAGGTGGGGGAGGATGTCCGCAATGGAAATCCGTCTCCTGGAAATAAGGCCGGCGGCATTACCACCCTGGAGGAAAAGTCGCTGGGGTGCATTCACAAGGGCGGGCATACCGCCATCAATGCCGTGTACGACTATGCCAAGCAGGTGAGTCCGCATCAGGGTCTGGTGATTATGGACACGCCGGGAAACGATCCGTCTTCCGTAGCGGCCATGGCGGCGGGGGGCGCACAGATTGTGGTGTTCTCCACCGGGCGAGGAACGCCCACCGGAAATCCGATTGTTCCGGTTATAAAGCTCACCGGGAACCGGATTACCTTTGAGAAAATGCGGGAGAATATGGATTTTGACGCCTCCCCATTGATTTACGGCGGCAGTCTCAGCGTATTGGGGGACGAGCTGCTGAAGCTGGTTTCCGAGGTGGCTGGCGGAAGGCTCACGAAATCGGAGGCGCTGGGCTATACGGAAATGGCGATTGCACGCGTCTGCAATTATGTGTGAGGGCTCCCGCTGTCTTTGAGACAGGCTGCGGCAAAGGATGGCGGAAGACATACAGGCTGCGAAAGGAAAAGCGGGAGAGACCCAGGCGGGTCTCCCCCGCTTTTTGCGGCGTATGTCCGGCGGTTCCGCCGCGCACGCCCGTCTCCCGAAACCGCCGGAGTCCAGGGGTGTTCCATTCGGAGATTTTACGCAGCAGGGACCGGGCTCTGCCCCGGCCCGTTTCCCCTGGCACGTCCAAAAGACAGGGCGGAGTCCGCCCCCACACCGTCACCCCCTGATAAAATCCGCGGCGGGACACACCTCTCCGCGCTTTTTTCTTTGCATTTTTCCGCCGGTGTGGTATAATCCAACTGTTAAGCGACAGCGGAACCGATTGGACCGCGGGCCGGCGGAAAGGATGACGGTTATGATGGATATGACGGAAAAGACTTTGGAGCGGAAAGAGATGTTTAAGGGGCGCATTGTCAGCGTCCATGTGGATCGGGTGTCCCTGCCTGACGGGTCGGAGGCCCCCCGGGAGGTGGTGGACCACAACGGCGGCGTGGCCGTGCTGGCTCTGGACGGAGAGAACAACGTCCTCACCGTCACCCAGTACCGCTATGTCTTCGGGCGGAACACCGTGGAGATTCCCGCCGGCAAGCTGGACCACCCCGGCGAGGACCCGGCCTCCGCCGGCCTCCGGGAGCTGGAGGAGGAGACCGGCGCGGTGCCGGGGCGCTATGAGTCCCTGGGACGCATTCTGCCCTCCCCCGGCTGCTACGGAGAGGTTCTGCACCTGTATCTGGCCCGGGACCTGAAGATGAAGAAACAGCACCTGGACCCCGGCGAGTTTTTAAACGTGGAGCGGATTCCCTTCGACGAAATGGTCCGCCGCTGTCTGGAGGGCGAGATTGAGGACGCCAAGACCGTGACCGCCGTGCTGAAGGCCAAGCTGCTCCTGAACCTCTGAGAGCCTGTTTAAAATCCATCGAAACGCCGGATTTTAAACAGACTCTGAGTGAAGAAGCCGGGGATTTTCCGCGGGCCGGAGGAAGTTCCATTCCTGATTCCTCCCTTCTGACGGTTTGAAGAAGCCCCAATTCGACTTTGCGTTCCCGGCAGAATCCGGCGAATCCATGATCTTTTTTGGAATCGTGGTTCTGCGGAAACAGGCTGTCGTAACAGGGATGCTTTGAAAAAGAGGTGCGGATATGGCGGCAGAAAAAGAGGACTGGCGTCTTTTGAACGACGTAGAGCACCTGAAGGAAATGGAGCTGAATCCAACGGATGGAGAAGAGATTGCGGGCTGCGCGCCTGATCTGAAAAATTGTGTATTCTGCTTCGAGAAGGTGGAAGGCAGTCCTTATCAACTCTGGTTTGTGCCAGGAGATTTAAGCTGCTGTATCTGTGAAAAATGTTACAGTGATTTCAAAGACACATTCCGTTGGAAAAAGCTGGATGGCTGGGATTTGGACTGGGGACAATCTGAGCTGTGAATTCCGGGAACGCAAACCGGGATTTAAAGAAAGGAAGCTGCATGAACGAGGAAAAGACCGTCCTGATTGTAGAGGACGAGAAAAATATTGTGGATATTCTGCGCTATAACCTGCAAAAGGAGAAATACCGGACTCTGGAGGCCTACGACGGCGAGGACGGACTGAACAAGGCCCGGAGCGAACAGCCGGACCTGATTCTTCTGGACGTGATGCTGCCGAAGATGAACGGCTTCGACGTCTGCCGCCTTTTGCGGGAGGAGGGGGACAACGTGCCCATCATCATCCTCACCGCCCGGGAGGAGGAGGAGGACAAGGTGAAGGGCCTGGAGACCGGGGCCGACGATTATATCACAAAACCCTTTTCCATGCGGGAGCTCATCGCCCGGGTGGGGGCCAACATCCGCCGCACCGCCATGAGCGCCCCTGCCGCCGCCACGGCGGCGGACAGCGCCATGCCCGTGGCCGGGGACCTGTCCATCAATACCGACAGTCACCAGGTCTTCCGGGGGGGCCGGGCCATTGACCTCACGCAGCGGGAATATGAGCTGCTGACCTTCCTGGCCAGCCGGCCCAACAAGGTTTTTTCCCGGGTGGACCTGATGGAACAGGTGTGGAACTACGGCTATGTGGGGGACGATGTGCGGACGGTGGACGTCACCGTCCGGCGGCTCCGGGAGAAAATCGAGGAGGACCCGGCCAATCCCCAGTTCATCCTGACCCGGAGAGGGGCGGGGTACTATTTTGCGGTAAACTGAAAGGAGCGGGGCTCTATGTGGACGTTTGAATTTCAGCATAAGGGAACCGGGGAGCGGACGGTCATTTGGGGATACAACCTCCGGGACGCATTCCGGCGAAACCCGGAGATGAACCCGGACGACTGGATTCTGATCCGCCAGTATTGCGAAGACGATGAAGCGGAGATCGTATGCGCGTTTGAGATTCAGCACAAAAAGACAAAGGAAACGGCTGTGATTCACGGAATAACCTTGGAGGAAGCCTTCGGACCGGAACGGGACCCGGAGGAATGGGAAATCCTTGGATGGACGGAGTGGACAGAGCAAAATTGACGCGGGAGGCTGGGGGACTGAAAGACCAGCCCCGGCCGAACAGCGGGAAAGAAGGTGTCAATCATGTTCCGAAGCCTCCATATGAAGCTGACGCTGATTTTGCTGCTGCTCATCACCTCCCTGATGGCGGTGGTGGGGGCCTTTCTGACCATCAACGTCTCCGGGTTTTTCAACGACACCTTTTACCAGCAGATTAACAGCGTCTTCGGCGCGGATCAGCGGGAGTTTGTGACGTCCCTCCGGGGAGAGGCGGGGCAGGAGGACGGAGCCGTCCGCATTCAGGAGCTGCTGGAGCTCACCGCCGGCAAGCTGGGCATTGACTACCGGACCCGGAACTACTTCGTGCTGGACGGGGAGACCGGGGCCTACCTCACCGGCTCCGCCGACGAAAGCGCCCTGCCCCGGGAGCAGAGCCCCAATCTGCTGACGGCCCGGAACGCCGTCCTGCGGGGGGACGAGACCGCCGTGGGGGACGCCAGCGACGTCACCGCCGACTACATGGACGCCGCCATTCCCATTCTGGGGGGAGACAACGCCTTCATCATCTACATTCTGGACACCCGGGATACCGTGTCCGGGCTGAACAGCCAGCTCTTTGTCATCATCATGCAGTCCCTGGTGATTGGTCTTCTGATCTCGGTGCTGCTGAGCTTCCTGCTGTCCAAGACCATGGTGGACCCCATTGAGAAGCTCACCGCCGGGGCGGAGAAGGTGGCCGCCGGAGATTTCGACAGCGCCCTGCCGGTGGAGTCCACCGACGAGATCGGCGTCCTCACCGGGACCTTCAACGAAATGGCGGGGGTGCTTCAGTCCACCCTGGCCGCCGTGGAGAACGAGCGGAACAAGCTGGACACCCTGTTTCTCCACATGACCGACGGCGTGGTGGCCTTTGACCACGACGGCGCGGTGATTCACTGCAACCCCGCCGCCAACAGTATGCTTCAGCGGCCGGTGACGGAGGACTGCAGCTATGAGGAGCTGTTCGGCGGCCTGTTCCCCTTCTGGGAGATGCTGACCCTCCAGCGGCCCAACTTTGCCGAGGCGGAGATGCTGGCGGGAGAGAAGACCCTGGAGGTCTATCTGGCCCCCTTCTCCGACCAGGAGCGGGGCGGCGTGCTGATTGTGCTCCACGACGTGACGGAGCAGCACCGCAACGAGGAGCGGCGAAAGGAATTTGTGGCCAACGTGTCCCACGAGCTCCGGACCCCCCTGACCAACGTCCGCAGCTATGCCGAGACCCTCCGGGACGCCAACGGGGACATCCCCCTGGACATGGCCAACAATTTTTTGGATATCATCATCACGGAGACGGACCGCATGACCCACATTGTGCAGGACCTGCTGACCCTCTCCCGGCTGGACCGGGGTTCGGCGGAGCTGGTACTGTCCCGCTTCCCCTTTGCCGAGGCCATCGAGAGCGTGGTCCGCTCCAGCGCCCTCAGCGCCCGGCAGCACGGACACACCCTGGTCTGCGGGACCCTGGAGCATCTGCCCCTGATTACCGGGGACCGGAGCCGGCTGGAGCAGGTGATGATGAACATTCTGGGCAACGCCATCAAATACACCCCCACAGGCGGAGATATCCGGGTCACTGCCGGCGCGGAGGAGGAGACCGTCTGGCTGGAGGTCTGGGACAACGGCATCGGTATTCCGGAGAAGGACCGGGAGCGGATTTTCGACCGCTTTTACCGGGTGGACAAGGCCCGGTCCCGGGAGTCCGGCGGCACGGGCTTAGGGCTGTCCATCGCCAGGGAGATCGTCCAGCGTCACCAGGGAACCATCGCCATCGTTCCCCATGAGGGACCCGGCACCACCGTCCGCCTGGTGCTGCCCATTGCCCAGGAGAGAGTGAAGAGCGCAGAGTGAAGAGTTGAGAGTGGAGATATAATGAGGAATGAGGAATGGTTTCCGCTGTTCATTCCTAATTCCTAATCCCTAATTCCTAATTATCTAAAGAAGGGGGGGTGGCCGTGAAGATTGGAAAGTGGCGCGGGAACAGGGACGGGACCGGCGCGGCCGCGGAGGAGCGCCGCCGGGCCCGCCGGGATCTGGTTCAGAATATGGTGATTACGCTGCTCTTCCTCTCGGCGGCGGCCCTGTTCACACAGACGCAGCTGTACAGCCTGGGCATCCACAAGGGCGCGGCGGCTCTGGCGGGGGGCGGTCAGACCGTCAGCGCCTCGGCGCAGACGGCGGTGCTGGTGGCCCCGGTGCGGGTGGCGGTGACGGGAACCTACGGGAGATTTGGCAGCGTCACCATGACCACCGGCATGGAGGCCTTTGCCGACCCTCTGGGACGCCGCCTGTCGGAGGCCCTGGGCTCTGCCAGGTCCTTCGTCCCCTGTACGGAGGCGGAATTCATGGAGGCCCTGGAGGGCCCCTCCCTTTACTATGATTTTCTCACGGCCCTGCCCCTGCCGGTGCTGGGGGCGCTGGTGGACGGCGTCGAGGAGCTGGACGGGACCCTCTCCGCCCGGCGGCTGGTCATCGCCGCCCAGGAGGACGGCACGGCCCTCTATCTCTGGGACGGCGGCGGAATCTGCTGCCGGGCGCTTACCGCCGTCTCGGCGGACAGCCTGACCCAGACCGTGAGCCGTTATGAGCTGGGGGGCGCTTTTTTTGCCCAGGACCGGGAGGAGACGGCGGAGCTTCTGGCCCCCTGCTCCCTGCTGCCGGAGGAGCTGCCGTCGCTGCCGGTGCTGATTCAGGGGGACCCGCTGGCGGACACCGGATGGCTGCTGTCCGCCCTGAGCTTCAACCCCCGGACCCGGACCCGGTATCTGGAGTCCAACGGGACGGAGCTGATTACCGACGGAGACCGGGCCCTGCGCATCCGTCCGGACCAGAGCGTCTATTATCAGAGCGGACGGGACCCCATTCTGAAAATCAGCGCCCAGGAGGAGACGCCCACCCTGCGGGAGGCCGCCGTGGGGACCGGGGCTCTGCTGAACACGGTGCTGACTCCGGTCTCCGGGGCGGCGCTGCCCTATCTGAAGAGCATCCGCCAAAACGGGGCCGTGACCAATCTGCAATTTGACTATCAGGTGGGAGGCGTGCCCATCCGCTTCTCCGGCGGGGGCTGCGCCGCCGAGGTGACACTGACGGGGACCACCGTCACATCCCTGATTCTGCGCTTCCGCCAGTATACCGCCAGTGAGGAGCAGTCCCTTCTGCTGCCCCTCCCCCAGGCGCTGGCCGTGGCGGCGCGGGACCCGGGACGGGAGCTGACCATCGGCTATGTGGACGGCAGCGACTGCGCTGCCCACTGGCTGGTGGACTGACGTCTAAGAGCCTGATTAAAATCCATCGAAACGCCGTCACAGAGCATCTTTTTCCGCCGATGCTGCGTTGGTTTGACTTGAAATCCGTCAGGATTCCTGCGTCAAACTGCCTTGCCCGACAAAAAAATCTGCCCCAATCCGGCACTCCGCCGGATTTTAAACAGGCTCTAAAAACCTGTATGCACAACCGCTGAACGCTGTCTGGGGGGTCTTTTCCCACCATACCGCGCCGGTTTCCCATGAGTCTGGTTGAAAACCGTCAAAATGCCGTCTCAGGGCATCCTTTTCCGTCAGGACAGCGTTGATTGGACTTGAAATCCGTCAGGATTCCCGCGGGCGCAGAAGCTCTCCTTGTCTGACAGAAAAAATCCTCGCCCATCCGGCATCCCCCGGCTATGAATACAGGTTCTGAAAGGAGGGCGCCGCCCTTGGACCGTTTCCGTCTGAAAAATATCATCATCCTGATTCTGCTGCTGGTGAACGGCTTCCTCCTGGGGACCCTGGCCGTGCGGAAGAGCGCCGAGCAGGAATTTTTCCGCCGGACGGCGGAGCAGCTGGTGGAGCTCTTTGAGGCCGACGGCATGACCCTGGATATCTATGCCATTTCCCGGGACACGCCTCCCGCCGGCCTGACCCTGAGCCGGGACACCGCCCTGGAGCAGAGGGCCGCCGCCTTCCTGCTGGGGGAGGCCGCCGCCTCCGACGACCAGGGCGGCGGCATTTATTCCTATGAGAGCGGCGGAGGGCAGGCCCTGTTCCGCTCCAGCGGCGGCTTTGAGGCGGCGGGCCGCCTGTCGGAGGAACCGGAGGACTTCTGCCGGGATTTCTGCCGGACCTTTTCCTATGAGGAGCCCGTTTTTCTGCTGGACGAGGAGGGAAACGGCAGCGCCAGCGCCGTGTGCGTGCGGGGGGGCCTGCCGGTGTTCAACTGTACGGTGCGCTTCACCGTGGAGGGGGGATGCGTCACCGCCGTCAGCGGCACGCTGCTGCCGGAGGGCGGCGTCCCCGTCCAGGGGGCGGACGAGGTCCTCAGCGCCGCCGGGGCCCTCACCGCCTTTCAGCGGATGCGGCGGGAAAACGCGGCGGTGGCCTCCTCGGTGACGGGGACCCAGCTTTGCTATGAGCTCCAGAACACCGGCGCGGCCATCTCCCTGACGCCGGCCTGGCGGGTGATGACCGACACGGCGGACTACTATGTAAACTGCGTCAGCGGAACCGTCACGGCGGGATGACCTTTTTTCCAAAAACTGGACGGGCCTTCCGGGGGTTTCCTTCTGTTTTGACGGAAATGCTGGTCCGGATGCCCTCTTTTTCAAAAATGCGTCAGGAAGGGTTTGCATTTCCAGGCGTGATGTGCTATGATACTTCTGCGTGTCCGGCGGCAGCGGACAGGAGCAGAAAAATTTGCCTGTATTTTGCCCGGCGCGGGTATGAAGCGCCGGCAGGCGGGCAAACTGTTCCCAGTGAACAATACCGGTCCGTGGGCGGAAGAGCTGCCGCAGAGCGCGGAAAAGATTTATCTTGAAGAGAGGGTCAAGATTTTGACAAAATATATTGTTCAGGGCGGAACGCCCCTTTGTGGTGAAGTAGAGATCAGCGGCGCGAAGAATGCCGCTGTTGCCATTATACCCGCCGCCCTGCTGGTGGACGGGGTCTGCCGGATTGAGAATATTCCCCAGATTTCCGATGTGACGCTGTGTTTGAGCATTCTGGAGCAGCTGGGCGCGGGGGTCCGCACCATTGACCGGCACACTGTAGAGGTGGACTGCCGCCGCATCCGCTCCACCCGGACCCCTTATGACATGGCCCGTCGCATCCGGGCCTCCACCTATTTCATCGGGGCTCTGCTGGGCCGCTTTGGACAAGCCGAGGTGGCCCTGCCCGGCGGGTGCAACTTCGGCGGCGTCCGGCCCATTGACCAGCACGTCAAGGGCTTCACGGCCCTGGGGTCCACCGTGGCCGTGGAAGGGGGCTTCATCCGGGCCACCGCCCCCAGGGACGGCCTGAAGGGGGCCAGCATTTATCTGGATGTGGTGTCCGTAGGGGCCACCATGAACATTATGATGGCCTCTGTCATGGCCCGGGGGAACACCACCATTGAAAACGCCGCCAAGGAGCCCCATATCGTGGATTTGGCCAACTTCCTGAACTCCATGGGGGCCAACATCCGGGGCGCGGGCACCGACACCATCAAAATTCGGGGCGTGGAGCAGCTCCGGGGAGGAAACTACGCCATTATCCCCGACCAGATTGAGGCGGGCACCTATATGGCCGCCGTGGCTGCCGCCGGCGGTCAGGTTCTGGTGAAAAATATCATTCCCAAGCACATGGACTGCATCACCGCCAAGCTCCAGGAGTGCGGCGTGGAGGTGGAGGAGCACGAGGATACCCTTCTGGTCCGCCGGAACGGCCCCCTCCACAAGGCCAATATCAAGACCCTGCCCTATCCCGGCTTCCCCACGGACATGCAGCCCCAGCTGACCACGGTTCTGTGCCTGGCCCAGGGCATCTCTCTGGTGACGGAAAGCGTGTGGGGCAACCGCTACCGCTATGTGGACGAGCTGCGGCGGATGGGGGCCTCCATCCAGGTGGACGACAAGACCGCCGTGGTGGAGGGCGTGGATCACTTTTCCGGCGCGCCCATTCAGGCCCCTGACCTGCGGGCGGGGGCGGCGCTGGTGATTGCCGCCCTGGCGGCCAGGGGCCGGAGCGAGATCAGCTGCGTCCACTACATTGAGCGGGGCTATGAAAATCTGGTGGAAAAGCTCCGGGCCCTGGGAGCCAATATCCGGGCCGTGGAGGAGCCGGACGAGCGGGAGGAATTGGGCCTGGGATAATTTCCCCGGGGATTCCGGAACGAGAAAACCGGGAGACGGAAGAAAGGCTTCCGCCTTCCGGTTTTGTACATGAGGAGGAGCGGCATGGCGGACCTGACATCCATGAGGAACATTGGGCCGGAGATGGCCCGGAAGCTGACCGCCGTGGGCATCGGGTCCCCGGAGGCATTGGCGGAGGCCGGGGCAAAGGAGGCGTTTTTCAGGATGAAAGCCCTGTACCCCGGCGTCTGCCTGGTCCATCTTTACGCCCTGGAGGGAGCAGTCCGGGATGTGGAGTTCAACGACCTGCCCCGGGAGACGAAGGCGGATTTGAAGGGCTTCAGCGATTTTCTGAGAAATGGGGGAACCAGCCGATGAACCGGGAGGCGCTGGAAGCCTATCTGACGGGGACCTATGCCGCGGCGGCGGACCGGCCCTGGGCCCGATATCCCGATTATGTCGTGTTCCGCCACACCGGGAACCGAAAGTGGTTTGCCCTGGTGATGAGGATTCCCGGGAGCAGGCTGGGTCTGACGGGGGACGGGCTGCTGGACGTGGTGAACGTGAAGTGCGATCCCCTTTTAATCGGGTCCTTTCGGGAGCTGCCGGGGATTTACCCGGCCTATCACATGAACAAAGGGAACTGGCTGTCCGTCTCTCTGGAGGAAGCCGGCGACGAAACGATAAAGGTGCTGATAAACATGAGCTATGATCTGACAGCCCCCGGGAAACGGAAGGGAGGCGGCGGTTTTTGACGGCGATACATACCCTTGCCAGCGGCTCTTCCGGCAACGCCGCCCTGGTCTCCTGGTCCGGCGGACAGGCGCTGCTGGACGCGGGCATCTCCTGCCGCCGGGTGGAACAGAGCCTGCGGACGCTGGGCACGGCCCTGGGAGACCTGGACGGCATTTTCATCACCCACACCCACAGCGACCATATTTCCGGCCTCCAGACCCTTCTGAAGCGAACGGCCTGTCCCCTCTTCGCCTCTGCCCCGGCAGCGGAGGCCCTGGCGAAGCGGTTCCCCGGGGCGGAAAGCCGCCTGCGGGAGGTCTCGTTCTGCCGCGGAATTTCCCTGGCGGACTGCCGGATCACCGCCTTCCCCACCTCCCACGACGCGCCGGGGTCCTGCGGCTGGCGGTTTGACACAGAGGAGGGCAGTCTGGGTCTGCTGACGGACACCGGCGCGGTTACGCCCGAGGCGGCGGAGGTTCTCCCCGGCGTGGACGTGGCGGTGCTGGAGGCCAACCACGACGTGGAGACCCTGAAAAGCGGTCCCTATCCCTATTATCTGAAGCGGCGCATTCTGGGCCCCTGGGGGCACCTGAGCAACGGGGACGCCGCCGCCTTCGCCGTGACCCTGGCGGAGGCCGGGGCCTCGGAGATTATCCTGGCCCATCTCAGCCGGGAGAACAACACGCCTGCCATGGCCCGCCGGGCGGTGGAAACCGCCCTGTCCGGGGCGGGGCTGGCCCCACTGCTGTCGGTGGCTCCACGGGACTGCCCGGGCCAGGCCCATGAGGTTGGGAGGGCGTTATGCAGAGAGTCAGTCTGATCTGCGTGGGGAAGCTGAAGGAAAAATTCTACACTGAGGCGGCGGCGGAGTATGTCAAGCGCCTGTCCCGCTTCTGCAAGCTGGAGATTGTGGAGCTGCCGGAGGAGCGCCTTCCGGACAATCCCTCTCAGGCCCAGGTGGACGCTGCCCTTTTAAAGGAGGCCGGGGCCATCCGGGGAAAGATTCCCCCCTCCTCCCGGGTGATTGCCCTGTGCGTGGAGGGGCGTCTGCGGTCCAGCGAGGAGCTGGCCCGGACCATGGCCGCCTGGGCCGGCGGGGCGGAGCGGGGCCTTGAAAAGCGGCTGGTTTTCCTGATTGGCGGGTCCTTTGGCCTCCACGAGTCCGTCAAGGCGGAGGCCTGGGCCCAGCTGTCCATGTCCCCCATGACCTTCCCCCATCATCTGGCCCGGGTGATGCTGCTGGAACAAATCTACCGGGCGTACCAGATCAACGCCGGAAGCCGGTACCACAAATGACTCACGGCCGGAGAGAATGAGGAATGAGGAGTTAGGAATCAGGAAACAGGTCAGAGAAAGGGGTGTGCGCCTGTGAATGAATATTTTCCCAACAAGCCGCCCCGGCGGGACCTGACGCCGGAGGAGAAAACCCGGATTGCCCGAACATTCTGCCGCCGGGCGGGGCTGGCGGACGGACTGTGCCTGCTGGCGCTGCTGTGTGTGATCGCGGGGATCGTTACAGGCTGGACGGCCCTTGAGATCGCCGCCCTGCTGGCTGTGCCGCCTGCCGTTCTGCTGAGCGCGGCGGCCTTTACCCGCTGCCCCTGCTGCGGACGGATGGCCCGCCAGGGGGAACGCCTCGGCAGCTTCGGCTGGCGGGCCTTCGAGTGCCCGGTCTGCGGCTTCATGCCGGAGTGGGGCAAATAGAAAAGAGCGGAGAGGAGGGGATGTCCCTCCTCTTTTTGCGTCCGCCGCGTCAGGGATGTGTCCCCTTCGGAGATTTGATGCAGGGGCCGCCCCCTCTGGCGGCCCTATGTAAGGCCCTTGTGTTGGCGGGCCGCCGGGGGGCGGCCCCTGTATCATGGTCCTGCTATAAAATGCGAGAACGGGCGGGCGCAGAGGCCCGCCCTTACAGGCGTTCTTGCAGGGGTCAGGCGCAAAGTCATCCCCCTCCTTCTGAGGAAATGCGGGAACGGACGCCTCCCTTCCGCCAGGGAAATCAATTTTCAAGAATAGTACAAATATCCGAGGGATTCAGGAGACAG
>NZ_CANTJS010000039.1 GCF_947654275.1 uncultured Oscillibacter sp. | reverse complement strand
ATTTTACTGCTGCTTCCTTATTTTGTCCTGCGTTTGTTTGAAGACACCCTCTAGCTTACGGAGAATTCATGCTCATCGTCTCCGGCGGCATCGACCTCAGCGCCGGAGCGGTGGTGGCCGCGTCAGGCACCATGTCGGTCATTGTCTACAATGCCACCGGCAGCTTAGTCCTGGCTATTGCTACCGCCCTCGCGGTGGGCATGGCTTCCGGTTCTGCCAACGGCTTTTTCATCACCCAGTTCTCCCTGCCGCCTTTCATGGTGACACTGGGGATGCAGATCTTCATGCGGGGCATGGCCCTGTGGGCCTGCAACTCCACGCCGGTGCCCGTAGAGGGGGAGCGGTACAAGATTCTGGGCCAGGGGGAGTCACTGGGCGTGCCGAACATGCTGTACCTTGTGTTTCTTCTTCTGCTGCTGTTCATCTTCATCATGAACCGCACCGGCTTCGGGCGCTATCTCTACGCCATCGGCGGCAACAAGGACGCGGCCCAGACTTCGGGTATCAACGTCAATTCAGTGATCTTCCGGGCCTATGCTTTCGCCGGGCTCCTGTCCGGACTGGGGGGCTTTGTCATCATGTCCCGCCTGAATTCCGGCACGCCTACGGTGGGCTCCACCGGCGTGGCCTATGAGTTCGACGCCATTATCGGCATCATCCTGGGCGGCGCATCCATGAACGGGGGTACCGGAAGCGTACTGTACTCGGTGCTGGGCTGTGTGTTCATCGGGATCTTGAACAACGCGCTGAACCTTCTCAACGTCCAGACCTACTACCAGCAGATCGTGAAGGGCCTGCTGATCATCATCGCCATCACCTTCGACGCAATATCCAAGGGGAATACCATCAAATTCAAGTCCAAAAAGGACCGGTAAGATCAGGGGGGCACTATGAATCAAGAGCTTCAGCGGAAGATGTTTTTCGACATGGTGAAGATTCGCTGTTTCGAGGAGACCGTACGGGGATTGCACGGGGAGGGCGTCGTTCCCGGCGCCGTCCATCTCTACACAGGGGAGGAGGCCGTGGCGGTAGGCGTATGCGCCGCCCTGGAAACAGAGGACTGCATCACCTCCACGCACCGGGGGCACGGTCATATCATCGCCAAGGGCGGCGACGTGAAGTATATCATGGCGGAGCTGTGCGGACGGAAGACCGGCTACAACCGGGGCAAGGGCGGCTCCATGCACATTGCCGCACCGGAGCTGGGCATCATGGGGGCCTGCGGCATCGTGGGCGGGGGAATCCCTGTAGCCACGGGACTGGCCTTCACCGCTCACTATCGCAAGGTGCGCAGGGTGGCGGTGTCCTTCTTCGGCGACGCCGCCATCGCCCAAGGCTCTTTCCACGAGTCGGCGGGCATTGCCTCATTTTTGAAGCTGCCTTGCATCTACCTCTGCGAGAACAACCTCTACGGGGTCTCCACCCACCAGTCGGATGTGCGGGGCATCAAGGAGATCACGGATGTGGCGAAAGCCTATGGAATGCCTGGGGTTTCTGTGGATGGCAACGACGTGGAGGCGGTCTATCAGGCCGCTGCCCAGGCTGTTTCCCGGGCGCGGGAGGGCCTGGGGCCCACCTTCATCGAGTGCAGGACCTACCGCCACTACGGCCACTTTTGCGGTGAGCCCAATACCTATCGCCCGGAGGAAGAAATCGCACAGTGGCGTGCCCCGGAGCGGGACCCCATCTGCCGCTACCGCAGGAAGCTGCTGGAGAAAGGCATATGCGGTGAGGAAGAACTGGAGGGTCTTGCGAAGCGGGCGGCGGCTCTGGTGGAGGAGGCTAAATCCTTCGCCATGTCCAGCCCTCTGCCGGACGTGGAAGCATTGCTGGACGACGTGTACTGCGACTGAGAAGAAAGGAGGTCTCGCTTTGGAACTGAGAGGAAACGCCGCTATCGGCCAGGGTATGGCAGAGGAAATGCGGCGGGACAAGGATATCGTGATGATCGGATTGGACCTGCGGAACGGAGGCGCTTTCGGCGTCAGCCGGGGCATGGTGGACGAGTTCGGACCGGAACGCATCGTCAACATGCCGATTTCGGAGGCGGGCTTTACCGGTATGGGCGTGGGCGCTGCGGCGGCGGGATTGCGGCCTGTCGTGGAACTCATGTATAACGACTGGGCTACCATCGCCTCGGACCAGATCATCAATCAGGCGGCGAGCCTGCGTTATATGTTCGGCGGAAGCATCCGGGTGCCCCTGGTGGTACGGATGCCCTGCGGAGGCTATGTCCGGGAGGCCGGGCAGCACAGCCACATGCTGGAGTCCTGGTTCAGTTTCATCCCCGGCCTGAAGGTTGCCGCGCCCTCCACCCCCATAGACGCCAAGGCCATGGTGAAGGGAGCCATACGGGACAACAACCCTGTCATCTTCTTCGAGCACAAAAAGCTCTACACCTCCCGGGGGGAGGTCTCGGAGGACCCGGACTATGTGATTCCCCTGGGCCGGGCGGACGTCAAGCGAGAAGGCAGGGATGTGTCCGTATTCTGCTACGCCTACATGGTGCGTCTGGCCCTGCTGGCGGAGGAAGGGAAGGAATACGCCGTGGGGACCCCCATCTGCGCCGTGGGTGCGGCGGGGGAGGCCCTGCCTAGCGGGCTCTCTGCGGTTCCGCCGGTTCAGACAGATATGCCGCAGGAGGCGGTAAAGGCAGAAATTCCGCCGGAGCCGGAACAAGGCGGTCGAATCAAAATCACGCCCTTGGCGAAGAAAATTGCCGCAGAGCACCGCCTGGACTGCAGCGCCCTGCGGGGCAGCGGCGAGGGCGGAAGAATCCGCAAGGAGGACGTTCTGGCTGCTTTGGAGAAGGCCGCAGCCTCCATTCCGGCGGCGGATGAGGAGGACGAGGCCCAGCCCATGAGCAGAATGCGCCGGACCATCGCTTCCCGTATGTCTCAGAGCAAGTCTGACATTCCTCACACCTATTTCAAGGCGGATATCGACATGATGAAGGCCATACACTTTCGCGCCGAAGCGCCCTCACACCTGGACCCCGGACTGACAAAGTACGGTGTGAATGAGATCCTGCTCAAGGCTGCCGCTCTGGCCCTTCGGAGCACAGAGGGGGTGAACGTCTCACTGCGCGGAAACGAGATCATCCACCACCGCCGCATCCACCTGGGTATGGCGGTATCCGTCCCCTATGGGCTGGTGGTTCCGGTCATCCAGGACGCGGACCGGCTGTCTCTGGCTCAGTTGGGCAGGACCGCCACCGCTTATGCGGAGCAGGCCCGGAACGGGACCCTTCCGCCGGAAGCCCTTGACGGCAGCACCTTCACGGTGTCCAGCCTGGGGCGCTGGAGAATCCCGGAGTTCACCGCCATCATCAATCCTCCCAACGCCGCAATCCTGGCGGTGGGCGCGGTGCGGGACGAGGCGGTCGTGGTGAACGGGGAGATCGCCGTTCGCGCCATGCTCCACACCACCCTCTCCATCGACCACCGTGTCATTGACGGCGCGCTGGCGGCGGAGTACCTGATGAAGCTAAAGGAAATCCTGGAGCATCCGTACATGCTGTTGGTGAATTGATATGAAGAAATTTGATGTCATTGTACTGGGCGGCGGTCCGGCGGGCTACACCGCCGCCATGGAGTCCGGAAGGCTGGGGAAAAAGACCGCCCTCATTGAAGATCAGGCCCTGGGGGGCACCTGCCTGAACCGGGGCTGTATCCCCACCAAGGCTCTTTTGGAATCCTCCGGCCTGTTCCATCAGATTCAAGGCGCGGCGGACTTCGGCATCCATGTCTCCGCCGCCTGCTGTGACTTCCAGGCTATCCAAGCGCGGAAGGAGCGCTGCGTGGAGCAGCTGCGCAGCGGCGTGGCCGGCTTGATGCGCTCCAACCATGTAGAGGTCTTCCAGGGGTACGGGGAGGTGAAGTCCGCCGGAGAAATCCGGGTGAACGAGGAGAGCCTTTTCTGCAAGGACCTGATTCTTGCCACCGGCTCCAAGCCAACGGCACCTCCTATTCCGGGGCTGGAGCATCCTAAGGTAGTGGACAGCACGGGGTTTCTTGCCATGGAGCGCCTGCCCTCCAGTGCTGCGGTCATTGGAGGCGGCGTGATCGGAGTGGAGTTCGCCACCTTCCTGGCGGAACTAGGCTGCGCGGTGACCGTTCTGGAATGTGCGGACAGCATCCTTCCCATGGCGGACCAGGACCTCATCCGGGCCGCGGCCGCCAGTCTGGAGGCCAAGGGCGCCGCTGTCCTCTGCGGTGCGCAGGTGCAGGCCGTGGAGCCGGACGGGACTGTGGTCTACCGCCATGGGGGGCGAACAGAGCGGCTCCGTGCCGGGCAGGTCATCGCCGCCATCGGTCGGGGGCCCAATACCGACGAGGCCGTGTTGAACGCCCTGGGCCTCCGCCATGACCGGGGACGCATTGAGACGGACCGTCATATGCGCACCAGCGTCCCGCATGTCTACGCCTGCGGCGATGCCAACGGCAAGCACATGCTGGCCCACGCCGCCAGCCATGAGGGCCTCACCGCCGCCCGGAACATTGCCGGAATCCCTGCGGAAATGGACTACAGAGCCGTTCCCAGCTGTGTCTACCTCCATCCCCAGTTGGCGTGGGTCGGGCTGACGGAGCGGGAGGCCAGGGGGAAGGGCTTGGAGATCAAAACGGGACGTTTTCCCCTCCGCTTCAACGGAAAGGCGCTGGTCAGCGGCGATACGGAGGGCTTTGTGAAAATTGTTGCCGGCGCTCAATACGGGGAGGTCCTGGGCGTGCACATCATGGCCGCCAACGCCGCGGAGATGATTGGCAGCGCGGTGCTGGGGCTGGAGATGGAGGTCACGCTGTCGGAACTCCAGTCGCTGGTACTCCCCCATCCCACGGTGTCCGAAAGCATCGGGGAAGCGGCGGCGAATGCGCTGCGGTAAAAGATGAAGGCCGGAATCCAATGGAAAATAGACGGTTCATGGGGAGGGAAACGGCGGTGCAGGCTGTTCTGGTGGCCAATGCGGGGGTCCTGCTGTCCGGCTGCGGGGTCACGGTTTTAATTGACGGGCTTTTTCATGGCCGGGACGGAGAGTTTAGCGGCCCCATGCCGGAAACGCTTCGGAAAATGGAGCGTGGGGAGGCCCCTTTTGAATCCGTAGACTATCTGCTGTTCACCCATGGACACAGCGACCACTTTTCCCAGGAGGTCACTGCGGAATATCTTGTACGGCGCGGGGCAAAGGGGGTATTCCTGCCCCCGGACTGCGGGACAGAGGCGGGTCCCTTGCTGCCGCTTCTAAAGAGCCTGGGAATCCGTCATCAGGTCCTGCCCAGGGCCAGCGGCCTTGCATTGGAGCTGGCGCCGGGAGTCCGGGTGCGCTTCTTGCCGGTGCGGCACTTGGACCGGGTGTACTGGGATACGCCCCATTTCGCGTTGCTGCTGGACTTCTGGGAAAAACGGCTGCTCTTTACGGCGGACGCGGATTACACCGTTGAGCGTTTCGAGGGGCTGGGACGCCTCCGAGCCGTCTTTCTCAACCCGCTGTTTTTTCACGCATTGCGGACGGGAACCTTCTTTCACGGCGGTTTTCTGATGGACCTGCTGTGTGTGTATCACCTGCCCTTTCCAGATAGGGACCGCTATGGCTGGCTCACCGCCGCCAGAAGGGACTGCGCCGGATGGCCGGAAGAAAAGGGGCTTCCGGTACTTTTGACGGAGCCAGAGCAGCGGTTGCGGCTGTGATACTATAGCAATCTTCAAAATAGGTGCCAATAGTTGACAGAGGCGGTATAACGGAAGGAGGAGATGATAGTATGCTGCACAATGAAGCGAGAGGGTTACTGGCAGAAGGGTATGAGAGGACCCATGATGCAGAAGGAATCGCAAAGGCATATTCCGTGAGCAAATAGATGGTATACCGGCTGGCGGAACAGAAGCGGAAAACCGGCAGCGTCAAACTGCGGACGAGCCAGCGCGGCCGGAAGCCGGTTCTGACAGCAGAGGACAAAGAAAATATCCGTAACTGTATCGATGCGGACCCGGGCATCACAATAGAGGAGATACGGGAGAAGCTGAATCTTTCCGCCAGCTATTTTACGGTGGAACGGGCAATCAACGCGATGGGCTATACGTTGAAAAAGAAATCACTCTGCTCTGCGCAAGCGAGCGTGACCGCCTTCGATGTGCAGGAAAAGCGAAAAGAATGGAAAGAAACCATAACGCCTGAGATGGTGGAACACCTGGTATTTCTGGACGAAAGCGGAGTCAATACAGATTTGACCCGCCTTTATGGGAGGGCGCCCTCATCCCGAAGGGCAGTGGATCATGCTCCCCTGAATACGCCGCGGACAACGACCGTTCTTTCTTCCATTCGTCTGGATGGGGAGAAAGCGTTTACAACCTGCCAGGGCGGTACAACGGGAGAACGCTTTGTCCGGTATTTGAAAGAGACGCTGTTTCCTGCTCTTCGGCCAGGCGGCATCGTTGTGATGGACAATATGCGTTCCCACCATGTCAAAGTTGTTCGGGGAGTCCTGGAGGAAAAGGGGATGAAAGCCATCCTTCGCAAATGGAAGATTCGCCGCTTGGACCTGCTCCCCGACGCTATCCAGCGAGCCCACGCCTGTGTTTCGCAACTCGACTGTTTGCACTGGTTCGCCGCTTCCACTTATTGTTAATATTTTTGACGACTGCTATAATTTCAAATAAAACACGTCTCATAAGAATCCAACACGTCTTCGACGCTACAAAAAGCTTTTCAAGCTTTTTAATGGATTCCGGTATGAGGAGAGGCGCGGACAAAAGGAGGTGCTCAGTGGAAAAGCGGATAATGTATCTGGAGACCGGCTCCCTTGACCCGGCGTACAACCTGGCGTTTGAGGAATACGTGCTGACCCGGCGCTTGACGGGGGAATACCTCATTTTGTGGCAGAACGACAGTACGGTTGTCATTGGCAGGAACCAGAACGCAGAGGAGGAAATCAATCGGGCGTTTGTGGAGCGGCATCACGTCCGCGTCATCCGGCGGGAGACAGGGGGCGGAGCCGTCTACCACGACCTGGGCAATCTGAATTACTCCTTCATCGCTGACGCCGGAGAAATTCAGATGCTCCAGCTCTCCCGCTTTACGGGGCCCGTGGTAGAGGCATTGCGGGGGTTGGGCATTCCCGCGGAGGCTTCCGGCAGGAACGATATCCTGGTGAGGGGGAAAAAGGTCTCTGGCACCGCCCAGAAGCTCTATCGAAACCGAATTCTGCACCACGGGACCCTGCTCTTTGATTCTGACCTCAGCACGGCGGAGGGGGCGCTGAACGTGGATGCTTCCAAATTCCGCTCCAAGGCCGCCCGGTCCGTCAAGAGCCGGATTGGGAACATCCGGGATTTCCTGCCGGAGGATATGGATATGGGGTCCTTCTGGGGCTGTCTGACAGAGGCGTTCGGAGGCGGCTGTCTGGAAAAGACGTCCCTTACGGAGGTGGAACTTTCGGAGGTCCGGGAGTTAGCGGTGAAGAAATATAGCTCCTGGGAATGGAACTTCGGAAGTTCTCCGGACTACAATGTGACGAATAGGCGGCGGTACCCGGCGGGAAGTGTGGAATTTCGGGCAAGGGTGGAGAAGGGGGGGGATATGTGAGATCGCGTTTTACGGCGACTTCCTTGCCCTCTCCCCCCTGGATCCCCTGGAGAGGGCCCTGGAAGGCTGTCCCTTCAGTAGGGACGCGGCGGCGGCTGTGCTGACGCGCTTCGATCTGCCGTCGCTGTTCGGCGGTGTTGGTCAGGAGGAACTTTTGGATGTGATGTTTTGCATTTCGTGATGAAAACACAACAAAAGCCATGGACCCGTTGCAGCACAATGGGTCCATGACCTGGAACTATTGAATTTACTACTTTTGCCGGAATCGTCCACCAATACGCCTAAACGGGCGCTTGCTGGGAATTTCCTGAAGCTCTATCTTCAACCTGTTCACCGGAGCTTTTTCGCGGATGATGTTTTTGGCATCCAGGAAAGTTATGACTATGCGTAAGGACCGGCCTTCTGACCGGTCCTTGATTGATGATAGTCAGTATGTCTTTGTTAAGGTACGTTGAGGCATAGGTTTAGGGTAAACCTTGTAATTGCCAAACCAGTACGATAAACTACCAGCATCAGCAGGTGGAGGATACGCCATGGAAGTTATAACTATACCGGTAAAAGGGTTCACGGAAATGAAGTCTCCGTATTCTGATAATATTGGACCAAGTAAGATTCGATTTTTTGCTCGATTGAGTGATGTCCCTATGACCCTTACTAAATTGGATGCCTACAAATCCACGAGAACAAAATCTGAACAGCCCCGTGGTGAAGGCTATTAAGTCATCAATCCAAAGTGAGAACAGGGACTTCCATTTGAAAAATCGTGGCATTTTTCTTTCGGCAAAGAACGCCGTTTTTTCTCCGTCATGCAATGGAAGACCAGCGGTGAAGTTTCCATCACATTTGAACAGCAAGCCATCCATGGCAATGTTGATGGCGGGCATACACTGAGGCTTATCCTTGCCGCTCAAAGCGAAGGCAATCTGCCAGAGCAATACGTGGAGTTTGAAGTGATAGTTGGGCTGGAGGAACTTTTTCCGATAGCTGAGGCAAGAAATACAAATGGGATAGTTCCTACACTGCACATACTTCAAGGTCTTTACATTCTTCATATGTTCATTTAAGGATTTCACCATGGTGATATAAGCTGCCTTTTCCTGTTATCGCATCTATAACCACAGTATCGGGAGGCCAACTATCCTCATCGTTGGTAAAAGGCCTTCTCCCGACTACTTGCAGCTTAGAAAGACTACTCCGAAATAAGCATATAAACCGAAAAAATTCTGCATCTGCGGGCACATCTGTAAATACCTAATGTGTATTCTTTACTATAAATGAGCAGAACTGTAAAAATGCACAAAAGAGCACAAGACAACACACCTGAAGTGATGTATACTGTTAGTGCCGACCACCAGCAAAATCACAAACAGGAGTGATGTCTTGTGGGTAACAGTATATATCTATTTTTCCCTCCCTCAATTCCTTTTGCTCTTTTTTGAGCCCCTGGCCCTTTGGCGAGCGTACTTTCGTACTAACTTAATGACATTGGGTGCGGAACACATGCGTTTCCACGATATGAGGCATCTTTTCGCCACCTTATCGCTGAAGAACGGTGTGGACGTGAAAACCCTCTCCGGGACCTTGAGGCACTACTCGGCAGGCTTCACACTGAACGCCTACACCCACGCCACAGCGCAGATGAAGCAGGATGCGGCAGACACCATCAGAGCGGTCATCAGCAGTCAAATGTAAGAAAAGGAAGCACCCCCAAACAGCAACACTGGGCAGGAAAATCCTGCCCGGTATTCTTTCGCTCTTTCCAGTCCTTTCCCCGTGTGGGTCAATTTGTGGGTCGGCCCGAAACACCCCAAATAAACCTTGTGAGAAAGTTCCAAAAACAGAAGAAACCCGCCGAAAGCATACAGTTTCGGCGGGTTAATATCTATTCTTGATAAAAAAGATGCAGCCCAATCCGCCCTCTGGTACGATGCAATCCAGCCGCGCGAAACTAGGAAAAATGAAAGGAGATTACGTTCTGGAGAGCGGGGCTCCTTACGGTTATAAATAGAATTGTTTGATGCTGAGCTGCCTGAAATCCTTATGCCGCAAGGCCAAAACGTCCCCACCCAATCTTCCATCTCTCACAGACGTTCAGGTCGGGCAGGGACATTTCGTACCGTCAGCTTAGATCTTCCCCATTACTGGCAATGACCTTCTTATACCAGAAAAACGAATCCTTCCGCTCCCGACTCAGGTCCCCGGTACCATCGTCAAATTTGTTTACGTAGATCATACCGTACCGCTTGGCCATCTCGCCGGTGGAAAGAGAAACCAAATCAATGCATCCCCAGGGAGTATAGCCCATCAGGTCCACGCCGTCCGCAATAGCCTCGGCCATCTGCTCAATGTGCTGACGCATATAGTCAATCCGGTAATCGTCGTGGATTTTTCCATCTGCGTCCTTTTTGTCATAGGCACCCAATCCATTCTCCACAACCATCAGCGGAATGCGGTAGCGGTCGTAGATCTCATTTAGGCACCAGCGCAGGCCCTTGGGATCGATCTGCCAGCCCCAGTCGGAAACTTCCAGGTAAGGATTCCGCGCCCCGCCCAGCAGATTGCCCGGGGTGATCTCCACGTTGGGGTCGGTGGACGCGCAGAAGGTCATGTAATAGCTGAAGGTGTAGAAATCCACCGTGCCCTGCCGCAGTTCCTCTGCATCACCCGGATTCTGCTGAACCGTGATGTTGTTTTCCTGGAAGAAACGGCGGGAATAGCTGGGATATTCGCCGCGAACCTGGATATCGGAGCAGAACCAGTTGATCATGCGCATCTGCTGCTGTGCCGCCAGGACATCATCGGGGTTGCAGGTGTGGGGATAATAGGGTAGCTGGGCAATCATGCAGCCCATTTTGAACTGCGGGAAATGCTCATGGGCGTATTTGACCACACGGGCGCTGGCTACAAACTGATGATGCATCGCCTGGTAACGCTCGTCCGGCTTGTCCACCAAATCCGCCAGAGAGCCGTGGAAGCTCCGGAAGTTGTTGACGCTCTCCATGGTTCCGGTGTACATCGTGGAGCAATTGATCTCATTGAAGGTCAGCCAATACTTCACCTTGTCCTGATAGCGGTCAAAAATCACTTGGCAGTAGTTCATGTACAGATCGATGAGACGCCGGTCCGTCCAGCCGTTGTACTTCTCCACCAGGATATAGGGCAGTTCGTAGTGGGAGATGGTCACCAGAGGCTCGATCCCGTGCTTCTTACAGCAGTCGAATACCCGGTCGTAGAAGGCCATCCCTTCCTCGTTTGGTTCAGTTTCCTCGCCGGTGGGGAAAATGCGGGGCCAGTTGATGGACATACGGAACACCTTGAAGCCCATCTCGGCGAACAGGGCGATGTCTTCCTCATAGTGGTGGTAAAAGTCAATCGCCTCATGGGAAGGATACAAGTATTCGCTGCTTAAACCGGGTTCGATTCTCCGGGGGGTCGTATGGGAGCCGTTGGTGATGATGTCGGGGACAGACACGCCCTTGCCGCCCACGTCCCACGCGCCTTCGCATTGATTGGCGGCGGTCGCGCCGCCCCAAAGGAATCCTTCTGGAAATTTCATGCCGTTACCCTCCAATTATGATTTTGTTATTTGCAATTTTTACTTCGCCTACTTCATCTTCGTTGGTCACCAGGACAGAGGTAATGGTGGGGCAGCCCGCCGCTTTAATGGCGTCCATATCAAACTCCAGCAGAAGCTGGCCTTTTTTGATAGGATTGCCGGTTTTGACGTGGGCCTTAAAGGGCTTCCCCTCTAAGCCAACGGTTTCCAGGCCAACATGGATCAACAGGCTGACGCCATTTTTGGACAGCAGGCCCAGGGCATGGAGCGTATCGGCCAAGTTTTCGCACTCGCCGTCAAAAGGAGCGTATACCTTACCCTCAGAAGGCTCTACCGCTATGCCGTTGCCGAGTACGCCGGTGGAAAAGGTTTCATCAGGAACCTCTGTGAGGGAAAGAATCGTGCCGGGAATCGGACAGTCAATCTCCATCGGGCCGGAGAGCGCCGCCGTAGAAGCCTGCTCCGCCGGGGCGGGTGTACTTGTAGAAGCGGAAGCCACTTCATCTTTATACAGAACAAACGCCACAACAAAGGAGAACACAAAGGGGACCACGGCACAGAGAACCGCCGTCAGCATATGGGGATTTTCGGGATTAAGCAGCCCCAGGATTGCGAAAACGCCCAGGCCGGAAAAGCTATACATCATGGTATCTGTGAGCATGATGAATCCGCCGCAGACCGCGCCGCCTATACAGGACAAACATTTTGATGCGGGGGAGGGTCACGCCGTAGATAGCCGGCTCGGTTACTCCAAAGATGCCGGAGATAAAGGAGGGCAGGGCCACGGATTTGAGTTCACTGTCTTTGGTCCTGAGATACATAGCCAAAACCACGCCGATCTGGGCAAAGCTGACGGTGCAGGCGATGGCCATAATGTAATCGGGGTTCCCTTCCAGCAGGCTCATAAAGGAGAAGGAGGTCAGGGCGCTGTGGATACCAAAGAGAACCATAACCTGATACAGACCGCCAAACAAGGCCCCGGCCAGCAGCGGAACCGTCCGCATCAAAGCGGAGATACCGGCGTTGGCCCAGCTTCCCACCAAGCCGACCGCAGGTCCAATGAGCGCATAGCCCAGGGGTGCCACAACCAGCAGGGTAATGGCGGGGACCAGGAAGTTTGCGACAGCTTTTGGAATCACCTTCCGCAGCTGCTTTGAGAGGGGAACCGCTACCGCCACAACCGCGAGAACCGGCAGGAAGGAACTGGTATAGGTATAGTTGAAAGTCATGCCCAGGATCGCCAAATCGGTGCCGTTGATGGCGGGATAGCAGAGAATCGCACCGATCACGGCCCCCAGGAACTGGTCGCCCTTCAGCGTCTTGGCCAGATTCATACCCAGGAAAACCGGCAGGAAGAAGAACACCGCGTCACCGGCCGCGCTGATGAGGGTATACATGCCGCTTCCAGCCTGTAGCAGGCCCGTCATTTCCAGGAGCGCCAAAAGGCCCTTGATGATGCCGCCTGCGCAGATGAAGTTCAGGCAGGGTCCAATGGAACCAATAATGACATTCAGCAGTTTCATGAGCGGATTGGTCTTTTCCGCCGGCTTCTCTTCGCTGGCAGTTTCGCCCATGCTTCCAAGCTGCTGGCACACCGCGTCGTAAACATCCTCCACAGCGTTGCCGATGACCACCATGTACTCCCCGCCGCCGTGAACCACGGAGATCACGCCCTCCAGGTTTTTGACCGTTTCGTCCAAGGCTTTGCTCTCGTCTTTCAGACGGAAGCGCACACGGGTATTGCAGTGCCGCACACTGTTGATGTTTTCTTTCCCACCAATATTAGCAATAATATTTTGGGCTACTTTTGTGTAGTCCAGCTTCGTCTTTGTCATATCTGGCTCCTCCTAAAAGTTCAGTTGTTGACCTTTTATCCAAGTTACGGCAGGCAGCTCGGCCCTTATATTTTTTTGACCAATGCGCGAATCTCTGCTGCCGTGGAGGCGCTTCTGCGCTGGTTCCCAGCTGCCGTAACCATGCCCAGGTCCTGGGCCCCCATGTGGCGAATGACCGCATTCTGATAGGTCTGCTTCGCAGAAGTAAAGCCGCAGACATCAGCGGTGAGAATCAAGGCGGCTTTTTTGAGCTTCGGCAGACGTTCATAGGAATAGCAACGTTCCAACGCACAGTGCATCTGCCCGGTCATGGAGTAGTAATAGATTGGCGAGGCGAGAACCAGTACCTCGCACTCCCCCATCAGGGGCAGAACCTGCTGCATGTCATCCTTCTGCACACACTTCCCGGACAATGCGGTGCGGCAGGCGTCGCAGTTTTTGCAGCCGCGGATGTCCTTGCTTCCAATGCTGATCAGCTTCACCTTGTGTCCAGCGGCTTTCGCTTCTTCCGCAAAAAGATTGGCCAATGCCGCAGTATTTCCATTGGGGCGGGGGCTTCCGTTCAGAATCAAAACATTCATGTTGTCCTCCTTATCATCATCCGGCATTTTTTCGCTCCTCCTGCACAGAATGGACCAAGTAATCCAGACGGTCCACCTTCCTCTGGCTCTGGTACAGTTCATCCATTAAATGACACCGGCATTTTCTGAGATGAATCATAAGAGCGTTCGCTTGACCGGCTTCACAGAGCGCTTTTGCCGTTTCGATCTCCTTCGCGCTGCATCCGGCGTCCGCCAGATTTTCAAGAATCTTATTTATATCGAATTTCATGCCTGTTCCCTTCCAGCGTGTTCGTCCGCTTCATCCTCCTTCCATCTGTTCATTTTAACCCTTTGACGGTAAAGGCGCCGTCCCGGCTTGGTGATTTTCATTATAATGCCTTGACAGTTTCCGCGCTAATAAATAAAATGAAGATCATGATATTCTGGATTGGAATATCATTGGAAAGGGGAATTCCCCCCAATTGGCCAGGAACGGAGGTATCTCTATGGAAATCAAGACCCTGCGTTATTTCCTGGCGGTGGCCAGGGAAGAAAACATGACCCACGCCGCGGAGCTTCTCCATGTCACGCAGCCCACCTTGTCCAAGGCTCTGCGGGCACTGGAAGATGAGCTGGGCAAGAAGCTGTTCACCCGGCACAGCTTCAGCATTGCCCTGACCATGGAAGGGCGGCTGCTGCGGGACCGGGCGGAGCATTTAATATCCATGGCGGACAAAATTGAGGAAGAATTTCTGACCCTGGACGACATCACCGGCGGGGATATTTATTTCGGCCTGGCGGAGTCCTGCCAAATTCAGTATCTTGCACAGGAGGTCAAAAAGCTGAAATCCCGCTATCCTAATTTCACCTATCACATCACCAGCGGCGACACGGAACAGGTAACGGAAAAGCTGGACAAGGGTCTTTTGGATTTCGCGGTGCTGACCGAGAAGCCGGAGACCCGGAAGTATCATTACCTGGTGTTCCCAGTCAGCGACACCTGGGGCGCTGTCATGCCGCAGGATCATCCCCTGGCAAGCAAAAAGGTCATCTGGGTGGATGACCTGGCCGGGCAGCCGCTGTTCACGTCTGAACAGGGCTTCCGCTTTGTAATTTCGGAGTGGGCCAAAGACCGTGCAGAGGAACTGCACCTTGAGGGGAGTTTTCGCCTGTCCTACAATGCCGCCATGTTTGTAAAGGCCGGACTTGGCGTCATGCTTACGTTTGAGCATATTATCGACTGTTCTCCGGAAAGCGGCCTGGTCTTCCGACCGCTTTACCCGGCCCTGCAAAACAAGCTGTACCTGATCTGGAGCAAATATCAGACATTCACCCCGCTTGCTGAAAAATTCCTGGAACAGGTACGGGAATCTTTTTTACCCCAGGGTTGAGGTTCACGGATGATGAAATTCCTTTTGTGAATTTCGTGATATTCGTTTTTCCCATTGGCGGAAAAGGCACCGCAGCAATATAATTGATGAAAGGCTGTTTTTCGCAAGGAGGAAATCGAATGGAAGTAATGAAATTGAACAACGGCGTGGAGATACCCAAAGTGGGTTTTGGCGTCTTTCAAATCACGGATCTGGCCCAGTGCGAGCGGGTGGTGTCCGACGCGATTTCCGTCGGTTACCGGCTGTTCGATACGGCCAGCGTGTATGGAAACGAGTGCGCAGTGGGCGCGGCCATTCGGAAAAGCGGGATACCGCGGGAGGAGTTCTTCGTCACCTCGAAGGCGTATATGCCCGAGATGGGTTACGAGAAGACGCGGAGCGCCTTTGAGGCAACACTGTCCAGGCTCAGAATGGATTATCTGGATATGTACCTGATCCATCAGCCCTTTGCGGATTATTACGGCGCATGGAGGGCCATGGCGGAACTGTATCGGGAGGGGGAAATCAGGGCCATCGGCGTCAGCAACTTCCCAGCGGACCGGATCATCGACCTTTGCTATAACGCGGACGTGATTCCGGCGGTCAATCAGATTGAACTGCATCCCTTTTACCAGAGGGAAGAGGAATTGGAGATTCTGAGGGAATACAACATTCAGCCCCAGGCCTGGACGCCCTTTGCCGAAGGGCTGAACGGCATGTTCACTCATCCGGTGCTTGCTTCCATTGCGGAGACGTACGGAAGGACTGTGGCGCAGGTCATTCTCAGATGGAATATCCAGCGGGGCGTAAGCGTGATTCCGAAATCCGTTCACAGGGAGCGGATGGAAGAGAACTTCCGTGTGTGGGATTTTTCGCTGAGCAATCAGGATATGGCGTGGATTTCCGAGCTTGATTTGGACCGTCCGCAGATGCTGGACACGAGAAAGCCCAGCGAGGTAAAGCGGGTGTATGGGTTCAAGGATAATCCGGTCATTACGTCGTTAAACCGCACGGAGACCTCCCCTTGCCCCTAAGGATGAGCACTGTGTCAAACAGAAGAGGACTGCCGGCCACTATAAATCAGCCTCACAGAAAATGAGACTGGAGTCTGTTTGAAAACCGTCAAAACGCCGTCTTGGGGTATCTTTTTCCGCCAGGTTTTCTGCCAGGACTGGGTTGATTTGACTTGAAATCCGTCAGGATTCCCGGGTCCAATCGCCTTGTCTGACGATTGGATAGCCGTTGGCGGCTCTGCCGCCTTACGGATATCACATGCCCATTGGGTAAACAATCTGCCCCCATCCGGCATTCCGCTGGCTTTTAAACAGACTCTAGGCGTTCAGACCTCATAGCTCGCTTGCTTCGTACTTTCATTTGAAGTTGTTTACATTTTGAAGTCCCGTTTTGAAAACAGGACCACCGGTGCGAATCCGTTGGGCCCATAAGGCTTCCGAAAAAATACCCCCACCCAATCTGTCAAGTTTTAAGAACTTGTTCAGATTGGGTGGGGGCATTCACGCCTATTCCGCCTTCAGCCGCTTGATCTCCTTCACCATGGCGGGGATGACCTGAAACAGGTCTCCCACTACGCCATAATCGGCCACGCCGAAAATCGGCGCGTCCGGGTCCTTGTTGATGGCCACGATGCAGTCCGACCCGCTCATACCGGCCAGGTGCTGGATGGCGCCGGAGATGCCGCAGGCGATGTATACCTTGGGCGCGACGGTTTTGCCTGTCTGGCCCACCTGATGGACATGGGGAATCCACCCGGCGTCCACAGCGGCCCGGGACGCACCCACAGCGCCCCCCATCACCTCCGCCAGTTCCCGGATGCAGGAGAAATTCTCCGCCTTCCCCAGGCCCCGGCCGCCGGAGACGATGATCTCGGCGTCCTCCAGCCTGACCAGCTCCGCCGCGGTCTCCTGAATGGACTCCACCAGGGTGGTGCGGACAACGCCGCCGGGAACAGGCAGCCGCTCCCGGATGACCTCAGCGGTGCGCTCCCAGTCCGGCGGGACCTTTTTGAACACGCCGGGGCGGACGGTGCCCATCTGGGGCCGGGTGTTTTCACACTGGATGGTAGCCATCAGATTTCCGCCGAAGGCGGGCCGTGTCCATGACAGGATGCCGCTTTCCGCGTCAACATCCAGAGAGGTGCAGTCGGCGGTCAGGCCGGTCCGCAGACGGCAGGACAACCGGGGCCCCAGGTCCCGGCCGATGATGGTCGCGCCAATCATCAGAATCGAGGGATGATATGTTTCCACCAGTGCCGCCATGCCATAGGTATAGGCGTCTGTGCTGTAATGGGCATAGGCCGGGTCCTCCGCGGAGTAGATGACGTCCGCGCCGTAGGCCGCCGCCGCCCGTTCCGCCTCGGAATTGTGCGCGCCTAAAATGACGGCGGCTACCCGCTGGCCCAGACGGTGGGCCAGCTCCGCGCCGGGGGCCAGCAGCTCCAGACCCACGCCGGCAGCTTTGCCCTGGCTGGTCTCAATCAGCACCCAGATGTCCTGATAATCACAAAAAGCCATGTATTCCAACCCCCCTCAAATCTTGTTCGCCTCAAACAGCAGCGCGGCCAGCCGTGTGCCGGACGCCGCCGGCGAGGCCTCGTCCACAAGGGCGCACTGTTTGGACCGCTGTGGCGTGAAGCTTTTTTTCACCTTGGTGGGAGACCCCTTCAGGCCCGCCCGGGACAGGTCGATCTTCCCCTCCATTTCCTGGGGGGTGATGACGGGAATCTCGGCGCGGTTGGAGAAGAAGATGCCCTTGACCGTGGCGTAGCGCAGCTCATAGGGGGTCTTCGTCACGGAGATGACGGCGGGCAGGCCGCACTCCAGCACCTCATAGCCCTCAGCGGTCTCCCGGCGGACCCGGAGTTTGCCGTTCTCCCGGGCGGCGTCTGTGGCATAGGTGATCTGGGGAAAGTCCAGATGCTCGGCCAGCTCCGGGCCCACCTGGCCGGTGTCGCCGTCGATGGCCTGCTTGCCGCAGAAAATGACGTCGAAGTGCTCCCCGGTCCGCTCCTCCAGAGCCTTGACGGCGCAGGAGAGGATATAGCTGGTGGCCAGGGTGTCCGACCCGCCGAATTCCCGGCCGGAGACCAAAAAGGCCCGGTCGCCTCCCACCGCCAGACAGGTGCGCAGCGCCTCCGCCGCTTGGGGAGGTCCCATGGACAGCAGCGTTACCGTGCCCCCCGCCTGCTCCCGCAGCCGGAGCGCCATTTCCAGGGCGAAGCCGTCGAAGGGATTCAGGATGCTGGGAACGCCCTCCCGGATCAGGGTGTTGGTAACCGGGTCAATCTTCACGGCTGTGGTATCCGGCACCTGCTTCACACAGACTAGACTATTCATATCCCTGCCTCCTTCAGATCTTGCCGACGAGGGTCTTGCCGATGATGTAGCGCTGGATTTCGCTGGACCCCTCGTAGATTGAAAAGATACGGGCGTCCCGCACCAGCTTCTCAAGGGGATACTCCCTGGAATAACCGTAGCCGCCGTAAATCTGCTGGGCCTGGAGGCAGATGTCCAGCACCGCTTCGGAGACAAAGCACTTGGTGCAGGAGCCCACCAGCGTGTCGTAAATGCCCTGGTCCACCAGGGACGCGGCGTAGGCCAGCTGGGACTGGCAGCACTGGAGCTTCATTTCCATGTCCGCCAGCTTGAACTGAATGCCCTCCAGGTTTCCGATGGGCTGGCCGAAGGACAGCCGGGTGCGGGAGTAGTCAATGGCCAGGTCCAGCGCCCGCTGGGCCACGCCTATGGCGGGGGCCACGCCGGTGGGCCGGGTGCGGGCCAGCATTTTCATGATGGTTTTGAAGCCTGTGCCCTCGGCGCCGATGAGATTCGACGCGGGAACCCGCACCTCATCCAGCGCCAGGTCCGTGGTGTTGGAGGTCCGGATGCCCATTTTGTTCTCGTGCTTGCCCACATGGACGCCGGGCGCGTTCCGGTCGATGATGAAGAGGGAGATGCCCCGGCTTCCCCTGGAGGGGTCCGTGGAGGCGGTGACGGTGTAGAGGTCCGCCACGCCGCCGTTGGTGACAAAGCATTTGCTGCCGGTGATGACGTACTCATCCCCGTCCCGGACAGCCCTGGTTTTGCAGTTGCCCGCGTCGGAACCGGACTGGGGCTCCGTGATGCACATGGACCAGAAAGCCCCCTCGGCCAGCCGGCGGCCATAGTGCATTTTCTGTTCCTCCGTCCCCGCCAGCAGAACCGGCTTCCAGCCGAAGGTCTGGGCGCTGAAGGTGTTGCAGAAGCCCGCGTCGTGATAGGCGATGGCCTCCCGCACATGCATGATGGTGGTGACGTCCAGCCCCGCCCCGCCGTACTGCTCCGGCACGTCGATGGCCCAGAAGCCCAGGTCCATCAGCCTGCGGACCGTCTCCATGGGGCAGACGCCCTGCTCGTCGTATTCGGCAATGTACGGGTCCAGCTCTTTTTTCAAAAACTGATGGACCAGGGCCACCAGGTCCCGCTGGTCCTTTGTCATCAGTTGGTATCTGCTCATTTCACATTCACCCTATTCTCAAAATCTGGCCCGCCTACGTTCAGCGGCCCTTGAATTCCGGCTTCCGCTTCTCCGCAAAGGCACGGACCGCCTCCCTGTGGTCCTCCGAAAGGCTGCATATGTACTGCGCCTGAACCTCCCTCTGCATACAGGCCCCCAATTCGGAGTAACAGGCCGAATTGATGAGACCCTTGAGCTGGGCGTAGGCCGCGCCGGGGCCGTTGGAATACTTCCGGACATACCTCTCCACGGTCTCCTCCAGCTGCTCCCGGGGCACGGCGTCGGTGACCAGGCCCCAGTCCCGAGCGTCCGCGCCGGTGAACCGCCGGCCCGACATCAGCAGCTCTGTGGCCCGGGTGGTCCCCACGGCCCGGTTGAGGAGGCAGACAATACCGCCGTCGGGTATGAAGCCGATGTTGATAAAGGCAAAGGTCATTTTGGCCGCCTCGTCGGCAATGGAGAAATCGCAGGCCATGGCGATGCTGAGACCCACCCCGGCGGCGGCTCCCTCAATCCAGGCCAGCGTGGGCTTGCTGAGGTTCCGCAGGCGGGTAATCAGCTCGCCCCCGGCCCGGATGCCGCTGCGGGTGGTATTGACGCCCCGGTCCATCCGCTCCTTCATGCCCCTGACGTTGCCCCCGGCGCTGAAGTTTCCTCCGGCCCCCCTAAAAACCGCCATCCGCACCTGTTCGTCGTTCTCGCAGACCTCCAGACACTGCATCAGGTCTCTCATGGCCTCCGCGTTGATGGGATTCAAATGCGCCGGGTCGTCAAAGGTAATCCAGGCCACCCGGTCCCGAATCTCGAAGGCGATGCTGTCCGTGATAAAATCCAGTTTCATGTTCCGGCCTCCTTACTTCACCGCCCCGGAGGCCTGCCAGCGGCACAGGGTCTCCTCCGAATAGCCCAAGGACTTCAGTACCTCCCGGGTGTCCGCTCCCACGGACCGGGTGGGCACGCTTTTTTTCGTCTCATAGCCGCTGAAAACCACGGGAATTTCCGGGTACAGAGCGCTGCGGCCGTTTTCAAACCGGACCGGCCGGACGTAGCCGTTGGCCAGCACCTGTTCGTCGCTCCAAAGGTCCCTCATGTGGGCGATGGGGCCGCAGACGATGTTCTTCTCCGCCAGGGCTGCCAGGATTTCGTCCCGGGTCCGCCGGGCAAAGGCCTCCCGCAGAATGGGGATGAAGAGGTCCACATACTGCCGGACCTGGTCGATTCCGGAAAATCGGGGGTCCTCCCGGTATTCCTCCAGCCCCAGGGCCTCGCAGACCCGGGGATAGGTCCCGTTATAGTCCGCCACGCCGATCATCACCCATTCCCCGTCGGCGCACCGGTACTGATAGCCGAAGGGATTGGCGGGACGTCCCTCCTCCTTGGGAAAGACGTTGCCGTACTGGGTGGAAACCACGCCGGCCCCGTTGTACCACACGGCGCTGCCCAGCAGGGAGTTGGACACGAAGCAGCCCCGTCCCGAGACCCGCTGCCCCTGGAGGGCCGCCAGGATGCCGCAGCAGAGAATCACGCCGGACATCATATCCCCCGCCCCTGTGGGGGGCATAATGGGAAAGGCGTCCTTTGCGCCCCAGTCGGTCATGGCCCCGGACCGGGCCCAGAAGGCCACGGAGTCGAAGCCGGGCTTTTCCGCGTCGGGGCCCTCATAGCCGTATCCGGTGAAGTGGCCGTAAATCAGGCGGGGGAAGCGCTGCTTCAGCGTCTCATAGTCGGCCTTCAGCTTCTTCAGCGCCGGGAGCCGCATATTGGAAATAAAGATATCCGCCCCCTCCAGCAGGCGGGTCAGCACCTCCTGACCCGCCTCGTGCTTGAGGTTCAGGGCGATGAATTTCTTGTTGGCGTTCTGCATGTCGAAAAAGGGGTTTTCCTCATCCGAGACGGGACACATCTGGTTGCGTCCCACCACGCGCCACTGGTCCCCGCTGAGGCTCTCGACCTTGACGACCTCCGCGCCCCAGTCCGCCAGGAACCGGGCGGCGCAGGGGACCGCTACATGGGTCCCCAGCTCAATCACGCGGACGCCGGACAGGGGATATCGCTGTTCCTGCATGGCTTTTTCCTCCTGTTATGATTGCCGCCGGAGCGCCTCCAGGGCGTCCACGGCGAACTGGGCGTAATACGCCGCTCCGTCCTCCAGAACGGATTCGTCAAAGCAGACCTTGCCGCTGTGCTGGGGATAGGGGGAGGCCCCGCCCAGCTTCAGCCAGGTAATGGGGATGCGATCACCGAAGGCGGCGAAGTCCTCGCCGCCGGGAGAGGCCCCGTCCGCCCGCCAGAGGCCGCCGCCGGGCAGAACCCGGTTCACCGCCTCCCTCAGAATCCGGCAGGCCTCCTCATCGCAGATCAGCGGCCTGGTCAGACGGTCGAAGGTCACCTTTGCCTCGCAGCGCAGAGCCGCCGCCGTCTCAGTGACGATGCGCTCCAGCACGGCGGGAATACGCTCCCAGACCTCTCTGCTGAAGGAGCGGCAGGAGCCCTCCATCACCGCCCTGCCGGAGACAATGTTGTTCTTCGTCCCGGAATGGAGGCTGCCCACCGTCACCACCACGGGGTCCGCCGGTGGGAATTCCCGTGAAACCATGGTCTGAAGCTGGACCAGCACAGAGGCCGCCGCATAGGTCGCGTCCACACCGGCGTGGGGATGCGCGCCGTGGCAGCTTTTTCCCGTCAGCTCGATGGTAAAGAAATCGGTGGCCGCCGCCGCGGGGCCCGGCGTGATGTCCACCTGATGCGCGCCGTATGTGCCGAAGATATGAATGGCCATGCCCATGTCCGCGCCGTCGGCGGCCCCCTGGGCAATCATCAGATCCGCCCCTTTTCCGATTTCCTCGGCGGGCTGGAAGACAAAGCGGACCGTCCCCGCGAAGCGGTCCCGCAGGCGGCTCAGAATGCTGGCGGCCCCCAGCAGCATGGCGGCGTGGGTATCGTGGCCGCAGGCGTGCATAACCCCCGGGCGCTCACTGGCGAAGGGCAGGCCGGTCTCCTCCTGGACGGGCAGCGCGTCGATGTCTGCCCGGAGAAGCACGCAGCGGCCGCTTTCGCCCCGGGTCCCTCTGAGGTCCGCAATCAGGCCCGTGGGCTCGGTCAGCCGGTATGGGATTTGCAGCTTTTCCATGACGTCCGCGATTTTTCCCGTGGTGCGGAACTCCTCCAGTCCAAGCTCCGGATGGGCGTGGAAATCCCTGCGGAGGACCAGAAGCTCCGGCTGAAGCCCGTGGGCCATTTCACGAATATCCATAGAACGTCCTCCTTGTCAACGTCGTCACATGACCCCGCGGCCCGGAGGGCCAAACGGACGGGCCCTCCGGGCCGCCTGGGGCGTTCACCCGTTCAGGTGCGCCAGCGCGTCGATGGCAAACTGCGCGTAGCAGGCCGTTCCGTTGACAAAGGCCTCCTCGTCGAAGTTCACCCGGCTGTTGTGCATGGGCGCGCCGCCGTTGGCCCCCAGCTGCACCAGGACAATGGGGAAGCGGCTTCCGAAGGCGGCGAAATCCTCGCCGCCCATCTGAATGGGGGCCTCGCCGTACTGGGATTCGCCGTCTGTAATTTTGCGGATGGAGCCCTCCAGAATGCCGGCGGCCTCCGGGTCGCAGGAAAGGGGCTGGGTCACCCGGTCAAAAGAGACCTCCGCCGTGCAGCGCAGAGCCGCCGCCGTGTGAGAGGCGATGCGCTCCATGACGCCGGGGAGCTGTTCCCAGATGTCCCGGCTGAAGGCCCGGCAGGTGCCCTCCATCTCCACGCTTCCGGGAATCACGTTGAACCGGTCGCCGCCTGTGATGTGGCAGACGGAGACCACCACGGGGTCCGTCGGGGGGAACTCCCGGGAGACCATGGTCTGAAGCTGCTGAATGATGGCCGCCGCGGCATAGATGGGGTCCGCTCCCTGGTGGGGGCCCGCGCCGTGGCAGCCCTGGCCTGTGACCTTGATGGTAAAGGCGTCGGTGGAGGCCGCCGCGTAGCCCCGCCGCAGTTTCATCACGCCGGTGGGCCACCCGGAGTAGATATGCAGGGCCATGCCCATATCCACGCCGTCCGCCGCCCCCTGATCGATCATCAGCAGAGCGCCTTTGCCGATTTCCTCGGCGGGCTGGAAGACCAGGCGGACCGTCCCCGCGAACTGGTCCCTCATCTGATTCAGGATGCCGGCGGCTCCCGCCAGCATGGCGGCATGGGTGTCGTGGCCGCAGGCGTGCATCATGCCGGGGGTCTCGCTGGCAAAGGGCAGGCCGGTTTCCTCCTGGATATTCAGGGCGTCCAGGTCGGCCCGAAGGAGCACACACCGCCGGCTCTCGCCTCCGGTTCCCCTGATGTCCGCAATCAGGCCCGTGGGCTCGGTCAGCCGGTAGGGAATCCCCAGCCGGTCCATGATGGAGGCAATTTTCTTTGTGGTCCGGAATTCCTGGAGACCCAATTCCGGATGGGCGTGGAGATCCCGGCGGAGGGCCACGGTCTCCGGCTGAAGGGCCCTTGCCATTTCCTTGATGGTTTTCATTGTGTTCTCCCTCCCTGTTTTACCGGAAAATGATGGGGGCCACGAAGCCCGCCAGAGCCACGGAGGCGATGGTGACGGTGGTGAAGCCGGCGATAATCAGCGGCGGCATCACCTGTTCCAGAAGCTGCTCTTCCTCGTCGGCGGGGAGATCGTAGCTGCCCACCACGGCCCGGGGGATGATCTCCGTCAGGGGATAGCCATACATGGCGGCCAGGGAAGAAGAAGCGGCCAGCTTCCAGTCGATTTTCAGAATGCGGCCCATGATGACGCCGCCGATGACCAGGCCCGCTACGCCCAGCACCAGGAAGAACACCACCGGAACCAGCATGGCCCCGAAGGAGTCCAGGGTGAGGTTGCGGAAGCTGTTGGGCAGGGACATGACCATGCCCATAATCAGGATGTTGACCCAGCCGGCCTTTGCCAGGCTCTGGCGCTCCAGAAGACCCAGTTCCGTGAAGAGGACGCCCAGGAACAGCACCGCCACCGCCGCAGGGAACCTGCCCCCGGTGGCCTTGGAGAGATAGACGCCCATCAGGGTCACCAGCAGAACCCGGGCCGTCATCATGCTGCCGTCGTTCCACAGCCTGGGGAAGCTCTTGATGATCCGCAGGTCCGGGAGTCCGCCGCCGGCGTGCTCCCCGGCGGCCGCCAGATAGCTTTTGTCCGCCACCAGCTTGTCGCAGTGCCTGCGCAGCAGGTAGGACGCCACAGGCACCGCCGCGAAGGTCTGGAGAGAGCAGACCAGAGAGGCAAACGCGCCGTAGTGGGTCATGCCCGCCGCCTCGGCGGCGTCGGCCACCAGACCCGCCGCCACGATGCCGCCGGCCACGGGAGGCAGGGCGCTGAGGGCATAGTAGCGGTTGAAGACGACGATGCCCAGGGTACTGAACAGAATGCCCATGACCAGCAGGCCGCAGAGGCAGATGACCACGGTCTTCCACTCCTTCAGAAGACGGCTCAGCTCGATCATCGTGCCCAGGTTTGTGACCAGCAGCATGGTGCCGAAGGCGGACATCATGGCGGGCACGCCGGTGTTGGTCAGCGTATCAGTGGGGAAGGCGCCCGTCAGGAATCCCGCGATGTATACCACGCTGAGAAACAGTCCCTCTACGATGATGCCCTTGGTCTTTTTCGCGATGACCTTGCCCACCGCGTACAGAATCATATAGAGCGCAATGCTGATAACTGGATTGGACCACATACGTTTCCCCTACCTTTTTCTTGATTTTTTCTCTTTATGTATTCCGATGCGTCCCGCAGGCGTGCCGCCGTTCCGCGTCTCCCTCCTTTCCCGGACCGTCCCGCCGGACACAGCGCTTCCGGCGAAGTCAGCATCTGCGCCGCCTGTCGTCGTGACAGGACAAAAACAGCAGAACGCCCACCAGAGCCCCCAGCAGCAGCAGCGCGTACCATCCGGGGAGATAGGTCCCGAACAGGTCGAAGATTTCCCCCGGCAGCCAGTTCCCCGCCGCCACGCCCAGATTGACCGCGATGCTGGTCAGGGCGTAAATGCGGGAGTAGTCCCGTCTTCCAAAATAGGTCGCCACCGAATAGCTGACCAGGACGGTGGATCCGCTGGCGGCGATGCCATAGCACACTGCATAAAACACGGCGGAAGCGCTGTTCCGCATCAAAATCAGGGAAGCCCCGTAGCCCATCAGCGCGGCGGTGATACAGGCGAAGCCCGTCCGGATACCGGCCCGGTCCAGGAGCTTTCCCATCAGAATCTTCCCCGCCGCCAGGGACAGCATACTGACGCTGGCCAGCTGCCCCTGAAAATCCGGGCTGTATCCCAGGTCGGAGAGATAGGCCGGGATGCTGGAGCCGCCGGCCTGCACCCCCGTGGAAATCAGGAAGGCCCCCAGCAGCAGCCCCCAGAAGGACAGTGTCCTCAGCGCCTGGCCTCTGGTCAGCTCCGGACCGGCCTGATTCCGGGACGGCAGCTGAAATTCGGGGTCGTCCGTCGGCGGCAGGCAGCCGCCGCCCTCCACCCGGCAGACAAGCAGAGCGCCGGAGGTCAGCAGCGCCAGGCCGCTCAGGCCCACCAGGCGGTATCCCCAGGCCCAGCCGAACCGCTGAATCACCGGATTGGCAAGCCGCAGCATCACCGCCGCGAAAACGCCGGAGCCGGAGAAGCAGATGCCTGTGACCATCCCCTTGTTCCTCCCGAACCAGCGGTTCAGGACATTGGCCACCGCCGTGATGCTAGTCCCGTGGAAGAACAGGCCCAGAATCACAGAGAGGATATAAAATGCCGGCAGTGTGCCGCAAAAGGAGTAGCTAAACAGCGTAAGGGAGCATATCACGGCGCTGGACAGCATCAGCCTGGGAAACCACGGCTTCCGGTACAGCTCGCCATAGAGGGGCAGCATAGCCACGGAGACCAGGGAGATGAGACTGGCATACAGCGTGAAGGGCCCCCTGGCAAAGCCCAGGGCCTCGGTCACCGGCTTTACGAACACGCTCAGCGTGTTAATCAGGATGCCCTGGCCGCCGCCGCAGAGCAGCAGCCCCGCGAGGATCAGCCGCTTCCGCTCTTTTGAAAATTTCATAGCTCGATTCCCCCGGGTCCTTTGATGTCCCATACAGATAAACCGTCTCATGTCGTATTACGTAGTCTTAAAAGATACTACGTTATGTATCATAGCGGATATTCGAAAGGAAGTCAAGAAAAAGCTGTGATTTCTCACAAAAAAAGCCGCCAGTTCCAGGGGCTTTTCTCAAAAGCCGGCAAAAAGGCCCCGCTTCCCTTTCGGGAAGCAGGGCCTTTTTGCCGGCGGCAGTTTGATATTGAGAGTGTGAGGAGGGAAGCCGGATTACTGGCTGGCCAGCTCCCGCCGGAAGGCCGCATAGGCGGAGTGCTCCGCGGAGGTGAAACGGGGACCTCCCTCGGCGGCCACGAAATCCCGCTCGGCAAAATACGCGGCGATATTCGAGGTCAGAAAGTCCACATAGGCCGCATTGAAGGTGGAAACGGCCATGCTCCGCTCTCCCCAGGAGGTAATTCCGACAAAGCCGGTCTGACCGTCCTGGGTGATGATGGTCCACCGGTTTCCCTGCCGGGCCT
>NZ_CANTJS010000038.1 GCF_947654275.1 uncultured Oscillibacter sp. | reverse complement strand
CGCTTGATGGAGCCGCCGCCATAGGCCAACATCACCGTGTTGCCGTATTTACTGATCAGGAAAAAAGCCGGTTTCAAGAGGTCGTTGAATCGATGGCACACCTGATTATGGAGTTTTCACAGCAGGAAGGCTTTGACCATACCGCAAGTTTTTAAGGTCAGGTCGTACCGGGTGTATTTCTAGGCAAATGAAAATGAACCGCTGGAACCGGTGCGTTTCCATATTGCGGAAGGAGCGCCTACTGCATATGAAACAAAGGTTTAGATAACGAAATCAGGAAAATGTCTGCTCTGCAATAACGTTTCCAAGATGCCGGAAAAGAGTGCTACGAAATTATCATACACATTATTGAGGTGCGGAGCGCCGAGGTTGTGAAAAAGTGGATGGACTTCTTTGGAGAGACGACGTATTCCTGTTGACCCACATTCTGACTCACAATCGGAAAGGACTGTGTGGAAACAGTAGAGTACATTGGGTGAAGCGAAACTTCATACTGAGCGAAAAGTGCCTAAGAAGGCCGGAAACGGCTCCTTGGCACTTTTGATATACTTCGTAATCAGCAGGTCAGGTGTTCGAGTCGCATCAGTATCTCCAGAAAGATGAAACAATTGGGACTCTAAGCGCAACGCCCAGAGCCCCCATTGTCTCATCTTTTTCTTTTCCGGGATTCCAAAATACCGCTTACGCAAAGCGAACGCAAAGGCCCGTTCCAAAACCGGAACGGGCCTTTGCCTCCGACTCACTCTGCCCTTTCGTAGGACTGTTCAAAGGCCGACTTGGGGATGATATACGCATTCTGGTGGTCATCCTCATGGCAGACCAGCCAGTCCCCAATCTCACCCAAACGCCAGTCGCCCCACACAAGGACCTCCAGCCGGCAGTTCAGCTGAGCGGCCCAGATTCGAGGGGTATCCCTGACAATGCACTTTTTGGCACAGGGCGCCAGCACCACCGCCTCTTTTTTGCCGGCATGGTACGCCTTCGGCTGCCACAGCCATTCTCCGTCCAGGGGAAATTCCTCGTCCGTCAGCTCATATTCTCTCCCCAGCTCCTCTTCCGTGATATAGGAGACCTCATGCTCCGCGTCGATCAGGATGCAGAGCGCGGGGGCAGCCTTTTTGACGATGTCTCCCACCGGCGTGCGGAGAAGAATTTCCGTCCCTTCCGGGAACAGGTCCATCGTCCGCACGAAACCCACAGGCGCCTTTTTCTTGCGGTAAAGCTCCGCCTTGTTTTTGCAGAACTCCTCTGCCCGGGCGGGCTCATACTCCTCTGTTCTGGGGGCAAGACGTTTGAGGGGCGTACGGAAATAATCGGTCAGGCGCTGGAAAATCAGCTCTCCGGCGGTATAGAGCAGATTGCCGTCCGGGCAGCTCTTTTCCAGCAGAGCAAGCGGCAGCCGTCCTGCGGCCTTGGTCCGGTCGCCGCCGCCGTCATTCCCCATGTCCCGGACAAGCCAGTGAACCACCTCATCCGCCCGGTCTCTGCTCTTGCTGCAGCGCACGGAAACCTTGACGCACCGCTCTCTTTCCAGCAGACAATAGGCGACGCACACGGACAGCTCATGAACATCCATCATCATGTCGCTGACGATACCCAGCATATACGGCTCGGAGGTATTCACCGGAGCCAGGGCAAAATGGTACTCCGGATGGTAGCGCAGATTCATAAAAGCGCTGCCTGCGGTACGGAAATCATTCAGGGCCAGAGCCGCGCTCTGGAGCAGGAGAATGATGTCCCAATCGAACCGCAGGGCGTCCAGCATCTCCCGGTCCAGTTTCTCGGTGCCCTTGAACTTCTGGGTATCCATGTACAGGCCGTAGTACAAGGCGGTGGACAGCAAACGGTCTTCAATGGGGAATCCAACCTTTTTCAGCATGGCCCAAATCACGGTGACGCTGGCGCTGCAATCCGTTCGCACCTCACACAGCTCCGGCAGGACCTCTCCCATATCAAGCTCGTGGTGGTCAATGACGGCGAGATTTCGGTGGGGCAGCGTGGAAACATTGCGCTGTCCGGCCCGGCAGTCCACCGTAATCAAAAGCTCCGCCTCGTCGTCCGTCCTCCGCACATGCTCCAGGGGGATGTTCAGCTTCTCAATCATCAGCAGCAGATTGTTTTTCGTGACCGTCCGCCCGCCGCTGTATACCAGCTGGGGGGACTTCCCCTTGCTTTCCAAATATTTCAGCAGTGCGTAGCCGCTGGCAATAGCGTCTGCGTCCGGGTCATCATGGCATTGGATTACAATATCTTCATATTGCAGTAAATCCTCTAATGTCATCAAACCGTACCTCCTCGTCAACTTTTGGCGGCGTCTCAAACAACACCGTGTTTCTTTATTTGCAGCCGCAAAAAAAGGCTCTCCCTCTATCCATAGCGGCTGACCCATCCCATTATATCCGCTGTTTTCTCATTTTTCAATACGCACTTTTCAAGTTTATAAAAATAGTAAACATTCTAACGCAAACGGACAGACAGACCGGCTCTCCTTCATCCGCAGACGGCCGTCCTCAGGCCTGGCGAAAAAGCAGCTCCCAGTTTTATGCAGCCGTCATATTTTGTGCATATCACAGAGGGCCCGCCGGCTTTTTCCCCTGCAAACATGGGTCAAACGTACACGACACGTCCCGGGCGGAAAAAGGTCTTGCAAAAATAATCCCCTCCCAGTATAATGGGGCAGACGGCTATACGCCAATTTCTAAATCTGACAGACATACGGAGTAAGCAGTTATGAAAAAAATTGATTTCTCAAAGAAGAGCCCGGAAGGAAAGCAGACCCGCATCGGCAAGAAGGTAGGCAACGTGGTAGTAATCATGCAGATGATATCCGTTGTTTTTGCCGTGGGCATGTGCGTCATCATGTTCCGTTCTTTGGCGACGGGGATGCTGGAACAGCGCTGCACCAATGGTACCAATATGCTGGATTACATCCTGAGCCAGTCCGACGGCACAGAGGACGTCAACCAGCTGCTGGATGATCTGAAAAGCCGCATGGGCTGCGAGTTTACCATTTTCGAGGGAAATACCCGGGCTTACACCACTGTAGTCCAGAACGGACAGCGGGCCGTGGGTACCACCCTGTCCTCTGATCTGGCCGAAATTGTCCTGCAAAAGGGCCAGAGCTATGTCGGCAGCGCAACCATTCTGAATGAAGAATATCTGTGTTCCTATGTCCCCACCAGAGACGCCACCGGGGCAGTTAACGGTCTCATCTTTGCCGGTATCTCCTCCGCGGATGCCAACCACCAGATTTTTATGACGGTCATCTGGTCCTCCCTGGTGAGCCTTGCCGTCATTGTTGCATGTATCTTTTTCCTTACGGCGTACCTGAAAAAGACCGTTTCCAATCCCCTGGCTGAGATCACCCGGGTGGCCAGCCGCCTGGAGCAGGGCAACTTCGGCTTGACCAGCGGCGAAGAGAACACCATCGCCGTTCAGTCCAACGACGAGGTGGGCCAGTTAGCCCTTATCTTCGAGAGAACCATCCAGCGTCTCCGGTCTTACATAGGCGAAATTGCCTCCATACTGGACTCCATTGCCTCCGGAGACCTGACCGCCTCCGCTCAGCAGGAATATGTAGGAGATTTTATGTCCATCAAGGTCTCCCTGAACAGCATCCAGTCCAAGCTGAACGAAACCCTGAGCCAGATTCGCAGAAGCGCCGAACAGGTATCCGCCGGCGCCGAGCAGGTGTCCAATACCGCCCAGGCTCTGGCGCAGGGCGCCACGGAGCAGGCCAGCTCCGTGCAGGAGCTCTCGGCCACCATCAGCGATATTTCCGGAAACGCTCAGCGAACCGCCCAGGCCACAGGGCAGGCCGGTCAGTTTGTGGAGCAGGCCGGCGGCCAGCTGGGCGTCAGCATGGAATATGTCAAGCAGCTCAACGTAGCGATGAGTAAAATCTCCCGCTCCTCCGAGGAAATCAGCAAAATCATTGCCGCCATTGAGAACATCGCCTTCCAGACGAACATCCTGGCTCTGAACGCCGCTGTGGAGGCGGCCCGGGCCGGAACCGCCGGAAAGGGCTTCGCCGTGGTTGCCGATGAGGTTCGCAACCTGGCCAATAAATCCGACGAGGCCGCCAAAGCCACCAAGGACCTCATTGAAAGCTCCATTGCCGCCGTGGCCGAGGGCAGCAATGTGGTAAACGAGGTAACCCAGGCTCTGGACCGCACCAGCGTCAGCGCCGGCGGCGTCACGTCCCAGATGTCCATCGTGGTGGTAGAGGTGGAAAAGCAGACCTCCGCTATCAGCCAGGTTACCGAGGGAATCGACCAGATTTCCAGCGTGGTGCAGACCAACTCCGCCACCAGCGAGGAAAGCGCCGCCGCCAGCCAGGAGCTCTCCTCCCAGGCCAGCCTCCTCAAAAGCCTGGTGGCCGCGTTCCGTTTGAAGTAAGAAGGGCATACCGGCCCGCCTACGCAAGACAGCATCCTTTTATTCATAACGGACCTCTCAAGAATTCCCGCCGCTGCTCCGTTTCCGGCTTTTCCGGAAACTGTGCTCCGGCGGGAGTTTTTTGATATCCGGCCCCGATTCACCCGTCTGGATTCGGGGCCGGTTTCTGTTTGCGGGGAACGCGGGCCGAGGGGACACGGATGATGCCTGCGTCACTTTTGTCAGAACCAGACTCGACGGAGCAAGGTCCGCTTTGTTACGGCAGTATTTTCTAAAAACTGCTCCCCTCTTTTCGCCAAACCCGCCACGCTCTGCCCGCCTCCCTTGGCGCTTCCGAAAACAGCGCGGGACAGTGCCCGCCCCATGGGAGTGTCTCATCCGAAGATTTTAAGCAGAGGCCTGTCCCGGCCCGTTTTCCGGAAAGCCCTGTATCATTGGAAGAGCGGGCTGGCACAGAGACCCGCCCCTCCTTCCGATAAAATGCGCGAACAGCCCCCACTTTCCTCTTGACTTTTCTCTTCTCGGGGCTATAATATGAAAATAATTCTCATTTTCATATTGGAGGCGTATGATGCCCTATACCACCAAACAGCGTCAGGCCGTGCTTCAGGCCCTGGAGCGCCGGGGGGAGCGTCCCGTCGCCGTGCCGGAGCTGGCGGACGCCCTCCGCCGGGAGGGCTGTCCCGTGGGCCTGGCCACTATTTACCGCCAGCTGGAGCGCCTGGCGGAGACCGGCACCGTCCACAGAATCGCCACAGAGACCGGCGCTCTCTATCAGTACTGCCCCCGGCGGGACGCGGGGCAGACCTGCTTTCTCCTGCGCTGTGCCGCCTGCGGCCGGGTCGAGCATCTGGACTGCCCTCAGCTCCGGTCCCTCTATCAGCACCTGGCGGCGGAACACCGCTTTCAGGTGGACCCCCGACAGACAGTGCTGACCGGACTTTGCGCCCTGTGCGCGGAACAGGAGGCGGAGCATGGAGAAAACTGATCTCATCGCCTGCCGGAACGTCTCTCTGGGCTACGAGGGCCAGAGCGTCCTGACCCATCTGGACCTCCGGGTTCAAAGCGGGGACTATCTCTGCGTGGTGGGGGACAACGGTTCCGGCAAGTCCACCCTCCTCCGGGGGCTGCTGGGGCTGCTGCCGCCCCAGTCCGGGGAAATCTGGCGGGCCCCGGAGCTGAGACAGGGCGCCGTGGGCTACCTTCCCCAGCAGACCCAGGCCCAGCGGGATTTTCCCGCCACGGCGCTGGAGGTGGTCCTCTCAGGCTGCCTCAACCGGAAGGGCCTCCGCTTCTTCTACACCGCCGCGGAAAAAACCCAGGCCCTGCAAAATCTGGGAAAGCTGGGCGTTCTGGAGCTGAAGGACCAGAGCTACCGGAACCTCTCCGGCGGCCAGCAGCAGCGGGTCCTGCTGGCCCGCGCCCTCTGCGCCGCCAGCCGCCTGCTGATTCTGGACGAGCCCATCACCGGTCTGGACCCCGCCGCCGCCCAGGATCTTTACAAGACCCTGGCCTATCTGAACCGGACGGAGGGCATGGCGGTCATCATGGTGACCCACGACCTCCGTCCCGCCCTCCGGGACGCCGGGACGGTGCTCCACATCGGGCGGCGGGGAACCTTCCTGGGGACGCCCCAGGCATATCTGGCCTCGCCCTATGGGCGGCGGTTTAAGGAGGCGGAATTGTGAGCCTGCTGTATATGTTTTCCTTCCCCTTCATCCAGCGGGCCCTGATTGCCGGGGTGCTGGTGAGTCTCTGCGCCGCCCTTCTGGGGGTGCCCCTGGTGCTGAAGCGCTATTCCATGATTGGCGACGGGCTATCCCATGTCTCTTTCGGAGCCCTGGCCGCCGCCGCGGCCCTGGGCTTCGCCCCGCTGTCCTTCTCCATTCCCGTGGTGGTGGCGGCGGCCTTCCTGCTGCTGCGGGTGGCGAACCACCCCCGGTGGAACAGCGACGCCGCCATTGCCGTGGTCAGCGCCTCGTCCCTGGCCCTGGGCGTCCTGGTGATTTCCCGGACCTCCGGCATGACTGCCGACGTGGACAACTACATGTTCGGCAGCGTCCTGGCCATGAGCCGGACGGACGTGATTTTGTCGGCGGCGGTCTGCGCCGCCGTGCTGGCCCTCTTCATCCTCTACTATCACAAGCTCTTCGCCATCACCTTTGACGAGAGCTTTTCCCGGGCCACCGGCCTTCAGGCGGACCGGCTCAATGCCCTGCTGGCCATTCTGACGGCTCTGACCATTGTGCTGGGGATGCGGATGATGGGAGCCATGCTGATCTCCTCCCTGGTCATTTTCCCGGCCCTGACGGCCATGCGGCTGTTCCGGAGCTTCCGGGGGGTGGTCCTCTGCGCCGCCGTCACGTCGGTGGGATGCTTCTGCGCAGGGCTGACGGTGTCCTTCGCCTGCTCCACGCCGGTGGGGGCCACGGTGGTGGCGGCCAATCTGGCCCTGTTCCTGCTGGCCTGCGGCCTGTCGGCTCTGGGGCGGCGCAGGAGCCGGTGAAGCTTTCCACGTCAACTGCCGGATGCGGAAAAGGCGGCCGTCCCCTTCTCCGAAAGACGCCAGGACCGGCATTCCCGGAAGAAAATTTCACTTTTTTGAAGAAAACCCTTGCAATCTCCGGAAGAGCGTGCTATAGTAACAGTTGCTGCTGCGGTGAAAGCTGCGGGGCAGAATCCGTTTTAGAAAGGGGTGAACAGAGCAATGAAGGAAGGAATCCATCCCAATTATCAGCAGACTACGATTATATGCGCCTGCGGTAATGTGATTGAGACAGGTTCTACCAAGAAGGATATCAAGGTGGAAGTCTGCTCTAAGTGTCACCCCTTCTTCACAGGCAAACAGAAGCTGGTGGATACCGGCGGACGGGTCGCCAAGTTCAACAAGCGGTTTGGACTGGACAAGTAAGCCTGACACTGTCACATTCAAAAGAGCGCGCCGTAGTCCGGCGCGCTCTTTTTCGCGCCTCTTCTTTTCGCGCCCCTTCTTTCGCGCCCCTTCTTTCGCGCCCCTTCTTTCGCGCCCCTTCTTTCGCGCCCCTTCTTTCGCGTCCCTTCTTTCGCGCCCCTACTTTTCGCGCCCCTTCTTTCGCGCCCCTTCTTTCGCGCCCCTACTTTTCGCGTCCCTTCTTTTTGCGCCTCTTCTTTTCGCGCCCCTTCTTTCGCGCCCCTTCTTTTGCATCTCTGGAGAGGAGACGGCAATGAGCTATGAAATCCTGCGCCTTACGGACCGGCCGGAGCTGAAGGAGACCGCCGCGCGGTGGTTCCACGAAAAATGGGGAATCCCCGGCCTATCTGGACAGCATGGAGGAATGTCTGTCCGGAACGGGGCCCGTTCCGCAGTGGTACGCCGCTGTGGACTCCGGGACCATCATCGGCGGGCTGGGGGTCATCGAAAATGATTTCCACCCCCGGAAGGACCCAACATCTGCGCGGTCTATACGGAGGAGGCCCGGCGGCGGGAGGGAATCGCCGGAGCCCTGCTGCGCTTCGCCTGCGCCGACCTAAGCGCCCGGGGAATTGATACCCTGTATCTTGTGACAGACCATACATCCTTTTACGAGCGCTATGGCTGGGAATATTTCTGCCCGGTTCAGGTGGACGGGGACCCGGGGCCTTCCAGGCTGTATATCCATCGAGAGCCGGCGTCCCGCCGCGGCTCCCGGGAAGGCCGTTTTGATGAAGTCTGATGAAGGAGGAGCCATGGAAGAGCTGGACCCGAAACAATCGCCCCGGGCGGAGGCCTTCGAGCTGTGGATGAAGGCCTCCATGCCCATGGTGACGCTGTTCAAGACCCTGGACGTCACCCGTCTGGTGCGCCTCAGCCGGAGGCGGGGCCTGAAATTCAACCTGCTTTTGTGCTGGTGTGTGGGCCGGGCCGCCTCCCGGACAGAGGAATTCTACACCCTCCCGGTGGGAGACAGGCTGATCCGCTATGAGCGTCTTGCCGTCAACACCGTCGTGGCCCTCCGGGACGGAGGCATCGCCACCTGCGACATTCCCTTTTCCCAGAGTCTGGACCAGTTCCGGCGGGATTACCTGACCCTCACCGCCCAGGTGCGGGAGAATGGCGCGCCCTATGATATGAACGGCGATTACATGGTCATCGGGACCTCCGCCCTGCCTCAGACGGAGCTGGACGGGGCCGTGAACATCTACGCCGGATTTTACAACAACCCCTTTGTCATCTGGGGAAGGTACCGGAGGAAGCTGTGGCGGGCTTCCCTGCCCGTCTCGTTTCAGTTCCACCACACACAGATGGACGGGGGCCACGCCGCCGGGTTCCTGGAGAACCTTCAGGACGCAATCCGGACCCTGGACCCCTGAGCGCTGAAATTTCCCGTTGCTTTTTTCTGGAAACGGCATATACTGAAAGCAGCGGTTCAATTTGAACCATGAAAGGAGTCCTTGCCATGAGACTGCAAGCTGCGGACCCCAAGACCCTGGCCGGGGAATTTCTCCAGGCCTTTGGGAACCAGAACGCCCTGCTGACTGCCGGAGACCGGGAGCGCTGCAACACCATGACCATTGGATGGTGCCAGCTGGGGCGGCTGTGGAACCTGCCGGTGTGCACCGTCTATGTGCGCCCCGAGCGCTATACGTATCAATTCATGGAATCCCACGACTATTTCTCCGTCTGCGTCCTGCCTGACGGCGAAGCCTGCAAGCAGACCATGTCCCTCTGCGGCGCCCAGAGCGGCCGCCTCGTCGACAAGGTCAGGGAATGCGGCCTGACTCTCCGCTATGGCGCCGGAGACGCCCCCCTCTTCGAGGAAGCGGCGCTGGCCCTGGTCTGCAAAAAGCTCTTCGTTCAGGACATGGCCCCCGCCTGCGTCACCGCCGGTGAGGACAAAATTCTGCCCTACTACGGCAAAAAAGGCGGCTGGCACCGAATCTATACCGGGGAAGTCGTGGAAGCCTATACAGCAATTAAGAATTAGAAATGAGGAATTAGGAATTATCCGCATTCATTCCTAACTCCTATGGCAGGCCTCATAACCGCCGCCAGCAGGCCGCCGAGGGCGGCGGCCCCTGCAGGGATGTGTAGGGGCCGGCCCCCTGGCCGGCCCGTTTGTACGGAATTTTGACGTTTGCTATAATTCCTGACTCCTCATTCAGCAAAGGAGAACTATGCAAGAAACAAAAGAAATTCGTGACAAAGTGGTCCTTGTGGGCCTGAACTCCCCGGTTTTGAAGAAGGAGGAGACCGCCACCGAGGACACCCTGGATGAGCTTTCCGCCCTGGTGGAGACCGCCGGGGGCGAGACCGTGGGCATCGTCCTGCAAAACCGGAACGCCCCGGATCCCCGGACCTTCATCGGTGAGGGCAAATGCGCCGAGGTCAAACTCTACTGCGAGAACACCGAGGCCACCATGGTCATTTTCGACAATGACCTCTCCCCCTCTCAGCTCCGGGTACTGACGGAGCTGCTGGGGGTCCAGGTGCTGGACCGCTGCGGCCTGATTCTGGACATCTTCGCCCAGCGGGCCCGGACAAGAGAGGGCCGGTTACAGGTGGAGCTGGCCCAGTATCAATACCTCCTGCCCCGGCTCACCGGCATGTGGACCCACCTGGAGCGCCAGGCGGGCACCAGCGGCAGCGGCCCCATCGGCTCCAAGGGCCCCGGCGAAACCCAGCTGGAGACCGACCGGCGGCACATCCACCGGAAAATTGACAAGCTGCGGGAGGATCTGGAGGACGTGCGCCGGGTGCGGAACACCCAGCGCCGGCAGCGGCAGAAAAACGAGGTCCCCGTGGTGGCTCTGGTGGGCTACACCAACGCCGGCAAATCCACTCTGCTCAACCAGCTCACCGGCGCGGGCATCCCGGCCAACAACCGCCTCTTCGACACCCTGGACACCACCAGCCGCCTGCTGGCTGTGAACGACACTCTGAACGTGGTCCTCAGCGACACCGTGGGCTTCATCCGCAAGCTCCCCCACCAGCTGGTGGAGGCCTTCAAGGCCACTCTGGAGGAGCTGGAGTACGCGGACCTTCTCCTCCACGTCATCGACGTGTCCTCTCCCGACTGGCAGACCCAGGCTCAGGTGGTGGAAAAGCTGATTCTGGAGCTGGGGGCGGGAGAGCTGCCCCGCATCGACGTGTTCAACAAGTCCGACCGGGTGGCGCTGGGGGAGATCATGCCCCACGGCGAGGATATCTGTTCCATCTCCGCCAGAACCGGCGAGGGCGTGGACAAGCTTCTGGATATGATCGCCCGGCGGCTGGATAAGGGGTCCCGCCGGGTCACCCTTCACCTGCCCTATGACCAGGGGGGCCTGCTGGACACGCTCTACAAGGAGGCCAGGGTGGAAGCCGTGGAGTATGGGGAGACCATCGACGTGACGGCGGTGTGCGGCCCCCGGACACTGGGCCGGGTGGCGGCCTTCATCGACGGCTGACCGCCAGTTCCTCCCCGGTGCGCATCCCCAGGAGGAAGGCCTGAATAGCCGTGAACTCCATCGCCTTGGACAGGCTGTTCCATTCTGTGGAGCGCAGATTGTTGCGCACTAAGTCGATGTGAAAGGCGTAGTCCCCCTGGGGCGCGGCGTCGATCTGGGGCTTGATGTAGTGGGTGTAGAGCCAGGGCATAAAATCGGACATTTCAAACTCCTCCTGTTGCGTCAAATTTTATATGTCAATTATAACGCATATCGCCAGTCATGTCAAGGAGCTGTTGCATGGAAATTAAGAATCGATTGAAAGCACTTCGTCAGGAGCGCAAAGAGTCTCAGGAACGGGTTGCCAGAGCCATCGACATTACATTACGCAATTATCAAAGGTTTGAGGCTGGAGAAGGTTTGCCAAGCCTCCCGGTTTTCTGCGCTTTGGCAGACCATTTCCAGGTCAACGCGGATTACCTGCTGGGCCGGACCGACGTGCGAAATATGCTCCCGCCGCCGGAGGAGCCCCAATAAACCAGACGGGCCGGCCTCTAACCCCTAATTCCTCATTCCTCATTCCTCATTCCTCATTCCTAATCCCTCATTCCTCATTTCCAGGAAAGGCGGTGTTCCCATGTCCGGTTACCGCGTCCCCTTTCAGGACGCCGAAAGCGAATTCACCGAAAAGCGTTCCCGCTTCATCAGCCACATCTGGCGGGTAGAGAGCGAAGAGGAGGCCCGGGCCCGCATTGAAGAAATGCGCAGGCGGTACTACGACGCCCGGCATAACTGCTGGTGCTACCTGCTGCGGGAGGGGGGCGTGGTCCGCTACAGCGACGACGGCGAGCCCCAGGGCACCGCCGGACAGCCCATGCTGAACGTGTTTCAGCGGGAGGAGATCACAAACCTCTGCTGTGTGGTAACCCGGTACTTCGGCGGCGTGCTGCTGGGAGCCGGGGGCCTGACCCGGGCCTACAGCCGGGGGGCCAAGGACGCCCTGGACGCCGCCGGCACCGCAAAGGTCAGCCTCTGGACCCTGTGGGACGTGCCCTGCCCCTATTCCCTGCTGGAGCGGGTGAAGCTGGATGCCGCCGCCTGGGGCGGTGTCATCCGGGGCGCGGAATACGGGGCCGACGTGCTGCTGCGCGCCGCCTTCCCCCCAGAGGGCGCGGCGGCCTTCGCCCGGTGTTTTACGGAGCTGTCGGCAGGACAATTGTCCATGCGTCCCGCCGGCGAGGAATATCTGCCCGGCCCCCGGGAGAGCTGACCGGCTCCATTCCCCTCTCTCCGGCGGGCCCCCTCACAGCCAAAGCCGTCCTGTATCCAGAAACCGAAGACCGCCGCCCATCAGAGATGGGCGGCGGTTTTTCGGAAACAGGTGTTATTCCGCGGAGCGGAGCTGATAGCCCAGTTCCTGGACCCGCTGGCGGATCTGCTCCTGACGGACGCCGGTGGTGTCATAATCCACCGCGACGCAGCCCCGGTCACTGACGCTGACCGAGGTCACGCCGGGCAGGGCGTCCAGCTCCCGTTTCAGCAGCTTTTCGTCGTGGCCGTCCGCGGCGTTTTCCAGCGAAAAATAGGTGCTTAAATGGGCCATGGGAAATCCCCTCCTTACTCCCCCGGCGCCGCGCCAAAGACTTTTAGCACGCAAAAGCTTTTAGCGCCCTGAGGGCTTTTTCGCACGCCAGAGGCTTTTAGCGCCCTAGAGGCTTTTTTGCGCCCTGAGGGCTTTTTTGCGCCCTGGGGGCTTTTTTGCGCCCTGAGGGCTTTTTTGCGCCCTAAAGGCTTCTTTCAGAGAGTTTTCCCCAATCCGGCGGTTTTATGTACCCGCCTCCTCTGTTGGGCACTCTAAACCGGCGGTCAGCTGCTCCAGCTCCGCGCCGCTGCGGTCCATGACCCGGGGCAGCTGGGAAAGGCTGACCTCAATCTTCCGCAGCTCCTCCGTCACGTGGCCGGCGGCGCTCTCAAAGGTGCGCATCAGCGCGTCGTACTGCGTCCGGAAGCTGTCCACCGTTTTTTTCATCTGCCGGGCGGAAGCGGTTTCCAGGTCGTCGGCCCGCTTCCGGGCCTCGCACTCGATGGCCCCCAGCCGCTCCCGGAACTGGGCGTAGGCCTGGGCGTCGGGCCGCAGGGCGGCGGCCTCGGCCCGAAGGCGGGACACCTCGGCCTCCAGGGGGCGGAGGGCCTCCAGCTCCGCCCTGGCGGCGGAAGCCTCCTCCTGGGTCTTCTGGAAGCCCTCGCAGCGGCTCAGCAGCGCCGCCGACTCGTTTTCGGCGTCCTGAAGACGCTGGCTCAATGTCTGAATCTCCTTGCGGAGGGCTTCGTTTTCCGCCTCCAGCGACCGCTGGGCAGCGGCGGCCTTCTCCGAGGCCTGCTCGATGTAGCGCATGACATCCTGTTTGTCGAATCCGCCGAAGGCAGCAGTTTTAAAGGAATAATTTTCCATAGGTCCGCCTCTCTCTTTTGTATTCCGTTCTCGCTTTGTCCGCTATTATACCACAGACGGCGGCGATTGACAAGACCGGCCCTTTCCGGGGGTGTCCAAACACACAGTTAGAAGAAGTCAAATAAAGAAAAGGGAGCATCAACCCCTGTATGGAGAGAATGACAGCGCTGTTTTTGGCGAAAAAACAAGCCCAAAGGACGGCTGTCTCTCCGCGCCGCTTTGTCCCCGTGCGCGCTTGCCGGGGCATCTGTGAACCGGTTAACCGGAGAGCCGGCGGTTTACCTCCTCGGCAATGTCCGCCATGCGGCTTTCCAGATAGGGGCCGGGGCACTCGGTTTCCGGGTTGAACATCTTGTGAATGGTCAGGGTCCCGGTCTCGTCACCGGTATAGGTCAGGGAGGGAATGCCGTTTCGCCGGCACACGTCGGCGCAGAGCGCGATCAGCGTCTCATAGGCCGCGTCGCTGACGTGCCAGTCCCCGCCGGTTTCGTCGTTGGCCACCTCGATGGTCACTGCCTGGTGGTCGTTTTCCCGGCTGCTGGAGGTCCAGGGGCGGTTTCCCTCCTCTACATACAGGCCCACCCGGCCTTCGCTGTCAATGCCATAGCTGGCGGAAGATCGCCGGTCCCGGTCGGAGAACAGATCGCCCAGGGCTTCCAGGCTCATGTTCCCGGCCATGTGGTGAATGGTTATTTTTCGGATTTCGTCCGCCCGGGGAAAGTCCGCGTTGGGAGAGAGAAGGATGTACTCCGTCAGGGGGCTGTTTCGCTGGGTGATTTCCTGAACCTCCGCCTCTGTCAGCGCTCTGGACAGGGTGTTGGGGCGGCTGGTGACGGCGGTGAGGCACAGCGTCAGCACCAGCGCCGTCAGGGCGCAGAAGCCGCCCAGAAGCAGGCGGACGCTCCGGATGTCCCGCGCGCTCACCTGTTCCTGCGCTCTGTTTTCCTCCTGCGCCCCGCTTCTTTTTTGCGCCCTGCTTTCCTCTCGCGCCCTGCTTCTTTTTTGCGCTTCTCGCGCTTTGCTTCGCTTCACGCTGCCGTGCTTTTTGTTTTCAGAGGAACTCATGTTCCGCCTCCTTTTTATCCGCCCGAAAGCGGCTGAACAAGTGCCGTGGAAGAGCGCAGGGGAGAAACGCGGCTTTGAACAATTTGCACACTTTGTGTATACTTTTCCGCTTCTATTTTACCTGAGACGGAAAATGGTGTCAAGGGCCCGGGCCGGAATGGGAGGGGCCTTCCCCCATTTTAAAAGGAGGCGGGCTCCGTCTTTTGGAGCTGCCCAGGGAATTGGACCGCCGCCCGGGATATGGAGGGGATTCCATGGCCTTCCGCCGTGCTGAGGAGATGGAGACAGGCGGGATCTCTGTGAGAAATCCCGCCTGTGCATATGCAGAAAAATGGATGCCTGTAGAGGCAGGGGCGGAGCTTACCCCCCGGCGTTCAGTCTGGCCTCGGCGGCAGCCTGCCGGGCGCCGGCCTCCCGCTGGAGGGCCAGGGCCTCCTCAATGCCGGTGAGGATGGTTTCCCTGACCTGGGTCAGGGTTTCCAGCTGGGCCGCGCCGGTGTCCGCTCCGGCCTGGGCGGAGGCCAGCTGCTTGCCCAGGGCCTCCTGGGTCCGCCGGTCCAGGGCCTCCATAGCCTGGGCCTGGAGCCGCTGGCGCTTCCGGGCTACGGCCTGGCCCAGGGTCTTTTTGAAGACGGGCAGGGTGACAAGAAAGGCGGCGTCGATTTTCTCGATGAGGCTGGCGTTGCTGCCCTGTATGGTCTGGAGCATAGGGAGAGACTGCAGGGCCGCGATTTCCGCCGTGCGCAGGTCCTGCACCCGGCGTTCCAGAAGCGTGTGGGCCTGCCTCACGGTGTCCAGGTCCATTTTCAGGGCGGCGTTTCCAGGATTCCGGGCCAGTTCCGCCTCCATTGTGCCGATATGGGCCTGGATTTCCTTCAGCCCCTGTTCTCCCGCCAGAATGTAATTCACCAAATTCTGGTAATATCGGAGATTGGCGTCATAGACCGCTTTCATGCCCTGATTGCGGGTCCGGACATCCGCCTCATACTTTTTCAGCTCGATATAGACACGGTCCACCTCTTCACCGACGGCCCGGTATTTCTCCAAAAGCTGGTCCTGCGTCAGGGGCTTGGGCTTTTTCCTGAACAGGAAAAAGCCCTTGGCGGATTCTTTGCCGGCGTCGAAGTCCTCCGCATTGAACTGCTCCATCACGCCGCCCAGGGCGCTGAGAAGAGGACCGGCGTCGCCGGCCTGCCCCTTCCGGATGCTTTGCAGCACGGCGTCGGAGCACCGGGCCAGCTCTTTGGCCGCCTCGCCGCCGAAGGTGACGATGCTGGGCAGGTCGTAGACGTGAATCTGGCCGGTCAGAGCATCCAGACCCCGGCTGTCCGCCTGGGCCAGGCGACGGCACTGGGCGGAAAGCTGATTTTCAGAGGCGCTTTGCGGATTTGACATGACGCCGTTCTCCTTTCGCTGGTTTATGTGTGACGCTCTAGAGTCTGTTTTAAAACCATCAAAACACCGTCTTGGGGTATCTTTTTCCGCCAGGACTGCGTTGATTGGACTTGAAATCCGTCAGGATTCCCGCGTCCAATCGCCTTGTCTGACGATTGGATAGCCGTTGGCGGCTCTGCCGCCTTACGGATATCACATGCCCATTGGGTAAAAAATCTGCCCCCATCCGGCATTCCGCTGGTTTTAAAACAGACTCCAGGACTCAGCCGCCGAAGAGACGGCGCCAGCCCTTTCCGTTCTTTCCATTCTTTCCGCTGGGACGGCGGTTCCGCAGGTCCGGAACGGTCAGGTCATAGAGGTAGTCCCCGGCAATCAGGGTGTCGAAGCTGTCGGAGCGGATATGGGCCTCCAGATTCCGGTAGCCGGTGGGAGTGAAAACCGCGATGTCAAAGCCCACCAGGTTCAGGAAGGCCAGCAGTACGCATTCCTCCAGGGAGAACAGGGTCTCGGTGGTGTCGACAATCAGCAGCTTGGGAATGGCCCGGGTAAAGTCGAAGCTCTGGAGCAGCCGCAGCAGCTCCTTGTCCAGGTTCATCAGTACGGAGAGCATGACGGCCGGCAGGTCCGGCCCGCCGTCCACAATCAGGTCGTAGTCAATCAGGGCCTGAATTTTCTCCAGGATGTAATTCTGGGTGTCCTCCGGCAGATAGCCGTAGCGGTAGAACCGGGAGGCCGTCAGGGCCCTGGGGTCCAGCCTGCCGTTGTGCAGAAAGGCCTGGGCGGCGTTCCGGCTGATGCCTTCCGCCCCCACCGGGGTCAGGAAGGGCAGGGCGGTAATCAGGTAGGTCCCCGGCGTCAGCATGGAGTGAATATGGTCCCAGTAGAGAGTGAGGTCCCCCTTCTCAACGCCGCAGATTTTGGAGAACAGATTGGGCACATAGACCACGCCGGCCTCCGTCCGGAAAGAGGGGCGATATTGGGCTTCCTCGGGCCACAGCTGGCCCACCTCGTCATAGGTGGTCTTCAGGGTCACAGGCTGGGAGCGGGTAAACTGCCGGTCCCGGAACATGCCGGTGTCGCTGTAAAGAAGGTGGTCCAGCTCCTGCTGGGCGTCATAGGCGGTGGTCCGGGCCCGGACCTTTTCCTCCCGCTGGGGGAAGGGCTCCGGAGGGAGACTGTCCTCAAAGGAGGCCTCCAGCCAGACGTGAGGGAGAAAATGGGTTTCAAATACGTCGGTTTTCTGAGAGGAAATATACAGCACATCCGCGCCCATCTGCGCCAGAGCCCACAGCAGGGCGGCCTCCGGTTCGGTGATGGGTCCGTAGTAGAGCAGAGCGGGGGGATACGCGCCGTTGGAGACGTTGGGAGGGAAGAGCTGCCCGGCGCAGCGGCGGAGCCAGCAGGCCAGGCGGACGCTGTAGTTAAAGAAGCGGCTGTCGTTGGGCTCGGGGTGCCGCTCCATCACCAGGGCCAGGGCCTTCTGTGCCTTTTGGGTCCAGGGCAGGCCCCTGGGCATCCGCTCCGCCAGAGCGTGGACCATGGCCGGACGGGCCAGGCCCGGAACCCGGAAGGTCTCCGTCTCGGCGGGTGTGGGGGGCTGAATCCTCTGGTCCATCAGCAGCCAGGGCCGCCCGGACTCGTCCAGGCTCCGTTTCAGCCGGAAAAGCCGGTTTCGGTAGACCTCCCGCTGGTCTGCCCCCAGCATCAGGGCAAAGAGATTGGAGGACCCCCCCTCTCCGCCCCGCTGGCTGAGGGGCAGCAGCAGAGCGTCCCATACGGGACGGCCGCCCACCCACTGGTTCAGACCCAGGACCTGGCCCGCCGGCTGTTTCCGGGCTGCCGGGGCAGGCGGGGGAACAGGGGCCGGCGGAGGCGCGGGAGCCGGCTGGGGCGGCGGCTCATGGTTCGCTCCGGCGACGAGCCGGGAATAGCGGCCCTCGGGGTCCGCCTTGTTATAGGAGGCGTCGGAGAGGAAATGGAGATACCACACGTCGCAGCCCGCCTGATGGAGCAGGTGGAGGAACAGGACCTCGTGCCGGGAGACGTCCCCCTGAAAGAGGACCTTGGGCGGCTCGGCCCCGCCCAGCCCCGCCAGGGCCCGGCCCGCCGGTCCCCGGAGCCAGCACATAAATTTTGTATAGACGTTTTTCAGAATGTTTCCGTTGACATTTTGCTTTTGCAGCAGGTACAGGGTGTTCCAGACGGCCTCGCTGAGGGCGGGACGGCGGTCAGGCCGCACCTGACCCAGCCAGAGGGAAATCTGTCGGTCAATCAGGGCCCGGTTGGGGGAGAACTGGGTGCCCGCCTCCTGGTAGAAGCGGTCGGTCTCCTCACGGGTGGGATTGGGCAGATCGGTGAGGCAGACGCCGTTTTTCCCGGCCTGAGCGCGGTAGCGCTCCAGCAGGGCCAGGGTCTCCCTGTCCCAGCCGATGAGCCGGAAAAAGCAGGGCTGGGACGGAACCCGGCGGTCCAGGGGCAGAAAACAGGTATTCAGGCGCTCCAGGTCGGTCATGCTTCCGCCTCCTTGCCGGCGGGATTCGGCCCCGCCTTGAATCGTTCTTTGTATTATGGTACTACAACCGGGCGGCAAAATCAATCCCATTTCCCATGAATTCCGTCATGCTCTCCCGGCGTCTTGCGCCCCGGTTCCGGCTGTGGTAAAATTAAAAAAATTCAAAAACCCTTTCGGGAGAGGAGGAACGGCATGGAAAACGCACTGGAATTTGCCAGCCGGGAGGCGTTCAGAAGCTGGCTGGAGGAGCACTGCCAGTCCAGCGGCGGCGTCTGGCTTCTGCTGGGCAAGGCCGGCGGGCCCAGAACCATCCGGGCGGCGGAGGCCCTGGAGGAAGCACTGTGCTTCGGATGGATTGACGGGCAGATGCAGCGGGTGGACGAGGGCTCTTATCTGAAATATTTTTCGCCGCGCCGGGAGAAAAGCCGGTGGTCGGAGAAAAATAAGGCCCTGGTCCAAAGTCTTGAGAAACGGGGACTGATGACGGACCACGGCAGAAGGAAGATTGAGGAGGCCCGGAAAAACGGCCAATGGGACGCCCCGGACCTCATGACCCTCACGGAAGAGCAGGCCGAGGAGCTTTCCGCCCTGCTGGAGGGCCATGAGCCCGCCTTCACAAACTTTCAGGCCATGCCGCCATCGGTGAGAAAGACCTATGCCCGGGCCTATTTCGACGCAAAGACAGAGGCTGGGCGGGAGCGGCGTCTTGCCTGGATCACGGACCGGCTTGACCGGAATCTGCGGCCCATGTGACCCGGGCGCCTGCGGAAAGCGGGGCAGATCACGCCCCCCTGCACCGCCGCCTGATGATATGTGTGAGGGGGCACGCCCTCAGCCATTTTCCCCTTTACATCCACCCCGGTCTATGCTATACTGAATGTGCTGTATTTTTCCCAGTTCATGTCGGAACCGGCTTTATTCATGTGCATCCGGCCGGAGCAGGCAGCTCAGCCGCTTGCTCCGGCTTTTTGAATCCGGAGCTGTCCCCCGCCGGAACCGGCGGGCTTTGAGTCTGTTTTAAAACCGTCCAAACGCCGTTTCTGGGCGTTCTTTCCCGCCTTCTGATTTCCTTTGAATTTCAGTGGAAATTCCTCGTCCGGCAGGAAAGTCCGTCTCAGCCCGGCATTCCGCCAGTTTTAAAACAGGCTTTGACACAGCCCGGCCACTGTATCCATTTAAAGTCAAAAAATCAGCGCATATCAGAAAGAGAAAAGGAGATACCTATGGGTAAGAAGAAACAAGGACAATTTTCCAGCAGCTGGGGCTTTGTCCTGGCGGCGGTAGGATCCGCCGTGGGCATGGCCAATGTGTGGGGCTTCCCTGCCAAAATGGGGAGCTACGGCGGCGGGGCCTTCCTGATCGCCTATCTGGTTTTCATCGCGCTGTTCGGCAGCGTGGGTCTGGCCGCCGAATACGCCGTGGGCCGCAGAGCCAAAACCGGCACGCTGGGTTCCTACCGCATGGCCTGGAGCACCCGAGGCAGCGCCGCCGGGCAGGCCGGCGCAATTCTGGGCTGGCTGCCTCTGGCGGGCTCCATGTGCATCGCCCTTGGCTATGCGGTCATCATCGCCTACGTGCTGAAGGCCTTCGCCGCCTCTCTGGGCGGCTCTCTGATGACGGCGGACACGGCCGTCTGGTTCGAGTCCTTCTCTCTGGCTGATTATTCCGTCATCCCCTTTCACGCCATTGTGGTGGTAGGCACGCTGCTGACGCTGTTTCTGGGGGCCAAGAGCATCGAGAAAACCAACAAGGTCATGATGCCCCTGTTTTTCATCATTTTCGTAATTCTGGCGGTACGGGTAGCGCTTCTTCCCGGCGCCGCGGCGGGCTACCGTTATATGTTCTCCCCCCGCTGGGAGGAGCTTCTGGACCCAATGGTCTGGATTTGGGCCATGGGACAGGCCTTTTTCTCCCTCTCCATCACCGGCAGCGGCATGATTGTCTACGGAGCCTATCTCCATAAGGACGAGGATGTGGCGGCACTGGCCAGACGGACGGCTCTGTTTGACACCATCGCCGCCCTGGTGGCCGCCCTGGTCATCATCCCCGCCTGTTTTGCCTACGGACTGGATATCGGCGCGGGCCCCTCCCTGCTGTTTGTCACCCTCCCCCGTATTTTACAGGACATCCCCCTGGGCCGGCTCTTCGCCATCATCCTCTATACCGCCATGGTGTTCGCTGGGGTCAGCTCTCTGCAAAACATGTTTGAGGCGGTTGGCGAATCCCTTCTGCACCGCTTCCCCCGCATGAGCCGCAGGCTTGCGCTGGTCCTCCTCTGCCTGATCTGCCTGGGCATCGGCGTCAATATGGAGCCCATTTTCAAGTGGGGTCCGTGGATGGATATTGTTTCCATCTATATCATCCCCATCGGCGCGACGCTGGGCGCAATTTCCTGGTTCTGGATTATGCCTCGGAACGATTTGCTGGAGGAAGTGGGCCAGGGCGCGGGAAAAGCCCCCGGGCAGCTGTGGTACAGCCTGGGCCGATATGTTTATGTGCCCTGCGCGGTGATTCTGTGCTGTGTGGCACTGTTCCTGAAGGTGGCATTCTAAAAACCAAACAAAACGCCTTCATAATTGCTGCCATCGGGCCGCCGGGGGCGGCGGCCCCTACACACCCCTTTGTCGGGAATTTTGATGCTTGCTATAGTCACCGCAGTTGAAAAGAAGCATCCGCTTCTTTTCAACAAGTGCGGCGATGATTCGCCGCACAGGCCGTAAAACGGCCTTGCGGTGGACTTCATAGTCAGCACAGAGGGGTTTTTTCCTCACCCGTCAGCGGCTCCGCCGCTGTTTGAAAATCGGTAGATACCGATTTTCAACTGTGCTGACTATATAAAAATTCCGCCGGTCAATGGCTTCATTCAGGTTCCTGAACCCCAGAAGGAAGCAGGCCGCCCTTCCGCCAGCACTCGGAGGAGCGGAATCCTGGACAGAATTCGGCCTTCTCGCAAAAGAGTCCGGCCATAGGATGCCAAATTGGGATAAAAAAGCCGAAGGACATTGTCCTTCGGCTTTTTTTGAACGCCAGTACTTACTTCGCAGCCTTGGCGGCCCGGATGGCCTCGGTCAGCAGCGGGGTGACCTTGAACAGGTCGCCGCAGATGCCGTAGTCGGCAATCTCGAAGATGGGAGCCGTGTCGTTCTTGTTCACGGCGATGATGCACTCAGAATCCTGCATACCGGCCTTGTGCTGGATGGCGCCGGAGATGCCCAGAGCGATGTACACCTTGGGATGCACGGTCTTGCCGGTCTGGCCCACCTGATGGTCGGCAGACAGCCAGCCGGAGTCGATGGTGGCGCGGCTTCCGCCGACAACGCCGCCCAGCTCCGCAGCCAGCTCCTCGGCCAGCTTGATGCCGCCCTCGACGTCCTTGCTGATGCCGCGGCCCACGGAGACGATGAAGTCCGCGCCGATCAGGTCGACGAGCTTCTTGGCGGCCTTCACCACCTCGGTGACCTCGGTCTTCACATCCTCGGCGCTGAGGGTGAAGGAGGGCTTCTCAATGACGCAGGCGTCGGCCTTGGCCTGGTCGAAGGGATTCTTCTTCATAACGCCGGGCCGCACCGTCGCCATGCAGGGACGGAAGCGGGGGCAGATGATGGTGGCCATCAGGTGACCGCCGAAGGCCGGACGGGTCATCTTCAGGTTCCGGTCCTCCATGTCCCACTTCTGGCTGTCCACGTCGATGGTGGAAGCCTCCCGCAGGAACTGGATGTAGTTGGCCACGTCGATGTCCAGGTGGGTGCAGTCGGCGCAGAGGCCGGTGTGCAGCCGGGCGGCGCAGCGGGGGGCCAGGTCGCGGCCGATGTTGGTGGCGCCAATCAGGAAGGCCTCGGGCTTGAGGTCCTCAATCACGTCGCAGATGACCTTGGCATAGGCGTCGGTGTTGTAGACGGCCAGCATGGGGTCCTCGCAGACATAGACCTTGTCCGCGCCGTAGCCGCCCAGCTCCTTGGCGGCCGCCTCGATGCCCTCGCCGCCCAGCAGCAGGCCGCAGAGGTTCACGCCCAGCTCGTTGGCCAGGTCCCGGCCCTTGGAGATCAGCTCGAAATCGGTGGGCATCAGCTTGCCTTCGCGCTGCTCGCAGAAGACCCAGACGTCCTTGAAAGCGGCGATATCCGCGCTATTGAAAGTAGACATATTCGTTTTATCCCCCTTCTCTTAGATGATGTGCTTGGCGGCCAGAATGCCCGCCAGCTTCTCGCAGGTGGCCTTGTCGTTGCCCTCCAGCATCATGCCGGCGCCCTTCTGAGGAGGCGTGAAGCTCTTGAAGATGTTGGTGGGAGAGCCCTTCAGGCCGATGGTAGTGGCATCGATCAGGGGATCGTCCTTCAAATCGTCATAGCCGAAGGTGGTCAGGGGCTTTCCATAAGCCTCGAACACGCCGCCGACGCTCATATAGCGGGGCTCGTTCAGCTCCTTGATGCAGGTAATCAGGCAGGGGGTCTGGGTCTTGATGGTCATATAGCCATCTTCCAGCATCCGCTTCACCGTGATGGTATTTCCGTCCTTGGTAATATCGGCGGCATAGGTAATCTGAGGCAGATGCAGCTTCTCCGCCATCTGGGGACCTACCTGGGCGGTGTCGCCGTCGATGGCCTGGCGGCCGCACATCACAATGTCGTCGTCCTCCACGCCGATGCGGTTCACCGCGGCGGCGAGAATCTGAGAGGTGGCATATGTATCGGAACCGCCGAACTCACGGGCGGAGACCAGAACGGCCTCATCAGCGCCCATGGCCAGGGCCTCACGCAGCATGCCGGCGGCGGGAGGGGGACCCATGGTGACCACAACGACCTTGCAGCCGGTGGCGTCCTTCAGTTTCAGGGCGGCCTCCAGGGCGTTCATGTCGTCGGGATTGGTAATGGTCTGCATGGAAGCACGATTCAGGGTGCCGTCGGGATTCACCGCCACCTTGCCGGAGGTATCGGGAACCTGCTTAATAGAAACAATGATTTTCATAACCTTTTACCTCCTATTTTATTTCACGCCCAGGCGGCTGGAAATAACCATGCGCTGAACCTCGGATGTACCCTCATAGATCTCGGTGATCTTGGCGTCGCGCATCATGCGCTCCACGGGATACTCACGGGTGTAGCCATAGCCGCCGAACAGCTGAACGGCGCGGCGGGTGACGTCGGAAGCGGCCTCGGCGGCGAAGAGCTTCGCCATGGAGGCGTCCATGGAATAGTCCTCATGGAGCTGCTTCTTGCAGGCGGCGGCGTACACGAGGTACTGCGCGGCCTGCATGCGGCAGTGCATGTCGGCCAGCTGGAACTGGGTGTTCTGGAACTGGCTCAGGCGGCGGCCGAACTGGACGCGCTCCTGGGTGTACTTCACGGCCTCGTTCACAGCGCCCTCGCCCAGGCCCAGAGCCTGGGCGGCGATGCCGATCCGGCCGCCGTCCAGAGTCTGCATAGCGATCTTGAAGCCCTTGCCCTCTTTGCCCAGCAGGTTTTCCTTGGGAACGATGCAGTCCTCAAAGATCAGGTCGCAGGTGGAGGAGCCGCGGATACCCATCTTCTTCTCGTGCTTGCCGGTGGAGAAGCCGGGGAAGCTCTTTTCGACAATGAAGGCGGAAATGCCGTGGTTGCCCTTGGACTTGTCGGTCATGGCGAAGACCACGAAGGTGTCGGCCACGTTGCCGTTGGTGATGAAGCACTTGGAGCCGTTGAGAACATAGTGGTCGCCTTCCAGAACGGCGATGGTCTGCTGGCCGGAGGCGTCGGTGCCGGCGTTGGGCTCGGTGAGGCCGAAGGCGCCGATCTTCTTGCCGCTCAGCAGGTCGGGGAGATACTTTTTCTTCTGCTCCTCGGTGCCGTGCTCAAAAATGGGCGCGCAGCAGAGGGAGGTGTGAGCGGAGACGATGACGGCGGTGGTGCCGCAGACCTTGGCCAGCTCCTCCACGCACATGGCATAGGAGAGAACGTCGCCGCCGGCGCCGCCGTACTCCTTGGGGAAGTAAATGCCCATCATGCCCAGCTTGGCCATTTTCTCCACGGTCTCCATGGGAAAGCGCTCTTCCTCGTCAATCTCCTCGGCCAGGGGCTTGACCTCGTTCTCGGCGAATTCCCGATACATCTTGCGGAGCATCAGCTGCTCATTGGAAAGGTGAAAATCCATACCTTAATAACTCCTTTTCTATCAGGTTTTACTTGGAATAATCAAAGAAGCCCTTGCCGGTCTTACGGCCCAGCTCGCCGGCCCGAACCTTCTTGCGCAGCAGCAGGCTGGGACGGTACTTGGGATCGCCGGTCTCATTGAACAGGGTCTCCATGATGGCCAGGCACACGTCCAGACCCACCAGATCGCCCAGAGCCAGGGGGCCCATGGGATGATTGGCGCCCAGCTTCATGGCGGTGTCGATGCCCTCGGCATTGGCCACGCCGGTGTCCAGCAGGTCGGCGGCCTCGTTGATCATGGGGATCAGGATTTTGTTGACCACAAAGCCGGGGGCCTCGTTGACCTCCACGGGCTCCTTGCCGATTTCCTTGGAGAGGTTCCAGATCACGTCAAAGGTCTCCTGGGTGGTCTTGGCGCCGCGGATGATCTCAACCAGCTTCATGGCGGGGACGGGATTGAAGAAGTGCATGCCGATCACCGGGTGATTCAGGCCGTTGGCCATCTCGGTGATGGACAGGGAGGAGGTGTTGGAGGCGAAAATGGCCTCGGGCTTGCACATGGCGTCCAGCTCACCCAGCAGGGCCTTCTTGGTGGCCATGTCTTCCTTGACGCACTCGATAATCAGGTCGGCGTCGGCGCAGGCGGACTTCTCCTCCACCAGCACGTTGGCCAGCAGAGCGTCGGCGGCGGCCTGCTCCATCTTGCCTCTCTCCACGCTCTTCTGGAGTCTGGCGGCCAGCTTATCCTTGTGCTTCTGGGCGGACGCCACGCTGCTGGCGTACATCAGGGCGGTGTGGCCCTTCGCCGCGAAGACCTGCGCAATGCCGCTGCCCATGGTGCCAGCGCCGAAAATAGCTACCTTCATAATGTTTCCTCCTGTTATTTTGATTTTGTGGCTCATTTTACGACCATTTTCCCCCGCCCCGGCTCCTGCGGCAGAGACGGCGGAAAGCGGAGCAAATCCCGACTTTGCTAATTTACTCACAATGTTCATTATAGGATTTCCAGCTGAAATTATCAAGTACTATTTGCTTCCCGCCCCTGCTCCAGCCCTCTTTTTTACGCTTCGCACAAAATATTCGTTAAAATTTATACAATTTTTCGGGAGGTTCTCCAGCCCTGCCCCGCTCCTCTCCCGGCCCCCGCAGAATTTTCATTTACAGCCGGCCCATCCTGTGTTAAAATGGAGAAAATCTGGAAAAAGCGCCCCCGGGCGCGGAAGGACGTCAACCTATGCGGATGCGAAAAAAGAAGAACCTGATTCCCCGGATGGAGCGCTGCGGCGATCATCTGATTCGGGACCCCTATGACCGCCCCGGCCGCTGGCGGGAGCTGATGCCCCAGGCCCAAGAAATCCGCCTGGAGCTGGGCTGCGGCAAGGGCCGCTTCACCGCCGGCACGGCGGCGGCGGAGCCCGGCGTGCTGTTCCTGGCGGTGGAGATGGTGCCGGACGCCATGGTGGTGGCTATGGAGCGCTGTGTAAGGGCGGGACTCACCAATGTTTTCTTCATCAGCGCCAACGCCGACCAGCTCCCCAGCTTCTTCGCCCCCGGCGAAATTGACCGTATTTACATCAATTTCTGCGACCCCTGGCCCAGCGGACGCCACGCCAAGCGCCGCCTGACCCACGGCAATTTCCTGAAGCTCTACCGGCAGGTCCTGAAAATGGGCGGTCAGATTCATTTCAAGACGGACAATCAGCCCCTCTTCGAGTTCTCCGTGGAGGAGCTGCCCCGGTTTGGGTTCGAGCTGTCCGAGGTCACCCGGAACCTTCACGAGGACGGTCCCGTGGGGGTCATGACGGACTATGAAGCCAAGTTCCACAGCCTGGGCCAGCCTATCAACCGCTGTGTGGGCACCATGGTCCCCTGGGAGGAGCCCTTCCCCACCACCTTCCGGGCGGTGAAAAACCAGTGGCTGGACGCCTTCGCAGACGGGGTTTCCCAGGAGGACCTGGGAAAGCATGTGCTGTCGGAAGGGAATTATCTCTGGCATATTTTTTCCTGGAAGCTGACGCCCTGTTTGGAGGGAGACGCCGCACGGAAAGCCCTGGCGGCTCTGCCCGCCGGGAAGGTCTACCTCTTCTACGAGGGAAAATGGAACGACCTGCCCTATGTCAAGCCGGTGGAGCTGCCCCTGCCCGGGGACTTCTTCGACAGCCTTCACGACGTCTATCTGGTGGACAAGGACTTTACCTGGACCTACGTCCACACCCACGAGGCAGCCTGCGGTCCCTACTTCTGCCGGTCTGAGCAGGAGGACCACCTGATGGACTGATTTCCGGACCCTCTCCAAAAACAGAACGCCAAAAGCGGACTTCGGAGTTCCATCCGAAGTCCGCTTTTCAGTTCATTTCCTGCGCAGCTCTTTGAAAACGCTCATGGCGATGTATGTCAGATAGCCCAGGAACAGCAGTCCCATGGGCAGCAGCACCAGGAAGCCGATCACCTTTCCCACCATGCCGCAGACCGCCGCCTCTACGATGGAGCCCACCGCCGTCCCTCCTGTCTTCTTGAAGATGCTTTTATTGTATAGTCAGCACAGTTGAAAATCGGTATCTACCGATTTTCAAACAGCGGCGGGGCCGCTGACGGGTAAGGTAAAAACCCTCTGTGCTGACTATGAAGTCCACCGCAAGGCCGTTTTACGGCCTGTGCGGCG
>NZ_CANTJS010000037.1 GCF_947654275.1 uncultured Oscillibacter sp. | reverse complement strand
GCTGCGGGAATGGACACTCCAGGAAAAGACCGCCCCTTCAATACGGCAAGGGCGTGATACTAGATAAGGAGGCTTCGCCAATGAGCGAGAAAGAGCAAAAGAATCTTTCCGGCGCAAACGCGGGCGCGCCGGGTGAAATGGACGAGGTCATGCGCAAATTTGACCGGGAGTCCGCCACCCGCATCTGGGAGGGCAGGCCCAAGCTGCTGGTCAGCGTCGTCATGGCCCTCTTTTCCCTGTACTGCATCTGGATGACCCTCTGGTGCACCTGGGACATGCCCATCCGGCTCAGCTCCTTCCTGGGGCTCATCATCGTCATGGGCTACCTGACCTATCCCGTTCATAAGGACCATGTAAGGCCCAACGCCATGCCCTGGTACGACGTGGCGCTGATGCTCCTGGGGGCCGGTTCCTTCTTCTATTACTGCCTGAACTACAAGACTCTGGCCAGGCTGCTGACCAGCGCCGCCAAGATCAACCCCTTTGGCGAAAAACCCATTGACGGCGCGTGGTTCTATATCATCCTGGGCATCGTGGGCATCGCGTGTCTGGCGGAGCTGTGCCGGCGCTGCGTGGGCCTGCCCATTCTCTGCGTAGCCGGCGTGCTGCTGGTGTATACCTTTACTGCCGGCGGACAGAACCTGGCCCGGGTGGTGTATACCCTGTTTTACGGCACGTCCGGCGTCATGGCCACCCCGGTGCAGGTCTGCGCCAAGTTCATCGCTGTGTTCATCATCTTCGGCGCGTTCCTGGAGCGCACCGGCATCTCCAGCTTCTTCATCGACCTGGCCAACTCCGCGGCGGGCAGCTCCTCCGGCGGTCCGGCCAAGGTGGCGGTCATTTCCTCCGCCCTGTGCGGCATGGTGTCCGGGTCCTCCGTGGGCAACACCGTCACCACCGGCTCCGTCACCATCCCCATGATGAAAAAGACCGGCTATCAGGGCGAGTTCGCCGGGGCGGTGGAGGCTGCCGCCTCCACCGGCGGCCAGATCATGCCCCCCATCATGGGCGCGGCGGCCTTCCTCATGGCGGAGTTCATGGACACCACCTATGCCAACGTGGCCATAAAGGCCATTCTGCCCGCCCTGCTGTACTTCACCGGCATCTTCCTCTCCGTCCATCTGGAGGCCAAGCGGCTGGGGCTCAAGGGCGTTCCCCGGGATCAGCTGCCCAAGTTCCGGGTGCTGGTCCGCAGCATCTATCTGCTGCTGCCGCTGGTGATTCTGGTCTGGCTGGTGGCCGGGAATGTCCGGACCCTCCAGTATTCCGCATCCATCGCCATTGTTCTGGCGATTCTGGTGAGCCTGCCGGGTATTTTCTGGGACTGCCGGGTCCTCTACGAAAAGGACGCCCTGTCCCACGGTGTGAAGGACACCGGGTCCATGATTCTCAGCTCTCTGGAGGCCGGCGGCCGCAGCTGCATCACTGTGGCGGTGGCCTGTTCCATGGCGGGCATTGTGTCCGGCTGCATCACCGTGACGGGACTGGCCTCCAAGCTCATCAACGGGGTTATCAACATCAGCAACATGATTCCCATTCCTGCCCTGTCCCTGTTCATCGCCCTGTTTCTGACCATGCTCTGCTGCATCGTCCTGGGTATGGGCGTGCCCACCACGGCCAACTACTGCATCATGGCCACTACCTGCGCCCCCATTCTGATTCAGCTGGGCATCGACCGTATCCCCGCCCATTTCTTCGTGTTCTATTTCGGCATTGTGGCGGATATCACGCCTCCCGTGGCCCTGGCGGCCTACGCCGGCAGCGCCATTGCCAAATCGGACCCCATGAAGACCGGCATCAACGCCACCAAGCTGGCTATCGCCGCCTTCATCGTGCCCTATATCTTCGCCTTCAACCCCGACATGCTCCTGGTGGACACCAACGCCATCCAGGTGCTTCAGATCTCCGCCACCTCCCTGATCGGTCTCTTCGGCGTGGCGGCAGCCCTCAACGGCCATCTGTTCCGCCCCATCGCTCCGCTGGTGCGGGCGGCCATGGCCCTGGGCGGACTGGCTATGATGTTCCCGGGCCACGCCAGCGATATTGCGGGTCTGGTCCTGGTGCTGGGCGCGGTCTTTTACCAGCGTTTCACCGCCGGACGCGCCGCGTAAAGCGCACGGCCTTAAAAAAATCCGCCCGACCGGGCGGATTTTTTGCCCTCTGCCGGAATAGGCTGTCCAGGGGGGAGGGGCCCCTAAAATTTCCTGAAACCTTTTGGGGGTTTCATACGTCTAAGTAAAAAGAGGCCATTTACGGAAACTGTAACCGTTTTGTTGTTGTTTTCCATGGCAAACTGTTCTAGTATCAATGATACAGTTTTGATGCCGGAACAAGGCATGATCCATTTGTGTCCACAGGGCGGCAGAACGGAGGAGCCGCCGCGGGAATCTATTTGAAATCGGTGAAGGAGAAGTCAAATGTCAGAAGTCAAGGATCTTGAGGCCCGGACCGGGCCGGAGACCGCCGCCCCGGCGGCTCAGGACGCGGAAGCGGAGAAGAAGGAGAAAAAATCCCTCTGGAAGAAGTGGAAGGGGCTGCCCCGCAAAAAGCGGCGGCGCGCGGTCCGGTGGCTGGTCTTCCTGCTGATTATTGCCGGCGGCGCACTGGCGGCCAAGCATTTTCTGGGCGGCTCCGGCGGCGGCAAGGAAACCCAGGTTCTCACCGACGTGGTGCAGTACGGCTCCATCACCGCCACGGTGGAGGGAAGCGGCATGACCAAAGCCAAAAACAGCGAGACCATTACCATTGCCACCGTCGGAACGGTGAAGGAGGTGATGGTGGCGGAGGGCGACGTGGTCACTGCCGGGACGCCGCTGTTCATCATTGAGTCGGACGACGCCCGCAGCGCCGTGGAAAAGGCCCGGCAGGACGTGCTGGGCTTTGAGAAGACCCTGTCCACTCTGCAAAAGGACATCGCCGGACTGAATCTGGCGGCGGGCTATCCGGGCAAGCTGATGGAGACGGAGGACCTGAACCCCGGCGACGTCATCAGCAAGGGGCAGAAGGTGGCCATTCTGGCGGACGACACCCGGCTCCGGCTTACACAATATTACAGCTATGCCTACGAGGGCATGATTTACGAGGGCCAGAGCGTGGAGGTGTCCGTCCCGGCCCTGATGAGCTCCTTGCCCGGCACGGTGGAGGCGGTTCACATGGTCAGCCGCATTACGCCGGAGGGCACCAAGCTCTTTTCCGCCGATATTCTGGTGGAGAACGAGGGGGCCCTCAGCGCCGAGATGACGGCCTCCGCCACTGTGGAGGCCGGGGGCGAAACCGTGTATCCCTATGAGGCCGGCAAGCTGGAGTATTACCGCACCGGCGAGCTGAAATCCACCGTCAACGGCACGGTGATTTCCAGCTCCCTGGTGGACTATCTCCAGGTGACGCAGGGGCAGGTCCTGGTCCGCATCGACGGCGAGGACAGCGAGGCGGAGATTTTTGCCGCCCAGCAGAGTCTGGACGAGGCCCGGAAGACCCTGGAGACCGCCGAGAAAAATCTGGCAAATTGCAGCGCCGTGGCCTCTATCGACGGAAAGGTCATCGGCCTGACCATCAAGCCCGGGGATGAGGTGGCCGCCAATACCGTGGTGGTCAGCATCTCGGATACCTCCTCCCTGATTGTCAACGCCACCGTGGACGAGCGGAATGTCAGCGCCGTCCAGACGGGCATGATGGTGAATCTGGATCAGTGGGGCACCCAGGCCATGGGAACGGTGGAGAGCGTCAGTCTCTCCAGCACGGTCAACAACGGAGTGGCCACCTATCCCATGGTGATCTCCGTGGACAACACGGAGGAAACCCTTCAGGTCAACAGCAATATCAACTATAATCTGACGGCAAGTGAAAACGACAACTGCCTGATTCTGCCCCTCCAGTGCGTCCGCACAGTGTCCACGGAGGAGGGGGAGACCCTTACCGTGGTCTATGTGGCCGGGGACCAGCCGGAGAATATGGTGGAGGGCATCATGAGCGACGAGATGATCCCTGAGGGCTATTGGCCCGTGGAGGTGGAAATCGGCATCTCCGACAACTACAACGTGGAAATCAAGTCTGGTCTGGAGGAAGGCACCGAGGTCTTTACGCAGGTGCAGATGTCGTCCTCCTGGGGTTTCTGATATGGGGAACTTAGTAGAGCTGCGCAGCGTTTATAAAATCTACGGCGAGGGCCTTGAAAGCGAGGTCCGGGCGTTGGACGGGGTATCCCTCACCATTCAGCGGGGGGAGTTTGTGGCCATCGTGGGCCAGTCCGGCTCCGGCAAGTCCACCATGATGAACGTCCTGGGCTGTCTGGACGTCCCCACCCGGGGGGATTACATACTGGAGGGCACCGATGTCCGGGAGCTGACGGACAAGGAGCTCAGCCGCATCCGCAACAAGGAGATTGGCTTCATCTTTCAGCAGTACAACCTCATCCAGACGCTGACGGTGCTGGAAAACGTGGAGCTGCCCCTGATTTATCAGGGCATCAATGCCGACGACCGCTATGACATGGCCCTGGAGGCCCTGGACCGGGTGGGCCTCTCCAAGCGAATCAAGCACAAGCCCACGGAGATGTCCGGCGGCCAGCAGCAGCGGGTAGCCATTGCCCGGGCCATTGCCACCCGGCCCCCCATCATCATGGCCGACGAGCCCACCGGCGCCTTGGACTCCCGGACGGGACACGAGGTGCTGGAGTTCCTCCAGCAGCTGAACCGGGAGGGCACCACGGTGATTCTCATTACCCACGACAACGGCATCGCCGCCACGGCCCGCCGCTGCGTCCGCCTGACGGACGGAAAAATCGTGGAGGACAGGGAGCAGGAGGTGGACTGGTTTTGAGATGTTCAAGGTTTTTGAATGCCCCGGGGGCTTTGCGCCGGGGGACAGAGGCGGTCTGCCGTCCTGAGAGCCGGGAGGTGACCGGGCTGTGAACATACGGCAGGCAGTAAAGATGGCCCGGAAGTCCATCTGGGGCAAAATCACCGGGGACAGGCGTCAGGAGGTGACCGGGCTGTGAATATACGGCAGGCAGTAAAGATGGCCTGGAAATCCATATGGGGCAAGAAAGGCAGGGCGGTGCTGACCATGCTGGGCATCATCATCGGCATTGCCTCGGTGATGACCATTGTCTCGGTTATCACAGGCTATGCCAACAAAATGATGGAGCAGTTCGAAGCCATGGGCACCAACCGGATTGCCGTCAGTGCCTATAACAACATGTACGAGGAGGACGAAAACGGGAACTGGGTCAGCGTGGGCAGAGATTATTTCCCGGATATCTATGACTACTGCAACGGAATGAAGGACCTGGTGGTGGGCGTGACGCCCAACGCCTACAGCTGGGACATGACCATGGTCTATGGAACCAAATCCACCAGGAACATGAGCTATGAATGGGACGAAAACAATAACCTGATCAGCGCCCCGCCCCAGTTCTATTACGGCAGCGACCAATACGCCGCATGCAGCAATCTGACCATCGCCAAGGGGCGGGACCTGTCCCTGCTGGACATCCAGCGCTATAATCAGGTGGTGGTGCTGGGGGCTCAGGCGGCTCAGGTCTTCTTCGGCACGGCGGACCCGGTGGGCAAGGTGGTGCAGATCAACAACCAGAACTTTGAGGTGGTGGGGGTCTACGCCTCCCGGCTGAACCCGGACAGCGGCTCCCAGAGCACCCTGGACAACTTCGTTCTGGTCCCCTATACCGCCCACCGGGTGCTGGGGGGAGAGAACATTACGGATTTCATCGTCGTGGCCAGGGACGTCACCCAGATGGACGAGATCGTCACCCGGCTGGACGGCTTCCTCAAGGGCCTTCTGAATCAGGGCACCAGCGATTACAGGGTCCAGCCCGAGAACGAGGGCATGGAGTACGCCACGGAATCCCTGAACCTCATCGGCGGCGTGCTGGCCGGCGTGGCGGCCATTTCGCTGATGGTGGGCGGCATCGGCATCATGAACATCATGCTGGTGACGGTGACGGAGCGCACCCGTGAAATCGGTATCCGCCGGGCCATCGGCGCCCAGCGGAGCAGCATCGTCACCCAGTTCCTCATCGAGGCGGCCATGCTCTGCGGCATCGGCGGCATCATTGGAATTCTGATCGGGACCTTGGGCTGCTTCATCCTGGGGACGATTCTGTTCCAGATGACCATTTACCCCTCCGCTGCGGTGACGGCGGGAGCCTTTGGACTGTCGGTGCTGCTGGGCGTGGTGTTCGGCTGCTATCCGGCCATCAAGGCGTCCAACCTCCAGCCGGTGGAGGCGCTGAGGGCCGAGTGACGTCGGGGCGAAATCCGTTCCGCTTACCCCGCCCTGCGGGGACCGCTTTCGCGGGGAACCGGAGAGGCCTTGTTTCACTGGACGCTCCACCAGAGGGGGAGACCCCCTCTGGGCTCCCCCATAACAGGGGATTTCAAGGAAGCGGCGCGGCAGTGAAGCGGTGACCGTGGGGAGAAGAGGCACAGCGGAACGGACGAGACCGGCCCCCCGGGGGACGGGACACAACGTGTAAACGAAAAAAAGGAGATACAGATTATGAGAATCAGAAAAAGGCTGCTTTCACTGCTGCTGGCGGCCGTGCTGGCGGCGTCGCTGGCCCTGCCGGCAGCGGCGGCCAAGGACAGTTATGGCCGTTTCTCCGACATCTCCGTGGGACCCACCGCCAAGGCAGTGGAGTCTCTGCGTCTGATGGGTGTGCTGGACGGCTACGCCAACGGCACCTTCCGGCCCGAAGGACAGCTGAACCGGGCACAGTTCTGCAAAATGGCCGTCTGCGCCATGAATGCGGAAAACGAGCTGGGGGCCTACCGCACGGTGACGGTATTTCCGGACGTGAAGCCCTCCCACTGGGCGGCGGCCTATATCAACATGGCCGCCAAGGGGAAAAACATCATTTCGGGCTATCCCGACGGAAAGTTTTACCCGGACCGCACCGTCAGCCTGGGCCAGGCCGTGACCATTCTGCTGCGGATGCTGGGTTATAAGGATGAGGCCATCGGCGGCGTCTGGCCCGCCAGCTATATGTCCGCCGCCGCCCGCATCAAGCTGACGGACGGCGTGGAAAGCACCAACCCCAGCGCGCCCCTGACCCGGAAGGACGCGGCGCAGCTCTTTGTCAACCTGCTGCGGAGCGACTGCGTAGGCGGCGAGGAGGGGGCTCCCTCCGGCGCGTTCCTTGCCACGCTGGGTCTGAAGCTGGAGGAAAACGTGGTGCTGGTGTCCAGCACCGCCGTGGGCCCCGACGGCAAGGCCACCGCCCTCCAGACTGCCAGCGGCAGCGTTTACCAGTTGGACCGGGACACCATTTCCAGCGGTGTCCTCAACGGCTGCAAGGGCACTCTGGTGCTGAAAAACAACAAGGTTGTGACCTTCCTTCCCGACGCTGAGGGCAGCAGCCGGGTGGTGGTTCTGGCCAGCGCCAAAATCAATCAGATCACCGACACCTCCGGCGCGACCTATGCCGTCACCTCCGATACCCGGGCCTATTACAACGGCGAGGAAAAGACATGGGCGGACGCCCAGGCCTGGCTGAATCCGGGGCGGTCCCTGACGCTGTACATGGGGCCCACCGGCGGCGTGGAATACGTCTTCGTGGGCGGCGGCGGCTCGGCCAGCGAGGCGGTCATCGTCTATGAAAAGGGCTCTGCCAAGGGCCTCAGCGCCCTGGTGGGCGGCGTGACCGGCTATAAAATTTACAAAAACGGCTCTTCCGCCAATGTTTCGGACCTGCGGCCCTACGACGTGGCCACCTATTCCGGCGCTACCAATACCATCCGGGTCTGCGACACCCGGCTGACGGGTTTCTACGAGTCCTGCTCTCCCAGCCCGGCGGAGCCCACGAAGATTGTGGTGATGGGCACCGAATTTTCCGTGCTGACCACAGCCCAGTCCACCCTGTCCAAATTCAAGCCCGGCGACCAGATCACCCTGCTGCTGACGGAGGACAATCAGGTGGCCGGAGCGGTGAAGCCCGGCACTGCCGGCGCGTCCGCCAATGCGATTGGCATTGTGAAGGAGGCCAGCAAGGACAGCATTGAGGTGGAACTCCTCTGCGGCATCTCCCTCAAGGGGGCTACCACCCTCAGTGCCAACACAGTCAATCTCATCAAGGGCCAGCCGGTTCAGGTCAGCTCCGACCGGAAGGGCTATCTCGGCGTGGCCCGGCTCAGCGGCGGCGTTTCCGGCAATTTGAATCTGGAGACCCGGAAGCTGGGCAGCCACTCTCTGGCCAGCACGGTCAAGGTCTATGAGTACACCAAGGACGGCCTGGAGCCCACCAGCCTCAGCGCTCTGGGAGCCGGACCCATCCCCAATGGACAGATCAGCTACGCGCATCTCAACTGGGCCAATCAGGTGGATGTCCTGGTGCTGGGCGGTATCCACGACGGCGCGGTGTTCTACGGACGGACCTCTGTGGACTTCGAAGAGGTCATGATGAAAGATCCTGCGACCGGAATTTTGGTTCCCGACCCCACCAAAGAACCTACTTACTTTATGAGCGTCACCGACGGCAAGACCACCATCGGTCCCTTCCGCCTGACCTATGATATCCCCGGCGGCACCTATGTGCAGGCCACCGTGAGTAGCAACGGCATCTACTTCAGCAGCCTCAAGGAGCTGAACCGGCTGAAGGATGTTTCCAACAACGCCTGGACCGGCCAGGGCGCCGTCACCGTGGAGGGACGGACCTATACCATTTCCTCCTCTGTGATCTGCTACAACCGGGACAACGGCACCTGGCTCACGCTGGACCAGGCCCACGCCTATGCGGACCAGGCGGACCTGTACGCCAGCGACGACGGGGTCATCCGGGCCATTGAGGTGCGGACCCAGCGCTGAGCCCGGCGGAACAGCCCCAATTTATAGAGAGACGAAGAGGCCTCCCGGTACATCCGGGAGGCCTCTTTGACTTTGCCGGCGCTGGGGTTTGCCGCGCCGGACCGGAAGAGGGCGGCGGGACGTTCCCGTTTTTGCCCGGAGAGGTTCAGCGGCACGGCCCGGGCCTGCGTCCACAGGGTTTCGGCGGCAAGAGGCCCCCGGCAAGTGCCGGGGGCCTCGGTGGCTTTATGGAAGGGTTATTCGCCCAGGATGTCCGCCGCCAGAGCGTCGGCCAGGGTCTCCAGATCCTGGCGCTGGGTTTCCTTTACAGAGGATTTCAGGGACACTGTGCCGTCCAGAAGGGTCATATCCTTCATGCCCCCCAGAAGCTCCGCCATCTGCTTGCCGGAAACCGGCGCCCAGGTGCCGTTTTCGATGAGGGCGGCGGTGCGGTTCCGCAGGCCGTGGGACTTCAGGTCCCGCAGAAGCGTATCCATGGGGGTGAAAATCTCGGCGTTGTAGGTGGCGGAGGCAAACACCAGGTGGCTGCACCGGAAGGCCTCGGCAACCAGATCGGACAGGTGGGTGTGGGACACGTCGTAGAGGGCGAGGTTCTTCACGCCCCTGTCCGCCAGGCGGGCGGCCAGGATTTCGGCGGCGTTCTCCGTGTTGCCGTAGATGGAGCCGCAGAAAATGACGGCGGTGCGGTCCTCGGGGGTATAGCTGCTCCAGCGCTGATACTTTTCAAAGAACCATGCAATCCCCGCCTCCTCACGCCAGATGGGGCCGTGGAGGGGGCAGATCATCTGAATGTCCAGAGCGGAGGCCTTTTTCAGCAGGCTCTGAACCTGGGGGCCGTACTTGCCCACGATGTTGGTATAGTAGCGCCGGGCATCCGGCAGCCATTCGCTTTCAAAGCGCACTTCGTCGGCAAAAATGTTTCCGTTCAGCGCACCGAAGGTGCCGAAGGCATCGGCGGAGAAGAGAATCTTGTCCGTGGCGTCGTATGTGACCATGACCTCCGGCCAGTGGACCATGGGAGCCAGGGCAAAGGTGAGGGTGTGGCGTCCGGTGGAAAGGGTGTCCCCCTCCTTCACAATGAGGCTGCGGTCCGTAACATTGGCGTCGAAGAACTGGCCGATCATGGAAATGGCCTTGGCGCTGGCCACCACCTGGGCCCTGGGATGGGTGCGGAGCACCGCGCCCAGGGTGGAACAGTGGTCCGGCTCCATGTGGTTCACCACCACATAGTCCAGAGGGCGGCCCTGAAGGGCATACTCCAGATTCTCATAGAAATGGGCGCCCACGGCGCTGTCCGCCGTGTCCAGCAGGACGGTTTTCTCGTCCAGCAGCAGATAGGCGTTGTAGGAGACGCCCCGGGGGATGGGATAGAGATTTTCAAACAGGGACAGCTGCCGGTCGGAGCCGCCCAGCAGCAAGAGGTCCGGCGTAATGGTACGTACACTGTGCATGGCAGTTTACTCCTTATGATATTTTTATAAGAGCTAATTTAAACTACATTCCCGGTTTTGTCAAGATGGGAAAAAGGGCGCGTCCGGAGGCGCACCGCTGGGGAGGGAGGCGTTTTTCGGACCGGGGCGGCCCACGGTCCGGTCTGCCGGTTTTTCCGTCCCGGCGGGAGGGGATGCCGGGGACTCCGGAGGGGAGGGGGGATGTCCGCCCGGGCAGGTTGCCCCCGGTCAGGGGAAGGGATTATAATGGATGGGTGAAACTCGTGAATCAAACCTGACAGGAGGTGGAACCCATCGCGAACGAGGTGTACGGATACATCCGCGTCAGCTCCAGGGACCAGAATGAGGACCGCCAGATGGTTGCCATGCAGGGCCTGGCCATTCCGGAGAGGCACATTTTCATGGACAGGCAGTCCGGAAAGGATTTTCTGCGGCCCCAGTATCAGCGGATGGTGAAAAAACTGAGGCCGGGCGACCTGCTGTATGTCAAAAGCATAGACCGGCTGGGGCGCAATTACGAGGAGATTCTGGAGCAGTGGCGGGCCCTGACCAAGGAAAGGGGGGTTGACATCGTGGTGCTGGACATGCCCCTGCTGGACACCCGCCGGGGGAAGGACCTGATGGGCACTTTCCTCAGCGACATTGTGCTCCAGGTTCTGTCCTTCGCGGCGGAAAACGAGCGGAGCAACATCCGCCAGCGGCAGGCGGAGGGCATCGCCGCCGCCAAGGCCAAGGGCGTGAAGTTCGGCAGGCCGCCTCTTCCTCTGCCGGACAACTTCAGCAAGGTGCACCGGGACTGGCGGAACAAGAAGCTGACCCTGAGAGAGGCGGCGGACGCCTGCGCCATGCCGGTAGGAACCTTTTACGCCAAGGCCGTCCGGCTTGAAAACGGCACCTAAGCCCGCCCCCGCCGGCTGGGGCTGAAAACAGAAAACAGAAAACGGAGAAGCCGTCAGTTTGAAAATGTGTGCTTTTTCAAATTGGAAAAGCATTTAGAAAAATTTGCGAAAACCTCTTAATTTTCAGTCAAAGCCGCCGATGATAAGGGTGTAGGCAGTCAGAAGCCGTCAGTTTGAAAACGCACACCATAGCAAATTCTGCATCGCGGCGGAAAAGGAGATTTCCGGGAAAGGAGACGGCATGGCTGGGCAAAGCGCGGAGACAACCGCCAGATACACCACCATCAAGGTCCGCCTCTATCCCACGCCGGAGCAGGCCGGGCTGTTCGAAAAAACCTTCGGCTGCTGCCGCTGGCTCTGGAACCGGATGCTTGCCGACCAGCAGCGGTTTTACCTGGAGACCGGCGCGCACTTCATCCCCACGCCGGCGAAGTACAAGACCGCCGCCCCCTTCCTGAAGGAGGTCGACAATCAGGCCCTCATTCAGGAGCACAACCGGCTGAGTCAGGCCTTCCGGGCCTTTTTCAAAAACCCGGACGCCTTCGGTCATCCCCGGTTCAAGCGCAAAAAGGACGGCCGGGATTCCTTCACCGCCTGCAACCACGTTTTTTCCTCCGGCCCCACGATTTACACCACCCGGGACGGCATCCGCATGACCAAGGCGGGCATTGTCCCGGCGAGGTTTCACCGCCGCCCTCTGGGCTGGTGGAAGCTGAAACGAATCACCGTGGAACGGACCCCCACAGGGAAATATTTCTGTTCCATACTCTATGCCTGCGAGACCCGGAAACCCCGGCAGGTCCCCGTGACGCCGGAGAGAACCCTGGGACTGCAATACTCCCTGAAGCACTTTTACGCAGCCGACGACGGGACCCTGGCGGACCCGCCCCGGTGGCTGGAGCAGTCGCAGAACCGGCTGGCGGAGCTCCAGCGGCGCATGAGCCGGATGCGGCCCGGCTCCGAAAACTATCGGGAAGCGGTGCGGAAATACCGCCTGCTCCACGAGCACATCGCCAACCAGCGGCGCGATTTTGTCCACAAGGAATCCCGGCGGATAGCCAACGCCTGGGACGCTGTGTGCATGCGGGCCGACAACCTGAACGATATGAAAACAGCCTTCGGCGGGCCCCTGGGCTCCGGATACGGACTGTTCCGGGAGTGCCTGGGGCGCAAGCTGGAGGACCAGGGCAAGCGTCTGATTCTGGTGGACCGCTACGCCCCTTCCGCCCGGACCTGCTCCGTCTGCGGCGCGGAGGGGGACGCCTCGGAACAAAGGTGGACCTGTCCCGCCTGCGGAACGGTCCACCGGCGGGAGGTCAACGCCGCCAGAAACATCAAGGCCCAGGGTCTGGCCCAGTGCCGCCTGAGCGCCTTTTCCGGGGAAGCGCAGAGAGGGGCGGATTCCCCATCCTCCAGCAACTGCCGGCCGGAACACCGGTGAAGGCCCGCAGTCCGGGCGGGAAGCGTTGATTGAAGCGAAACAGCACAGAGGCAGTCGGGACCGTTTCGTTTCAATCAGCGTTTTCCGAACCGGAGAGCGGGAAACGAGAGGACGCGCGCGCGCGTCCAAAGCTCATGCCGGGACGATGCGGACTCTCCGGATTCTGCCCCGGCGGGCGTTCACAATATTTTGACAATGAATGTCTCCGAAGGGCGGAAAAAAGGATTTTATGCCGCCCGGTATCTGAAAAGGAGTTGAAAGTATGCTTAGCCTGTCTCTTTCACAGGGCGAGTATCTGACCATCGGTGAGAATGTGGTGGTCCAGCTGGACCGGGTGAGCCGGGACGGCTGCAAGCTCGTCATCGACGCCCCCCGGGAGGTCCCCATTCTGCGGGGGGAGGTTCTGGAGCGGACCGGGGGACAGCGCCCCGGCTGCGTGTTTGACGCGCCCCGCCAGTACAGGCGGGAGCTCACCTGGGACCGGAGCAAGGCCCAGGCCCTGGCCGCCATGCGGGCCCTCCTCAGCCGGATGGACGGCGGGGACCAGGACGTTCAGACCCTGCGGCGGCAGCTGAATCATATGTTCCCCCAGACCTGACCGGGCCGGGGGAGCCGCCGCACAGAGTGCGGCGAAAACGAAAGAACCCCTGTAGAAGGGAGCCGCCGCGCAGAGCGCGGCGGAAACCAAAAAACTCCCTATAGGAGGGAGCCGCCATGCTCCGCATGGCGGAAACAAAAAAGGTTTCAAACGGCTGACGAGCCGATTGAAATATATGGAGCCTCACCGCCTGACGGCGGGCGGGTTCCCAGTCCCGCGTCTGTTTTCCGGCACTCCGGATACCGGGGGGCGGCGCACCACCTTTCATTTGTGGGCGAACGAAGGATTGTTCAAACACATTAAATTTTGCTAAGGAGGCAAAAACAATGCGTATTCAGCACAATATTCTGGCGATGAACGCCTACCGCAACTACAACACCAACACCAGCGCCCTGTCCAAGAACCTGGAAAAGCTGTCCTCCGGCTATAAGATCAACCGCGCCGGTGACGACGCCGCCGGACTGGCTATTTCCGAGAAAATGCGGGCTCAGATCACCGGCCTGAACGCCGCCAGCAAGAACGTCAAGGACGGCATCTCTCTGGTGAAGACCGCCGAGGGCGCCATGCAGGAAATTCAGGACATGCTCAACCGCATGGACTATCTGGCTACCCAGTCCGCCAACGGTACCTATCAGGACGAGGTGGACCGCGAGAACCTGAACAAGGAAATGAGCGCCCTCAAGACCGAAATCAACCGCATTGCCGACTCCGCCAACTTCAACGGCATCAAGCTGCTGGACGGCTCTCTGGACACCGCCAAGCTGGCTCAGGACGCCGTGACCGAGACCGTCACCGTTGACCCCACCAAGAGCGAGGCTCTGACCTTTGAGAACGGCAAGCTGGCTGGTGTGGGCCAGGTGCTGGGCACCGACACTGTCCTCCACAACGAGGCCAACGGCTCCACCGGCACCAGCTTCAGCGTGGACTTCCACAACTTCAAGTTCAACGGCGGCAAGGGCAACACCATGACCATGAAGATGGGCGATACCGAAATCACCCTGAAGGCCACCGAGGACCACGGCGATGTGGAGGGAGCCAATCTGGTCAACGCCTTCCTGGGCGCCAACGGCTATGAGATCACCGTTGACGGTAAGAAGGTCGACACCCTGGACGGCATGAAAATCAACGGTCAGACCTTCAATGTTGAAGCCAAAGATACCACCAAGCCCTATCGCCTGACCTTCACCCAGAAGGATGCTCCTGCCAGTGCCGCTGATGAGGTCAACGGCTCCATGCAGGTGAATATCAGCGGCAAGGTGGAGGCCAAGAAGGCTGAGTACTCCTTCAACACCAGCAGCTTCAAGGATTCTACGAATGCCGCCATTACCCCCAAGGCTGGCGATGTGTTCACTATCAACGGCAACAGCTATGTGGTCAAGGCCGCTGATGTGGGTACTGCTGGTAAAGAGTGGGAGAACATTATCAAGAACATGGAGAAGGACGGCGTTGTTGAGGGTTATAAGCTCTCCCTTGACGGCGGCAAAATTACCATGACCGCCAGCGAGGCCGGTGAGAAGACGACCCCCACTGTCTCCTATAAGGCAACCAAGGTTACCAGCCAGACCACCGTGACGAATACGACTCCTGGCGTTGACGGCGTGGCTGCGTCTAATGCCACCGCATTTACCGTTGGTACCGGAAAAACCGCCACAATCGGTGGGGTAACCTTGACACAGGGTACCGCTCATGCTAATTTTGAGATTGACGGGAAATACACGGTTTCCTTCAATCACACAACCGGCGCGGTAAGCATCACCGCAAAGGAAAAGGGCACTGCCGGAAACGTTTCGATTGACTATGTGAATGATGGTACTGCCGGTAAAGCAACTCTTACGGGCGGCGTTGACGAGGTAAAAGACGTTCAGACCATTGATGTCACCGGCTGGAACGACAGCAACCTCGGTGATCTAGAGCTTACCATTGGTGGTGGTACTCAGAAACTCAACTATGATACTCTGACCGCCGCCGGTGAGCGGGGCGTTGAAGTTGGAAATACCGGATATATTGCCACTCTGGACGGCAACAAGCTGGTTTTGACCGCTAAGACCGCTGGCACTGTTGGCGGTGCTACTGGCCCTGCCGCGGCCCCCACCCAAGCGGATTATTTCGCTTATGAGGCTCCCGTCAAGCTGACCGATGCCGACATTACGATGGAGCAGGAAGGCGCTGAGGGCGGCGAGATGCAGGGCATCACCGAGGGTGCTCACGGCGACTTCAATGTGTCTACCACCGCCATTGACAATGTCACCGCTGGCGGCGCGGACCGTCTGGCCAGCACCTACTTCGACCTGACCGAGGACATGGTGAAGGACGGTGCCACTATTAAGATTGGTGAAAAGGAGTATACTTTCACCACTGACGAAAAGAAGATTGCCACTGGTTCTGCTGGTAATGTCACCTTTGTGGACGCCAGAGGTGATCTGGCCGCTACTGCCAAGAATCTGACCGAGGCTGCCAAGGGCAACGATGTGTGGACCGTTGGCCACGACGGCAACCGCATCACCCTCACTGAGACCGTAGAGCACGCCGGGTTCAAAGATAAGGTGGACTATGACAAGGGCGCTGGCTTCAAGTTTGACCTGAGTACGAAAGCTGGTATTGAGAAGTCTCTGGGCTTTACCGGCGCAGGCTCCTATGAGAAGGAGAACGTGATTTCCGAGGCCACCGAGGGCGGCAAGGCTCTGAATCTCCAGATTGGCGACACCTCCGACGAGTTCAACCAGATGAAGGTCTCCATTGGCGACATGCACGTGAACGCCATGAAGCTGACCGATGAGGAAACCGGCGAGTCCACCAGCATCGAGGATATCGACATCCTGACCTCTGAGAACGCACAGAAGGCTGTGGACGTCATCAAGAACGCCATCAACTACGTCTCCGGCGTCCGCGGCGACCTGGGCGCTTATCAGAACCGTCTGGAGCACACCGCCAACAACCTGAGCGTCATGGCGGAGAACATCCAGGATGCTGAGTCCACCATCCGCGACACCGACATCGCTGAGGAAATGATGTCTTACACCAAGAACAACATTCTGGTCCAGTCCGCTCAGGCGATGCTGGCCCAGGCCAACGCGGTGCCTCAGGGCGTCCTCCAGCTGCTGGGCTAATCCTCAACAGCACTTACGCGGGATGACCGCTGAATTGAGATTCGGCGGCACTCCCACAGGACGACCGCACGAAGTGCGAAACTAGAAAAAGGCGGGCCGAAAGGCCCGCCTTCCTTTTTGTCAAAATTGGCAGAACATTCCGGCATAGCTTCCGCGCTCCGGTGCACACTAGGACAGCGCCAGTCCTCACCGTCGGGAATTCCCGGTTCCGGAGAGGACCGGGAGCGCCGTTCCGGGCGTTGATTCCAGAGGTCCGGAACCCCATTTTTTATGCGGGAGGACATTTGATATGAGCAAGGACTGCACCAACGGCGGCTGTGCCTGCACGCCCAACCAGAGTATCCGATGCACGGTGAACAACTGCGCCCATCACTGCCAGGACAATGACTACTGCGGCCTGAGCACCATTCAGGTGGGCACCCACGAGGCCAACCCCACCATGGTGGAGTGCACCGACTGCCAGAGCTTCAAGCTGAAATAAGCGGGACGAAGCGGCGGGCCCTCCCCTCGGGGAGGGCTACATAGAAGGGGGGAAGCGGGATGAAAGGAATTGCCCGGATTGCCGGAGGGGCGGCGGGTCTGGCCAACGGCCTGTTCGGCGGCGGCGGGGGCATGGTGTTCCTGCCGATTCTGTCCCGGGGCGGCACGCTGAGCCAGCGGAAGCTGTACGCCACCTGTGTGGGAGTAATTTTCCCGGTGTGCCTGGTGTCGGCGGCGGTGTATGTGTGGCGGGGCGGCGTGTCCCTGACAGAGGCGCTGCCCTATCTGGCCGGGGGCCTGCTGGGGGGCTTCCTGGGGGGAAAGCTCTACGGGAAAATCTCCACAAAATTTCTGAAATGGCTCTTTGCCGCCTTTCTCTTTTACGCGGGGGTGAAGTATCTGTTATGACGGACTGGGTGATTCCATTCCTCTGCGGCCTGGGGGCCAGCGTGATTTCCGCCTGGGGCGTGGGCGGCGGAACGCTGCTGCTGCTGGTGATGACGCTGTTTCTGGGGGTGGACCAGCGGACGGCCCAGGGGGTGAACCTGCTGTTCTTTCTGCCCACAGCGGCCAGCGCCCTGGTCTGCCACGCCCGGAGCGGCTTTCTGGATAAGCCCACGCTGAAGGCGGCGGTGCCCGTAGCGGTGGCGGCGGCTCTGCTGGGGGCCTGGATTTCCAACTCGGTGGACGTGGAGATTCTGCGGAAGCCCTTTGGGGTGTACCTGCTGCTCTCCGGCGTGGGGCTGGTGTGGCCGCGGAAGAAAAAGGAGCGGTAAGCCGCTCCTTTTCTTATGCGATCACCGTCAAAAACAGCTGCACACAGGAAGCCACATCCCTTACGCTTTGCGTCTCTCCCGCAAAGCCGCTCCACAAAATCAGCAGCATATTCAAAAGCATCAGCGGCACAAGCAGCGCCCATCTTTTCACGTTCGTTCCTCCTTATGTCATCGATATCCCCGTCCGGAGCATCTTGGGCTATTATCACACATCTGTCCCTGCTTGTCAATAAAACTATACATAGTATGATAATTTATTGCCAATGCTTGTCATGTATTCTGGACAGTAAAGGAGGCGGCATCATGATAGGCGATACCATCCGTTCTCTGCGGGAGCAGGCCGGTTATTCTCAGGCGGAGCTGGCGCGCAGGCTGACAGTGACCCGCTCCTCCGTCAACGCCTGGGAAAGCGGACTTTCCGCTCCAACGGCGGCGTATATCGTGGACCTGGCCAGGCTGTTTCATGTCAGCACCGACTATATCCTGGGGCTGGACAGCGGGAAGCAGATCAGTCTGGCGGGCCTTTCGGAGCAGGAGATTCAAATTCTGTATCAACTGCTGGATTATTTTGACGGCAGACGGGGCGGCCCCGCTGGACAGCCCCGGCAGAATCTGCTATCATAGTACAACTATTTCGTCGACTAGGGGAGGAACCTGACTATGACAGAAACCGCGCTTATCTGGGACCTGGACGGGACCCTGCTGGACTCTTACGGCATCATTGTTCCCAGCCTTCAGGAGACGCTGGCGGAATTTCAGATTGACACAGAGGCGGAGGCCCTTCTGCGCCGGGTGACGGAGACGTCCGTCAGCGCGGTGATTCGGGAGGCGGCGGAGAAAACAGGCCGGTCCTTTGCTGAGATCAAGAACCGCTATTCCGCCGTCAGCGGCGGCAGGGTTCTGGAAATTCCCCCCATGCCCCGGGCCCGGGAGACGCTGGAGGCTCTGGAGGCCATGGGGGCCCTTCAGTTCGTCTATACCCACCGGGGGAGCACCACCGCGCCGGTGCTGGAGCATCTGGGGCTTCAGCGGTTTTTCAAAGAGGTGGTCACCAGTCTGAGGGGCTTTCCCAGAAAGCCCAGCCCCGACGCCCTGCTGTACCTGATGGAACGATACGGCCTGGACAAAGCCCGGACCTTCTATATAGGGGACCGGACCCTTGACATGGACTGCGCCCGGAACGCCGGCATCCCGGGGGTGCTCTACGCCCCTTCCGGAGCCGGCACGGCGGACTATGTGGTCCGGGACCTGATGGAGATACAGGACATTGTGAGGGACGCTTCCGGAAAGGAGCGGACATGAGGGAACAGAGGGAAACCGCGGTCCGCCTCTGGTTTGACATGTGGCTGAAAAAGGCGGACCTGGGCATTTTGCACCTGTTCGCCCCGGACGCCGTTTACATCGAGAGCTGGGGCCCGGAGTACCGCGGCGCGGAGGCCATACGGCACTGGTTTGAGGAGTGGAATACCCGGGGGACGGTTCTGCAATGGGATATCCTGGAGTTCTTCCACAAGGGAGATCAGACGGTGGTCCGCTGGACCTTCCGGAACTGGATGAACGACGGGCGGAGAGAGGAGTTCGAGGGCATGTCCCTGGTCCGGTGGACCCGGGACGGGCGCATCGCCTTTTTGCAGGAATTCGGCTGCAACGAAAACCGCTACGACCCCTACCGGGACGGACCGGAGCCTCAGTTTCGGGAGGGCGCCGCCCTTTGGTTTTAGAACCTGTATTCACAAACGTTGAACGCTGTCTGAACAGGCTTTTTCCCGCCATGCCGCGCCGGTTTCCCCTGCAGTCCGCGGACTGCCGCAGGCGGCGAAGGAGATCCCTGTCCGGCAGGAAAGATCCATGCCCGTCCGGCATCCTCCGGCTGTGAATACAGGTTCTCAGAGGATGGAAAACTGAAATGAGGAATCAGGACTTTTCCGGTGGAAGTTCCTGATTCCTCATTTTTTGGCGGTTTCAGAGCCCCAGGATTGCCGAGGCGAATTGGAAGTAAATCAGCAGGGAGATGGCGTCCACAATGGTGGAGATGAAGGGCGAGGCCATCACCGCCGGGTCGAAGCCCACTTTTTTGGCCAGCAGAGGCAGGGCGCAGCCCACCAGCTTGGCGCAGAGCACCGTGCCCACCAGTGTGGAGCAGACCACCAGGGCCACCTGAGGGGTCACGGTGGGATTGTGCAGCAGCCAGCGGTCTATCAGCATCATCTTGAGGAAGTTGGCCGCCGCCAGACACAGCCCGCAGCACACCGAGACCCGGAATTCCTTCCACAGCACCTGAAAAAGGTCGGAAAAGCGGACCTCGCCCAGGGACAGGGCCCGGATGACGGCGGTGGAGGCCTGGGTGCCGCTGTTGCCGCCGGTGCCGGAGAGCATGGGGATGAAGGAGGTCAGAATGGCGCAGGCCATCAGGGATTTTTCGAAGTGGGTGAGGATGATGCCGGTGAAGGTGGCGGAGAGCATCAGCAGCATCAGCCAGGGAGTCCGGGCCTTCCAGGTCTCATAGACTCCGGTTTTCAGATAGGGCTTGTCGCCGGGGAGCATGGCGGCCATCTTCTCGATGTCCTCCGTGACCTCCTCCTGCAAGACGTCGATGGCGTCGTCCACGGTGATGATGCCCACCAGACGGTTCTCCTTGTCCACCACCGGCAGGGCCAGAAAGTCGTATTTGCTCAGGGCCCGGGCCACGGCCTCCTGGTCGTCCAGCGTCTGGACGGCGATCAGGTTCCGCTCCATGATGTCGCCGATGACGTCGTCCTCCTCCGCCAGAAGGATGGTCCGGATGGTCAAAAGGCCGATGAGGTGCCGCCGGTCGTCGGTGACGTAGCAGATGTTGATGGTCTCCTTGTCGGGACCGGTGCGGCGGATGCGCTTCAGGGCGTCCTCCACCGTCATGGTCTCCTTCAGGTCCACGAATTCCGTGGTCATGATGCTGCCGGCAGAGTCCTCCGGGTATTTGAGAATCTCGTTGATGCTCTTGCGCATCTCCGGGTCGGAGTGGCGGAGGATGCGTTTGACCACGTTGGCAGGCATTTCCTCCACGATGTCCACGGTGTCGTCCAGGTAGAGCTCGTCCAGAACCTCTTTCAGCTCCGTGTTGGAAAAGCTGGAGATCAAAAGCTCCTGTTCGCCGCTGTCCAGCTCCACGAAGACCTCCGCCGCCAGCTCCTTGGGCAGCAGGCGGAACACCAGGGGAACCTTTTCGCCCAGCTCCGTGCAGAGGGAGGCGATGTCCGCCGCCTCCATGGGCAGCAGCAGGTCCCGCAGGTCGGCATAGCGTTTTCGGTTCAGATAATCCTCAATTTTTTCCAGCAGCTCCGTCCGTTCATTCTGTAACTCAAACACGCGCGGGACCTCCTTTCCGGATGTTCTGTCCCTGTTTGTCCCGGCCTCGGGAACAGGGAAACAGCCATAAAATCAGAGAGCTTCCAGTCATCCCATGCCGGTACGATGGAAGCTCTCCGCCTCGCTGTCTGCGGAGGGGCCAGCCTTTCCGCCTGCCGTTCTTCCGCCTGCCGTTCAAGCTTTAGCCTCACAAGGCGGTGAAATCGCGTTAGATGATACCTTCGTCTCGATATCGCCTGTTGACCCTCTCATGATGTCTCCATCATTTCGCGGCAGCGACCCATATCCTTGTGGCAGCCTTACCTACCGGACATGATTCAGTTTTCAGTGTTCTCTGTACTCTATATTATGCCTGTTTTCTCTCTCTGTCAAGCGCCGGGGCCGCTCTATTTACAGAATGCCGGAAACCCGGAGCTCCGCGGCTCCGGACAGCTTGCTTCCGTTCATGTCCCGGAGCTGGAGATAGCTGACGCTGCTGTAGCTGAGGTCGGAATAGCCCAGATACAGCCCGCCGCCGGCCATGACGCAGGCGACAGGCGCGGCCGGGCGCTTCATGGGGAAGAAGAGCAGCCGGCAGGTCTGCCCGCCGGGCAGCAGCGCCAGTCCGCCGTTGGAGGTTCCGGCGGTGAAGCCGGGAGCCCAGTGGCTTCCGATGCTGCCGTTGATGCCCAGATAGCAGTTCCTGCTGCCGGGCGTCCGGATGTCCACCGCCGCCACTACGCACCGGCTGAGAATGGAACCGCCCACCGGCAGATTCAGGGTGCTGTCTCCGCCGGCGGAGACGCTTTTCTCCACAAGGACCTCAAAGCGCAGCTTTTCCGTTTCCAGCCGGCTGATGTCCCCCTGGAGGGCGGTCCGGGCGGCGGAAAGGGCGTCCTGGCTTCGCCGCTCCAGGGCGGCGAGGGCGGCGTCCAGGCGGGCGCTTTCGCCGGCGCCAAGAGTCCGGAGAGCCGCCAGGGCGGCGTCGATTCTGGCATTGTCTTCATTGAAGTCCTCCATCAGAATGCGGTCGCTACGGTCCCACTGGTTCAGCTGATACTGTTCGGTTTTTCTCATGTTGTGTTCCTCCGACTGTCAAAATTCGGAGTTGGCTAGCCCACAGCAGGGGGCCCCTTTCCCGCCGGATGCACGTGCTCGTGCACCGGTCGGGAAGAATTCACATATTTTCGCCAGCTGTGGGAAAAACTGCGTGGAGAAGACCATATGATGGAGGTAACAGCTATGGAATATCTCAACGCCTTTCTCTGCGGCGGCATTCTCTGCGCCATCGGCCAGATTCTCATTGACAAAACCCAGCTCACCCCCGCCCGTATCCTGACGGGCTATGTGGTGGCCGGCGTGCTGCTCAGCGCCGTGGGGCTCTATCAGCCCCTGGCGGACTGGGGCGGCGCAGGGGCCACGGTGCCCCTGACGGGCTTTGGCCATGCCCTGGCCAAGGGCGTGAAGAAGGCCGTGGGCGAGCAGGGCTGGCTGGGGGTGCTTACCGGCGGCCTCACCGCCACAGCGGGGGGCATCGCCGCGGCGGTGTTCTTCGGCGTGGTCATGGCGGCGCTGTTCCGCCCCAACGCCAAGCGGTGAAGGCTTCCTTTGTCTGCCGCCGCCTGTTCTGAGGTTCGCTGTCAAAGCGTCCCGTCCCATGCCGCCGGCGGATGTTCCGGCGGGCAAGAACCGCCTGCCCATATCTTGTGGGCAGGCGGCTTTTGAAAACAAAAAATGTCACAGAATTGTTTCTTTTTTCTGCCGGAAAATCTGCTATACTAGAAGGCGACGATTTTCGACAGAAAGGACCGATGCCCGCTATGCGCCAATTTACCAGCCTGCTTTTGACTCTGCTGCTGATCTTCTCTCTGGCGGCCTGTGCCGCCCCCTCCGGAGACCCGCCCTCCTCCTCAACAGAGGGGAGCGCGGCGGCCCCTTCCGAGGACCCGGAAAATCCCGCCCCGGAGCCCAGGGAGGAGGACCCTGCCGCACAGGAGCCCGAGGAACCCGCCGCTCCGCCGGAGCCCTATGAGATCAGTGATCCCACCGAGGAGAAAGAGGGCTACGTCCCCTGGAACGGCGTTGTGGAGCATCTTTTTTTCCACCCGGTCATCGCGTATCCGGAGCTCGCCTTTGACGGGGACGCCCAGGCCAACGGCCTGGACGACTTCATGGTGACGGTGGACGAGTACAATAAGATTCTCCAGAGCTGTTATGACAAGGGCTATGTCCTGGTGGACATTGCCGATGTGTGGAGTGAAACCGCCGGGGAGGACGGCCAGCCCCAAATGGTCCGGAATACCCTCTACCTTCCCGAGGGGAAAAAGCCCCTGATTCTCTCCTATGACGACACGAACTACTATCCGTACATGCTGGAAAACGGCCTTGCCTATAAGCTCATCATCGGGGAGGACGGCAAAATTGCCTCCTGGGGCCTGGACCCCAAGGGTGAAGAGGTGGTCAGCCGTGACCTGGACGCCATCCCCATTCTGGACAAATTCGTGGAGGAGCACCCGGATTTCTCCCCCTTCGGCGCCAAGGGATGCCTGAGCCTGACGGGCTATGAGGGCATTTTGGGCTACCGCACCCAGACCGACACCAAGGATTGGGACGAAGCCAGAGAGGCCAACCGCCAGAAGGAGCGGGAGGCGGTGAAGCCCATCGTAGAGGAGCTGAGGCGCACCGGCTGGACCTTCGGAAGCCACACCTGGGGCCACATCCGCCTGGGCACCCTGAGTCTGGACACCATCAAGGCTGACACCCAGCGCTGGTACGACGAGGTCGGCAGTCTGGTGGGCGAGACCACCATCCTGTTCTACCCCCACGGCGAGCGGCCCGACGGAAACGACTGGAAGAACACCGGCCCCGTGTTCCGGTATCTCCAGAGCAAGGGCTTCCGGGTCTTTGCCTCTGTGGGCATCGAGAGCTTCAGCTTCATCAAGAAGGATATCTGCGCCGTCATCTGCGACCGGCTCCACCCCGACGGCACCACCCTCCGCCACTCCCGGGACCGTTACCTCCAGTTCTACGACGCCAAGGACATCATGGATGTGGACGTGCGGCCCCAGCGGGAAATCGACTGGTCGTGACGAGGCTGAGAGAAGGCCGGGTCCTCAGCGCCGCTGTGCTGGCGGTTCTGGCTTTGGCCGTGAGCCTCTTCCCTTCGCTTCCGTCTCCCGCCGCCTGGGGAGAGCCCGACGGGATGCTCTCCGGTTTCTTTGGCGGCATTTACACGCTGGACAGCGGCGGGCAGGTGACCGTATACTATGACACGGAGCCCATGAACCAGGGAACCGCTGACAGTCAGACCATCCCTGTTACACACATCACCCACTCTGAATCCTGAAGGAGGTTTCCCCATGACACGAGAAGAGCTGAAAGCCGCGGCCATCGCCATGCTGGACCGGGCTTATGTCCCCTACTCCCATTTCCCTGTGGGGGCGGCGCTGGAGTGCGCCGACGGCACGGTGTTCACCGGCTGCAATGTGGAAAACGCCGTCTATCCCGCCGGCATCTGCGCCGAGCGCAACGCCATATTTCATGCCGTGGCGGAGGGCCGCACGGACTTTGTCCGCATCGCCATCGCAGGCCGCAGCGAGGACTACTGCTTCCCCTGCGGCATCTGCCGCCAGGTGATGAAGGAGTTTGCCCCAGAGCTGGAGGTCATCTGCCTGAACAAAGACGGCCAAGAGCTGGCCCTGCCCCTGAAGGAGCTGCTGCCCCACGGCTTCGACAGCACGTTTCTGCCAAAGGAATGAGGGAATGAGGAAAGGCCCCGCCGTCCGGCGGGGCCTTCGTCTGCGCTTATTTTCCCCGGTTCGCCCGGCTGATTCTGGACAGCACGATTCCTGTCACGATGCAGGCCAGACCGGGAATGAGCAGCGGCCCGTCTCCATGCCGGGTCAGCAGGAAAATTCCCGCCAGCAGCAGCAAAACACCAACGATTCCCACCGCGTACACAGGGCATCCCCTCCTTGTAACAGTTCAGAAGCGGAGCGTTTCAGAAGCAGAAAACCTGTCCCGTCCGCTCCACCGGCACGGTCCGTCCGGCAAACTCCGGGTATTTCTCCAGAAACCTCCCGGTAAAGCCGAAGTCCCCCCACTGGTGCATGGGCAGGAATTTTTTGACGTCCGCCAGCTCCAGGAAATACTTCGGACCCCAAAAACCCGCCTCCCCCAGCCGGGGGTCCAGGGGCAGCATGGCCAGGTCGATGGTCCGGCCCCGGAGGGGCTCTGTGTACTTTTTGAAATTGGCGGCCATATTGTTGTTCCAGGCCTTGTCCTCCCCCTCCCAGTGCCACCAGTTCAGGTCCCCGGCGTGGAAGAAGGTCCTTCCGTCGGGCAGCGTCACCAGAAAGGCCACGCCCTCGTCGGTGGAGGACAGGGTCTCAACCTCCGCCCGGGGCAGGGAGAGGGTCTGCCCGCCCTTTAAGGCGCGGCACTTTGCCGCCGTCTCCGGGGAAAGGTTCCAGCGCTCCCGGTTCCGGGGGCCGAGTCTGACGTCATGGCCCAGGATGAAGCGCACATCCTGCGTTTCGCCGTCCAGGGCAAAAATCTCCGGCTTGAAGTGGTCTTCGTGGCGGTGGCTGGCAAAGACGTACAGGGGGACTCCCGGCCTCAGCGCCGGGAGCTCCCCCTTCCACCAGTCGAACAGCAGCGCGGCGGCGTCCGTCTCCGCCAGAAAGCCGCTGTTGTCCAGGAATGTGACCTTCATCAGCGGAACTTCACCGCCGTGCCGTAGGTGATGACCTCGGCGGCCCCCTGCATCACGGAAGAGGAACCATAACGGATGTTCACAACGGCGTCGGCCCCCAGGGCCGCGGCCTCGTCCACCATGCGCTTGGTGGCAATCTGCCGGGCCTCGTTGAGCATTTCGGTGTAGCCGGTGATTTCGCCGCCCACCAGGGTTTTCATCCCCGCCATAAAGTCCTTTCCGAAGTTCTTGGACTGGACCACGGTCCCCTTCACAATTCCCAGGGCCTCGAATTCCCGTCCGGGTACATAATCAATATTCAGCAGCAGCATCGTATTCTCCTCCTTCAATTTCTTGGAAACGCTGATATAATACTACCAGGGTCAAGCCCATAGGCAGCAGACAGAGTATCGCCGTTCCGGCGAACAGGACCAGAAGCAACGTCGGCAGATTTGGAATGAAGCACAGCGCGGCGCATATGGCGGCGCTGAGCAGCAGCATCATGCAGCCGAACCCGGCGCCCAGCAGCGCCTGCCGCTTCTGACGGCGCTTCCAGAGCGCCAGATTGACGGGCTTCCTCTCAGTATTGACTGGCATCCTCTTCCTCCCCCTTCTCAATCTCTCTCAGGCGGGTCCGAAGGCTCAGGCAGATCAGCGGGACAGACCCTAAGTTCAGCAGAACGGCCAGCAGAGCCAGCCGTCCGGCGAGGCCCGAGGGGTTCACCCCCTGCCGCAGCCACAGCAGAATGGCGGCTGTCAGCAGGCGGATTGCAGCGGAGACCGCCGCGCTCCGCACCGCGTCCCGCCGGCGGCGGGCCTGGGCGTCAGTATTGGCTGGCATCCTCTTCCTCCCCTCCGTCAATCTCGTCCAGCCGCTGGAGCAGGGCCCGGATGACGCCCACAATGACCGCGCCGCCCAGAACGGCGTACAGCAGCATGATGGGCAGCGCGGCGGCGTTGGCCTCGCCCAGGACCGACAGGACCATCAGCACCAGGGGAATCATATAGAGCACCACCGCCACGGTGATAACGACAGGGGCGATTTTCTTCCTGGTAGTTTTTCGCATTCTCCAGCTCTCCTTTCCTCAGTTCCTCCCGGCGGCGGTGCGGCACCAATCAGAGCGGCAGCCCCGCAGGCAGGAAAGCCCTCCGGCTCCTCTAATAATTTTTCGCATCGTCTTCCTCTCCCCGTCCGATTTCCCGGATTCTCTGGATCAGGGCCAGCACCACGCCGCCGGTGACCACCAGGGGCAGCAGGGCCAGCACCGCCAGCATCAGTGCCGGGGGACTGCCGTTTGTCCCGGCGTAAATGCTCCAGAAGAGCAGCCCCGTGAGTCCCATCATCAGCAGCGTCATCCCCACCGTAATGACCACCGGGGCCACGTAGCGGATGCGGACGTCCCGCTTCTGCTTGTTCTGGAAGGTGGTACCGGTCTGCTCCAGAGTATCCATCTCCGCCAGGACGGCCTCGGCGTCCAGGTCGCAGAGCCGCTCCTGCCGGTCCGTCAGACGGCCGCAGAGGCGGATGGCCTGATCCAGGTTTCCCCGTTCCCGCTCCAGAGAGACCAGATGGCGGCGCATCCCGTCCCCCACGGTGTGGGCCCCGCTCTGCATCTGCCGGATTTCCTCCAGAGGGACCCCCAGCTTCCGCAGCAGCTTGATTCGCCGCAGGGCCTCCACCTCCGCCTCGCCGTAGTCCCGGTAGCCGTTTTCGCTGTTTCGCCGGGGGGACAGCAGACCTTCGGACTCGTAGAAGCGGATGTTCTTCCGGGTGATGCCCACCAGGGCCTCCACCTCGTTGATTTTCATGCCTCTCACCTCGGTTTCTGAGAGTATCTTACACCTTCCAGCGGGGGGAAGGTCAAGAGGAAATTGAAAATTAAAATAAAAACATGGCCATGCCAGAGTGGAGAGTGAAGAGTGGAGAGTGAAGAGTGGAGAGTGAAGAGTGGAGAGTG
>NZ_CANTJS010000036.1 GCF_947654275.1 uncultured Oscillibacter sp. | reverse complement strand
CGAATCATCGCCGCACTTGTTGAAAAGAAGCAAATGCTTCTTTTCAACTGCGGTGGCTATAAAGAAGTTTTCCTGACGGGAGACAGCCGCATGATGCAAGTGTGTCATGCGGCTGTCTCTTTCTCGTACTTACTGTACTCCGGGGACAGATCAATCGCCTCAATGAAAGTGTAGTGTACGTCAATCCGCTGGACACGGTGCCCGCAGGACTTGTCCGGGGCATGAACGACTACCTTCTCCACAAATTCCCGCAGAAGCGCCGGGGTCAGTTCGATGGGGTCGGCGTACTTCTTCACGATTTTCAAAAAGCTCTGGACATTGACGGCCTGAGTTTCAGCGGCATTTGCGATGGCCTGAAGGCTTTCAGCAGACTGCTTTAAGTCTGTCTGTTCCTTCTTATAGCCCTCGGACAGCTTCGCAAACCGTTCTGCGTTCATCTTGCCCATAACGTGATCCTCGTAGAGTCTCTGGATGATAGCGTCCAGTTCGTTGATCCGCCGCTATGAAAAAGGGAAATCCATCAAATCATTAAGTCAAGAACTGAACATATCGCAGAGTACCATCTGCCAATGGCGTAAAACATATTGCCTCACTTAAACGCCAAACCGGACATACACTCTTTCGGAGTTTAATGCCACTTTCAGATGCATTCAGAAGCTGGAGCAAGAGGTGGAGATTATACAGCTTTCAGGATATATTACCCAAGTTCCTACACAAGAGAATCTGGCAACATTTCTTTGGAAAATTCATACAGCGTCCATGAGCTATGCGAGGCTTTAGGCGTACCTCGTGGTACGTTATATAACCATATCTTCTGAAGAGTCGATAAGAATCAATATGAAGCAGAAGCTATTCAGCTTGCACTGAAGGTGAAACAGGTCTTTGACGACGGCGTTCAGCGGTACGGTGCAGAAAAGATCCGCACGGTCTTAGCTTCCAGCGGCATCCATATCAGTAAAAGGTGTATCGCCGCCATAATGCGGGAATTGGGACTACATAGTGTTCGCGTAGATGCTGAGAAACTGCATAAACGGAAACAGCAGCTGAAAAAGAAAACCTGCTGAAAAGAGAGTTTTCAGCTGGTTATAAAAACGTTCAAAGCAGCCTATCAAGAACGTGGTAGACCCGGCAGCCTAACGTTTCATAGTGACCGGGGCAGCCAAGTATATTTCAAAGGCGCTGACCGCTCTTTTTCAGTCATGCGCTGTCAAGCAGTTCTTCTCTGCTTCGGCAAGGCCGCTGGACAATACTGTTGCGGAAGCCTTCTTTTCGACCTTCAAGCGAGAAGAAGCATATCGCCGGGAGTACAGCACTTCCGAAGGAACGTTGAAGCGTAATATACAGTTTTACAATGAAATCCGACCGCATCAGATGCTGAATTACAAGACGCCGCAGGCGTTTGAGGACATTTATTGGGAGCGTTTAACGCAAAAGTGGTGTCCATATGGCGACCTTATGTAAAAATAAAAGTTATGATTTTGAAAGTTTTAGAAGATGCCGCTTGTTCAGTAAAATTCCTAAACCCTAGATGTAGCAATGTATTGAAGAAAAGAAGAACCCCGCTTTTCGAAAAAATAGTTCGAAAAACGAGGCTCACTCAATTCCATACACCTCCAAAGAAAAAACGGGCCGTCCGCCAGATTGGCAGACAGCCCGTCTTTGTTTGAAATTTAGAACCTGTATTCACAGCCGGGGGATGCCGGATGGGCGAGGATCTGTCTCGTCAGACAAGGAGAGCGCCCGCAGCCATACTGACATATGGCAAGGAAAACCGGCGCAGTATGGTAGGAAAAAGACTGGCCAAACGGCGTGCAGCGGTTGTGAATACAGGTTCTTAAATGTGGTACTGCTTCCAGCACCATTTCGCAATCTCTGCGATCAACTCCAGCGGCAGCGGTTCCTGATAGGGAAGCCGTATGGTTCCCTTGCTGGTTTCATATCCGGCCAGCTTATCCCGGAAAGCTGCAACGGCCTCCGGGCCGGGGTAAAGCCCGATATGACGCTTGGACGCGGCGAACTGAATCACGTTCTTCCCGCCCCAAAAGGTTGGCATACTCCAGGAAATCCGTTCCTCCGCGTCGGGGAGAGCGGCGCGGATTGTACCGCGGATGCTCCGCAAAAAGGGCTGTGCGGATTCCTCCTGAAGCGCGATATACTCGTCCATGTTTTTCGGTTTGACACAGTAGTGTCCCTGGCCTTGATTCTTGAACTCCCGTCCGCATTTTGGGCATGTCCACATCATCATCCCTCCTGACGGCATCATACCACGCATTGCGCCCCGTGTCTACTTCATTCCGGAGGGCTTCGCTGCCGTCAAACAGCGGCGCCTGTTCGGCCAAGATACGGCAGCGGCCAAAATCCAGACGGCCAAAGGCTTGCCAACGGAGTTTTTTGCGTCCTGTGGGAAAAAAGGACTCGTCCCTTGACGGTCCGGACAGGCGGAACGAATGTAGCGCACGGATTGTTTTCAGAGGGAAGATGTGCTATACTTGAACTTAAGAGAAAAGCACCCAAAAGCAGGTGAATGCACTTGCTTCTTTTATGTTATGGGGGGAACTTTTATGTGGGACTGGAAGGAAAACGCTGAGTGTTGCTTTTTTACCAATCGCTTAGACAAGCGGCTAAATGAATTTATAAACAGCCAAAAAGAATTTTCAAGCGATGAGGAACGCTGGGAATTTCTTTTCAAAAACGCCTACACATGGAAACGGAAGTATTCGGTTGATTTTGACAGAACAATCTTAGACAGCTTTTTTAGGCAATGGGATATCTACACCTTTTGGGGGACTTTTCCTCTGCCAGCCCCTGCTTTCAATACGCCGGAAGAAACCTTGTATTGGATTCTTTTGACTGGATGGATTTTAACGAGGGAATATGGCAAACCGGAAAGAACCTCTCATTTTCCCAGTGGAGACTTGAATTGGATGTTGCAGAGAGTATTCCAGTATCCGCGAAAAACGTGTACTTGGCTGTATAAGCAACCATTTTTAGATGAACTGAAAAGCATCTATGACCACTCTTATTGCGTTTTTCAGCGTACCAGCGAAAATCCAAATCCCAACTTGTCACAGTCGGAGTGGACGGAAATTGTAAAAAGGCGCGAAAATGAGTATTCTCGATTTCTCAGCTATCACACTTTCTTCCAGGAACATCTGGTACAGCCGCAAATTCTCCGGCTGAATGTGTTCAAGCCCGATAGAAATGTTCGATATTTAATCAAGGAAAACCAATTTGTGTATTACATTCAACTTTCCGATTTTGGATAAGCTTAAAACAGGGCGACGGTGACAGGTCGACGTTCCCGCCGCCCTGCCTGTTACTGCTCCATATCCTGAACCTTGCAGGGGTGTTGCTCCCGCTGCTCCTGCCGTAAGATACCGCAAACGCTCGTTCGGCTTTGCCCGGCCTCGGTCAACAGACTTTTCCCTGATACTTGAAATGGATGTTGGCTTGTTTGATAAGGACCTGCAATCTGAGCGGACCGCCGTCAGACTGTTTGCTCAGCGAGTCCGTCAGGCCGGGCTAACAGGAGCACCCAAAGTCAGCACAGGCGGGCAATCAAACAGCGGACAGGCCATCCCGGTCTGTCCGCCGCATTTTTACTCACATTTCCTACGGACGGAACACGGCTTTTTCAGCGCCGGACCTGCCGCGGAGACCAACGCCCCGCTGGTCTTCCCGGCTCCCCGGGGGCAGCGCGGCCCATGCAAAAAGCACGGCATCAACGAAAAAGACGGCCCAGGAAACCCCGACGTTATGGCGCTGCATAACCCTCCCCCGTATCAGCCCGCAGGGGCAGAACCGAAACCGGCCCTGCCCCTGGGTATGTTTACAGATTTTCCTTGAAAAACGCTTCCATGGCGGCGGCGTTTGCGGCCTCGTCGCCGCCCTCCACCTTGACCGTGACCGTATCGCCGCACTTGACGCCCAGACTCATCACGGCCATCAGCTTTGTAGCGGCGGCGGATTTGCCATCCGCTTTTTCCACTGTCACCACACTGTCCAGCGCCTTGGCCTCTCTGGCCAGCATCCCCGCCGGACGGGCGTGTATTCCAACATGGTCCTGAATGGTGTATGTAAACTGTTTCATGGCGTTCAACTCCTAATCTTGAAGCTTTCCCGTTACAGGAGGCCCTTTTCAATCAGCTTCCTGGCTTCATGCAGACTGGTGCAGACTCTGCTGACCGCCAGACCCTCCGGCGGCGGAACCAAATCCGGCACCATCACGGTGACGCACCCCGCCGCCATGCCGGCCCGGACGCCGTTGAGACTGTCCTCGAAGACATAGCAGTCCCCCGGCGGGCATCCGATTTCCCCGGCGGCCAGGAGGAAAATATCCGGCTCCGGCTTCCCCCGCTCCACCTGCTGGCCGCTGACCACGGCGTCGAAAAAGCGCTCCAGCCCCGCGGCGCGGAGGTTTGACGCAATCCGCTCCCGTCCGCTGCTGCTGGCCACTGCGATGCTCACGCCCCGGGCGCTGAGATAGTCCAGCAGCTCCCCGGCTCCAGGCTTCACCGGAGGTCCCTGTTTTTCCAAAACAGCGTCCACCCGGGCGAGACACCCCGCCTGAAAGGCATACGGGTCCACCGCCGGATAATACCGGCGAATCACCTCCCGCATTCCCTCGCCGCTGGTGCCGCTGACGGCGGAGGGAAACGCCGGGTCGGGAGGCTGGCCGAAAGCTCGGGCCATCTCCACCCAGCTCTCCTGATACAGCCGTTCCGTGTCCAGCAGCAGGCCGTCCATGTCGAAAATCGCGCCCCGTTTCACCGGCGTTCCCCCCTTATCCTCAATCCAGACTCTCCAGCCGTTTTTCCAGCGCTTTCCGGGCTCCATCATACCCCGGCTTGCCCAAAAGCGCAAACATATTTTTCTTGTATGCCTCCACACCCGGCTGATCGAAGGGATTCACGCCGATCATGTAGCCGGAGACCGCAAGGCTCTTCCAGAAGAAGTATACCAGCTCACCGAAGGTGCAGTCGCTGAGCTCGTTCAGGGTAATGACCAGGTTGGGCATGCCGCCGTCCACGTGGGCCAGAAGGGTGCCCTTCATGGCCTTTTCGTTCATCGTCTGCAAGGTCATCCCCGCGGCGAAGTCCAGACCGTCCGCGTTTTCCGGGTCGGCGGGCACCGTGATTTCCCGCCGGGCCCGCTCGACCCAGAGAACCGTCTCAAAAAGGGTTCGGGACCCGTCCTGAATAAACTGGCCGATGGAGTGGAGGTCCGTGGTGAAGCTGGCGGACACCGGGAACAGGCCCTTGCCCTCCTTGCCCTCGGACTCCGCCATCAGCTGCTTGTACCACTCGCCGAACTGGACCAGAGCGGGCTCGTAGCTGGCCAGAATCTCCACCTGCTTGCCCTTCATCAGCATGAGGAACCGGGCAGCCGCGTAAAGCATGGCGTCATTCTGAAGAAGCTCCGGGTTTTGATACCGCTCACAGGCGTCCAGACAGCCCTTCATCACCTGGTCGATGTCCATGCCCCCTGCCGCCATGGGCAGAAGCCCCACGGCGCTGAGGCAGGAGAACCGCCCGCCGATGTCGTCCGGCACCACAAAGGTCTCGTAGCCCTCGGCCTCCGCCAGACCCCGGAGGGCCCCCCTGGCTTTGTCAGTGGTGGCGTAGATGCGTTCCCGGGATCCCTCCTTGCCGTAGCGCTCTTCCAGCTTCGTCTTGAAGATGCGGAAGGCGGCGGCGGGCTCCGTGGTGGTGCCGGACTTGGAGATGACATTGACGGAGAAATCCCGGTCTCCGATGATGTCCAGAAGGTCCGAAATATAGCTGGAACTGAGGTTGTTCCCGGCAAAGTAGACTTCCACGCCCTGGCCTTTTCGCAGCTGGCTGCCGAAAGGACCCTTGGTAAACTCCAGACCCGCCCGGGCCCCCAGGTAGCTGCCGCCGATGCCGATGGACACCAGCACCTGGCTCTGGGCCTGGATGCGCCCGGCGGCGGCCTTGATCCGGGCAAACTCTTCCCGGTCATAGGTGTGGGGCAGGTCCAGCCAGCCCAGCATTTCGTGTCCCTGGCCGGTGCGCTCGGAGAGGAGCATGGAGGCCGTCTCCGCCAGGGGGCGGACGTACTCCAGTTCGTGGTCCCGGAAGCCGGCGTTCTGGATATTCAGCTTGATGGACATGTCCTCACTCCTCCACAATCTGAATGACGGACCCCACGTGCAGCTCCGGCATGGTTCCCTCCACGTAGATGGTGCCCTGGAGGTCCACCTCTGTCTGACCACTGAAGGAGACGGAGCAGTGGCCCAGGCCCGCCAGCGTGACAGGGGCCTCTGCGCCCACGGCGGTGATTCTGTAGGAGACGCCGTCCAGGACCAGCGTCTGCCCCGGGGCAATTCTGCCGTTCACAGGGGTGACGTCCACGTGGTAGCAGTAGTCGGTGATTTCCTCCGGCGCGTTGTCTCCGAACAGGACGAACATATTGGAGTCCTTGAATTCGTCCACGCAGGCGCCCAGGGCCTTGACCTTGTTCTCATAGATAATCTTCATAACAAACCCTTTCTGTCAATTAGGAATGAGGAATGAGAAATCAGGAATTGTGGTTTTGGGACAGGCTTTTCTGTCAAACAGGAATGAGCCGTTTTAAGGCCCGATTCCCTCAAGCGTACAGGCCGAAGCTGGCGGCGTAGGCCAGCAGCACCCGGAGCCAGCCGGTGGCAAAGCGGGAATACATGACGGACACCACGCCCACCTCGATGGTCTCGGTCTCCGCCTCCGCAAGGCCTAGACCCACGGGGATGAAGTCGCAGGCTCCCTGGCAGTTGATGGCGAACAGAGCGGGCAGGGCCAGCTGGGGGGCGACGTTGCCCTTTCCAATCTCCGCGCCCACCAGCGTGCCGACAATCTGAGCAATCACCGCGCCGGGACCCAGCAGGGCCGACAGGCCGGGGATGGAGCAGATGACGCCCAGGGCGACCAGGCCGAAGATGTTGCCCGCCAGCGGCGTCAGGACGGCGGCAAAGGCGTTGCCGAAGCCGGAGCCGTTGATGACGCCGATGAGCATGGACACAAAGGCCATGAAGGGCAGCAGGGTCGTGATGCAGGTCTGAATGGCGTCCCGGGCGGCCTGGTAGAAGGTGTTGACCACCTTGCCCGCCGCTAGGCCCAGCTTAGTGACCAGGGACTTGTTCTCCTGCTTCGCCAGAGTCTCGGAGACCTTCTGGTCCGCGGTGAAACGGGCTTTCTGGGGCTCCTCCGCCTTGGGCTCCGCCTTCGGAGCGCCCTCCGCCAGGGAAACTTGCTCGCTGGTGACAGCGGAGACATAGATGTCCTCTTTGATGAACTGGGCCATGGGACCGGACTTGCCCACGGGCATGACGTTGATGGTGGGAATGCGCTTCTTGGGGTAGATACCGCAGCGGAGAGTCCCGCCGCAGTCGATGATGACCAGGGCCAGTTCTTCCTCGGGGCAGTTGGTCTTGAAGCCGTTGACGGGGGTCAGGCCGGTCAGCTCCACGATTTTGGAAAGGCACTCCGGCTCCGCGCCGCCGCCGGTGATGTACATGACCTTATTGCGCTGCTCGGTAGGCGTGATGGTCAGGGGACCGCCGAAGCCGCCGGGGCCCTTCTCCACGCGGATAGAACGATAGTCAGACATAATCCTCTCTCCTCCTTACTTCGCGGCCTTGAACTCGCGGCTCAAGGTGACGCCCTGCTGCTTTTCCACCATCTTCGTGGTAAACTCCGTGGCCCAGCCGGAAATGAAGTTGGCCGCAAGCCCCACCAGAAGATACCGGACCGCCAGGGGCGTGGTATCCAGGCCCAGGGCCGTGATGCCGTTGGCGATGCCCAGCCAGATGAAGAGCTCAGAGGCGTTGATATGGGGGAACAGACCGTTGTTCGTGTGGCAGTGGTAGGTAGCGGAAGCGTAGTAGCAGGGCTTGTAGAACTCGGGCATGAATTTGCCGATGGACAGGGCCATGGGATTGCCCAGCATGAAGGCGCTGACAAAGGGCAGCACCGCATAGCGGAGAACCGGGTTTCCGGTGCAGACCTTGGCGAGGCGCGCCACGGTCTTCTCCCCGGCCATGGCCATGACGGCGTTCATCAGCACCAGCAGCATGACGATGGTGGGGATGATGCCGGTGACCCAGCTCAAAAACTGCTGTCCGCCCAGGGTGAAGAGGTTCATAAACCCGGCGGCTAAATTGACAATGAAATCCATAGAAATCCACCTTTCAGGTTCTTCCGGTCAGGGTCCTCCCTACCCGCTGGAAGGGAGAGGGCGGCTGGGGAATCTCCTCGCCGGAGATAAATTTGTTATAGGAATTCCGGGCGTCCAGAATGGCCCTGCGCAGGTTCCTGCCGTGCTTCGGCAGGTCCTCCTCCGTCAGGCCGCCCACGTGCTTCCCTTCAAAGCCGGGAAGCGCCGTCACCCGGGCAAAGCAGGTGACGCCGAAGAGCTTTCTGCCCTCCTGAATCACGCCGCTTTCGTCAATGAGGAACATCACAATGGCCCCGGCGTGGAAGCCTCCGGCCTGACGGCCGCAGGCCACCTTCCCCCGGCGGCGGAGCTTCATGAACTCCCGGGAAAAATGGCGCATCTGCAATACGCTCAGTACCGCCTGGACCACGAACATCCCGGCAATCAACAGACCCAGCTGAACCATAGAGAACGCTCCTTTCAGACCTGCCGGTACAGCGCCCGCAGAAGGGCCTGGAAATCGGCGGCGTGGGTGATTTTTTCCATCAGGCCGCTGTCCTTGGCGACGCTGATAATCTCCTCGTAGACCCGGACGAGAATGCCGTCCTCGGCATCCACTTTCTCCGGCAGGCCCAGGAGGAAAATGAGCTGAATTTCCCGGTCCCGGTACCGGACCGGCTGGGGGAATACGCCCACCGCCAGCACCATCCGGTCCCCGGCCTTCTGGACGGTGTGGGGAATGGCTACGCCGTGGTCAAAGGCCATGGAGCCCTTTTCCTCCCGCTCCCGGAGACGCCGGGCAAAGTCCCCGTCCACCTGGCCCCCCTCCGTCAGGGAGGCGACCATGGTCTCCACCGCCTCCTCATAGGTCCCGCCGCCGTCAAAGCGGAAGAACCGGCTTTCGTCCAGCAGGCCCACCATGACAAACCAGTTGTTGTCCAGGACGGGGACGTCCACCTGGTCCCAGTATTTGGCCTTTTCGATCTTGTGGCGGATGTCCTGCTCGTTGAAAATCTCGTGTATGAAAATCACCGGCTGTTCCGTCCGGCAGGGGAGCTGGACGGTGGTGAAAATCAGACCGAACTCCGCCAGGCGTTCCGGCGTCGCCTTTTCCATGGACAGCAGTGTCAGTTCCACGGAGCTGTCCAGCACCCGCTTCAGCTGGGAGGCCACCAGCCGGGCGGTGACCCGGCCCACGCCGCAGACCACCGCGGCCCGGAAGGGACGACGGCGCTTGGCGCTCTCCTCCAGGAACACCCCGAAGTAAGAGGCGAGATAACTCCGCTCGTCCTCTGTCACCTCCACGCCGTACCTTGCCCGGATTACCTGGGCGGCCACGCCGCCCATCTGCCAGGCCAGGGGATACTTCTCCCGCAGCTCTGCCACCACGCCGCTTTTCAGCCGTACGTGGAAGCGGAGGCGGTTAATCATGAACATCAGGTGATAGAGGAATTCCTCCATGAACTCCGGCCGCTCCAGGGTGATGTTCAGCTCCAGCCGTATCTGCCGGAAAATCTCATCCGCCAGGGGGCCCATGGCCTGGTCCAGCTCGATGGCCTTCATGTTCTCCGCGTCCGCCGGGGTCCGCATCCCCACAATGGGAAGCAGGGCAAACAGCTTTTCTTCCGGGGGGAATTCCACATGGAAAAACCGGCCAATCTCCTCCAGCAGTCCGTCAATCACGCCGAACTCCCGGCGGGCAGTGAGACTGTAGAAGGCCTGGGGCAGGTTTTTCAGAGGGTGCCCGGTGAGAAAGCGGTCCAGCATCACCGTCAGGAAGCGCTGGAAGGCGTCGCTTTTTTCAAAGGGGCTTTGGGAGAAGGAGGCGTCCACCAGCTCCGTAATCTCCGGGTCCAGGGGATAATCCCGGTACAGGGCTTCATAGGCGTTTTCCAGAATGTAATTCCGGATATCCGTCTCCTGACCCTGGAGGACCAGGCCCTTGCTGGTCTTGCCCAGGATGGACAGCCGGCAGGGCTCAAGCTCCGCCCGGAGCTTTTTCAGGTCGCCGGTAAAGGTGCTGCGGCCAATGCTCATCTCATAGGCCAGGTCGTCCGTCAGCAGCGGCGCATCCGCCCGCATAAGCCGCCCGAACATGTAGTCCATGCGGTTCCGGGGGGAATTGAAGCGCTCGTCACTCTCTGTGAGACGGGCCCGCGCGTCATGAAAGGCGGCGCCGTCATAGACATGGAGGGTATACCGGCCCTGAGCGCTTTCCACGGCGGCGCAGCCCTTCAGGTCCTCGTTGAGCTGCTTGATGTCGTTGCGGACGGTCCGCTCACTGACCTCCAGCCTCTCCGCCAGCTCTCCGGCGGAAAGAGTATGTACGCGGCAAAAGGCCAGGAGGATGCTTGCGATGCGGTTTTCTCCGGTTCCCACGCGGTTCCCCTCCTGTCTTTTTTAGTCTGCCGGTTACCCTCTGGACTTGCCGCCGGAGATATCAATGGTGGTACCGGTAATATAGCTGGCCCGGTCGGAAACCAGATAGGTCACCAGGTCGGCCACCTCGTCCAGCTTGCCGTCCCGGCCCAGGGGAATCACCTTGGTGTAATCGGTGGACAAATCTTCAACTTTGCAGCCCCGGGTGTAGGCCAGGGCCTCGTTATAGGCGGGGCTGCGCAGGCCGGTGGGCTCCAGAATCCCCGGCGCGACGGCGGCGACCCGGATGTTGTACTTGCCCAGCTCCTTGGCCCAGGAGCGGGTGAGGCTGTCCGCCGCGCCGTTGGTGGCGGAGTAGACGGATTGGCCCTGGGAGCCCTCCTTGCCCGACTCGGAGGACATGTTAATAACAACGCCGCCCCCCTGCTTCAGCATCTGCCGGACACAGGCCTGGGTGCACAGGAACATGCCCTTTACGTTGATGTCGAACATCCTGTCATAGGATTCCTCGTCCAGCTCGAATTCAGGCCGCTCACCGGTGACGTCCACCAGCAGGCGGGGCAGGTTGATCCCGGCCACATTGACCAGCGCGTCGATTTTCCCGAACTGCTTCACGACGGCGTCCGCCATCGCCTTGACGTCTTCCTGCCGGGTCACGTCGCATTTGACGCACCAGGCGCCGTCCTGCTCCTCGCCGGTGTTTACACTCACGTCGGCAATCACCGCCTTCGCTCCTGCCGCCGCCAGCGTCTGCACGGTGTGCCTGCCGATGCCCGACGCGCCGCCGGTGACGATGACCACACGGTCCTCCAGATTCAGCCAGCCTTTTTCCATGATGCGTTTCCTCCTGTTTTCCGCGCCTTGCCCGGCGCTTTTGATGGGTTCATCTTAGAGGAAAAACACCGCGATTTTAATACGGCTTTTTTTCAGGGCCCGGAAATACGTTTCGCTGTGTTTTTTCACGAAGCCGGAAAAATCTTGGTGGAATTGTGCGGATTTTATATGCGGACCCGGATGCTTTGTCTGTTTTGCACAACGGCAGAGGCGAGGCCTGTATGGATTCCTTAAAATGCCTCCATTTTATCAAAAAACGTCTTTTATTCCAAGAACAATTATAAGCCGCGGCGGATACAGGCCTGCCTGGCGTCATCGTACCAGCCGCTCCAGGCGGACAGGCTCATGGGGCCTCCCCCGCCAGCAGCTTCATGACTCCGGCATGGCCCGGGCCTCACTGAGAGCATAGAAAAACAGGAGGCCAGCTTGCCTCCTGCTTAAAAATGGTATAGAGGGGAGAATGATCTCTTTTGATGTTTCCTGCGTTTTCAGGACATTTCGCTGTTGCGCATATATGACTGGCCCGGTGGCTCCAGTGGCTCCGGCAGCGCCGGTGGCGCCAGTAGCGCCGGCAGGACCGCCGGCAGGGCCGGTGGCTCCGGTGGGGCCGGTGGGACCGGTGGGGCCCTGCATGGGAGAGGCCGTCAGAGCACCCTGCATCTTCGCTTTCAGGAAGAGCTGGTTCTGTACGGCGGTTTCCAGCATGCTGCGGACGCTCTCATTGGCAGCCAGCACGTCGCTGACGGTGGCGGCAGGGCCGCTGAGCCCGGGCAGGGTGCCCAAAATATATTGCAGTTTCTCTCCCTCTGCGTTGAGGATATGGCTCAGTCCGAGCTCCTCCATGGCAATGGAGGAGAGAATCTGATTGACTGCGCCTTCCCGCTCAATAGGCGGATCAACCTTGGGAAAACTGGGCAGAGACATAAGTCGGGAATCTCCTTTCGATTTGTAAAGTGCGATTTCAAAGCGCATCCGGCGCGGCGGTGGGAGAAGAGGCCTCCCTGCCGCCGTACCCGGGATTACTCTATGCGCATACCCGCCCGGGCGTTCCGGCTGGAACCAAACTGCGTTCCCTATCATAGGATAGGACGGCGGCACGGATGCCCTGCCGCGTATCCCGGTCCCGGCTCCGCCGGGACAGATATGGAGTTTTTGAATATGTCTATGCCTTCTTTCCCCCACGGCGGAGCGAATATGACCCGTGAGGAAGCTCTGACCATGATTATCGCATCCATTGCGATGGAAGAGCTTGCCCTGAGCCATATCCTCAACGCCGAGGGTGAGAAACTGCAATATATCCTGGGAACATTGCCGGGCACAAGTCCCTGTGCCTGTCCCCAGGACGTACTGGCGGTCAACAAAAGCGTCACCGCTCTTGTGGAGGCGGTGACGCAAAATCAGATGATGCTGAAAAACAAGCTGGATCACGTACTGGAATTTTGCCCGCTTCCCCCATCCCCGCCCCACAAACCAACGCCTGATCCGTGTCCTCCGCCGTCTCCTCCAGCCCCTGGCCTCTGCCCGCCCTGTCCGCCCGTCTCCCCGCCGTGCACCGGTCCCTTCCCGGGTCCGGCTCCATGCAGGACGCCGTCCTGTGAAAAAAGCACACTTCAGCTGACAGGCCATCGGGAGAAAGCACTGTGGACGCCGGACAGCCGCCTGTCCTGGAGACAGCGAAGCTGCTCGGGAACAGATATCTGCTGGGACAGGAACGCTCCCGCGCAGGTTCAGCTGAACCCTGGAAAAACCTATGTAATCCAGTATACATTGAATGTCTGCGCTGCGTCTGCGGCAGAGGGAACCGGCACCATTCTTCTCAGACAGTCGCCCTGCGGCGTGTTCGCGGATGTGCCGCCTCTCTGCTTTTCCCTGGAGCGTATGGCACACGGGCCCCAGACCCTGCAGCATGTCTCTGTGCTGCATCCCCGCACGGACAGAGGCTGTGCGGTGGACTTGTCCCTGGTGCTGAACGCCAAAACGGCGCTTTGCGTGGAACGGGCAATGATGGATCTGGTGGAGATTTGACTGAAAAGCCGGAAAGCCTTGATATATCAAGGCTTTCCGGCAGAGAACGGCCCCGCCTGGCCGGCGGGGGCCTGTACGGATTGGCTGGGATATTTGTTGTCCAGTTTGTCGCCGGAGAGGAGGACTGAGTGTGGAAGTGACCATTAACGCGGAGATACTGATTACATTGGCAGAGCTTCTGACCGCGCTGGGCGTGATTGGCGGTGTGATCCTCTGGTGCATCAAGTTTGTTCAGCGGAGCAAACGGCAGCACGAGGAACTGAAAGCAATCCGCAGGGAACAGACCCTGATTTGCTATGGACTGCTGGCCTGTTTGAAGGGGTTAAAGGAGCAGGGCTGTAACGGTCCGGTCACCGAAGCCATGAACAGGCTTGAAAAGCACCTCAACCAGGCCGCGCACGATGAGGAAGCATGAGCATAGGAAAGGAGCGGTCAATTATGAATCAAATCGACTGGAAGCACAAGTTAAGTTCCCGTAAGCTGTGGGCGGCCATTGCAGGCATCGTGACCGGTCTAGCCATGGTGTTCAGGCTGGATGAGAGCACCATCAGCTCGGTGGCGGGCGCGGTGGTGTCTGTGGCCTCTGTGGTGACCTACATCATCACCGAGGGCAGGGTGGACGCGGAGAGCGTCAGAAAAGCAACGGAGAAACAGGCGGATTGGTCCAAAAACGCGCAAGCGGCCGCCTCTCTTCCAAACACGGCAGGCAAAGCGGAATTCTGAGGGAGCTCCTGTTTAAAAATTTTATGCAGGGGCCGGGCGCTGTCCTGCCTTCCGGGAGCCTGGCACTTCCGAAAAACAGGACAGAACCCGTCCCCTGCACCTCATCCTCCTGATCCGGTCAGCACCGCTGAAAACCGGCGGATACCGGTTTTCAAACAGCGGCGGAGCCGCTGCCAGGATTTCCCTGTGTCCTGGCGACGAAGACCACCGCAAGACCGTTTTGCAGCCTGTTCGGCGGCTATAAAATGCGTGATCGGACAGGCCCTGCTCTAAAAACGGATTTTTGTGCTTGCAATTTTTCCGTGATCTGTTACAAGCGGCGCATTTCGCGCCCTGATTTCGATAGACCCCGCTACCGGAAAATATGCCTGGAAGAAGGACCCTCTGGATGTCTGGAACATTCTGGGCGACCGTCTGGCGGCGATTGTGTGGGATGAGAAAGAAGAAAATCCGGAATACCTTGGAAAAAGCCGCAACCTGTGGAGCAATCTCTTTAAGGAAGTCCTGTTGTATACTCTGGTATAAGAGCCTGTATTCACAACCGCTGCACGCCGTCCGGCTATGAATACAGGTTCTAAGGCCGGGAAAGCCCTGGCCGGCGGCCCGCTGATATGACTGGCTTTCTGGAAATTCCATAAATTGACCTGGGCCATCTCATGATGAGCCGGACCTGTCTGCCGCCCGGCGGACAGCGTTCGGAGCATCATGAGATGGTTTTTTGCCGGCCCTAAAGATTCATTCCCAAACTCTTGCGGCACAAGGTTTCCCGGAATGTATGCTTCACCTTTTTGTTCCTTTTCGCAAACCGGACTGCGCAATTCGGCCCCCGCCTGACACGGTTCAGCTGTGATGCCGGATGGAGCATGGGGGTTCAGATCAGACCGGACCGGTCAAAATCCGTTTCTGCCGGGCGGGGTCAGTCGACTTGCGCGTCCTGCTCCAGCAGGGCCAGAAAGAACGCCCGGTTATGGCGGACCGCCGGAGAATCCGGCTTGCAGGCGGCGGCCAGCTCGTTGAACAGCGCCGCCCTCTTCTGACCGCCCAGACGGCTGTGGCAGACACACAGCTGAATACAGGGGAGATAGCCGTAACAGTCCGGGGAAACAAAGCCGCCCCGGCGGTCGTCACGCACACAGGTCAGGGCCAGGGCGTACCAGTAGGCGGCCTGACGGTACTGCTCTTTCCGGAAAAACCAGAGGCCAATATCGCAGCAGGTCTCCGCCCGGGGCCGGTCATAGACGAAGGTGCGGAACAGCGCCGCCAGGGCCGCCTGTTCATGCCCCAGCTCCTGATGGCAGTAGGCGCAGTGGCAGCAGGCGTCGATATTGTTTTCTGTCCAGCCCCGGCCCTCCTCCAAAAAACGCTCAAAAGCCTCCAGGGCCTCCTCCCAGCGGCGGTGGTAATAGAGCTCTCGTCCGTAGTAGAACTGCTCTCGTGGCTCCAGCTCCTTTCCCGCGTCCAGCTGGGCCTGATAAATCCGCAGGTTTCGGTCCGGGTCGGAGGGGCGGGTCTTTTTGTGTGTAACGGCGAAATCCCCGTAGAGAACCTTCCCCACTGGTGCGATGGCCTCGTGGACGGCTCCCGCCCAGCGCATGCCGGCCCGGTTTTTGATGAGCCGCTCCCGGTAATAGGAGAAGGTCACGCAGCCGTTTTCGTCAAACCCGGTGTGGTATGGAGCCATGACCACCGAGACGTCAGGCTCCAGGGTCTCCTTCAACTCCAGGAATGCCTTCCGGTCCTCCTCCAGAAATACGTCGTCGGCGTCCAGCCACAGGCAGTAGTCCATGGAGGCGTGGGAAAAGGACTCGTTTCGGGCGGCGGCAAAATCGTCCCGCCAGGGGAAGTCAAAGACTTTGTCCGTAAAACGGGCGGCGATCTCCCGGGTGCGGTCGGTGGAACCGGTGTCCACGATGATGATTTCATCCGCCAGCTCCGCCGCGCTCTCCAGACAGCGTGCCAGTACATCCTCCTCGTTTTTCACAATCATGCACAGACTGACGCTCACCATAGGGAAGCCTCCTCTAGATTCGTTATGAGAGTACTCCCACTGGCTTCCGCCGGCGGGAGTACCTGGTTTTGACTTTGCAGGCTTGCGTTTATCCTACATCGAAATCCCATCCGCCTTCCACTTCATGCTCCGGGTAGTTTTCCGGTTTCGACCCGTTCAACCGAATGATGGTCAGAGAGGCCCCTGCCCCGCCGCCGACCAGGACGGCGCCTCCGGCAAGAGTCATGGGGTACATCTGAAGAGAGATGGTGGAGTTCGCGGGCAGGTAAGCCGTGATCTGATTCTCAAATCTGGAGGTGGCGATTTTCGGGGCGATGGTGGATGCGACGCTGTTGACGCTGTTGATCACCAACCGGGTTCCCATCAGCAGGGCCAGCGTGGTATTCACGTGGTAAGAAATCTGATAGGTGCCCGCTTCCGCAACGGTAAATACCGTGTTCCCGGAATTCGCCGTGACACCGGAGGGCAAAACCTGCGCGTTGGGCAGCGGGATGGGGGTGCCGCCGGATGCCACCGCGATGGGACTGCCCTGGGTGTTGGCGGCAAATGCGGCGGTAAGGCCGGGGCCGGCGGCTCCGGTGGGGCCGGCAGGGCCGGTGGCTCCGGTGGCGCCCACAGCCCCTGTGGCACCGGCGGTGCCGGCGGGACCGGCCGGGCCGTCCGGACCGTCCGGCCCTGTGGGTCCGGTGGGGCCCGTCTCGCCCTCCGCGCCGGGCTCACCCGTCACACCTGCCACACCTTGAGGACCGTCTGGCCCAGTGGGACCAGTGGGGCCTGTCGCACCGGCGGGACCTTCCGCCCCGGTGGGGCCGGTGGGGCCGGTGGGCCCGGTGGGGCCCTCAGCAGGACCCTCGGGACCGGCAGGACCGGTGGGTCCAGCGGGACCGGGAAGAATGGGGGCCTTCATGGCCGCGCTCAGCTTGGCAGTCAGCAGCGCCTGCTGCTCCATCACATCGGACAGGGTATCCTGTACGCTCCGATTGACGTTCATGACCTCGTCGAAGTTGGCGGCCACCTCCAGTCCCGGCAGGGTGCCCAGAACATATTGCAGCTTTTCGCCCTCGGCGTTGAGGATATGGCTCAGGCTGAGCTCCTCCGCCGCAATGGAGGAAATGATCTCGTTGAGACTCCCTTCCCGGCTCAGCGGGGGATCAATCTTGGGAAACGTAGGCAGTGACATGAGACATCCCTCCTCAGCTCAGGCGGATGATGGACAGGGTTGCTCCGGCGGCCCCGGGCAGCAGCGTGACCGTGTCGAGAATGCCGTAGATCTGCAGGGTGATGGTGGTTCCCGCTTCCAGCTTCACGATGATCTCATTGGAAAAGTGGCTCTGACCCAGCGAAGGCGCCACAGTGGAGGCCAGATTCGGCTTGTTGTTGATCATCAGCCGGGTGCCGCTGGTCAGCGCTGCAGTGGTATTGACTGTATAGGAAATCCGATAGTATCCGGGGGTGTTCACGGTAAACACGGTGCTGGTCCCGTTTGCGGTAATACCCGCGGGCAGCACCTGATTGTTCGGCAGGGGGACCGGAAAACCCGCAAAAACGACAGGCAGACCCGCGCCGCTGGTATTGGCCGCATAGGCGGAGGTGTCGGTGACGCTGGGGCCGGTGGGGCCGGCGGGGCCGGTGGCACCGGTGGCGCCCGTGGCTCCGGCAGCACCCGTGGCGCCTGCCGCGCCGGCAGGGCCGGTGGCTCCCGCCGCGCCGGTGGGACCGGTGGGGCCGGTGGGACCAATGGGGCCGGTGGGGCCGGTGGCGCCTGCAGGACCGGCAGCGCCGTCAGCACCCGCAGCTCCCTCCGGGCCGGTGGCTCCGGTGGCTCCGGTGGGTGCAGGCATTTATACACAACAGCTTAGACTGCTTTTCCGCCGGTCACGCAGAGCGCCTTTTGATTGCCTGCTGCATACTCTGCAATGCGGCGGTATGGGTCCGCGAAATGAAACTCAATTTCGATGCTTTTGTCCTCATGGACATAAATTGCACTGACTAGGTCTGCCAAAAGGCCGCGGGACAGGCTTTCAATATTGCGGTGTTTCAAAAAGGCGGTTAAATAGGGGTTATCCGTGTCAATGCCCTGGGCAGCGGTCTCACGTTCGAGTTGAATATGGGCGATGGTCTCCTGAAGCTGCCGGGCCTGTTCCTCAAGCCGGACTTTCATGCGGCAATACTGGTCCCGGGTCATATCGCCGTTTTTCCAGTCCATATAGAGGCCGTCCAAAACGCTGGTCACCTTGTCGAGCTCTTTGCGTCTCTGCTCCGAAAGCCCGGTCAGCCGCATAAATTCTGTACGCGCTGCCGGAGCATTGCTGATCTCCTCAATGATTTCGGGCAGAGCATCCACAAGCGCAATCTGCTTTTGGACAGCAGCCAAAACCGCCTTTTCCAAATCATCCAGTCTGATACTGTGCTTTGTACACAGAGTTTTGGATTTATCCCGGTTGGTTCTGCATTGGTAGTATACAATGTTTCTGGCTGTATGGCGCACCATGCTTTTCCGGCAGTCCGCACAGCGGATAAAGCCGGAAAACAAATACACCTTCCGTTTGCCGGGTGCGGTTCGGGTGTCCCGCTGATGCAGGCTCCGCGCCGCTTCAAAGGCAGCTTTGTCTATGATGGCCGGCACAGCGTTCTCCACAACAAACCATTCGTCTTCCGGCACGGCCGTCCGCTTGTGTACCTTATAGCTGATGACCTTTTGCCGCCCCTGGCGCATCACTCCAATGTACAAAGGATTCTGGAGCATCCGCGCAACCGTTGACGGAGACCATAGCCCGTCGTTGTTCCTGCAATGCGGATTTTCATAACGGAGGCCCTTGGAACGCTTATACGCCGCAGGATTTGGGATTCCATACGCATTCAGCCGCCTGGCAATCCCGGCCTTGCTCATACCCTCCAGAATAAACCATTTGAATATGTCCCGGACCACCTGGGCGGCCTCCTCGTCAACCATCAGCGCGTTTTTATCCTCGGGGTCCTTGATATAGCCATAGGGGGCAAATGCGCCGATAAATTCCCCCTTTTCCCGCTTGTGCCTGAATGTCCGGCGCACATCGGCGGAAGTTTTGTAGGCATACTGTTCATTCATAAAGCCCGTGATGCTGACTTCCAGACTGTGCACGATTTCCGGGTCCAGAAACGTGTCGAGCCTCGGTTGGTAAAGGGAAATAAACCGGGTGTTATAAAGAGGTATAAACTCCTCCAGAAAGCGGCCCTGATTTGCGCTGTTGCGGAAGGCTCTGGACAGGTTTTTTACAATGATGCAGTTGATCCGTCCGCATTTCATGTCCTGAACCATACGCTGAAAATCCCGCCGCTCCAGGTCCGTCGTGCCGCTGGTCCCGTCATCAATATAGGTGTCCACTACTTCATAAGGGCCATCCTCAAAAAAGCCGGGAATTTCATCGTTCAGTATTTTGTCCTGATTGACTACGGATTCTGAGACAACCGCTCCGTCGTCACGGGACAGGCGAATATATTTTCCAATCTTCCAAACGATCTGTCCGGATACGGTTTTGCCGGTTTCTGATTTCCTGATTCTCGCCATGCGCCGCCCTTTCTCCCCTCCAAAGCAATCGAATCATACCATATATAAGGAAAAGCCTAAGTTTTCAAGCTCAGAAAGTAGGCTTTTATCTTCTTGTCAAGTGTTTCCCCGCAGGGTTGGAATGAAATTTTCACGGGGGTTTTTCCCACCCGGAAGCAGTAGGGATTCCCAACCTGGGCCAGATAGCTTTCAAGCCGCTGACCGGCGGTTTCTCCACGGATTTCTATTTCAAGAATATCCCTCAGGCAGGCGGGGCCGGCGTCATGCACCGTGGCACGGGACATCTCTTCCAGAAGGTTTTTATCAATCATGCAAAGCACCTCCTTCTGATTTTATGTGCATCCGTCAGGCCGTATCACCCGGACGCCTCCATGATGCTGAAGGCGTGCCCCTTCCGGATTGGATCTTTTTTGGGGGGCGGCGGGAAAACCCGATAAAAACCGCCCGGCTGGTTTATAACCTGCCGGGCGGATGATAGGGCAATGTGAAGGTTTCTTACATGGCATGGTTTATCTCCGGGGGCATATCGCCCGCCGGTTGAAACGCGGTATTTGCGGCTGAGCAGAATTCCTCCTCCAAACGTGCGTTGAGCCAATATCACGGCCTCCCCTCATGCCCTGGCTTTCCTTTATATGACAGTTCAGAAGCGGCGGCCCTGATTTCTCAAGGGCCGCCGCCGGGTATGATAAGGCATGACAATTTTCTGATATATGGCGGCTTTTCTGCTGCCGCGCCGCTGTTCCGCGCGAAAATCTCCCGTCTCAGGCCGGCTGACAGGTCAGAACACAGTGTCCGGCAAAAACCTCACAATTCCGCGGCGATCGTTCCCCCGGACCCAGCCGGCACTTTATCCCGGGAAAACTCCCGGTACACCTCCAGCAGCTCATAGGCATAGCCGTAGATACCCGACCCGTACTTCGGGTAGTGAGAGGCGTTGGAGGCGGAGGCGATAAAGCCCCGGATTTCGCTGATAAAATCCCGCTTTTTCGAGATGTCCCCCCAGTCCATCCCGCAGGGCAGCACGCTCCCGGCCTGACCGGGGAACTTCGTCTGATACGCCCCGGTGCGGCAGAGCCAGCGGTTCAGCGCCGCCAGCTCCGCGTAGGAGGCATTGGAGGGGTCGATGTCACGGATATGGCAGGTGAAGTCAAAGGCTCCGCTGCCGGACGTGCCCCGGATGCGGACGATGGGGTCCTCGTCCGTGGAACCGGCGGTAAACTCCGCTTCGTAGGTCTGCGGGTTCGAGCCGCCCACGCCGCCGCTGCAAAGGATGTTTTCCCCCATCCGCAGGAAAAAGTCCGGGCCTTGGACGAAACGATGGCCGGGCGTTTCCCGTTCCGCCGTCAGGCTCTCCGCGAAGGCGGAGGAACCGGAGACCGGCCGGGACCGCCGCGGCAGTGCGGAAGCGTCCGGCATTGCAAAATTAAGAAGCGCCCCAATGTTCATATGCGCCCTCCCTGCTTCCCGGCAAACAGATCTGCCGACAAAAGGCCCTTGATCAGGTTGGACACCCGGCCGCAGGCAGACGCCTGATCGTAGATCGGGGAGACGTCCTTGTATTTGGGCGTCCCGTCAGGGTTCAGCTCCCGGGACAGCTCGGCACCCCACTTCTTCAGGGAAAAGGCCCACTGATCCAGGTAGTCCAAGGGGTTTCCCGGCCACTGGTTGATCCGCCCCATGGTTTCCCGCAGTTGCTCCGTGGTGGTGAACGGGTTGTCCATATCTCCCAGGGGTATGAAATGAAAATCGGCCCTCGTCCAGCCGTAGTCCAAATCGCTGATGGCCCCCATGGCGTTCAGCTCGTGGGTCAGGTCCATCCAGTCCCGCTTGGAAATAGAATTAGGGTTGGTCTTCAGCCGCTGCAAGGTCCGCTTCGCCCCGTCGGTGAGCTTGGAGACAATCTCCTGATTTTTGCCGGAGAGAAGCTCCGAAAAGTCTACTGAGGGTCCGTCCGGGTTGACGCCCGCGGGCTTGTATTTTCCCCACTCCGAGGTGGGAATGCCTGTGTTGTTGACGATATAATTGACTCCGCTGTCCATGCTGCGTTCTCCTTTACAAGTATGTATTTAAATCCAGCCCCGGGCCATAGCCTCGGCTCCGGTGATGAAGTCCGGCCAATCGTTCTCCCGGAAATCCCTTGCCCAGGAGAGGAGGTCGTCCAAACTGCGGAACCCCACCATGGGGGCCTCGTCGAAGCCGTGGAGCCATGCGGCTTCGGAATCCGGGGCCGCACTTGCCGCATAGACCCCGCCCCTCAAACCCAGCCGGACCATCGTGACGCCCTCGGCGCAGCGCAGCCCCTTTTCGCTGAGGATACCCAGCTCCTTCATGGTATCCAGCGCGTCGTAAATCTCAAAGGCGGACAGATCCCCGGCGTAACGCTCCCGCAGAAACGCCAGGTTTTCCCCGGTCCACCCCTGGGAGTCTGGAAGAACCGCCTCCGGGCGTTGCGCTTTCCAGGCCCGGTAGTCGTCCCTGAACTGCATATACACGGAGTCCAGCATCCGGCCCGGCGGCAGCTCCCGCATCAGCTGCCGCTGGCGGTCCATGTCCAGATACTTGTCAAAAGCGGATTTCCGGCCGTCCCTCTGTGCCGTCCGCCGGTTTTCCATCCCGGAACAGGGCGAAACAGCACGGGTCATAAAACTACTTGGAATGTTCATGCGTATCTCCTCTTTTCTTGTTTCAAGTTATGACTGGTGTCCATACAAGTGCATTGATAGATCCATCCCCCTTGAAACCCGTACGCCTTTACGTTTTGAATTTGTATTCCCTTACCTTTTTATGGTATCACCGTACCAATATTTTGTAAACATAAAATTTCAATGTCATTAAAAATTAAATTGCGATGTTTTTTGCGCGGGCACGTATTGACGAAAGCGGAAAATGATATATAATGATTCTCACAGGTTTTTGAGGCTTTTTCTATTTTTGAGGGAGGATGTGATGACCTCTGTCTAAAAACAATCCTGCCCAGGGCATTGAGGAGAATTTGAAACGGGCCGTTGCGGAAATGCTGGTCCTTGCCATGCTGAGCAGGGAAGATATGTACGCCCATCAGATTGCTCAAAATCTGTATGAGGGATCCGGGAACAGGCTGAACATCGTGCCTCCCTATATGCTTCTCTACAGGCTTATGGAAAACAACTATGTTCAGGACCTGCATAAATCAACCGCCCCGGACGGGCGGAGACGGCAGTATTATCAAATCACCGAAGAGGGCCGGCGCTATTTGAAGGACTTGATTGCGCGCTACAACGACTTTATAGCGGGGGTCACATTGTTATTGAAGGAAGAGGGGGCGGAACCATGATGAAAGCGGCTGAACAGTATCAATCACAAGTAAAGCGCTCTCTTTTCTGCGGCAGGGCCGACAGGGAGCATCTTCTTGACCGGCTCGGGGAGATGCTGGATGACTTTCAGCAGGCAAGGCCGGAAGCGGATTACGCCGAGTATGCGGTTACCTTTGGCGAGCCCGCCGCGTGTGCTGCGGAACTGCTTTCGAGTTTGGGCGAATCAAAATTTGAGGCCCTCCAGAAAAGACGCCTGCGGGCCCGCCGGGGCGTATATGCGGCAGTTTTGGCTGTATTTGTTCTTTTATCGGCTTTTTTGTATGGGAGATACCGCCAATCACTTTACTTTAACAAAGATACGGTTCTGGTGATAGAACCTGTCATTGAAGTTCCAAAGGATGTAGTTGATGCAATGATCGAGCAAACTCCGATGGATGCCTGTTCTTATGGATGAACGTGAATCAGAAGAGGCTTCCTGCTTTTATGCGGCGGAGACGAGCACCTGGTATGCTGTCTCTTTGCATCCGCTGAATTATTGAAAAAATCTCACGGTGGGAGTTGATTCCGGTCAGGAATCGCGTCTCGCCGTGAGTAATGTCATTAAGTTAAAGGCATAAGAGAATAAATAAGAAAAAAGCACAAAAAGGGATACCGTCTGATGGCGGCGGACGGATCTGACCTGAAGTCCGCCGCATATCCCGGGGATCCCGCCTCCTACCGGCCTGGGACAGCGCGTCAGCACGGCTGGAATCTTTGGCATTTGAATGCGCTTTATGATTTGCAAAACGGCATTTATACCGACGTAATTGTCCAGAAAGAACGCGAAAAAGACGAGAAAGCGGCCTTATGTGCCATGGTGGACCGCTCGTCTGTTTCCGGCCCGGTTATCCTTTCCGTGCCGGGCTTTCGGAACTCCAGGTACAGATAGCCGGTGGACTCCTCCCGCTCATTGTCGCCCAGTAGATAAAATTCCATTTTACGATCCCGGGAGCCGAAGGGGGTCCAGCCGCTCCGGGCGTTTGTCCCCGTTCAGGATAAAGGGGACGAAGCTCTGGGTGGTAATGGATTTGCCGGCGGCGTTATTGCCCCGCAGCAGGATCAGAACCGTGTCCCGAACCATTTGATAGTGCATTTTCTGGCGCTCCAGATAAAAAATGCCCATGATTGTGCGATATACGGTGTAGTTGTCCGTAGATATCTGGTCTCTGATATGCAGTCTAACAAGCCGGCTTGCAGCATGATCCGTCAGCCTTTCCCACCCGATTTTCTCTATTGACTCCATCATGCTGTATCCCTCTCCACATTACAATCACATATTGCATGTTCTGTTTCATGCACCTTGTCTGAGGCAATTTTAGAGAGGCGGCGCACCGCGCCGCCTCTTTTTAACCCCGTTCCGGGCCATATCCAAAAAGCTGCCGGAGCTGCTCCACCCGGGGCAGTAGGGCATTCTCCTCCCGGTACACCGCATAGTTGGCGGTTTTGGCAATGCGCTCCAGCTGGCGGAAAGCGCGGAGCTCCTCCCTGCGCAGTCCCTGTCCCCGGGCATAGGTCAGGTGGTAGAGCGTCACGTCAAAAAAAGCCTCCTGAAACTCGATGTCATCGGGGTATTGCGCGCTCCATTTTTCGAGCTTCCCCATGAGCTTGGAGGGGATATCGCGGGTCCGGTTTTCCCGGGCTGCATACATCTTTCCGCAGACAGACGCGTAGGCGGACCGCATTCGCTTTGAACCGGGGAACCGTTTGAAAATCTGCTGGAGCTTTTGGAACAGGTCTTCTGAGTGGCTCTGGGTCTGCTGGAGAGTACACATGTACAGATTTGCCGTGACGATGGCCAGCTGCTCCGCGGCCTCGAGAACGGGATGCTTCGCATAGACGCGTTCCAGCAGCGCCGCCAGCTCGCAGGCAGGCTGGTAGATATCCGATCCGCTTCTTTGAAGCGTGATGAAATACTCCTCTGCCGCCTCGACGCCCCGCAGACAGATAGCCCGGTCCTCCAGGTGCGAAGCGAGATGCCTTGCGATGGCGGTCCAATCCTGTTCAACCGCCTCCACACACTCCAAATAACGCCGCAGATGAATCAGCCTCGCCCGGTTGTCGCAGCAGAACAGGACCAGCCCCGGCATATCCGGATGGTTCCCGGCCAGTTTGTCGCACCTGTCCAGGAACTGCGCCAGCTTTTCAGCTTCCGCCGCATTGTGCAGCCCGACGGCATAGCTCTCGAGGATATCAGCCGCCCGCTCCCAAACCCTGGGATGGTCATAGAACTTTGATACATATTGGACAAACCGACCGGCGCTGTCCAGCAGCCGGTCCCAGGTTTCCCTCTCCGTCAGGACGATTGCGATTCTACCCCACAACTCCATCTCATACCGTGCAAAGAGACATGTCCCCTCGCCCTGGAGCAAAATGTCCTCCAACGGACAGAAATCCCGAATCTCTCTGGCGTCCGCAAGCCAGGGAATGTAGAACTCGAAATAGTCCAGGACGTCCTTTGGCGGTATCTCCAGCATTTTTTGGAAGAGGGGTTCCTCCGGCCAGTCCTCGATGGCGCGGGTGAGAAACTGTCCCAGGCCGAAAACGGAGTTTGCCCGCGCCAACCTGGTGAAGGGAACGGCCTCCCGAAGTTTGACGGCGTGGAGGACGAGATACTCCCGGATGATATCCGGGAAAGCGGGTGCGATGATCCAGGCGTAATCCGGGAGCTCCGCCGTTCTTCGAACGCGCTCCTCCCGGAGCTCCGCCAGCCACCGGGACTCCTCCTCAGACAAGTCCCTAACTTCATTCAGCATACAGAGGTAGAATTCCTCGGGGCCGGCCTCCAATTTGATGTAAGGAGCCAGGAACGCGAACGCCTCATCCCTGGACATGGACTCCTCTCCCGACGGGGCTTTGCCTGGGGCGGGGTCCTCGTCCAGAGACGGCGCGCCGCTTTGAGTAAGCTGGCCGTGGATACGGGACAGAAGCCCGTCCCCGGGTTCGAAGGTTTCCAGCTCGTCCTGCTGGACAAACAGGTCAGCAAAGACGCTTTGCGTTCCGGGACAGCGGTCCTGTTCATCTAAAAAGGCGGACAGGCGGCCGCAGTCCTCCTGCAAACAGTTCTCGCCGGACACATCGGTGATGTTGAACTGCTCTGTCATGCAGGCCATGGCCAGCAGCCTGAGATAGGCGTTTACCAGACGGCCGTCCTTCAATATGAGCTTCCACCGGCTGGTTTCCTTTTCCAGATAGGCCCTGAGGAGTTGTTTAGCCCCGTTGATGTCGACGGCCCCGGCCTTGTTGACCCATACCTCAATGAACATACTCAGATAGAGGGGCCGCCAATAGGGTTCTTCCAATGCTTTCCGAAAGAGCTTCTGGATCGTTTCCCCCACCGCGTCCAAATTGGCCTGGTAGGCCGCTGCTTCCGCCGGTTTCAGGAAAGCAGGGAGATACGCGTTGAGATAGTTCCGAATATAGTGCCGCTCATCCTCCGGACTCATGGCCTCCAGGTGCAGGAACTCCGCTGTGTCCGGGCTTGCCGCGCCGTTGAGGCAGCGGCAGGACTCGAAGGAAATCCGATCCTCCGGCGGAAGGCAGCCGCTCAGCTTGGAAAGCCAGTCTTCCTCACCTGCGGCCTGCCTCCGCTCCACCAGGATCAGTCTGAGCCTATAGGGCGTGTGTTCAAACTGCCGCAGCAGGCCTGCGATGGTTATGGCCGCCGGTTCCTCTTCGCCCAGGATGTAGTCCAAAACGACAACCGTGTCCGTGAAGGGGATGAAGCCGGAAAAGAGCTTGGGGTCCTTCCGGGCGAAAAAGCCGTACCAGTTGGCAGGGAGGACTTTCAGCCATTCCAGAAGCAGACGGCTTTTCCCGATGCCGCCCTCTCCCAGCACACCCCACCAGAGGACAGCATCGCCGGCGTAAAGGAAGCGGTTCAGCTGCTCCTGTTCCGCCCTCCTCCCGGTAAAATCGCTGAACCGGTTGGAGAAGTGCATCCGGCCGAAGGCCGACGGAAGCCGTTTCGGGGCGGCATAAGGGTCGATCTGCACAAGCTGTCGGATCTCCGCCCGGTTTCGGAGACGGTAAGAGACGGCCTCATCCAAAAAGGCGGGAAGGTGGTCGTGGCCCGTACCATAGAAAACCGGAATTGCGTTGGGGGGCAGGGGAGGGGCGGAATCCCCCTCCTTCATCAGGTAGAAATAGGGCACGGACAGGCCCAGCTTGCCGCTCACAAACTGCATAAAAACGGACAGGTTCGGGTCGCTGACCGTTCCTCCGCAGCCCACAATCATGAGGGGATGGGTGCCCAGAAGGTTTTGGATAAACTGTGCTCCCGCGTTTTCCAGAATGGTTTGGTACTGTTTACCGTCGGCTATGATGGAATCCACCCCCGCAGCTTTGTCGTAAACGCCGTGGAGATGAATCACCCGGTTGGAGGCGGTACCGTTGAGGATTGGCAAAATCTCGCCTGGCTTTTCATAGGAGACCCAGCCGCTCCCGACGGCCTCCTCCAGAAGCAGGTCGTAGTTGGTGGTGGCAGTCAGGTCGCCCGCCCGGCATATCTTTTGAAATGCGCCGGTCATCACCGGGTCTGACGGGTGCAAGGAGCCGATGGTCTCATCCATGAAGTCCACATAAGTTCCGCTGGCTTTCAAATGCTCCAGAAGATATGTCGCCGCAGAAATCAGCTCGTGGGTGGAACAGGAGCCGGCCAGGGCGTCAAACTCCGCCCGCTCTGCCGGAAGGAGACGGCTTTTTCCGGTGTCGAGCCAGGTTCCCCAGCTGTTTCGATGCCGGCCCAGGGACATGGAAGCCCCCGCACCGCATAGATACACGATTTTTTCTTGAGATTCCAATACCCGTTGAAGGGCCGGATAGTCCGATATGCTTCTGTGTGCCATAAAAAAATCTCCTGTAAATTTCGGTGCTTATGTCCTGCGTCCTTGTCTGAATGCGGTCGCCTTTGTGGACATTTTTCTTGAATGCAGCATTCTATGCTGCATTGCATCCACTCATTTCATTTTTGTTTCTTAACATTAACTCCGTCGTATTTTATTGTCCTTCATTATAACAAACTGAGTTGCGTATGGCAAACTTATTGAGAAAAAAGATCTGGAGCCGGTAAACGATATCGAAAGCTCCGGCAGGTGAGAAGAATGTGAGAAATACTATCTTCGGCAGGACGCAGGTAATTAACAGGATTCAAGTGAAATTGTCCAATGCCAGATATCAAGGTTACACGAGGGGACGCCATCCGGCAAATCATATAGCACAGCAAACAATAGATGAACTGAGTTGTGAAAAAAGCTGTGGGCAGAGGCTGGCGTACTCCATACGCTTTTGCACAGAAGCTACAAAATTGCTATATTAAGCGCAAGAAAACTGCAGCGGGACTGTGAAGATTTTCAAGCACAAAGCCAACCGCTTTGAAGGGCCCTCATTTGAAGAAACAAACGAAATTTATCCTGTCTCTATGCCTGATGATCTTTCTCATCATCGGAGCTGGCAGCTATGGCCTATTGGGCAACAGATCAAGCGCAGCTTCCGTTGTCAACGCCAATTTGAAATTGTAAGAAAACGCCGAAGAAATTTTGTAGTT
>NZ_CANTJS010000035.1 GCF_947654275.1 uncultured Oscillibacter sp. | reverse complement strand
TGCGGTGGACTTCATAGTCAGCACATCGGGTTTTTACCTTACCCGTCAGCGGCTCTGCCGCTGTTTGAAAATCGGTATCTACCGATTTTCAACTGTGCTGACTATATCAGGGGCCCCCTGCGGGGTCCCTTTCGGGCTGTTCCTCCTTTTTGAAGCATGGAGGATACCGGTTTTCCGGCAATCTAATTCGTGCTTTTGCGTTTTTCACACTTTTTCCCGCTTTTCGCATTTCTTCGCGCTTCAGTTCCGGCCATGGAGGGCGCTCCCTCCGTCAGGCGGCGGGAACAGTCAGCACCTGACCAATCTGGATCATCTCAGGATTTTTGATTACAGCCTTGTTCAACTCATAAATCTCGGTCCAGCGCGCGCCGTGGCCGTAGAGCCGGTAGGCGATGTTCCACAGGCAGTCGCCGGCGGCTACGGTGTAGCTGCTTCGGGCGTCGCTTTGGACAGGAGAGGGGACGGGAGCGGGCTCCGGCTTGGGAAGCGGCGTCACCTCAGTGGGATCGGCGGGGGCCTCGGTATAGCCGGGAATGTCCGTGTTGGTCTCCTGGCCCACGGGCTCCGCCGTGTAGTCCTTGGCCAGTCCGGTCTTCAGGGCGGCAAGCTCCGCGTCGGAAAGGCCAATGCCCTTCACATACTTCTCAGCGGCAGCGGCCAGGTCCACCTTGGTCAGGTCACCGCCCTTGGCGGCGCCGGTGATGGTCTCCAGAATGGAGACGATGTTGCTGGACTTCACAGCCTCATACTGCTCGCTGCCCTGTTCCAGGTGGTAGTAATTCTTGTAGGTAACCATGTAGTCGGCCACCACCTCGTCCAAGCTGCCGCCCATCAGGCAGGCCAGCAGGGCGGAGACGAAACCGGCCCGGTCCTTGCCCTCGGTGCAGTGAACCAGATAGGGGCCCTCATTGGCGGCGAAGAACCTGAGGCCCTCGGCCAGTCCCTTCTGGAAGTCGGCGGCGGTGAAGTCCACGCCCAGGTTCAGGGCCTTCACCTGACCCTCCTTGTAAAGTCCGGCGTAATAGGGGGAGTCAAAGCCCTCGGCGGCGATGTAGCCGTCGATGTCCTCGTTGGAGTCGGCCAGGTTCATCACGGCCTGAATGCCGTTGGCCTCGGCAAAATTGTCGGCGTAGGCGGCCCGGCCCAGCTCGTTGTTCACGGGGCTGCTGCTGCGGAACAGGGCGTTTTCGCCCAGGTCTCCGGCGGCGATGCTGCGGAAGTTGGCAAACACCTGGTCGGAGGCATAGTCGCTCCGCTCGTTGGTCCGCTCCAGCTGGTGAATCAGGTACTGATCCCGGTAGCCGCCCTTCTCGCCCATGGCGATGGAGACGGTGATGTCCTCGATGGACTTGCCCTCAGGGAACTTCCAGGTATAAGTTCCGTCTTCGGCGGTCTCCTTGACAGCCAGCTCGTTGGTGGTGGCGAAGTCTCCCATGTTGACGGCCACAATCAGCACGCCGCCGCTGTCCCGGGCCACCAGCTCGCCGGTGTCCACGTCGGAATAGTTGGTGCACAGGGGAATCTGGAATTCCTTGTCGTTGACCTTCACCGCCAGCACGTCGCCATAGGCAAAGCCCGCCTCCTGGAGCTTGGCCGGGTCGATGTCCAGAACGATATTGCCATACTTCTGGATTTCGGTGACGCCGCCCTCAAAGACGGCCTCCTCCGCCGAGACGCTGAGGGTCAGGCTGAGAGCCAGCACCAGCGCCAGCAGCAGGGAACCTGCTTTTTTCATGCGTTTTCCTCCTCTTTTTGTATGTAAAGTAACGAGAGACCAGCGGCCGGAAAAACCGCTGGTCTTATTGTAGCATTATGCGCCGGTTTTTTCCAGAGGAAAGCCAAAATTTTTTCCAGGACGGCGGTCCCCCCCCCCAACAGCCGGGGGCTGGTTCCTGCCCGGATGCCCGGCGGGACGCGGGATCAGCGCTCCCCCGTCCCCCGTCCCGGCAGAACCAGCTTCATCCGGCAGCAAAGATCGTCCAAATCCCGGTCCGCAGCCGCGGGGACCCGGAGCCTGGCTCCGCAGTCCCGGCAGATCAGGTCTATGGCGGACCGGCGGATTTCCATGCCATACCGGCTGCTGCCGCAGGCGCAGGTGATGCCGCCGGGGCGGGCGGCGATGTCCCGCAGCTCGGAGAGAACCTCATACATGATAATCTGGTCCACGAAGAATTCCTTCTCCCCGTCCCGCTTCTCCTTCTCCGCCAGAATCTCCAGATCCCGCAGCTGCTTTTCCACCGTCTCCTCAGAGCCGATGAAGCAGCAGAACTGCTTGGTCCGGGCGCAGGCCAGGGCCGTGTCCCCCCGCAGGAGCCGTTCCGGCGGGCAGAGGGCCGTATGGGTCTCCCCGCAGAGGCCGCAGGGCACATAGAGCCGCCAGCGGGTCCCGTCAAACGCAATCCGCAGGGCGGATTTTCCGCAGCCGCACGCGACTTCCCCGCCGGAGGCCTCCAGTCCAAACACCGGCCGGGTCCCCATCACCGTCCCGCCGCAGGCGGGGCAGAGATAGCCGAAGGTCCGCATCTCCTCGCTCATACGCAAAGCTCCTCTTCTCAGGGCGGGGCATCCCCCGCCGGTCACTGTTTTTCAGGCCGCCGAAGCCATCGCGGCAGCTGCCGGGCTTCCCGGCAGACGGGCAGAAAGCCCGGCGGCGCCTATTTTGCCGATTGACGATTGTTAGAACCTGTATTCATAGCCGTGGGATGCCGGATGGACGGGAATTTTTCCTGTCAGACAAGAAGATTTTCCGCGGCAATCCTGACGGATTGCAAGGGAAATCGACGCGGTATGGCGGGAAAAAGGCCGTCCAGACAGCGTTCAGCGGTTGTGAATACAGGTTCTTAGAGTATATCATAAATCCGCCGGCCTGTACAGCGTTTTTTGGGGCGGACGCAGGGCTCCTTATACGGACGGAGACCCCGACCGCCTGCGGTCAGGGTCTCGCGCCGTCTTTTCAATCCGTCAGGCAGCGGTCCTCCGCTTACGGGAGCCCGCCCGGCGGCATCGCTCAAAGGTCCACCGTTTTGATGGCCTGCTCCTTGATGCCGTGCTTTTCGGCATAGCCCGTGAGGATCAGGGTCAGGGCGCCGTCGCCGGTGACGTTGCATGCGGTGCCGAAGCTGTCCTGAAGGGCGAAGATGGCCAGCATCAGGGCGGTGGCGTCGCCGGAGGTGGCGGGGTCCGTGAAGAGGATGCCGGTAATCAGGCCCAGGGAGGCCATCACCGTGCCGCCGGGGACGCCGGGGGCGCCGATGGCGAAGATGCCCAGCAGCAGGATGAACAGCACCATGCGGCCCGGGCTGGGCAGCTCCCCGAAGAGCACCTTGGACACAATCATGACGAAAAAGGTCTCGGTGAGGGCGGAGCCGCAGAGGTGGATGTTGGCGAAGAGGGGAATGCCGAACTCCACCATGTCGGAGCGGAGATTCTTGCTCTTCCGGGCGCAGTCCAGAGCCACGGCCAGAGTGGCGGCGGAGGACATGGTGCCCACGGCGGTGAGGTAGGCGGGGCCGTAGTGCTTCACAACCTCCACGCCGCTCTTGCCGGAATAGGCCCCGGCGAAGCCGTAGAGCACGGCCATCCAGATGTAGTGCCCCGCCATGACGATGACGATGGCCAGCAGGAAGGCGGGGAACTGCTTGGTGATGGTGCCGTCATAGCTCAGGCCGCAGAAGGTCAGGGCAATGAAGAAGGGCAGGACGGGAATGACCACCTTCTTCACCACGCTCAGAACGATGTTCTGGAACTCCTGGAGCACCACCGTGACGGTTCTGGCCTTGGTCCACACGGCGGCCAGGCCCACCAGGACGGAGAACACCAGGGCGCTCATGACGGGCATAATCTGGGGGATGTTCAGCTCAAAGGCCACGCCGGGCAGCTCCTTCAGCCCCTCCATGCTGGAGGCGATGGGCAGAATGGGCACCAGGACATAGCCCGCGACCATGGACATCAGCGTGGCCAGAACCGTGCTGGCATAGGCCACGATGATGGCCACCGCCAGCATCCGGGTGGCGTTGGAGCCCATTTTGGTGATGGACGGGGCGATGAAGCCGATTACAATCAGGGGCACGCAGAACATAATCAGCTGGTTCAATACGTACTTCAGCGTGACCACAATGGTCATGGCGCTCTCCGGCAGGAACAGGCCGCATACGATGCCCACCACAATGCCGATCAGCAGCTTCAGAGGCAGACTCATTCCCTTTTTCTCGGTAGCCATATACAAGTATCCTCCCTTTCTTGTTCACACAGTTGAAGCAGACGCCCCGCATTCCGGATCGTTTCAGTATATGCGGAGCCGGTCCCACTCATCCCTTAGGGGGCTGATTGGTCATGATGCGGATGATCTCCCTGTCGGTCTCCCGCATCCCCAGGCGGCCCAGACGCCCGATGTTGGCAATGGTGTTCTCCACGCCCTTGGACACGATGCCCTCGCCGCCGTAGAACTGCCGGCCGCTGAGATACATGCTGTAGCCCAGGAGGCCCGCGTCCACCGCCGCCGCAATCTTCGCCGCGCAGGAGGGCTTCGCGCCGTCGCAGATCATGCCGGAAATGGTTGCCAGGGCGTTGACCAGGGTATGGGCGATGGTCTCATAATCCCCGCCGTTCAGCCAGGAAATGGCGGCCCCGGCGGCACAGCCGGCGCTGACGGCTCCGCAGTAGGCGCTGAGGCGGCCGATGCCGGTTTTCATATGGATGGTCAGCAGGTCGCTGAGGGTCACGGCCCGAAGGGTCTTTTCCGGGTCTGCCTCCAGGTATTTGGCGTATTCCACCACGGGGACGGAGGCGGTGATGCCCTGGTTGCCGCTGCCGGAGACGATAATCACCGGCATCTCGCAGCCGCTCATCCGGGCGTCGGACCCGGCGGCGGCCATGGCCCGGACCCGGGTTTTGATATCGTCGTGGTAATGGGCCTGGAGGACCTTGCCGATGTTGGCTCCCCAGTCGTTGCGGATTCCCTCCTGGGCGATGGCGTAGTTGTAGTCAATCTGCCGCTGAACCGTCTCCCGCACGTCCTCCAGGTCACAGGTGTTCACAAAGTCCACAATCGCTTCCACAGACAGGCAGCTGCGGTCCGTGAGGCCGGCAGCGCCGCCCGCCTCGGCCACGGCTCCGGCCTCCAGCAGGATTTCGCCGTTCTTTTCAATGTGTACAATGTTGGTGTGGTAGTCGGCAATGCGGAGCCGCACGGTATCCGCTCCGGCGGTAAGGGTCACGATGATATCGAAAATCACGTCCCCCGGCGCGGGGGCCACCCGGACCTCGTGGCTCTCGAGGTAGGACCTGATTTCCTCCTTCTGGGGGTCTGTCACCTGGGAGATGACCTCCAGAATCCTCCCTGCGTCCCCCGCCACCACGCCGGCGGCGGCGGAAGCCTCGATTCCCTTCAGCCCGCCGGTGTTGGGCACGACCACGCTCTTGACATTTTTGATGATGTTGCCGCTGGCCTCCACCAGAATCTTCTCCGGCAGCCGGCCCAGGACCTCCCTGGCCTTCGCCGCGCCGTAGGCAATGGCGATGGGCTCGGTGCAGCCCATGGCGGGCACCAGCTCCTCCCGCAGGATCTGTACGAAATGATGATACCGCTGATCTGTTTTTTCCACGTTTCTCCTCCCTTTCCCTGTTTCGTCTCCCCCCGGTCTCCGCACTGCGGAGCAGGGGCGGCTTTCGGGACCCGCATCAGGTTAAATTTACCAAATAACCCTGCATCCAGAATAGCATCTTTCGTCTGTTTTGTCAAGCTTTCATCATAGGAGGACAAAAACAGCCCCGCGCTCCAGTGGAGACGCAGGGCCTGTTCAGAATCTTCACGTTTCCCGGAGCGTCCGGGGGGGAGGGCATCAGCGGTTCCAGACGCCCTGAGACAGCTCCGCCTGGCGAAGGGCCACCAGAGCCGCGAAAAAGTCTTTCCATGCAGCTTTCATGCTTTCATCCTCCTCTTGTTCGAATCTGTCTATCGTTTTTGGGAATATCAGCGGCGTCCCTGGCTCAGCTCCGCATAGCGGAGGGCCACCAGGCTTTTGAAGAAATCCCTTACACAGTGCTTCATTGTAATCCTTCCTTTCGATTCCGTTGGTTCGCTTCCGAACAGGCAGCCGGTCTGCCGACCGCTGTTCTGATGGAGATTATAGCCGCCCGGAGGGGAAATTACTTTCAGCATTTTGCTCTCTTTCCGCTGTTCCCTTGGCCCCATGAGGCTCCCCGGGGACGGAGGCATCGGACCCGCTTTTCCGCCCGAAACGGCTTCCCCGCCGGAAAAAGTCCTCGTTTCCCCTTCTGGCCCTCCGGACGCAGTCCAAAGATTTTTTATAGAATCTTGCGCAGGCCCCCAAAGACGGTCCGCTCATCAGGTCCATCCGGCAGAACCTGCGGCGTCCTTTCTTCCTCTCTGATAAACCGGCGTCCCGGGCAAAGCCCCCCAAGGGACCAGCCAGCGCCTCCGCTGTTTTCCGGAATGGCCGGAGAAACCGGAGGACGCGCCTCTGGAGGATTTTACGGCGGATCTGCTGGAGCACCGGGGCGCGGCCCGTCTCCGTGAAAACCAGGCGTCCGTCCTTCCGGCGGCGGCAGCTCCGGAACAGGAGCCGGACCGCCTCCGCCTCATGCTGAGTCCAAAATACCTGATGCAAAAAAACTTGCCGCAAAAGACTTGACAACTTTCCTTGTCAGCGCTATGATACGTATTGACAAGAAAAGTTGTCATTTTGACGACGAACCTTGTCAGAAGGAGGCGGTGACATGCCACTGCGCAACCGGCTGAAGGAGCACCGGGCCCGGCTGGGCGTCAATCAGCAGGAGCTGGGGCGTCTGGCGGGGGTCTCCCGGCAGACCATCAGCCAGATTGAGCGGGGGGACTACTCCCCGTCGGTGACGCTGGCGCTGAAGCTGGCGAACATCTGCGGCGTACGGGTTGAGGACATTTTTACCTATGAGGAGGATACGGTCCATGAGTAAGAAAGAGACAAGCGAGAACCGCCGGGCCCTGCCCCGGTTTGCCCTGACCATGGCGGGGTCCATGCTGGCGGGGGGCGCAATCGGATTTGTTGTGGGTCTGAGCCGCGTCTTCGGGCTGGACACCGGCGCCCTGGCGGAGGGTCTCAACGCCCTTCTGGCGGCCATTACCCCCTGGGGCATCCCTGTGACCTCGGCGCTGACCCTGGGGAGCTGCTTCCTCCTCTACCGCTCCGCCGCCGGGAAATTCGCCGCCTGGAACGGCGGGGACGAGGACGAGACCTCGGAGTCCATCGACATCTCCCTGAGCTGGGTGCTGCTGCTCAGCGCCGTGCAGCTGCTGCTGAATCTCTTTTTCATGGCGGCCTTCTGCGTCTACGGCATTGACGGCGGCATCGGCGCGCTGTCTCTGGTGGGCGTCTTCCTGGTCTCCTGCGGCCTTGTCATCTTCGCCCAGCAGAAGACGGTGGACCTGGCAAAACGGATGAACCCGGAGAAGCACGGCAGCGTCTACGACATGAAGTTTCAGAAAAAATGGATGGACAGCTGCGACGAGTCGGAGCGCCGTCAGGTCGGTCAGGCCTGCTACCGGGCCTATCTGGTGACCTCCCGGGTCTGCCTGGGGGCGTGGATGGTTCTGGTGATTTTGAGCCTGGTGTTTGAGATGAACCTCCTGCCCGTTTTCGTGCTGCTGCTGGTCCTGGGGATTATGCAGGTAACCTATACGCTGGAATGTATCCGGCTGTCGAAGAAGGGCGGAAAGTGAAGAGTTGAGAGCGGAGAGAATGAGGAATCAGGAATTGAATGGGATGTTTAAAGAGCCGGGGGCAATCGCTCCCCGGCTCTTTTACTGTTTTCCGCGTTTTTGCGCCTATGCGGCCGGTTCTTCCCCGTTCTCCGGCGGCGCTTCCGCCTCGGGGTCTCCTGTTTCCTCCGGCGGTTCCGGGGTCTGGTCCTCCCTCATTCCACCGTGCGCCCCGGGACTCACCCCTCTGCCGCCGGCAGTATGCGAAAGGAGAATTCCAGATCGTCCGCCGCGCTGACCCTGTAGGGAGCTTCCACGTCGCTGCCCCAGCTGTCAATACCGCCCACGCCCCGCATGGCCCCGCAGACCGTCACCACGGTCCGCACAGGGTCCGGCAGCTCCTCCCGGTGGGCCGCCTGCTCCAGCTGCCAGGGGGTGCAGGGCAGGGCGGAGAAGGCCAGCGGCGTCCCGCTCATGTCCAGGGTCAGGCCGCCGTCCAGCACGGCCGCCCGGGTCTCCGCGTGACAGCCGCACTCCTGGGGGACCAGATAGGCCGGAATGTGAGGCGCTTCCTCGTGCCAGCCGAAGACCCCGCCCCGCTTCCGGTCCGGGTAGGTCTCCCCGGAGAGGCCCAGCCACCGGACCCTCTTCACCGGCTCAGGCGTCTGGAAGCGCAGGCCCAGCAAAGGCAGCTCCGGACGGCCCGGTCCGCCGCAGTAATGGACGGTTACCCCCACCGCGCCGGAGGACTCCGCCGTATAGACAACCTGGGTTCGCAGGCCGGGCAGGGCGTGGGAGGCATAGGTATAGCGGATGGAAACGCGGTGCCGGCTTTCCTCCAAAACCCGAATGTCCTCACAGACCTGCCATTGCTCCGCCGCCGACCAAAGGGCGCTCCGGGAGGCAAAGCCGTTCCCCAGGTCGTTTTCCGTAGGAGCCCGCCAATAGGCCGGGCGGGGAGCCCGCCACAGCCATTCCCTCCCTCCGGCGGTCAGGGACACCGGCCCGCCCTGGGGATAGGAGAACAGAATTTCAAGGTTCTCACCCCGCACCCCCAGGGCCCCGTCGCCGTGGGTGACGCGGAGGGGGGATTTTTTTGCCCGGACGGCGGGCAGAGACAGGGCCTTTGCCGCGTCTTCATTGGCCGCGTCGAACCGCGCCCGCTCCCGGGGAGAGGCGTACCAGTATCGGACTTCCTGCATGGCGGGCTTCTCCGTCCCGTCGGCAAAGACAATGCCGTTGCCGCTGAAGGCATAGTCCGTCTGCCGCTCGCCAAAATCCCCGCCGTAGCCCAGGACCCGCCGCCCCAGGCAGTCCGTGCGCCAGAGGGCCTGATCCATATAGTCCCAGATGAAGCCGCCCTGATACTGGGGGAACTCCTCCCCCAGCCGGATATAGTGCTCCATGCCCCCCAGGGAATTGCCCATGTCGTGCATGTACTCGCAGAGGATGAAGGGCTTTTCCGGGCGGCTCTCCAGATAGGCCCGGATGTCCTCCGGCGGGGCGTACATCCGGCTCTCCACGTCGGAAATGGCGTCAAAGGCCCGGCAGTGGAAAACCCCCTCATAGTGAACCAGGCGGCTGGGGTCCTCCCGGCGGAAGAACTCCGCCATGGCCAGAATATCCTCTCCGGCGTAGGACTCGTTGCCGCAGGACCAGAGAAGAATGGCCGTGTGGTTCTTGTCCCGCTCGAACATGGACCGGGCCCGGTCCAGAACGCAGTCCCGCCAGGCCGGGAGACTCCCGGGCACGTTCCAGCTGGGCTCCGTCTTGCCCAGCTTCTGCCAGGAACCGTGGCTTTCCAGGTTTGTCTCATCGATCATGTAAATGCCGTTTTTGTCGCAGAGGTGGTACCAGAGGGTCTGATTGGGATAGTGGCAGGTGCGGACGGCATTGATATGGTTCCGCTTGAAGGTTTCCATGGCGGCCTCCATGTCTGCGGGACCGATGGCCCGGCCTGTCTCCGGGCTCCACTCATGGCGGTTCACGCCGTTGAAGACAATGCGCCTTCCGTTCAGCAGCATCAGGCCGTCCTTCAGCTGGAAGCGCCGGAATCCAATGTCATAGGGAATGATCTCGGAAACCGCGCCGTCTCTCCGGAGGAGAGTCAGGGTCACGCGGTACAGAACCGGGTGCTCATGGTCCCAGGGCCGGACGCCGGGGAACCGGAGGGACCGGCTGCGGAGATACCTGCCGTCCCGCCTCAGGTCCAGAGGGCCGTCCAAGAGCGTTTCACCGCCGGGGCCGGCAATCCGGCAGCGGACCTCCCCGGCCTCCCCCTCCAGAAGCAGGCGGACGGAGAGGGTACCGGCGGAACCGTCCTCCTCCAGTCCCGCCTGGAGCCACAGGTCTTCCAGGTGGAGGTCCGGTCTGGCATAGAGGAACACGGAACGGAAGATGCCGCTGAAGCGGAAAAAGTCCTGATCCTCAATCCAGGCGGCGCTGGAGCGCTGATAAACCTCCACGCAGAGCCGGTTTCCCGTCTCCCGGACATAGGGCGTCAGGTCGAAGTCCGAGGGAGTGAAGCTGTCCTCGGCATAGCCCACGAACTGGCCGTTGAGCCAGACATAGCAGGCCTGTTCCACACCCTGAAAGCTGACGCAGACCCGTTTTCCCCGAAGGCCTCCGTCCAGGTCGAACCGCCGGACATAGCTGCCCACGGCGCAGTCCTCCCAGTCGATTTCCGGGGGCCGGAGCTCCGCGCGGCCGTCCCAGGGGTAGAGGGTATTGATATACTGAATCTGACCGTAGCCCTGGAGCTCCATATGTCCCGGCACCTGAACGGAGCCGAAGGCGGAATCGTCAAAGTCCTCCCGCCAGAAGCCGGCGGGGCGGTCCGCCGGACGGGGGCTCCAGGCAAAGCGCCAGCGCCCGTCCAGGGACTGGTACAGGGAGCTTGTCCCCTGGGCCATCTCCTCCGCCGAGGCGTAGCAAACGTGATCGGAATGAGCGTCCAGGCGGTTTACCCGGAACACCGCCGGGTCTGTCAGCCACTTCAATTCTGCCTGCATGGTTGTTCTCTCCTTGATTGATTCACGGTCTCCGCGGCCATGCCGTCCGGAGTCCTGTCATGTCTGTTCGCGGCCTGTGAGCGCCGCTCTTTTATTTTAAAGGCGGCCTTTGGATTTGGCAATCATTTTTTCTCCCTCCGGACGGACGGGGGCCTGTCTGAGAACCGGCGGAGCGGGGGAACGGCGGCCCGGATTCGTCTCAATCACGGAAGGGCTTGGGGAAAGGCCGTCATTTTCAGCCAAAGTACAGCAATATAGACAAAAATTCCGCCGGGGGCCGAAGTTTTCCGGAAAGCGGTTGGACAAGCGGCGCGGCAGACAGTATAATAAAGCGGAATCAAAAACGGAGCGGGACGGCGGAGGCCGTCCCGCCGGAGAAAGACGGAGAGGGGAAGACTATGCTGCTGAAGGACATGCAGGTTGGGGAGACCTGCGTTGTGGAAAACATCAGCCTGCCCTTTCAGATGGAGCGGCGCTTGCAGGTGCTGGGCATGACCCGGCGGACGAAGATTTCCGTGGTAAACCGGAAGGGCAGGGGCATCCTGATTATCAAGCTCCGGGGGTCCCGCTTCGCCCTGGGGGAGCACATCACCGCCAGCATCGCGGTGCGGAAAGTGGAGGCGGCGGTATGAGCGAGAATCTGACCATCGGTTTTATCGGGAATCCCAACTGCGGAAAAACCACCCTGTTCAACGCCTATACCGGCGCCAACCTCAAGGTGGCCAACTGGCCCGGCGTGACGGTGGAAAAGGTGGAGGGCGCCATCCGGGACCACGATCTGAATATCCGCCTGGTGGACCTGCCGGGAACCTACAGTCTGACCTCCTATACCATGGAGGAAATCGTCTCCCGGCAGTTCATCCTCAGCGACGAGGTGGACGTCATTATCAATGTGGTGGACGCCTCCGCCCTGGAGCGGAGCCTGTACCTGACCTTGCAGCTGCTGGAGCTGGAAAAACCGGTGGTGCTGGCCTTGAACATGATGGACATTGTGGAGAAGCGGGGCATGGAGATTGACCTCCACCGCCTGCCGGAGATGCTGGGCGTGCCGGTGATTCCCGTTTCCGCCCGGCGGCGCAGCGGTCTGGACTCCCTGCTTCACGCGGCGGCCCATCACCGCAACCTCTCCGGTCCCGACCGGCTGGTTCACCAGCATAAGACCCCCAGCCTCCATGCCCATGACCACCACCGGGAATATGCCATGGTGTACAGCGATGAAATCGAGGACCGCATTGACCAGATTCTCGCGGAATTTCAGGAGAAGCACCCCGATATGGAGCGCCCCCGCTGGCACGCTATCAAGCTACTGGAGGAGGACAAGGAGATTACGGAGCGGTATCCCGTGGACCTGCCGGGACTGGCGGGCCTGGGAGGCGAGTCCCGCATCATCAATGAGAAATACGGCTTCATCGAGGAGGTCGTGAGAGAAGTGCTGCTGCACAAGCAGCGCCAGGACCGGCTGACGGAGCGGGCGGACCAGGTGCTGACCCACCGGGTCTGGGGCGTGCCCATGTTCCTGGGCATCATGGCCCTGGTGTTCTTCCTGACCTTTACGGTGGGAGACTGGATCAAGGGGTATTTCGAGTACGCCATCGAATGGCTGTCCGTCTCGGCCCAGCAGACCCTGGGGGCCCTGGGAGCCGGGGAGATGATCCAATCCCTGGTCATCGACGGCGTCATCGGCGGCGTGGGGACCATCATCACCTTCCTGCCCAATATCTTCATCCTCTTCCTGGCCCTGGCCTTTCTGGAGGACAGCGGCTATATGGCCCGGGTGGCCTATGTGATGGAGGGGCTTATGAGCCGCCTGGGCCTCTCCGGCAAGGCCTTCATCCCCATGCTGCTGGGCTTTGGCTGCACCGTCCCGGCGCTGATGGCCTCCCGGGCCCTGGAGAGCAGACGGGACCGCTACAAGGTCATGCTGGTGACACCCTTTATGAGCTGCAACGCCCGGCTGACCATTTACATACTGTTTTCCCACATGTTCTTTGGCCGCTGGGCCATGCTGGCAGCTTACTCCATGTATTTGATCGGAATTGTGGTGGCGGTTCTGGTGTCGGTGCTGCTCCACCTGCTGGACCGGGAGAAGAGCGTCAACTACCTTTTGATTGAGCTGCCGGAGTATAAGATGCCCGACGCCCGGACGGTGGGCATCTACGTGTGGGACAAGGTGAAGGATTACCTGGGCAAGGCCGGCACCACCATTTTCCTGGCCACGCTGCTGATTTGGATTCTGCTGAACTTCGGCCCCCAGGGCTACAGCCCGGACCTCTCCGTGGGCTTCGGAGCTATGATTGGCCGGTGGATGGTGCCCTTCTTCGCGCCCATCGGCCTGGGCTTCTGGCAGATTACCGTGGCGCTGATTGCCGGCATTTCCGCCAAGGAGGTGGTGGTCTCCAGCTGCGCTGTGCTCTTCGGCATTGTCAACGCCAACTCCCCGGCGGGCATGGAGGCCTTTTCCCGGGTGCTGGCGGGCATCGGCTTCGGGCCGCTGAACGCCTTCTGCCTCATGGTATTCTGTCTGCTGTACATCCCCTGCGCCGCCACGCTGGCCGCCATTCACCGGGAGTCCGGCAGTTGGGCCTGGACGGCGTTCACAGCCCTGTTTCAGGTGCTGGTGGCCTGGCTGGTGACCTTTCTGGTGTACCGGGTGGGCCTGCTGCTGTGAGGGGCCGGACCGTCCGCCGGCGCGGGCCGCCGGGGACGGGAAACCGGCCGCTTGAGACAGCGCAGATTCAGCCCGGCCCCATATATAAAAACACACATCCGTCCGCCGGATGACCCGGGGACGGATGGGGAACCCCTGAAAAGGGAGAAAAAAGGAGGAGTCCGGCATGGATGTGATCCTTGGCATCGACATTGGCGGCACCACCACCAAGATTGTGGGTCTGAAAGGGGACGGGTCCGTCATCTCCACCCTGCGGGTCCGGGCGGAGGACCCTCTCACCAGTCTTTACGGAGCCCTGGGCAGCTATCTGTCCGGCAATCGGCTGGAGCTGGGGGATGTGCGCCGGGTGGTGCTCACCGGCGTAGGGGCCGCCTATGCCGAGGGGGGAATTTACGGCCTGCCCACCTGCACGGTGGACGAATTTTCCGCCAGCGGCACGGGAGCCCTGGCCCTCTCGGGGCAGCCCAGGGCCGTGGTGGCCACCATGGGCACCGGCACCGCCTTTCTCTGGGCGGAGCGGGGCAAGGCGGTGCGGCATCTCTGCGGCAGCGGCATCGGCGGCGGCACCCTGGGGGGCCTGTGCCGGAAGCTGGTGGACATGGAGCGCTTCGGCCAGATTAAGAAGCTGGCGGAGCAGGGGGACCTGGGCCGGGTGGACCTGACCATCCGGGACATCGCCAAGGACCCCGCCGCCACCCTGGACCCCTCTCTCACCGCCGCCAACTTCGGCAATCTGGCGGAGGACGCCACCCCTGCGGACCTGGCCGCCGGAGCGGTGAATCTGGTGCTCCAGGCCATCGGCACCATGACGGTGCTGGCCTGTCAGTGCTGCGGAGCGGACACGGTGGTCCTCACAGGGGCCATGACGACGCTGTCCCAGGCCGCACCCAACTTTGAGAATTTCCAGCGGCTTTACGGCATTCGGTATATCATCCCGGAGCGGGCCACCTTCGCCACCGCCATCGGCGCGGGGCTGTGCAGCCTGGAGCAGAAGGCGCTGAGCTGAGGACACGGCGGAGAACAGGAAAACGGACCTGCCTTGCGGCGGGTCCGTTTCCTATAGATTGGAAGATTGGATGAAAAGAAGTATTGTCTCTTGCAGATTTTAATATATAGGGAATTTGTTAAGGAAACCAGCACGAATTGTTACAAAAGACTTAAATTCCTGAATGATGAAAATTTCAATGCTGCCTCTGACGCCGGCAGAGTGCGCCGGAGGGGGCCGTCGCTTCCCCATTGCGGCAGAGAACAGCCGGGAGCCGGGACGGAGAACGGAGCCTCGTGATGGGCTTGGGGGCGTTTTCCATAGGCAGGGGGTCTCTTGCGGCTTCATAAAATGCGCGTCATTGTATTTCAGAAAGACGGCGCCGGGGCCATCGTCATGAGACGGCTCATAGTTGGAAACCGCCCTCGGGCGGCGGTGGGCAGGAGCGGCATCAAAAAATTTTTTCAAAAAAACATAGGAAAAGCTTGACAAACACGGTGCCTATCTGCTATAGTATCAGTTGTCCGTTACGGAACAGCCACATGGCGGCATAGCTCAGTTGGCTAGAGCATGCGGTTCATACCCGCAGTGTCCCCGGTTCAAATCCAGGTGCCGCTACCAAAATTTCATAAAGCGCCGGAAAGCGCTTCTGGAAGGCGCTTTATGAAATTCTTCTCCAGTTTTTTCACAAACGGCCCGTTGGTCAAGTGGTTAAGACACGGCCCTTTCACGGCTGTAACATGGGTTCGAATCCCGTACGGGTCACCATCCCATAAGACGCTGTGACGCGCGGCGTCTTATGGGAAACCAAAAAGTTCATATCTGTATGGAGGCTTAGCTCAGCTGGTTAGAGCGCATGCTTCACACGCATGAGGCCACTGGTTCGAGTCCAGTAGTCTCCACCATCGACCCGCCGAAACTGTATAGTTTTGGCGGGTTTCTTCTGTTTTTCGCAACTTTTTACTAGGGTTTATTTTTGCTATTTCAGGCAGACCCACAAGTTGACCCACACGGGGAAAGGACTGGAAAGGATGAAAGAGTGCCGGGCAGGAAAATCCTGCCCGGTACTGTTATTTGGAGGCCCTTTCCCTTTTTACATCTAACTGCTAATTACCGCTCCAATGGTGTCCACCGTATTTGATGAGTGTACGTGTTTAATATTCATCCTGCTGAGTAAGGACTCATGTATTGCAGTAAATCTTCACATTTACTCAATTTTTTGTGACAGCTGTGACAGCGAGGGGAAATTTTTCTCAACCGCATTCTTTCCCTATCGCCTTCACATTGAACTAGCTATACTTCTTTTTAAGATATTCTGCTACACATTCTATTTCAGGAAATAGCGTTGCCCGATTGATTGAAAAATGCTCCAACTGTTCAAGAATTTCTTCCTTTTTCTCTATTAATACAATTATTTTCTTGCACTGTTCTCGATATCTGAATTCCTCCAAAGAGTTTGCTCCATTATTTAGGCCACATAGGATAAATGCACCATCTTGTTTTATAATTCGATTATTGTTTTTAAGTGCGAATACAATATAGCTGTTCAATATATCTTCACGCTTTATTGAGGATTCAAAACTGGGCTTCTCCAGCCTGACCTCTTGGATTAGCTTTGATACGCCATAATCAAATTCTAATCCTCCTACTTCAGGGTTACTTGCCAAACGATAAAACTCACGCTGATCTTTAACTGTAAATGCTGGCAGGCTGGCTAACACTGATGCTGTATCGCTCTGAGGATATTTAATCTCATGATTCTCTGCAGAGATCAATACTAATTCGCCATATGTGTCTAAATTACTTTCACATGCAAAATATAATGCTACCAAGGGATTTCTCGTTATATCGAGCAATCTGGTGGGCAACCCGTAATGTTGCATTTTCACCAATTTTTCAAGATGTGTGTGGCATTTCTCAAAATCGTCGGGACAATTGATCAGCAATTCCTGATATATTTTACTCTCATTTTGCCGCAGACTTAACGTCCGCATAATAGAAGGCTGCAAAATGTAATTTGGATCCGAATGCCCCCGGAAGAACAGCGCATCTGTCCTTTGCCGAAGAAGAGAAATGAAATGATTTGCATCTGAAACAGAGGCTATAAAATTCAGCTCAATTATATTTTTGTTGTATACAACGCCTCTTGTTAAGCAGACAGAGTGGGAGACATTATGGAAATCTTTTATTTGCCTTAGAAGTTGTTCTGTGAAAGTCTCTCGTTCCTTCACATTTTTTAATGTCCTATATACCCAGTTTACGATACCCTTGGATTCATCATGAGTCAGTTTGAGCGGAAAACGATTGTTGTCATCAGTATAAGAATCTTCCCCCATACATTTTTTCCAAGCGGTCACTGCGTTGTCTTTCTTAGGATACGAGCCATGGTACAAAGCGGCATATTTTGATTTGCCTGCTTTGAGCCTGGCATACATATCTTCCTTTTTAATCCGGCCATATATGTATAGGCTCATATCGAAATAGCCATCGGACAACATCTTGTTCAAGCAGATATTTTTAAATGCCTGCTGAATGTCCTCAATATAGTATAGTTCATCAAAGAAAAAGTAAAAGAAGAAGATAATCACCCCCTGACAAATATAATCAGTTTTCTACATTATAACAGAAAAAAATCTAAATGCAAATCCCCCTCAAATATTTTATTTTGCTTTAGGATAGCCACTATACCATAAAGGGGCAGCATTTTGTTTTCAAAACACATATATGAATTCTGGTTTTGTTAGTCAGCTACGTTTTTCAACTCCATTTACGCAAGAAAAGTTTTGGAAAGGGAAAAAGCGCACTAAATGGGATATTCCTGTCCAGTGCTATTATTGGAGAGTGCTCTCCCTTTTACATTTGACTGCTGATTACCGCTCCAATGGTGTCTGCCGCATCCTGCTTCATCTGTGCCATGGCGTGGGTATACGTGTTCAGCGTAAACCCTGCCGAGTAGTGTCCCAGAGCGCCGGAGAGGGTTTTCACGTCCACACCGTTCTTTAGGGACAGCGTTGCGAAAAGATGCCGCATATCGTGGAAGCGCACATGTTCCGCGCCTATCGCTTTCAGGATTTTATCGTGAGTCCGCCGGAAAGCATCAGGATCATACATTGTTCCGGTTTTGGGCGATGGGAACATATACGGATTACCCGGATGCTTCTGGTGTTCCTCAATCAGGAGATCAACTGCTTGCTGAGGAATTACCAGCGTCCGGACGGAGTTCTGCGTCTTCGGCGGGCTGACTACCAGTTCCCCTTTGATGCGGTTGACCTGCTTTGTAACGGAAATTGTTCTGGACCCGGCATCCAAGTCCGTCCAAAGGAGGGCCAGCAGTTCTCCCCTTCTCAAGCCCGTTGTTAGTTCCAGATAAAATGCTGCCAGCAGTCCCCGACGCTCCGCCTCTGCCAAGTACATACCGATCTTCTCCTGCGGCAGGATACGCATCTCCTTCTTTACCAGCTTCGGCAGTTTGCAACCCTGAGCTGGATTCGCGAGAATCAGTCGTTCCGCTACCGCTTGGTCCAGGCAGTTGTTCAACAGCGTGTGAACACCTCTGACCACTCGCGGGCTGAGGCTCCTATCCTTCAACTCAGGATACCCCTTGCGCTGGACTCGGCCATTCTTCTGGAGGTTGTTGTAAAACCGCTGGATTTGAATGGTCGTCAATTTGTCCAGCATGATTTTGCCAATACCGGGAACGATGTGGTTTTCAATATAATTCATGTAGTACTCCCGTGTGTTTGGCCGGATACGAGGCTCGGCGTAAACCTCATACCATGTTCGCACCCACGATGCCACCGTGTAATTTCCAGCTTTGGAAATATCCAGCCGCTGGCTATCGCCTATGGCGGATTTCAGTTTTTCCTTGACCTCCGCCTGTGTCCTGCCGAGGACATTTCTTGTAATGCGCTTTCCAGTTTCCGAATCATAGCCCGCTGTATATCGCCCTTCCCATCGACCGTCCTTACGCTTGCGAATATTCCCTTCGCCGTTCGCCCTGCGCTTTGCCACCTGCTATTCACCTCCGCTTCTGATCTCGCCGTCGTTGTCATCCATACACTCAGCCATGATCCTGACGCCCAACCGAAAGCCCAGGATGAAATTCTCGGTTGCTGTGATGCTGTTGATTTCATGCTGTGACCGGATGAGTTTTGTAAGAGTCTCTTGCTCAGTTTCCTCCAGCTGTTCCATGAGCTGATTTTCATATTTAGCGATACGGTCCACCGCCCGCTTCAGTTCTGAGCCAGATGTCATCTGCTGCTCACAAGGCGTGATGTTGCCGTAGTAGATATCTTCCAGAGTTTTCCTCATCTCCACCCACCTCCTTTTCAGCAACACACATTACCATTGACCGGCCTCAATATCCAGCGGTTTTCCCACAGTTATCAGAAAGTTTGAAATTATCTCGGAGGAAAAAATTCTTATCTTTGTCTATAGCGACACAGATTTTGAGCTCGTCACATCGACATGGACGGGCCCTGATATTCCTCGTGATCGTCCGCCTTATGCCCCATTGCAATCTTCTTCTCACAAATCCGACCCATGAGCTTGCTCTCCACATGACCTCCCGCAGGATTGGGTGGCGGGAGCATCTCCCAGAAAATATTGCTCATGTGGTGGAGAAGCCTCACAGTGCAAAGAAGAACAGACGAATTATACTAACGGTGTTCCAGGAGGATCTGGGCGGATTCATTACCTTGATCAGCGGACAGCGTTAGCCAATACTCTGCCGCCTCCGGATTCTGTTCTACCGCCTTGCCCTGCAGGCAGAGCCTGCCGAGAACATACTGCGCATACTGGTTCCCTTGGTTTGCGGAAGAGGTCAGCAACTGAATCGCCTTGCCAGCACCCTTCGGAACGCCGTTGCCCAGAAGATACATCTTCCCGAGGGAGTACTGAGCGTACTGACTCCCCGATTCACAGGCACGCTCGTACCACGCCACCGCCTCACTGAGCCGCCCCTGCTCTTGGAGCAATTTTCCCAGAGCGTATTGAGACTGCACATCCCCTATCGCAGCAGAGCAGTGGAACCATTTCTTCGCTCTTTCGTCATCCGGCAATTCACCAAGACTGTCCCGGTATACCCTGCCCAAGTGATACGCGGCTGAGGTAAAACCCTTATCCCACAATTGCTCCAACACTCTCACCGCATCTCGTTTTTCTGCCTGTGTGGCATCGTCATCGTAGAGCAATGCTGCTGCCTGACGATACTCCAGCACCTCACCGTATCTGGCGCCTTTCGGAAGGACTTCCGAATCTACTTCCGGCTCGTCCTCCATTTTCGCGTCTTCGAAGGTGAACACACCCAGCCGCAAATTTTCCGCCTCTCGAATAATCAGATTCTTGATCGTTCGGAATTCCTTTTGCTGTGAAAGCGGCAACCGCTGACGAGGCTCGTCCTTGTAGTAACCCTCCAGTTTATCTCGCAGGCCGTTCCAGACTTCATAGCACTCCGCCACCTCCGGAAGCTTCGCCAGCTCGTCCACGATGGCATCCACCTGAGCCTTGGCCGATTTCTTCAAGTAGCCATAGACCTTTTTGCCCTTAACAGTTTCCAGCGACTGTGACAGCTCCAGCAGCTTGTTTTCAATCACTGGGCTGCCGCAGCAGGAACCTGAACGTATCTTCTCCTGCAACTCTTTCATGGTCCGGCGTACCTCCGCGACGAGTTCCCCTTAGGAAACATCTTTCTCTTGATAGAGCGCATACATTTCATCCTGAAAAATATTATTGGTCAGTTTGGACCGAATCATCTTGACGCCTTCTTTGGCCAGCCGTCCCTGCTTTGGATCTGCGGACCAGACCATGGCGTGAACATGAGGGTGATGGCCTTCGTCATGGAAGGCGGCGTACCAACGGAGCTGGTCCGGCGGAATCTTCATGGCCTCTGCAATCTCCACCTGATGGGCCTTGATTAGCTTTTGCCAGCTCTCAGCGCAGTCATAGCTAAGGCGCGCCGCATCCTCCCGACGCAGGGACCAGATGAACGTCCACACATTTCCGGTGTGCGCCTCAATTTCTTCTAGTGCGGCATCCAGCGACACAGGTTGGCTGCTGAACAGGCCATGCTTACCGTGGCGCTCCACGCGGGGCCTGGTCGCGATATACTTCATATAGCCATCTCTGTTAGAGAACTTGTGCGCGTTTGCATCCAGCACCGCAGAGATCAACGCAGAGGCGTTGCCGGTAGTCGGTGCCAAACGATATCCGCTGTATTCGTCCAGCTCATTGGCGTCAGGAAAATCCCGGGGCACGTTTTCGATGAGCTGTTGCTGCCCCTCTGTCACTGGACTACTGCCTTCCAGCTTTTCCACTCGCTCACGAGTGGCGATGTACTTCATATACCCGGACGCGCTGCCTGCTTTGATGTAGCCACTCTTTTGAATCAGCCTGACCATTGATCATCCCATCCATTCTGGTACTTGACGGCATCTTCGAGATTGATGACCCCATTGGTCTTTTTGGCGTCCCGGATGCAGCGTGCCCGCAGACGTTCCAGATCATCCAAGGGAATCTGATTCACCGCCGCGGTGATATTCGAGGTCATGTCCTGCTACACGACCAGTTTGAACAGCAGTTTGCCGTTCCGGGTACCCAACGCTCCCAGCTTGCCCTCCAGCACATCCGCAAGGACACGTGGGAGATAGCCGACGGCGTTTTGCGTATTCAGATAGCCGGTGTAAAAGCGGATGGCCTTTTCAATATACTCGTTTTTCGTCGTACAATTGTCTTTTGTATAGCTGCTTTCCACCTGGCTCCACGCATCCGGAGTGAGCCAGACCGTGTGCCGCTTTTTATCTTCATTCATGCTGAAATATCCTCCTTATTCCAAATTAGCGTCATGCCAAAGCCTTCAACGGCGGGGCTTAGAGGGCCCCTTCGAAATATCAGCGTCAATCGACCTGCTCTCCCGCCAAAAAAGCGTCAGCCTTTGCCCCCGCAACTGCCCGCACTGCGGGCAGAAGTGGCCAGCGGGGCGCCAACAAGGCGGCACGCTTTTATCCCGCTCCTCCTTCTCGTTTCCCGTAAATTTGCCAACACGGGGCCGTACAGCCTCGGTACACCTCTTCATACTGTCGGGGGTGTTGTGGTTGGCCCGTCGACACGGAGCGGCTCCTGCGCCGCACACAGCCGCGACAATCGGGCCTGCGCTTTCTGCCGCTCGGTATCCAGCTCCAGCTGACTGAGCTGCCGCTCGTGGTAGTGATCCACCGCCTCCTGAATGGGTCGGATGTAGTAGCGCAGTGTTCCGTTGCGCTTGCGTCCGTCTCGGGTGACGACGGTGGTGGGCTCCGTGCGGATGAGACGCTTGTCCTCCAGCTCCAGCACATACTTGCGGACAGTGTTGGCACTCATCCGCACTGCTTTACCGATGGTTTTGTAGCTGGGCCAGCATTGGTAGGTGTTACGGTTTTCACAGCAGAGCAGGTAGGAGTAGACGGCCAGAGCGCCGGGCGACAGGCCCAGCAGGAATATCTCGTTAGGCAGCTGGAAGTAGTTCTTGATTGGATCACGCTTGGGCCACGGTGTGTACTTCAATCTGCACCTCTCTGGGTGTGCTGCGACACCCACTCCACGAATTTTTCTTTGGGTACTACGAGTCTGCTGCCGATTTTGAGAACGGGAAAATCCGGCTCATGCACCAGTTCGTACCCACTGGACGGCGAGACGCCCAGCACCTTCGCAACCATCTCTGCGTTCTGGAACAGCGGCAGTTCATCGCAGCTCTTGTAGTTTGACTCTTTCATTTTGATCCACCTTATATCCGATTGGATTTTATTTATCGCTCTGATATGATGAGGGTAACACAAAATCAACAGTCGTACAATAGATTTGGCCCAGGATGGGGAAACGCCAAAAGTCTATCGGATACAGGAGGGGGCGGCATGGCAGAGAATACCTTTGACCGATTCTCGGTTTTCTTTACCGGAGACACTGTGTTTCTGGATGGAACCGTTTTTCCGCTGGGTCAGCTTACCACGGAGGTTCTGAACATAGACAGCAAGATACTGACGGAGATCGACCGGCGTGTTAATCACTTCATGTCCGCTGTGTGGGCGTTGCTCCAGGAAAAAACAGACAGCGCCGCCCGTTCCGCGCAGGAACGGCTCAACGCTGTCTGGGATTTGGTTTTTGATTTGCCGGTCTACCGGAGTCTGCGCTTGGACACAGAGACTGCCCGGAGCTTGTTTCCTGACCTGCTGTTCGACCGGACGAAGTGGCCGGAGGTTCTGGATGTTGACTCCGAGAGTCACCGGATGTTTGAGGAATTTCTCTCTGGACTGGAATACTTTGCAGAGAGCCTGCGGAATTTCAGGGGGCAGTTGGAGGGGATGCTGGAGCTTTATTTCGAGCCTCTCTCTCGGCGCAGTAACGAAGCTTACGCAGAAGCCTACGCCGCCTACTTTACCGACATGGCAGCCGCTGGAGAACTGTTTTTTCCGGAACAGGAATTCAGTCAGAGCTTTCCCGTGCAGCTTTGCTTTGTTCCGATGGCACATCCGATGGAAGCAGGAAAAACTCTCTTGGCAGAGAAAGTGGAGTTCCATTATCTCTCTCACTTTCTTTATACGGATTTTTACCGGGGTCTGATGGCAGGCAACGCACCCCGCCGCTGTCATAACTGCGGGCGCTATTTCCTGCTGACCGCAGGGTACAACACCTGTTACTGCAACAACATCGCCCCCGGTGAGACGGAGCGCACCTGCCGCAAGGTCGGCGCGCACAGAAAGGCGAACCATCCCACAGGGCTGAGTCCGGCAGGTGTGGAGTACCGGAAGGTTTACAACCGCCTGAAGGCGAGGAAGCAGAGAGGGAAGATCAGCAGAGATGAATGGAACGCTACCTTGTCACAGGTACAGGAGGTACTGGATTTAGCGGAGCAAGGAAAACTGACCGACGAGGAAATGCGAAAGTTGTTTGCCACATTTTAACCCCTTATTTCCTTGTTTTCTGTGACGCAATATTGAGCTGTTTTAAGGAGGAAGCGTTCAGCTTCTGCCAGCGGAATCTTACAGCTTGCCCTATGTGTTCCAGAAGAACCGCAGAGCGTTATACATATACTCGTTGGCGGCGGTTCCGTTATGGGAATAGCCCTCCTGCTCCCGGAAGGATAGGTTGCCCTCAGCTTCGCTGTCTCCAAAGGTAAATATCTCAGAATCTGTACCCATATCCATGACACCCCGCTTAAAGCCGGAGTAGGCAAAGTCATCCGTGCCGGAGGCGGTGAAGATGAAAAAGTCCCCTGGGCTGTGGCCGGAAGATTGGACGATCTCCTCCATATAGGCCCGGTTGCCGATAGGTCCGCCGCTGGAGGGGGCAAAGTAGCGGAAGTAGTCCAGGCAATACTCAAAGGCGTGCCATGTGTTCATGCTCCCCATGGAGAAGCCTCCAAAAGCGCGGTGGTCACGGGAGGCGGCGATCCCTTTCAAATCCGTTGTCTCGGCAAAGGTGCTGTATTTGCTCTCGGCGGCGGGAATCAGGTCGTTTACCAGTTCATTGTGGAAATTATCCACCAGCCGGAGGGCCAGGGAATAATTGCCGCTATCCGATTCACTGGTGTTGTTATAAGTGGGCAGGACAATAATAAGCGGCTGGATCAGCCCGTCCTCGATGGCGTGATCCACGATATGCTTGAACTCGTGGGGGCGCTCTGGGGTCCCCATGGTGGTGGTTTCGTTGCTCCAACCGCCATGGCTCAGATAGAAGATGTTGTACTGCTTGCTCTCATCGTAGCCATACGGCAGATAGACCCAGGCGGTCTTGGTGAGCTTTTGGGACTTTTCCGCATAGGAAAAGGATTCCCAGGTCTGATATTCCAGCTTTTCTAACGTCCCCGGATGCTGGGCGGGCTGCTGGTATCCTTCTGGGACATACTCCAATTCCTCTGGGATGATTCCGCTCAATGCGGTGCGCTTCGTCTGGCTGAACAGCCAGCCCATGATTTTTTCATCGCTTGCGAACAGTCCGCCGCCGCCATGCTCGTTATTGACGCCCTTCGCCGTAAAATAAGACTTTTCCTTGATGTCCAATACCAGCAATCGATCAATTTCCTCCTTTGACAAGCCCTGATCCTGGTACAGTCCATAGAGCGTGTCATAGGCTTTCTGCGTAGGTTCGGAACCATAGTATTCATCGTTTCTGCCGACTGCCAGATAAACAGGGGTCCGGCTTTGGGCCAGCACTGCGAGATCGCCGTCCCACTGGGAGGAACAATGCAGATAGGCCGCAAACAGCTCCGGGCGTTTTCCCATGACGATGGACATGGTTTCCCCACCGCCGGAATAGCCATTGGCATACACCCTGGCCCGGTCTATGTTATAGTGCTTCAGAAAGTATTCCACCAGGGCTATCGTCTGGTTGGCGGAGGTTTCGCCCCAATCACTGAGTTGCGGCGCGACAACGATCATCTTCTCGTTGTACTTTTGCGCTTCAAAGCCGAAGGACTCCGCCTTGATGTTGGAGGCAACCCCTTGGAAGTACAGCCCCTCATAACCGGGAAGCGTAAAAAACAGGGCATAGGGCTTGCTGCCGTCATAGCTCTCCGGGATATACACGTTATAGTGAATATCGCCGTTGGTTCCGGTATGGAGGACATTATCCACCGTAAAGCCCCGGTAGGTTTCCGTACCAAGAGTGACAAACTGATCTTCCCAAAATGCCGCCGCATCCTTGATCCAGCCCTCGGCCACGGTTCCCGTCCCCAGACCGAACCCATGGCCCAGCCCCTCGTATGCGTGGAACTCGGTGGGGATACCCTGGGCCTCCAAAGCCTCCAGCCGCCGCTCCATCGTCCGCCAGCTTGCGATACCGTCATTGGTTCCTACGCAGGCGTATGTGGGCGGGTCGCTCTCTGTGTACTCGCTGTGGCCCGTGTACTGCATGATGACCGCACCGGGCTTGGGCAAGTCCCCGCCGCCGAACGCTTCCGGGCCGTAGCTGCCCAAGTATGCCGCCATCCTGCCTCCGGCAGAGCCGCCCCAGAGGGAGTAACAGGCGGTATCTACCTCCAACTCATCCGCGTGTTCAAAGATGAACTGGATGGCCCTTGCCAAGTCCTCACAGGCGGTCTGCGCACCGGGACGGTAGATCAGGGCAAAGGCGTTGTAGCCCATTTGGGACAGCTCCAGAGCGTGGGGGAAGCTGTCGTGCATGGCCCCCACATAGGCAAAACCGCCGCCAGCATTGCAAATGGCGAATCGCTCACCAGGGGTTCCCTTGAAGAAAAACAGCCCCGTGTCCTTCTTGGCGGGATCAGCAGCTTTTTCTTCCTCGGTATAAATATCATAGAAGATCGTGTCCCCGGCCTTTGCATGGAGGTACATCGTATTTACAATCTCCACGGTCTTGTCCGGGTCGATATGGCTGTACCAAGTCAGCCCCAAGTCACCCAAGGTGTTCCCACTGTAATAGCTGCTATTCGCTGGAAAGATCAACCGGCCATAGCTGCCAAAGACGGGATCACCCATCACATCGGATATGGGCGTGTCGGCAGTATAGAGGGCGTCTCCATTCTGCGCCGAAAGATTCGTTGCCAGCGGCTCCGGCCCTGCGGCAGCGGCCATTTGCGCTCCGCCGCCGCAGGCGCTCAGAAGCAGTGCGGATAAGGCAGATAAAAGACAAATTGAAATCATCTTCTTCATAATGCTCTCCATTTTGATTGGCATTGCCTCCTGTGTGGAGGGGTGCTGAAATGATAACACATGAACTTTAACTCAAACTAAACCAGCAGATACAAGGAACTCCCGTGCGGAGCGGACTGCGGCCCTGACGGTCGAAGTCGTTATGCCGCACGGGAGTTTTTATCAAAGTGTGCTTACCACTGTCAGCGGATAAAATTGGTGAAGGTCATCGGTTCCTGATTAGTAATTCAGACCGTTGACCCAAGTGATGATCTCCTGCTCCGCGTCCTGGATGCTGTTCCGGGAGATGGTCAGACCGTCCAGCATCTTTGCGTTCGGTTCCAGGCGCTGGATGGTAGCAGGCGTTCCGGCGAAGCTGCTGCCGCCATGGGTGCTGAAAGGAATTACTGTCTTGCCGCTGAAATCGTAGGTATCGAAGAAGGTGTAGAGGATTTGGGGCAGGTCGCTCCACCAGATGGGATAACCGATAAAAATAGTATCATAGCTGTCGAAGCTGGAGATGGAATCCTTGATGGCGGGGCGGGTGTCCTGATTCTGCTCATCCCGCGCCTGATCTACCAGAGTGGTATGGTCGGTGGGATAAGGGGTCTGAGGCTCAATGCGGTAAATGTCGGCGTTGGTTGTCCGCTGAATGACCTGGGCCATGTACTGTGTGTTGCCCAATACTTCGCCGTCGATGACTACGGTGCTGTTGGCCTCCTCGGTGGTCATGTTGTTGGGGTTGGTGGTTTCCGGCATAGAGAAATAGGCCACCAGGACCTTGGATTCACCGCTCTGTGCGGGCTGGGTATCTGCTTTGGGGAGGTCCAGACCGTTGGCCCAGGCCGCAATGTCAGACTGGGAGGCCCGCTCCGTGAAGCGCCGTCCCTCCTGCCAGTTTCCAGTACCCGCCATCTCTTTCAGCAATTCTCCGCTCTGTCCCAGGCCGGAACTGGTGGAGGTGCAGAAGGGGATCACAGTCTTTCCGGTGAAGTCGTTGTTCTTCACAAAATCATTGACCGGCCATGCGGCGATGCCCCACCAAATCGGATAGCCAATGAAAACCGTATCGTAGTCCGCCCAGTTGTCCACGGTGGTGTCTGCCAGCTTTACATCCTGCTTGGCGGGATCGTCATGCTCGGCGTTGACCCGGCTGCCGGAATCGGTCCAATTCAGGTCGGCGCTGGTGTAGGGCGATTCGGGAATCAGCTCAAAGAGATCGGCGTCCAGCGTATCGGCAATGGCGTTCGCGACAGCTTCTGTGTTGCCGCTGGCGGAGAAGTAGGCCACCAGAATCTTGCCATTCCCGGTGGAAGCGGGAGGCGTAGAGGTTTTGCCCATATAGTTGTAGAGTGCGGAAACGATCTCTCCACGGGTGGCGTTATCAGTGGGGGCAAACCGTCCATCACTGCGGGCGTCGATGATACCATTGGAGCGGGACCAGTCCACTGCTGTCTGTGCATAGGCGGAAATAGCGTTTTCATCCGCATAATTCTCGGCGGAGGCGGCGGGAGAACCAGCCCAGCGCCAGAGGATCGTGGCCACCTGCTGACGGGTGACCGGATCGTTCACGCCAAACCGCCCGTCCGGGTATCCGGCAATCAGGCCGGCGTTTTCCGCCCAACTGAGCGCATTGATGTAGTAAGCCCCTGCCTCCGCGTCAGAGAAGCGGGATGTGCCGGACGCGGCGGGCGTCCCTGCGGCGCGATGGAAGATGGTTGCCAACTGCGCGCGGGTCACATTGTCGTTCACACCAAAGCGGCCGTCACCATAACCGTAGATATAGCCGTTGTTGGAGGCCCACTGAACGGCTTCGGCATAGTCGGACCCCGCCGGTACATCGGTAAATTCTGCGGCGTAGGCCGTGATACCCAGGGCCAGCAGCATCGTGACCGCCAGCAGGCAGGAGAGGAAACGTCTCAGATTTTTCATGTTGTAAAACTCCTTTTCTTATTTAAGATTCAGTCCGTTGACCCATTCCACCACATCGGCTTCGGCCACACTGCTGCGGAACCGCTGGCCCTCCTGCCAGTCGCCGGTCCCCGCCAGTTCCGCCAGCAGTTCGCCGCTCTCCCCCAAGCCGGAGGAAGAAGATGTTGCGAAGGGGATGACCGTTTTGCCAGTGAAATCGTTGGCGCTCACGAAGTTGTCCACCGGCCAAGCGGCAATGCCCCACCAGATGGGATACCCGATGAACACGGTGTCGTAGTCCTCCCAGCCGTCTACGGTCGTCTCCGCCAGTTCCATGGTCCGCAGGGCGGGATCGTCATGCTCCCGGCTGACCCGGCTCTCGGAATCCGTCCAATTCAGATCAGCAGAGGAATAAGGTTCTGACGGGGTGATCGCAAAGGTGTCGCCGTCCGTGGCGTTGGCGATATATTCGGCTACGGCCTCGGTGCTGCCAGTGGCGGAGTAGTAGACCACCAGCGTTTTTCCATTTTCGCTTTCAGGAGCGGCAGGAACCTGGGGGGCGGTGCTGTTGGAGACACCTGCGTTGCTCTGAATCCAGGCTTCCACGTGTTCTGCAATCACATCATTGTTCAAGTCCTGGAACATGAAGTGGTCATTGCCGGTGATCCCTTCTTCAGGCAGATGCACCACCGTGCTGTTCCCGCCTGCCGCTGTATAAGCCTCCGTGAAGGTGTCCGCGCTGGAGGCCATCATACCCCACATACCTGCCGCCGGAACGTCGGTGAATTCCTGACCGATGTAGTCGCCATAGTAGAACGTAACGGGGATGTTTTTCTCCAGAAGGGCGGCGTAGTCCTCGCTGTCCACCATGGGAGCCATACCCGGTTCGATAGCCACGATTGCGGCAATGTGGTCGGTATATCGGGCAGTTTCCCAACCGGGCATCCCGCCCTGAGAGTGAGTCACCAGAATAGAATCTTTTCCAGTCCGCGCATAGACTTCATCAATCGTTGCCGCCACCGCCTGGGCCACTACGGTCATATCAATATTCTGGTCGCCGTTGGCGGCATCCATGGCGGTGTCCGGGGTCATCTGGCGGAAGAACTGATCCAGCACATCCTCTCCGGCAGGGAACTGGGACCCCTCATTGCGGGTAAACTCGTTGTCCAGGTAAGTGCCGATGCGGAACTGGGTGTACCATGTCTGGTCAGACGGCTCTGTGGAGATGGTCCCGGCCACGGAGGTCTGTCCGGCCTCGCCCCGGCGGGGCTGGTCGATAAGGAACACGCTGTGGCCCATCCGCAGGAACAGGTCAGACCAGCCGGGGCGTCCGTCCGGTGTAGTCATCCAGCCCATGCGGGACTGACCGTAGCCGTGGAGGAACACCATGGGCAGACCGTTCGCCTCTGCCGGAATCTGATAAAACACATTGGCGTGGTCCACATGGGAGGTGGACCCTTCTCTGGACACATAATAGTTGGAAACATCAAAGGTACCGTCTGAGGTCAGCACCGTGCCGCCAGCGGAGAACATCCCCTGCTCGGCAATCACCAGCGCATCAGGATAAGGGTTGACCGGCTCGTTGGGTTGAATGGTGGGCGGTGTGCTGTTGTCCACCGCAGGCTGGCTGGGGGTGCCGGCACATCCGGCCAGCAGGGAAAGGAGCATAGCTGCCGCTAAGAGCAGTGCTGAAATGGGTTTCGTTTTTTTCATGGTGTATAACCTCCTATTTGACTATTTTTGTACCACCGAACACCTGGGACATCTCCATGTTGTTCAGCTCGTTGTCCAGTGCCTGTACTTCGGAAGCTGTCAGCGAAATATCTGCTGCCGCCGCGTTCTCCCGCATCCGTTCCAGCTTGCGGGTGCCGGGGATGGGAACGATATAGGGCTTTTTGCACAGCATCCATGCCAGAGAAATCTGGGCGGGTGTCGCCTCTTTTTCCTCCGCCAGCCGGTGCAGCAGTTCCAGCAACTCCCGGTTCCGTTCCACACCCTCCGGGGTAAACTGAGGCATGACGCTGCGGTAGTCCGTTCCGGTTTCAAACCGAGCGTCCTTTCCGTGCTTTGCGGAAAGGAAACCATTTGCCAGCGGCGAGAAGGCAACAAAGCCGATGTTCAGTTCTTCCAGAGCGGGAAACAGGCTCTCATACCACCGCGCCATCATGGAGCAGCGGTTCTGAATGGCTGTTACCGGGCAGATAGCGTGAGCGCGGCGGATGGTGTCCTCATTCGCTTCAGACAGGCCCCAGTGGGTGATCTTCCCCTCCCGGATCAGATCAGCCATCACCCCGGCCACTTCCTCCACCGGCACATTGGGATCGGCCCGGTGCTGGTAGTAGAGGTCGATATGGTCTGTACCCAGCCGTTTCAGCGAAGCCTCCACGGAGGCCCGGATCACTTGGGGCCTGGAATCCGGTATCATCGGCTTGTTCACCGCCAGATTGGCCATGTCGAACCGGATACCGAACTTGGTTGCTATGACTACCTGATCGCGGCAGGACTTTAGGGCGGTTCCCACCAATTCCTCGTTGTGGTGGGGGGCGTCTGCCGTTCCGTAGACCTCGGCGGTATCGAAGAAGGTATATCCCATATCCGCCGCCTGCTGAATCAGGCGGATGGCCTCGGTTCGATCTGTGGGCGCACCGTAGGCATGGGAGAACCCCATGCACCCAAGGCCAAGGGCCGAAACCTTCAAATCGCGCCCTAATGTTCGCTGTTCCATAATGAGTCCTTTCTGTTTTGATCTGAATACTGCTTCCTTGTTACAGTCTGATTTTAACGCTCCAGAGGGAAAAACAGAAGTCTCGATTAGTTCATCAGTATCAAGTCCAAGGTTGATGCTAACTGACGTAAAAAGGGCTGAGGTTTCATGCCTCAGCCCTTCCGTTTGCCGTATCTTATTTCAAAATGCTATACTGGTTCTCGTCAACTGCTTCGCACCATTCGGTGTGTCCGCCATCGCCGGGAACCTCCATGGC
>NZ_CANTJS010000034.1 GCF_947654275.1 uncultured Oscillibacter sp. | reverse complement strand
ACGATGCTGATTGCTTCTGGAATACTACAAAAATATCCCTTGTATTCCCGCCTTGATTTCCGTGTAGGGTGGGAGCGTCCATTCGCGCATTTTGTCAGAAGGAGGGAGCAGGCTTTGCGCCCGGTCCCTACAGCAACACCTATAGGGGCGGGCTTCTGTGTCCGCCCGTGCTCCCGTTCTTCCAATTGTGCCGGACTTCCGGCAGAGGGACCGGGAAAGAGCCCGGCCCGTGCAAAATAAAATCCGCCAATGGGACACGCCTTTCTTCAAAACCAGGTTGCCGGGGCAATGACGGCATGCTATAATCAATCAATGGAATTGGATTTTGAGGAGGGTAATATGGAAAGAAGGTTGGCACTGTTTATGATAGCCGCCGCCGTTCTCTGCGCCCTGTTTTCAGACCGGATAGATATGGCGGTCAAAGGGGAGCAAAGGGTCAAAAAGTGATTCTTGTATTCAGAACCTGTATTCACAACCGCTGAACGCTGTCTGAGCGATCTTTTTCCCGCCATACTGCGTCGGTTTCCCTTGCAATCCGTCAGGATTGCCGCGGAAAACCTCCTTGTCTGACAGGAAAAATCCTCGCACATCCAGCATCCCCCGGCTATGAATACAGGTTCTCAGCGCGGGGGTGTGCTCAGTCTGCATGATTGCTGTGGCTGCGGGCATTCTATCGTGAATGTCCGGACCGGAGGATTCCGGCTTATCAGGCGGCTGCCCGCCTCTTTAGAAAAGGACGCGAAAGGGAATGCTTCCGGGAAATCATGTGGACAGCTCTCCCGGCGGGAGACCGGAAAACTGTTACTCGATTGTTACCCTTTCCGGCGGAAAACCTGTTATATTGGGGAAAACGGTCCGGGGCAGCGCCTCTCGGGAGGGCCCCGGACCATACAGAAAGGATGCCTGCCATGAGACGAATCGCCAGCCTGCTTCTGCTGCTTCTGCTCCTCTCCGCCTGCGCCGCCCCGGCGGAGACGGAGGAGGAACCCCCGGCCCCGCCGCCCCAGGAGGCCCTGGCGGACCCTGTCCCGGCGGAAACGCCTCCGGAAGGGGAGCCCCCCATAGACGGGACGGAGGACCATGTCCTCCTGACCCTGGACGCGCCCCTGGCGGACGGGCGGACCCTCCGGCTGGAGGCCGTGGGGAAGGTGGAGGACGAGTATACCTGCGGCGTCCGGGAGGTCCGGGTGTACGATGGGGACAAGCTCCTCCAAAACGTCCAGGCCTGGGAGGCAAACATGGCTTTCTGGGGGGACGGCGACCTCCTTCCAGGCGAAAGCGTCAGCGAGTACACCTCCTGCTGGGAGCCGGAGGGCTGCATGGAGGCGGCAGACCTGAATTTCGACGGGAACACGGATTTGGGCCTCTTCGGCTGGCCCGCCAACAACACAATTCCCTATTACTACTGGCTGTGGGACGAGGAAACGGAGCAGTACCAATATGCCTTCGTGCTCCAGGGAGCGGAGGCCCATCCGGATACCCGGGAGCTTACCAGCGGGTATAAAGCCGGGATGGCCGGGTCCCAGTGGATTACGGAGGTCTACCGGCCCGACGAAAACGGAGACCTGTACCTCAGCCGGGTGGAGCGGAGCACCTGCGACTTTGAACCCGAACCCCCCGGCCAGCTGGACATTGACCGGGGCTGGGCGGAGGAGACCTGGGTCCCGCCGGAGGGCCGGGAGCCGATCCCGCCGGGGAACGGCCGCTGGAGTATCGAGTCCGACCTGGTTCTCGTCCGCCGGGAAGTTCCGATTCAAGAGCTCAACGCCGGCAACACCTTTTCCTATTTCACGGAAATCTGGGAGCTGAAGGACGGCCAATTCCAAATGACCAGCCGGGAGGAATATTCTTATGAAGATGAACCCTGACCTGCGCCTCACCGTCACCCTCCGCCTTCTGGACGGGGAGGGTCAGCGGCGCTTCGGCCCCGGCGTGGCCGCCCTGCTGGAGCAGGTGCAGACCCAAAAGTCCCTCCGGGCGGCGGCGGGGTCCATGGGTATGGCCTACTCCAAGGCCTGGCGCATCATCCGAAATGCCGAGGAGGCCCTGGACTGCAGGCTGCTGGAGTCCACCATCGGGGGAAAGCACGGCGGCGGCGCGGTGCTGACGGCGGAGGCGGAAGGACTGCTTGAGAGCTATCAGGCCCTTCAGAGAGAAGTGGAGGCCTGCGCCCGGGAGGGCTTTGCCGTCCGTTTCGGAGCCTTCCGGAAGGGGGAGTGACCTGTTTTCTCTTCCCCGCATAGAATGGACTACACTCTATGTATGGGAGGAAATTACAATGGAATTTATGGATTCCGCCTGTGAGGCCTGCGAGGTCTGCGAGACCTCCGGTGATAAATACAAGTCCTGCGGCGAACCCGTTGTCATGAAGGCCCGCATCCTGCGCGGCGGCTGCTGTGAGCTGCTGGTATGTGACCTGTGCAATGGGCGGGAAGTGCTGGTCCATACCGACAATGCCTGCTGTTTCTGTCCGGGGCAGTGCGTGTGCATCGAGTACAGCGGGGCCATGACCATGAGCATTCCGCCTCAGATCAGCGCAAACTGCGTGAGGCTGCTGGGAAACGGAAACTGCTGCTGCTGAGAGTTGAGAGCAGAGAGTGGAGAGTTGAGAGTGAAGAGTTGAGATATATCCCTTTGCTGAAAATAGCTCTGCCGCTCGATCAATAATGGCAAAACCGGAGTCAGGGAAATCCCTGGCTCCGGTTTTTTCTGCTTTTGAATCATTTTACAGCTTTTTCAGGTGCTTTGCCGCCGCCTTCAGCATCAGCTTTTTCCGGCCCGCGGTCTCAAAGTCAATCTGCACCAGGGCGTCGCCGCCCATGGGCTGGAGGGACGCCACCGTTCCCTGCCCAAAGGCGGTATGGCTCACCCGGTCCCCCGGCTCCAGCTGAACCGGCGGGGGAGCGGAGGGCCGGAGCCCCGGCCGGACCGGGGCGGGTTTTCGGGGCGCTGCGCCGTAGGCCGAGGCGGGGGACGCCGCCGGTCCGGACGCGCCGCCGAAACCCTGCCGGCCAAAGGAGCCGCCCCACCCGCAGGAGCCGCCGGACTCCCGGCCCTCCCATTGCAGGTTTTCCTCCGGAATCTCCTCCAGGAAGCGGGAGAGACGGTTGGAGGCGGTGCGGCCATACAGCATCCGCTGGCGGGCGTTGGTGAGCGTCAGGTGTTCCTTGGCCCGGGTCATGGCCACGTAGCAGAGCCGGCGTTCCTCCTCCAGCTCCTCTTCCTCGAACTGGGCGGAGCTGCCGGGGAAAAGACCCTCCTCCATGCCCACCACATACACAAAGGGGAATTCCAGTCCCTTGGCGGCGTGAATGGTCATCATGGTCACGCAGTCGTCGCCGCCCTCCAGACTGTCCAGGTCCGTATAGAGGGCGATTTCGTTTAAGAAGCCCGACAGGGTGGCGTCCTCCGGGTCCTGGTCCAGGAAGCCCAGGATATTGGATTTCAGTTCCTGGACGTTCTCCAGACGGCCCAGGCTCTCCATGTCGTTTTTATCCTTCAGGGCCTGGGTGTAGCCGGTCTGCTCGCACACGGCGTCGTAGAACTCCGGCAGGGCCAGGGAGGCCCCGGCCTTTCGCAGGCCGTCAATCAGGTCAGCGAATTTCAGCAGCTTGGCGGAGGCGCTTTTCAGCTCCGGAAACAGGTCCGCGTTGCGGCAGATTTCGTAAAGGGAAGCGCCCTGGGCCGCCGCCAGAGCCGACACCTTATCCATGGTGGTGTTGCCGATGCCCCGGGCGGGGACGTTGACGACGCGGCGGAACCGCAGGTCGTCCAGGGGGTTGTTCAGGACGCAGAGATAGGCCAGCATGTCCTTGATTTCCGCCCGGTCGAAGAACTTCATGCCCCCCACCACACGGTAGGGCACATTGTTCCGCTTCATGGCGTATTCCAGGGCGTTGGACTGGGTATTCATGCGGTAGAGAACGGCGGCGTCCCGGAAATGGGCCCCCCGGCCTACGCGGTTTAAGATGTCGCCCACCACAAAAGCGGCCTCGTCGCTTTCGTTGAGGGTGGTGCGGACGGAGACCGCGTCGCCGCCGGTCTTGTCGGTCCAGAGGGTTTTGCCCTTCCGGCCCGCGTTGTGGCCGATGACGGCGTTGGCCGCGTCCAGAATATTCTGCGTGGAGCGGTAATTCTGTTCCAGCCGGATGATACGGGCGCCGGCATACTGCTGTTCAAAGCTGAGGATGTTCTCGATGCTGGCCCCCCGGAAGCGGTAGATGGACTGGTCATCGTCGCCCACCACACAGAGGTTGTTCCGTCCCCCGGCCAGCAGGCTGGTCAGGAGATACTGCATGTGGTTGGTGTCCTGATACTCGTCCACCAGCACATAGCGGAACTTGCTCTGATAGTATTCCCGGACCTCCGGCTCCTGCCGGAGGAGGGTGACGGTGTGGAAAATGATGTCGTCAAAGTCCAGGGCGTTGGCGGCGGCCAGCTTCTTCTGATAGCGCTCGTAGACCCTGGTGATGCGGCTGAGCCGCCAGTCGTTTTCGGCGGCGTGCTTTTCGATAAACTCCTCCGGTCCCTCGTAGCGGTCCTTGGCCCGGCTGATGACGGAGAGAACATTTTTCGGCGGGAAGGCCTTCTCATCCAGATTCAGCTCCTTCACGATGTCCTTCACCACCCGGCGGGAATCGTCGGTGTCGTAAATGGTGAAGTCCTTTTCAAAGCCCAGGCGGTCGATGTCCCGCCGGAGGATGCGGACGCAGGCGGAGTGGAAGGTGGAGGCCCAGATATCATTGGCCCTGGGCCCCAGCCGGGCGGAAAGACGGTCCTTCAGCTCCCCCGCCGCTTTGTTGGTAAAGGTGATGGCGATGATTTCCCAGGGCCGGGGCACGTCCACGGCGCAGAGCCGCCGGGCCTGGTCCCAGTCCTCCCGCTCCGGCTGGTCCGGGAAGCGCTCCAGAAAATCCAAATCCTCCTCCGTGGCCCCGCCGGGCGCCACATCAGAGTCGCTGCCCCGGCCATAGGTCAGCAGGTTGTAGATTCGCTGGATCAGCACCGTGGTCTTGCCGCTGCCCGCTCCCGCCAGCAGGAGCAAGGGGCCCTCTGTGGTCATGGCGGCCTGGCGCTGGGCCTCGTTCAGCCGCCGGAGGTCCCGGGCGATAACCGCCCGCCGGGCGGCAATGTAGCGTGTGTTGAAGTCTGTCATATGTTCATCAGTTCCCCCTGTCTAGTCCTTCCTATTTTAGGGCAAAAACCGGCTCAGGTCAACCTTTTGTTTTGGGACGGGCGTGTCTGCCCAAGGGCTTTCTCAGAAGAAAAAGCCCCCGGGACGGGATTCCCGGGGCTCCGGAGGTTCCGGGAAACGGAACGCCGGAGGAGGCGGCTCCTGGGGAAAATCCTCCAATCGGACAGGCCCCGGAACAGACGGCAGGGAAGAGGGCTCCGGGCCCGTCCCGGCGGAAAGCAGAAAAAGCAGGCCGGAGCGCCCCCTTTACGGGAGTACCCCGGCCCTTGACGGCTCTGCCGCTCAGGGCGGAGCAGCCGCAGGGGGTCTGTGAGGGAAACGCCTGATGTTCCGTTTCAGGCGGAGCGTGTGGGCCGGATTACTTGCCGGTACCCAGGGGTTCGATGACCTGAGCCTTGATCAGGTTGGTGGAGCCGCTGCGGCCCAGGGGAACGCCGGCTGTAATGACCACGGTGTCGCCGGCTTCGACCAGACCCTCCTTCAGCGCCACTTCAGCGGAGAGGGAGAAAATGCGGTCGGTAGAGTTGACCTCACCGGTGAGGAAGGGGATCACGCCCCAACAGATAGCCAGCTGCCGCCGGACTTTTTCATGCATGGTCAGCGCCGCCACCGGGCAGGCGGGACGGAACCGGCAGATCATCCGGGCGGTTCTGCCGGAGTTGGTGGCCGCCAGAATGGCGGTGGCATTGAGGTCCTTGGCAGTAAGGCAGCAGGTATGGGTAATGGCGTCGTTAATATTGGAGGCCGTCTGAATCCGCTGTTTCCGGAACTGCTTCCAGTAGTCAATGGAGCCCTCCGCCTCGGAAACGATGTCCACCATGGCGCTGAGGGCCTCGATGGGATACTTTCCGCCGGCGGTCTCTCCGGAGAGCATGACGCAGCTGGTTCCGTCAAAGACGGCGTTGGCCACATCGGAGACCTCCGCCCGGGTAGGCCGGGGATTGCGCATCATGGAGTCCAGCATCTGGGTGGCGGTGATAACCGGCTTGCCGGCCTGGAGTCCCTTGCGGATCATCTGCTTCTGAAGGAAGGGCACCTTGGCCGCGGGAATTTCCACGCCCAGGTCGCCCCGAGCTACCATGATGCCGTCCGCCGCCGCCAGGATGTCGTCAATATTGTCGATACCCTCCTGGTTTTCAATTTTTGCGATGATTTTCACGGTTTCGCCGCCGTACTCCTTCAAAACCTCCCGGACGGCCTCGATGTCGGCGGCCCGGCGGACAAAGGAGGCGGCGATGAAATCAAAGTCGTTTTCCACGCCGAAGCGGATGTCCGCAATGTCTTTTTCCGTCAGGGCGGGGAGCTGGATGTGAGCGCCGGGAATGTTGATGGATTTATTGGCGGACAGCGTGCCGCCGTTTTCCACGGTGCAGATGAGGTCCTGGCCCTTGATTTCGTTGACCCGGATGGCAACCAGGCCGTCGTCAATCAGGATTTCCTGGCCCACCTCGATTTCCTCGGCCAGCTTGGCATAGGTGACGGAAACCCGGCTCTGATTGCCGGTGACGTCGTCTGCCGTCAGGGTGAAGGTGTCTCCGGCCGCCAGCTCGACGCTTTTGGTCTCAAAGCTCCTGATGCGGATTTCCGGGCCCTTGGTGTCCAGAATGGTGGCCACCGGACAGCCCATCCGGTCCCGGACCGCCTTGAGCATGCTCAGACGCTCCAGGTGCTCGGGGTGGCTGCCGTGGGAAAAGTTAAAACGGGCCGCGTTCATGCCTCCGCAGATCAGGGCGTGGATCATGTCCTCGCTGTCCACGGCGGGACCCAGTGTGCAGATAATTTTAGTCTTTCTCATTGTTATTCCTCCTGTGGGAATCCACTTTAGAACCTGTATTCACAACCGCTGAACGCTGTCTGGACGGTCTTTTTCCCGCCATACCGCGTCGATTTCCCTTGCAATCCGTCAGGATTGCGGCAGAAAATCTCCTTGTCTGGCAGGAAAAATTTCCGTCCATCCAGCATCCCACGGCTATGAATACAGGTTCTTACAATTGACCGATGGTTACACTCTTATTATACAAAGATTTCAGGGGTATGAATAGGTCAGAATTTCATAAATTTTCTGGAAAAGTATTGGAACTGTCCGGCTATTCCAGACAGTTCCAATCGGATTTCAGAGCTTAACCGCCTGTTTTGCAGGCAGAAAAACGATTACCTCAGTCATTTTTTGAAATTTAAGTCCTTATGACTCGTTCAGAGGGCGGAACTCCAGATAGTAATGCTCCTGACCGGGATCCAGTTCCACCGACAGGACGCCGTTTTCCGGGTCAAAGCCGAAGTTCTGTCCCGTGATGTGGACGCCCTCCGTGTGAACCAGGGCGGCGCTCTGCCGGGTGAACTCCAGGGTGGACCCCAGGCGGGTCACCAGGTCGTAGCCCTGGAGGTCCGCGTGCTCCGAGCCGGAGCAGGCGAAGTCAAAGCTGGGTTCCTTCCACCCTTCGCACGTCACCGTGACGCTGCCCCCGGCAGGCGCCGTCACCGGGAAAGCCAGGTACAACACCCGCTCCTGGGGCAGAACCTCGCTGAGCATGTCGTCCAGGCGGCCCTCATTGTAGCGGTCCATAGGGGTATCGGAGAGCATGCCGTACTGGGTCAGCAGCTCCGACACGGCTCCCCGGTACATGGTGAAGGAAACCGCATCAAAGGCGTTTTCCTGATCTACGACCCGCCTCTGCTCGTACTGCTCCACATAGGCCCGGCAGAGCCGGTCCAGCACCGCGTCCAGGGTGGTCTCACTCCGGATGACGGTGCAGGAAACCCCGTCGATTTCCTCTCCCGGGTTGCAGCCGCCGTTCTGGAAGCCCTCCAGGCTGTAGTCCCCGATGTCCTCACCCAGAATCACCAGCAGCTTGATATTCGGCTCTCCCCGTATTCCGTCGGGGACAAAATAGCTGTACCGCCGGAAGTCCCGGTCCCATTCCCCGCCGTTGAACCCATAGGTGAAAATCCGGGTGGCCGCCTCGTCGACGGAGAAGGAAACGGCCTGGGTGGCGGCCCGGTACTGCTCATGGGGAGCCTCAAAGTCTGTGAACTCGTACACCGTCACCGGCACGTCCAGCACCGGATAGGGCTCCAGAGCCCGGGCCAGGTAGTCCCCGCTCTCCAGCAGGGCCCGGTACTCGGTCCAGCTGTCCAGGGAGTCCAGATTCATGGTGTCCGGCACATCGGCCCCAAAGGTGCTCTGGAAGCCGCCGGAATAGGCTCCGGCATAAAGACGGGTCTCCACAGCTTCTCCGTCCACGGTCACAGTGGGCCGGAGCGCCGCCAGATCGCTGAAGCTCCCGGCAAAGGGGTACAGGGCCGTCACGGTGACGTCCGCGCCGGTGCGGTTGCTGAGCGTGTATGCATCGGTGACCTGAGCCCCCCACTGCCGGGTCTCGCCGTAGCTGCTGACGCCCGGGGCGAAGTCCCAGGTGATTGCCCGCTCCGCCGTCAGTCCGGCGGGGTCCTCTATGGTGGTGAGGGGGAACACCGGTCCGGCGTAGGACATGAAGACGGTACCGTCCTCAATGCCGGCGCCTCCTGCGCCGGACGCGCCGGGGTCCGCAGGGCCGCTGTCTCCGCCCGACGCGGAGCCGGACATACCGGCGCCATAGCCCCCAAAGCCCCCGGTCATCCGCCAGCCGAGGCCCAGAACGCACACCAGCGCCAGACAGGCCGCCAGCGCTGCCCAGCGCCTCCAGGGAAGAGGGGGCCGGGCGGCGGGAGCCCGGCCGGGCATGGCCTCCTCCACCAGCTCGCTGTCCACCAGGCCCAGCACACGAAACAGCCGTTCTGCCTTCATAGCGCGATTCCCTCCTTTTCCAGATAAGTCCGCAGGGCCTTCCGGGTGCGGAAGAGGGAGGACTTGACCTTCCCCTGACCGCAGCCCAGGCCCGCCGCGATGTCCGCCACCGCCTCGCCGTACCAGTAGCGCCGCAGGAACATCACCCGGCTCTCCCGGCTCAGCCCCCGCAGAAACACGCTCAGATGCTCCGCCAGGGCCTGGTCCTCCAGGGCCTGCTGAGGGCCCCGGCCGCCGGGCACGCAGTCCGTCAGCTCTCCCAGCAGGATTTCCGCCCCGCCCCGCTTGTCCGCCCGGGCCCGCTGCCAGCGGTCCAAAGAGAGATTGCGGGTGATGGTTCCCAGCCAGGCCCGCAGAACCGAGGGCCGGGCGGGGGGAATGGCGTTCCAGGCCCGGAGGTAGGTGTCGTTGACGCATTCCTCCGCGTCGTCCCAGCTGCGGAGGATGTTCCAGGCGATGCGCTCCAGCAGGCCGCCGTATTTCCCGGCGGTCTCCTGAATAGCGCTCTGGTCCCGGTTCCAATACAGGTCGATGATCTGTCCGTCTTCCATGGGCAGGACCTCCTTTCGTTTCTCTACAGGCATAGACGGCAAACAGAGGAAAAGGTTTCGCGGAAATTGAAAAATCGGGAGTTGCATATTGGGAACGGGCGAACTTGCCGGAGGCGGCGGCTCCAAATCTCCGGCGGAAAGCAGAGAGTGAGGAACGCCCGGCGGCCCGGACGGATTCCTCACTCTCTGGATTCCGGATGCGAAAACGCGGATGGACGGGGTTACAAAAGCCCCCGGGTCTGAAGGAATTCCCGGGCCACATCCTCAACGGTCCGCTTCTCCACGTCCACCTGGTAGGTCATTTCCACCATGTCGTCGTTGGCAATCTGTCCCGCCAGCCGGTTCAGGACGTCGTCCACGCCGGGGAAGCGCTCCAGGGTGTCCTCCCGCAGAAGGAAGGCCCCATTGTAGTCGGGGAAGAAATTCAGGTCGTCCTCCAGCACCGTCAGGCCCGCCTTGCGGTTCAGGCCGTCGGTGGCGTAGACCTCGGTGACGTCAAAGCTGCCCTTTTCGGCGGCGGCGTATTTCAGGCTCACGTCCACGGACATGGAATCCTTGAATTTCAGACCGTAAAACTCCGTGAAGGGTCCGAATTTCATGCTGCCCTCCTGGGTGAAGAACTCGTGTTCCGCGCCGAAGACCAGGTCCCCCGCAAGGGGGATCAGGTCGCTGACGGTTCTGGGGCCGTATCGCTCCGCCGTGTCCTGTGTGACAGCGATGGCATAGGTGTTGTCAAAGCCCAGCTGCTCCAGCATGACAAGGCCGTGGGTCTCCCTGGCCAGCTCGTTGGCGAAGTCGTAAATGGACGTTCCCTCCGGCGCGTCGGTGGGGTCCTTCTGGAGAAAGGTGGTCAGCAGGGTCCCGTCGTAGGAGATCATCAGGTCGCAGGTGTGGCTGTCCCCGATCAGGGCCTTGAAGTTGTTCACCTGGGACATCTGATCCTGAATGGTGACGGTGTAATCCGTCTGGTCCTCAATCAGGAGCTTTGCCATCTGGTGCATGATCTGGGTTTCGCTGTAGTCTCCGTCGTACAGGAGCAATTCTCCCTCACCGGCGGAGCTGAGACCGTAGGGCAGCAGCAGGAGGAAGGCCGCCAGAATGGCCCCCAGGGGCGCCAGCAGGGTCCGGGAGCCGCCCCGGTTCCGTTGGATGCTTCCCTCGAACCAGCCCATCAGCAGGTCCAGGGCCACGGAAATCACCATCAGGGCTCCGGTGGCGGTGAGAATCATCCGGGTATCCTGAACCCGGATGCCCCGGTTGATGATGCTGCCCAGGCCGCCGCCGCCTACGAAGGCGGCGAAGACCGCCGTGCCGATGGCGTTGACCACGGCGATGCGGATACCGGTGAACACCGTGGGGAAGGCCAGGGGAAATTCCACCAGCAGCGTCCGGTAGGTTTTGCTCATGCCCATGCCCCGGGCGGCCTCCTTCACGCCCGGGTCCACCTGCTGGAGTCCCAGACAGGTGTTCCGCACAATGGGAAGGAGGGAGTAGAGGGTGATGCCGGTGACTACGGTGAGCTTGCCGGGGTCCAGCAGCACCATGATGATGCCCAGCAGGGCCAGGGCCGGAATGGTTTGCAGAATATCCACCACCCGGAGAATCAGCCCCCGGATCCTGGGGCAGGCATAGGCCCAAATGCCCAGGGGCAGGCCTATGGTGATGGACAGGATGCTGGCGGCCAGAACAATGAAGAGGTGCTCAAGAACAAGAGCCCAGGTCATTTGCCCACCTCCTTCCGCAGGCCCCGGGGCGTCACCCGCTTTTGCAGCAGGTCAATCAGCGCCCCGATGGCAATGGCCAGAAGGGCCGCCGGAATGGCCCCCAGGAGGATGAGGGTGTTGTTGTTGGAGTTGGTGCCCTGGTATACGAAGTCCCCCAGGCCTCCCTGGCCGATCATGGCGGCCAGCACCGCCCAGGAAACCGTATAGACGGCGGACATCCGCAGCCCCGCCACAATGGTGGGCATGGCCAGAGGCAGCTCCACCTTGGTCAGGGCTTGGAGACGGGACATGCCGCAGCCCTTAGCGGCCTCGATGTATTTCCGTTCCACCCCCAGAATGCCGGTATAGGTGTTCTTCAGCACCGGAAACATGGCGTAGATGGACAGGGCGGTGATGACCGTGGCAGGCGTCATGCCCAGCACCAGGAACAGCAGGCCGATGAACACCAGGCCGGGGATGGTCTGGAAAATGGACACCACCGGCAGAATGACGCCGGACCATCTGGGAACCCGGGACAGGAGGATGCCCAGGGCCAGTCCCAGCAGGAAACCCACGGCCACGGACACCAGCACATAGCCGGTATGGACGGCAATGGCCTTGACCAGCAAGGCGCCGTATGTATCAAACAGCATCCTCATTCCCCGTTCCCCCACAGGCTGGAGGCCACAGAGCGGGCCACGCTGGTCTTTGTGACGATGCCGGCGATGGTGTCGTCCTCATTGAGGACTACTACGTAGGGCGCGCCGGAGTCCAGCAGATAGTCAAAGCACTCCCTGGCCTCGTCGCCCACACGGGCGGTCCGGGCGCTCTGACGGATCAGGGGCTCGATGCTCTGGAGCCCCTGGCCCCAGTGGCGGATATCACCGATGGAGACCACGCCCAGATAGCGCTTGTCCTGGTCCGTTACCAGCAGCGTGTCCACGCTTCCCCGGGCCATCCGCTCGGCGCACTCCAGAACGCCCCGGTTTTTCTTCACGCTGAGCACGTTGGTGCGCATGAAGGATTCCACCGTGGAGGGCGGCGGGTTCTCCGGCCCGTGCTTGCCCAGGAAGCTTCGGACCAGGCCGCTGGCGGGATGCTCCAGCATCTCTTCGGGGGAGGCCATCTGCACGATGCGGCCCGCCTCCATAAAGATGATGATATCCGCCAGCTTCAGGGCCTCGCCCATATCGTGGGTGACGAACACGATGGTTTTGTTCAGCTTCTGCTGAAGATTTTTCACCTCGTCCTGCAGGACCTCCCGGGTCATGGGGTCCAGGGCCCCGAAGGGTTCGTCCATCAGAACGATGGGCGGCGAGGCCGCCAGGGCCCGGAGCACGCCGATGCGCTGCTGCTGGCCGCCGGAGAGCTCCGAGGGATATTTGTCCGCGTACTGCTCCATGCCCACCATTTTCAGGAGCTCGGGGACAATGGCGGCGCATTGGGCCTTGTCGTATTTCAGCAGCCTGGGCACCACGCAGATATTCTGGGCCACGGTCATGTTGGGGAACAGGCCGATCTGCTGGATGACATAGCCGATGTGCCGCCGCAGAGTCACCTTGTCGGTGGAACGGATGTCCTGTCCGTCAATGGAGATGACGCCGGAATCCGGCTCGATCAGGCGGTTGATGGTTTTCAGGGTGGTGGTTTTGCCGCAGCCCGAGGGGCCGATCAGGACCACAAACTGCCCGTCGGGGATGGTAAAGCTCAGGTCCTTCAGAATGGGTGTTTTTCCGTAGCTTTTGCAGACGTGTTCGAATTGGATCATAAGACCTCCTTTGACGCGATCAGGTTATGGGCGGCCTCCGCGGCGGCGGGACTGCCCACCAGGACGATGGTATCCCCGGCGTAGAGCTGGGCATAGGGACCGGGGGAGAGCAGGACGGTCTGGCCCCGCCGGATGGCCACGATGGTGGCGCCGGTGGACTGCCAGAATTTCAGCTCGCCAATGCTCCGGCCCAGCAGGGGGGAGCTTGGCGGCACCGGGACCTCGTAATTGGGAAAGGGCTGGTGCGCGGAGGCGAAGGGGCTCTTCATCAGGGCGGAAATGGTGTCCATAACCCGGCCGTGAAGAACCTCCTCCTCCGCCAGCAGCTCCTTCAGCTGCCGGCGGAGACTGCGGACGTCGGCGCTCTCCTGGAAGTTGGCGATGTAGCGCCGGGCGCTGTCGGCGGAGAGCACTACAGCGCCGCTCTGTGGCTTTACATCAATGACCTTCATGTCCGCCAGGAGCCGCAGGGCCCGGCGGACGGTTTCCGGCGACACATTGTATTCCGAGGCCATGACGGACCGGCCATAGATGCGGCTGCCCTCCGGCAGCTCGCCCCGGGCCACCCGGCCCGCCAGATCCAGCGCGATCTGAAGGTATTGTGAGGGGACGACGGTCTGACCCATAGCAGCCTCCAAACCCCGCCCCAGGGGGGGCGGATACAGGGGACCGGCGGCGTGCTGCCTGCCGGCGTTAGCATCAGTATACACTGACAACTTGAAAATGTAAATAGATATGGCAGTTAATTTTTTGTAAAGAACATAAACCCGCTGAAATTTCCGGAAACTTCGACAAATTATGTCAAAAATGTACAGACCCATCGAGACGGGGTTTTCCGGAGCAGTGAGGCAGCCGCCGGAACCGGAGCAAAAAAATCCCCTTCCCGAAGAGGGAAGGGGATTTTGGGGCGGCTGGTTTTACCGGGTCACCTTGCAGGCGAGCTGTTCCAGGACCTCGGTATGCTCCAGAGGGCAGAAACGGAGGTCCGCCTCCTGGAGCTTGGGCAGCTCCAGCAGCAGGCGGCAGTCGGAGAAGTTGGTGTTGTAGAGGCTGAGGCGGGTCAGCTGTCTGCATCCGCTCAAAAAGGAGAAGTCCTGCACCTGCGTGGCGGAGACGGTGAGGCTTTTCAGGTTGGGCAGCTTCTTCAGGGCGGACCAGAAGGCGGCGTCCTCAATCAGGATGCGCTCCACCAGCACAGACCGCAGCGCGGTCATTTTCTCCACGATGGACCAGTCCTCGAGATCGAAGTAATAGGGCGGTGGCGGAAAGTGTTCCCCCGGCGGGTAGATGTAGGCCAGGTCCCCTTCGATGGCCCGCCGGGTGCCGTAGCGCAGTTCCAGCTTCAGGCTTTTCAGCCGGCCCAGGTCCTTTCCCCAGTCATAGGCGGTGGCGGGCTGGCGGTTGAAGGCCTCCTGAACCAGCAGGGCGATGAAGGGATGGAGGGGGATGCCCGCCTCAGGCCTGGGCTGCTCCATGCCCAGGTCCTTTTTCTGGTGGGCCAGCAGGGCCAGCCGGTAGGGGCCCTGACCGGAGGGCTTATAAACCCGGGGGGCGGGCAGACGGCTTTCCCGCTGGATGGGGTCGCTGCGGTTCCGTTTGGCGGGGTCCTGAGGGGGCTCCGGCCGGGCGCGGCGCTGGATGATGCGGAGATCCTGCCCGCCTTTGGAGCCGAGATGATAAAAGTACAGGGTTTCTCCGTCGCCGCTGAGGCAGGCGCCCAGCCAGCCGGATTCTTTTTGCGCCAGGGGGCGGCTCCGGGCCCGCAGGGTCAGCCAGTCGGCCCCAGCGGCGGAGAGCTCCGTTTGAATATTGGTCTCCCAGGCATAGCGCCGCCTGCCGTGCCAGCCGCAGCCCTCCTGAAACAGCATCATCCGCAAAAAATCCTCCAGATGGTCCGCCCACTTCTCACAGGTGACGCAGACCTCCTCGCGGCAGCCGTAAACCGGCGGGTCCGGCACGCCCTCCAGCAGGTCCCGGAGGCGGTATCCGGCGGACCAGCCTCCCGGCGCTTCTTTCCGCCAGAGGAGGACGTGGTTTTCCGCCAGCTCCCCCCAGCGCTCCCGGGGCAGCCGCCGGAGCTGAGAAAGGGAGGTCCCGCCGTCCTCGTCCTCCCGGTCCGGGGACCGGGCCTCCAGTGCAGATTCCAGCAGCTCAAAGGAGGAACGGATGGCCTTCGGCTCCGGGACCTGACGGACGCAGGCACAGACGGGGTCCTTGCCGTAAGAACACAGGAAGTCCCGGTAGACCGGGGGCAGCTTCACGCCCAGACGAGTCTCCGCTTCCTGGATGCCGCCCTCTGGAAAGCCCTGATGTTCTCCCTCGCAGAAAAAGTCCATCAGAGCGGAAAGAGGCGGATCGTATTGAACGGCCATAGAGAGATCACCTCGTGCAATGTCGAATATGGAAACAGCATAGCACAGATTTTGGAAAAGCGCAAATGTTTGAGGACGGTTCTTACGGCAATTTTCAAACATAGCCGGCCCCTGCAAATTCCAGCAGGGGCCGGCCCGTGTGTCAGAAAATTTCAGGAGCTTCCGGGAGCGCACACACATACTCCGGCGTATCCGGAGGCGACATGGCGCCGGTGAGGCCGTCGGGGACTACAGCGCCAAGGAGATGGGTGGAGAACCCGGCGGCGTCCTCGATCAGGATTTGCTCCGCCTCGGAGAATTCCCGGAGCGCCGCCAGAAATGCCTGGGAATCTGCGTCGAACTGGGCTTTGAGAATGGCGGACAGGGGGGTGCGGAAGTCCGCTTGGGCGTCTCCCGTGGCCAGGAAGCAGGAGATGACCATGGAGTCCCGCCGCTGCTGGTCCTCTCCCACGGCGGCCTCCGCCAGAGCCTCCATCAGGGGGGCGAACCAGTCGGAGCCGTACATCCAGCGGCCCAGAACGCCCCAGTTGTCGGCGGTGGCTTCCCCCACGCAGCTCAGCAGGTCCATGCCGTCCACATCCTCTGGCCGGGACATCAGGCCCAGGACCATCCGATGGAGCCGCTCGTTCCGTTCCACATAGCCATAGTCCACCTCGGGGACTTCCTCGAAGCTGCCGTCTACGGTCTCGTGGCCGAAATAGTCTGTCACAAAGGCCGCCGCCGCTCCCGCAGGGGCCAGCAGCTCCAGGTGCTCCCCGGCGTCGCATTGCTTCTGGAGCTCCGCGTAATGCTCGGCGGCGGGCTTGCCGCTGTCGGGGAAGTAGAGGGATTGACTGCCGGATTTGTCTATCCACCGGTCCACGGCCCAGATGCCGCCCTCGCCCTGCCGGGCGGGCTGGCGAAGAAGGAGCTGATAGTAAATGCGGGTGTCGCCGTCCTTGACAAAGTAAGGATAGTACCGCAGGCAGACGGAGTCCTCTTCCTCCGCCCTCCGGCTCAGGAAGTCCTGAACGGTGAAGGGCTGGAGGCCGTTCCGCTCCAGAAAGTCCGCCTGCACCCGGGGGCCCAGCTCGTTCAGCTTCTCCCAGAGCTTCCAGTCCTCGCTCTCGATGTCGATTTCTCCGCCGGGACGGTAGAACTGCACGTCTGTGGGGCCGGTGAGGGCGTAGTACCGCTCTCCGTCGGCGGCGAAGACCCGGGCGTGGTCTCCGTCGTAGTTGATGTGCTGCTCAAGGGCCGCCTGGTCCATGGACAAAAAGCCGAAGAGGAACCCGGCTCCGCCGCCGAAATCCTGTTCCGCCGCCTCATAGGAGGCCTTCTCATAGACGGAGATCAGGGGCTTCCAGCTCTCTGACCCGTCGGGGAAGTCCGTGTCCACCCGGAGCAGGTCCAGATATTCGTTGGGCAGGGCGGCTTTCAGCCCGCCGAGGTCGTAGAGGGTCACGTTTTCCTCCTCCGGGGTACCGGCGATCTCAGGAGGGGGAGACGGGGGGATGTCCGGGCCCTCCGCCGGGGGCGCGGAGGTTCCGCCGCAGGCGGTCAGGGTCAGCAGACATGCCAGAGCAAAGAGGGACAGGCGTTTTGAAAACGTCATGTGAGCACTTCCTTTCTGTGTTCAGATGCCCGGCCTGCGTGTCCGGCCGCGGCGGAATGCTTTCTGAAAACAGTATGGCGGTTTTCGGCCGGGAAGAAACCACAAAAGCAAAACAAATGGTAACAAACCGGAAACTTTGCCCGTTTCGCTTTCTCCTGTACTGATGCGAAATCTGCTTTCGCAGGGAATCACCGGCCCGGCAGGGCCCCGCGAAAACAGGAAAACCTCCCTTTTCAGATTGGTGTTGCTGAAAGCGGCTTTGCTAAACCATTTTTTAAACTATCTAAAGCGGACAAGCATCCACTTGTGGATGGCTGCTCAGTAAATCCGGATTTTTAACTAAATATTTTTGATAAATATTCATCTATATCAGCTCTTGAGTGAAAGACATAAATGTTTTTTTCGCTTTTATATCTATCAAGCAGTTCATATACAATTGGCAATTCATTTTTGGGAAAATCAATAATCCATTGTCTGAATTCTTCATCAAATTCTGTTTCGATCCATGGCATATCTACACGTTGCCTGCCTATGCGTGATTCTGCTCCAGCCAAACATTCCTCTGCCGGAAAGTCCAGTAAAAATATAGTTTCACACGATTGAATACGCATTTCAAGTGTTCTTCCATAATTTCCATCAATAATCCATTTGTCCTGTAAAACAATTTCTTTTAATTTCTCGTCAAATATATTTCTGTCAACAGTTGTCCTGTCAGGCTTGTGCCATAACATATCAAGATAATATAAAGGCAAGTGAGCCTTATCGCTCAGTGTTCTTGCAAATGTGCTTTTTCCTGCCCCTGGACAACCAATTATGATTGCTTTTTGAAACATAAAACGGTTTCCTCCAAAACGGACGGTCTGTTTTTGATAAATGACGATTTGTTGAGTCAATTATAACACCGGACTCCTGCCGTATCAATATACCTTTGTAGAAATCGCCGGAGTTATATTTCAGCAACGCTTATTAAAGAGAAGGGAAAACTCCGCTGTTGTGAATCCCGGCGGGATGTGGTATACTTTATAAATTACAGTAAAATTTTCAGGGCGAGTCCCCGGACTCTGCCATTCCGCTGTTTTGGGAGGTTTTCGATATGAAGCTCATGGTGATTGACGGCAACAGCATTTTAAACCGGGCCTATTACGGCATCCGGCCCCTCAGCACCAGGGAAGGGCTGTACACCCACGCCATTTTCGGCTTTCTCACCACCCTCCTGCGCCTGATGGGGGAGGAGGAGCCCGACGGGCTCTGCGTCACCTTCGACGTCCACGCCCCCACATTCCGCCACAAGGCCGACGCCGCCTATAAGGCCACCCGGAAGCCCATGCCGGAGGAGCTGCGGATGCAGGTGCCGGTGCTGAAGGAGGTTCTGGACGCTCTGAACATTCCCCGCTATGAGCTGGAGGGCTGGGAGGCCGACGATCTCCTGGGCACCATCTCCCGCAGGTGCGAGGGGCAGGGCTGGGACTGCGTGGTGGTCACGGGAGACAAGGACAGCCTCCAGCTGGTCACGGAGCGCACCAAGGTGAAGCTGGTTTCCACCCGCATGGGGCAGACCACTACCGTGGACTATACCCCGGAGACCTTCCGGGAGAAATACGGCTTTGACCCCATTCATATGATTGACCTGAAAGCCCTGATGGGAGACAGCAGCGACAACATCCCCGGCGTCAAGGGCGTGGGGGAAAAAACCGCCATGGGCCTCGTTCAGATGTACGGTTCCATCGGCCATCTATATGACCATATGCCGGAGATTGTCACCGCCCCGGAGACCCCCGCCAAGCCCGGCGTTGTGAAAAAGCTGGCGGAGGGGGAGGCGGACGCCCGGCAGTCCTACTGGCTGGCCACCATCGTCACCGACGCGCCCCTGGACTTCGAGCCCCAGGCCAACCTGCGGCAGGCCCCCGGCCCGGAGGCCTATCCGCTGTTTTTGAAGCTGGAATTCACCAGGCTCATCGAGCGCTTCGGCCTGACGCCGGCCAGCGCCGCCCCTGAGAAGCGGAAGACCGCCGACGTTAGCGTGGAACGGGTGACAACGCCGGAGCAGGCGGAACGGCTGCTGACCCTCTGGAGGGCGGCGAACCATGTGTCGGTGCTGGCGCTGCCGGATTTTGCCGGCGTGGGGGTCTTCTGCGGAGCCGGGGACGGAACCGCTATGATGGCGGAGCTGTTATTCGAGGGGTATCAAGGGGACTGGAACAGTCTGCTGGCGGCGCTCTTTTCAGAGGAGGTCAAAAAGGTCTCCCACAACGTCAAGGACCTGACGAGGGACCTTCTGGAGAACGGCCTTCCGGCGGAGGGCTTCGTCTTCGACACGGCCCTGGCGGCCTATCTGCTGGACGCCACGGCGGGGAGCTATGACCTGGACCGGCTGTTCGTCTCCCACTTCAGCGAGGAGCTGCCCAGGCCCCTCTATCTGGACCCGGACGCCTTCTCCCTCCTGGGGGACAGCGCCGCCGCCGCGGCCTCGCTGGACAGCTATGTGACGGCGGTGGAAGCGCTGTACGGCCCCCTCTCGGAAAAGCTGGAGTCCTTGGGCCTCCGGGAGCTGTATGACACCGCCGAGCTCCCCCTGTGCCGGGTGCTGGCGGAGATGGAGCGGACGGGCTGCCGGGCGGACGCCGGGGCCCTGGCCTCCTTCGGTGAGATGCTTTCCGCCCGGATTGCGGAGCGGGAGCAGGCCGTGTACGGCCTGGCGGGGGAGACCTTCAACATCAATTCCCCCAAGCAGCTGGGTGAAATTCTGTTCGGAAAGCTGGGCCTGCCCCACGGGAAGAAGACGAAAACCGGCTGGTCCACCAACGCCGACGTGCTGGAAAAGCTCCGCTGGCAGGCCCCCATTGTGGACGCCGTGCTGGAGTACCGGCAGTATACCAAGCTGAAATCCACCTACGCCGACGGGCTGCTGAAGGCCATTGACTCCGACGGACGGGTGCGGACAAACTTCCAGATGACCGTCACCGCCACGGGCCGTCTCAGCTCCACGGAGCCCAATCTGCAAAACATTCCCACCCGGACGGACCTGGGCAGCGAGTTCCGCCGGATGTTCACGGCGGAGGCGGGCTGTGTGCTGGTGGACGCGGATTATTCCCAGATCGAGCTGCGGATTCTGGCCCACATCGCCGGGGACGAGGCCATGCGGTCGGCCTTCCTGGCAGGGGGCGACTTCCACGCCGAGACGGCGGCCAAGGTCTTCCATGTGGCGCGGGAGGACGTGACCCACGAGATGCGCCGCAGCGCCAAGGCGGTGAACTTCGGCATTGTCTACGGCATTTCCGCCTTTTCCCTGAGCCGGGACATCGGCGTGTCCGTGGCCGAGGCCAGGGAATATATGGAGGCCTATTTCGCCACCTTCCCCGGCGTGCGGAACTATATGGAAGCGGTGGTGAAAAAGGCGCGGGATACGGGCTTTGTGGAAACCCTGTTCCACCGCCGCCGGGAGCTGCCGGAGCTCAGCGCCTCCAACAGGAACATGCAGGCCTTCGGTGAGCGGGTGGCCCTGAACATGCCCATCCAGGGCACGGCGGCGGACGTGATGAAGCTGGCCATGGTGGCGGTGTGGAAGCGGCTGAGAGCCGAGGGGCTGGAGGCCCGCCTGGTGCTCCAGGTTCACGACGAATTGATTGTGGAGTGCCCCGAGGCGGAGGCGGAGACCGTGGCCGGGCTGCTGGAGGAGGAGATGGAGAACGTGGTCCGTCTCAGCGTCCCCCTGACGGCGGAGGCCCATTGGGGGAGGAACTGGCTGGAGGCCAAGGGCTGAGAGCTGAGAGTGAAGAGTGAGGAGTGGAGAGTAGAGAGATGACCAGAGAGGAACAAAGGCTGATTCGGGAGCTGAAAAAGCCCCTGGGGAAAACCTGCAAAGAGATTGGAAAGCGGCGGGGCTGGAAGACCATTGCCGGGGAACAGTATCGGGAGCGGGACGGGATGCTGTATATGCTGATTGTCAGCATCCCGCCTGTAGACTGTGGGAAAATGCTGAAAATGAATATCAGATGCAAGCCCCCGGCGCTGGATGAAGTGTATTGGGACGTTTTCCACATTGCGGAGGAGGCGGAAAAACAGCCGTTCAGCTTCCATGTCAACGGAGCCTTCACCGCGCCGTCCCTGTGGCTGCCGGTCCAAAAGCTGCCCCTTCCGGGGCCGGAGGCACTGGAATCCGTTGTGGAGGCCATTTTTGACCGTACAGAGGAGCTTGTAAAGGAACATACATTTCCCGATATTGCCTCCTATCGGGCCCGGCTGGAGGCGGACAGCCGCAGCAGGAGTCTGGAAATCATCCTCTGTCTGCTCTGCGAAGAGAAGTACCCCCAGGCCATGGAGCTGATCGAGAAAAGTCTGCTTGAGGGAGAGCGGGGAGGATTTCTCCGTGAGAACGGACGGCGGAGTATCATGGAGGACGCCCGGGAGTATTGCGCCGCCCGGCTGGAGGGACAGGCGTGAGGACGCTGTACCTGATTGGCGGCCCCATGGGCGTGGGCAAGACCGCCGTCTGCCGTGCGCTGCAAAAGCGGCTGGAGGGCAGCGTCTTTCTGGACGGGGACTGGTGCTGGGACAGCCATCCCTTTCGGGTGACGGAGGAGACGAAGGCCATGGTGCTGGAAAATATCTGTTTTCTCTTAAACCAATTCCTTCGCTGCTCCGCCTATCAGCATGTCATTTTCTGCTGGGTGCTCCAAAGGCAGGAGATTTGGGATGCGGTGCTGTCCCGGCTGGACATGGATGACTGCCGCGTCCGGGCCGTCTCCCTGGTCTGTGCGCCGGAGGTCCTGTCCGCCCGCGTCCGGGGAGATATCCGGGCCGGACGGCGGGATGAGGCCGCCCTGGAGCGGAGCCTGTCCTATCTGCCGCTGTACGCCGCTTTGGATACGGAACGGCTGGACGTCTCCCGCCTGACGCCGAAGGAAGCGGCGGCGCGGCTGGAGGTGGGGGTATGAAGCGTCTGATTGTGCTGCTGGGGGTGGCGGGGGTGTCTCTTTCCGCTGTGTTCGTCCGCTGGTCCACGGCCCCGTCTCTGGTCCTGGCCTTTTACCGCATGGCCTTTTCCGCGCTGCTGCTGGTCCCCCTGGCCGCTGCCCAGAGGGAAGCGTTTCGAGCCGTCCGGCGGCGGGAGCTGCTGCTGAGCCTCATCAGCGGGGCTTTTTTGGGCATTCATTTCGCCTGTTACTTCGAGTCCCTCCGCTGGACCTCCATTGCGGCGGCGGTGGTGCTGGTGGATACGGAGGTTTTATTTGTGGCTCTGGCCTCGGTGCTGCTGTTTCGGAAGAAACTGGGAGGCAGGGCATGGCTGGCGGTGCTGCTGGCCTTTGGGGGCAGCGTCCTGGTGGCTCTGGCGGACGCCGGAGAGGGAGGAACCGCCCTTCGGGGGAATCTGTTCGCCCTGGCGGGGTCGGTGTGCATGGCGGTTTACACCATGCTGGGGGCGGTCTGCCGCCGGAGGCTCTCCACCACGGTGTATACGGTTCTGGTCTATTGCTCGGCGGCGGGGACGGTGCTGCTGACCGCCCTGGGCAGCGGGACGGCGCTGACGGGCTGGGGCCCGGTGAACCTGGGCTGTGCCCTGGGCATGGCGCTGTTCTGCACCCTGCTGGGACACAGCGTGTTCAGCTGGGGCCTCAAATATCTGCCGCCGGCCTTTATCGCCACGGCCAACCTGCTGGAACCGGTGCTGGCCGCGGTATGGGGGCTGTTCCTGTTCAGCGAGCGGCCGGGGCCGCCGGTTCTCCTGGGCGGCACGGCCATTCTGCTGGGCATTGTCCTGTACAGCCGTGGGGAGACAGAATGAACTGAATGATAAACGGAGGTTGATGGGTATGAAGCAGCGGCGGCCTTTGCCCTGGAAGCGGCTTCTGCTGGGGTTCCTGGGCGTGTTTCTTCTGGTGCGGCTGTACATGGAATATCTCTGGATTGCGGTGTTCTTTTCCATTTTTCTGGCGATGGTACTGGGACGGCTTCTGTGGGATTTTGTTCAGGAGGGCCGCAGAAGAAAACGGCTGGAGCTCCAGCGGCTGGACGGGGAACAGCGCGAACAGGCGCTCCGCCGGGACGCCTGCGCAAACGCCCGCTATGGCGGTACCGAGCGGCAGACGGTGGAGGCCTGTATCCGTGAGACGTTCGGTTCCATCGCCTGCACCGTCTCCCTGACGGAGCCGGGAGGCCCTGAGATCGACGCGGCCCTGATTCCGCCGGACCGGGTTTCCCCTTACTGGCGGGCGGTGACCATCGGCGCGGGGGCCTGCGCCGCCGGGGAGACCCGGATGGAGCTGGCCCTGCTGGTTATGCCGGATTGGGAGGAGAGGGAGGACTGGCCCCTGCGGGTGCTGCGGGACGCGGTGCGGAGCTTCCTGATTGTCCAGGGCCAGGCCCATCCCGGCATGACCTGCCGGAGCTTCCACCTGACCAGCCGGGGCTTTGCCGGGGCGGTGCTGCTGGAGGACCTGTCCAGTCAGTACCCCCTGGAGCCCCTGACCCTGCTCCCGACAGGGGAGACCCTGCGGTTTTACTGGCTGACGCCCCTGCTGAAGCCGGAATGGCGCTATCTGGAGCAGCGGGAACGGGGCTATGCTGCTCTGGTCCGGCGGCTGGCGTCCATCGACCCGGCGGTTCCCGTCCGGCGGCTCTGTGAGGAGCTGGACGAGGACCCGCCCCGGGCCTCCTGTGTGGACCCGCAGACCTGGTTTCAGGAGGACATCGCCCCCTTTGTCTGCACGGAGAGCGGGGGCCGCTGGTGCCTGGGGCTGGACGCCGGGGAATACTGCCGGGAACTGTTTCTGCGGGCGGGCCTCAGCGGCACCGGCTGGGATTGGGAGCGGCTGGCCCGGGCGTATCTGAGAAGGTATCAGCCTGACGACGGACCCTTTGTAGAGTACGCCTGTGAGGAACGGGTGTTTTTCGCCGCGTCGGAGGACGGAGAGATCCTGCGCCGGATGGCTCTGGGTCTCTCGGACCTGCTGCGGTATGAGCCGGACCGGATTTTGGCGCTGCTGGTCCCGGCGGAATCAGTGAGGAAAGGAACGTTTTGATGAACACAAGAGCTGAACAGCACAAAAAAGTCCGGATTGTCCCCATGAACGGGGACCATCTGGACGAGGTGGCTGCGCTGGAGCGGGTCTGCTTCCCGGATCCCTGGTCCCGGAGCATGCTGGCGGAGGAGCTGGACAACGCCCTGTCCGCCTTTCTGGTGGCCCTGGATGAGACCGGGGCCGTGGCGGGCTACGCCGGTTTGCAGGTGATATTGGACGAGGGATACATCCTGAACATCGCCGTCCGGCCCGACTGCCGCCGACAGGGAGTGGCGGGGCAGCTGATCCAGGTCTTTCTGGACTTTGCCCGGGGGAACCGGCTGGCCTTTTTGACATTGGAGGTCCGGGCCTCCAATTACGACGCCATTGCCCTCTATGGGAGCCGGGGGTTCCGGGAGAGCGGACGGCGGCGGAATTACTACGAGCACCCCAGGGAGGACGCCATTATCATGACCCTGGACCTCTCCGGGGAAGGAGGCGCGCCATGATGGAGCTTCGGACGGCGTCGCCGGAACAGGTAGAGCTGGTCTATGAACGGGACATGAAAAGCGCCTTCCCCCCTGCGGAGCTGAAGCCCCTGGCCAATATTCAGTCCATGTGCCGGGACGGCTGGTACCGGCCCCTGTGCCTGTTTGACGGCGAAGAGATTGCCGGGGAGTGCTTCCTCTGGCTGGGACATCCCGGCTGGGCCCTGCTGGACTACCTCTGTGTGGCCGCCGGCCTGCGGAATCAGGGGCTTGGGGCTGTCATGCTGGAGGAGCTGCGGCGGGCGGAGCGGGAGACCGTGGTTTTGGGGGAGAGCGAGGCCCCGGAGCACGCCCCGGACCCTCCGATGGCGGAACGCCGGCTGGGCTTTTATGCCCGGAACGGCCTGCGGACCGCCGGATATGATACGGATATTTTTGGGGTCCATTATAAAACGCTGTATCTGGCCCCCGGGCCCGTGGACGATGAGGCTCTGATGGCGGAACACCGCTTTATCTATCAGAACCGCTTCCCCAGGCGGAAATATGAACAGTTTGTCCGGATACCCAGGGACCCGGCGGCAGGGCCGCTTCCCAGGGTGCCCTGGGACGAGAGCTGAATGAGGAATTAGGAGTTAGGAATTAGGAATGACTGAAATGATGGAACGATTCCTAATTCCTAATTCCTCATTCCTAATTCCTGGAAGTTCCTAATTGAAAAGGAGTGTGGGATATGAAAATACTGGCATTTGAATCCTCCTGCGACGAGACCGCCGTGGCGGTGGTGGAGGACGGGCGGAGGGTGCTGTCCGACGCCATTGCCTCCCAGGCGGATATGCACGCCCTGTATGGCGGGGTGGTGCCGGAAATCGCCTCCCGGAAGCATGTGGAGGTCATCGGCGCCCTGACGGAAAAGGCCCTGGCGGACGCGGACTGCACCCGGAGCGATATCGACGCTGTCGCGGTGACCTATGCGCCGGGGCTGATCGGGGCGGTGCTGGTGGGGCTGAGCTTCGCAAAATCCGTGGCCCTGGGCCTGGGGGTGCCCCTGATTCCCGTCCACCATATCCGGGGGCACATTGCCGCCAACTACCTGGCGTTTCCGGAGCTGGAGCCTCCTTTTCTGGCGCTGGCCATCTCCGGCGGAAACACCCTGCTCATCGACGTGGCGGGCTACACCGACATGAGGATTTTAGGCGGCACCCGGGACGACGCCGCGGGGGAGTGCTTCGATAAGGCCGCCCGGGTGCTGGGCCTCAGCTACCCCGGCGGCAGGCCCATGGACGAGCTGGCCCGGACGTCTCCCGGCGGCGTGTACAAGCTGCCCCACGCCAAGGTGGACGGCGCGCCGCTGGACATGAGCTTTTCCGGCCTGAAGACGGCGGTGGTGAATCTGGCCCACCACGCGGAGCAGGTGGGGGAGCCCCTGGACCGGGGCGCCCTGGCCCGGGATTTCACCCAGGCTGTCAGCGAGACCCTGGTGCCCCGGACCATGGAGGCGGCGCGGCAGACAGGCCGGAAGATCATCGTTGCCGCCGGCGGCGTGGCGGCCAATACCTTTATCCGGGCGGATTTGGAGCGGGCCTGTCAAAAAGAGGGCCGCAGGCTGTACCTGCCGCCCCTGAAATTCTGCGGAGACAACGGGGCCATGATCGGCGCCCAGGGCTATTATGAGTACTTGGCGGGCCACACGGCGGGGATGGAGCTGAACGCCTATGCCACAAAAGAGATAGAAGAGTGAAGAGTGGAGAGTGGAGATAAAACAATGTATCTTCACTCTCCACTCTCCACTCTTAACTCTCCCACCGGCACCGCTCCAGGTCCACCGTGCCGTCGGGACGGAAGGCGACACCCTCCGCCTCCAGCAGGGCCCGCTGGGCGCCGGGGGCGCAGATGTCAAAGACGGCCTTGGTGCCGCCGAAGCGGTCCACCACCCGATGGCAGGGAACAGAGGGGTCCCGGCAGTCCGCCATGGCGTAGCCCACTGTCCGGGCACAGCGGGGCATTCCCGCCAGCCGGGCAATCTGGCCGTAGGTGGCTACCTTCCCCGGGGGAATCTGCCGGACGATATCCCGGAAGCAGGCGAAAATATGGCCGCTCATCGTTCCCGCACCTCGTAGAGGTCCGTCCGCCGGGCGGAGAGGATGGGGAGCTGGGCCCGGACGGCGCTGACGCGGGAGAAATCCAAATCCGCATACAGCGTGGTTTCCTCCGCCCCCGCCTGACAGAGCACCGTCCCCCAGGGGTCCGCGGCCATGGAATGACCATAGGCCACATAGGAAGCGCCCTCGTCCCTGGCAGGGGAGACGCCAACGGTGAAGCACTGATTGTCCACCGCCCTCTGACGGAAGAGAAGGTCCCAGTGGGCGGGGCCGGTGGTCATGTTGAAGGCGGCGGGAACAAAGATGCACTGGGCCCCCCGGAGGCACATGCACCGCGCCAGCTCCTCAAAGCGGAGGTCGAAGCAGATGCAGAGCCCCATCAGGCCGAATTCCGTTTGGAAGGTGGTGATGCTCTGACCGGAGGAAAAGGTATCGGACTCTTTGAACCGCTGGCCTCCGGCTACGTCGATGTCGAAGAGATGGATTTTCCGGTGCCTGGCAAGGACCTCCCCCTGCCGGCCGTAGACATAGCAGGTGTTGTAGACCCGTTCACCCTCCAGCTCCGGAAGGGAGCCGCCCACAATGTACATGCCCAGCTCTGCCGCCAGGGCGGAAAGGGCCCGCTGGGCAGGGCCGCCCGCGGCCTCACCGAAGGCGCGGAAGCAGGCGTTGTCATAGGGACAGCAGAACATCTCCGGCAGCACGGCGATATCCGCGCCCCGCTGTCTGGCGTCCCGGATGTTCCGGCAGGCGGTTTCGATGTTCCGCGTCTTGTCCGCCGTCACCGGCATTTGAATCAAAGCGGCCCGCATGGCGCACCTCCTTATGATGTCAATGATGTCAGGTGTATTCCCGCAGCACCAGGTCTGTGGCGCCGCCGTCGGGAGAGGAGACCAGGCGCAGGACCTGCGGATGATGCCCGTAATGCTCCCGGATGAAGTCCCGCAGAGCCGTGCCGCCGTGGCAGCCGTGAATCAGCCGGAGGCGGTAGGCGCTCCGGCCTGTCCGGCGGAGCAGGGCGTCCACCGTCACCCTGGCCTGATAGGTATTTTTTCCGTGGAGGTCCACGGTAACGACGCCGGGGCCCATAGGCGTCCCCCTTTCGACAGAAACTGAACATGGTTTGCTTACAGCTATTGTATCACAGCGAAAGCCGTGTTACAATACAGAAAACCAATAAGGAGGCCCAGCATATGGCAGTTTATACCGAGACAAAAACCTATCACACCAAGGCCCATATGGGCATGATCGACGTAACGGAGGATTTCCAGAGCGCCGTGACGGCGGCCTGCCGGGAGCACGGCATTTCCGCCGGCACCGTTACCGGCTTTACCACCGGCGGCGTGGCGGGGCTGACCACCCTGGAATTTGAGCCGGGTATGGTAAATCACGACCTGAAGGCCGCTCTGGATGTGTTCTCGCCCTATCTGGACGAGCAGGGCCGGGTGGTGCCCTACTGGCACCATGAAACCTGGCACGACGACAATGGTTCCTCCCACATCAAGGCGGCGCTGCTGTCCCCCTTCATCACCGTGCCCTTCGTGGAGGGGAAGATCACCGTGGGGCCCTGGCAGAATTTGACCCTGGTGGAGTGCGACACCCGGAACCGGGTGCGGGACATCGTGTTTCAGGTGATGGGGGAATAGGAGAACGGAGAGACGCGGCGCTTTGGGCGGCGTCTCTCCGGATGGTTCCGAACCCCCTCCGGTTATTTTTATAAAGGAGTGAACTGCGATATGAACAGATATGGTTCTTCCTTGATGGCGCTTTGCCTGATGTTTGCCCTGATACTGCCGGCGGAAGCCGCGGAAGCTGAAAGCTTCCAGGATGTGCCCGCTTCTCACTGGGCGTACCAGCAAATCAGCGAGATGACCAGCGAGGGTATCATCACGGGCTATGGAAACGGCAAGTATGAGCCGCAGAACTCTGTCTCCTACGGTGCTTTCAGCGTACTTGTCGCCAGGGCTTTCTATGCGGAGGACATGGCCGAGTACATGAGGGTCAACAATGTGTCTGCTAGTACCAAAACTGGCGTTGCTATTCTCAACCTACATGGTGCTCTGGCTGGCACCCGCATTGAGGGTAAGCCTGACTATGAAGCTGGCAACATGCTTACTCGCGATGATATGAGCGTCATCATGTATAATGTCCTGCGTGACACAAGTGCTCCCCTTCCCAGCGATTCCGAGATGTATTCTGCGGAAAGTGCTATCAAGGACCTTTCCAGCATTGATTCTTCCCGGCGCACAGCGGTTGCCGCCTGCTACTCTTTGGGACTGCTGACCGGCCGGAGCGACGGAACATTTGGCCCTGTTGCTAATATGAACCGTGCTCAAGCCGCCGTGGTGCTGAGCCGGCTGCGGACTTACATTCGGGAGAATGGCGGAAACTCCACCCCGGTGGAAATCCCGACGCAGAAGCCGGTTGAAACGCCTGTTGAGCAGCCCAAGCCGGAGAAGCCGACTGTGACTGCCCCCGAAGTCACCGATGGTCCCCTGTTTAAGATGTTGGACGGCGAGAATGCCCAGCAGATGATGGACCGCATCAATGCTTCCACGACCTACCAAGAGGGCTGCCTGACCAATGGCAAGCCTATTACAGAGGAGAACATCAAGGAGCTGTTGGCAAGGTTTGAGGAAAGCATGCCTCATGGGACTACTTGGACCGAATCATTCTTGTATAGTTCTCCCAAGTTCGGAAGCGTCCATGCATGTAGCGCTTTCGGCGCTGCTATCAGTGATGCACTTTTTGATGAGACCGCTCCTCTGTCTCGACACCAAAATTTTTCTCAGCTTAAAGCTGGTGACGTTGTGTGGATGAAAAATACTGCAACGGGGTACTATCATGCATTTGTTATTGCCTCTCTCGACCCTCCTCGCGGCAGACCCAGCACCTACCACACTACTTACGAAGGAAACGTCTCTGGTAAGGTTTATTGGGGAGGCGCACTTGACCCTAGCGTTTTCGATCTACCTGAGGTGGCATCAGACACTTGGATTTACTCCAGATACTAAATGCTGATTGATCCTGCGATGAACGAAAGCCGCCTTCCCCGGGCAGCTTCCGTTCTTTGCTCCGGTTTTTTGCTGGGGACAGTCAGACAGGAAAAGGCCCGAGACAGCCAGCCGCTGCCTCGGGCCTTTTTGGTTTCATTTTGCCATGTTTGCCGGTTTTGCGGGGGAGAGGGAGATCAGCCCTTCACCAGAGAGGCGATCTCGTCGGCAAAGTTTTCCTGCTTCTTCTCGATGCCCTCGCCCTTTTCAAAGCGCACGGCATTCTTGAAGGCGATGGTTCCGCCCAGCTCCTTGGCCGCGTGGGCGATATAGGCCTCCACGGTGCCCTCGAACACGTCGGCACGGACGGTGTCCTGCTGGAGCAGGCAGTTCTCGGCATAGAACTTGTTCAGCTTGCCCATGACAATCTTCTCCCGGACCTGAGCGGGCTTGTTGGCCATTTTGGGGTCGTTTTCCATCTGGGCCAGCATGACCTTCTTCTCCTCGTCCAGAACCTCCTGGGTGACCTGAGCCTTGTCCCAGAAGCGGGGATTCAGAGCGGCGATCTGCATGGCGATGTTCTTGCCCAGCTCGGTGACCTGCCCGGCAGAGAGGCTGGTCTCCAGGTTCACCAGCACGCCGATCTTGCCGCCGGCATGGACATAGGGCACGGACACGCCCTCGGTATAGAGCGCGAAGCGGCGGACCTTGATGTTCTCACCGATGACCAGAACCATCTCCTGCTGCTGCTGGGTGACGGTGAGGTCGGTGTCCAGATACTTGCAGGCCATCAGAGCGTCCAGGTCGGCGGGATTGGCCTTGGCGGCGGTGGCGGCCACGCCTTTCACAAAGTCCACAAATTTCTCGTTTTTGCCCACGAAGTCGGTTTCGGCGTTAACCTCGACCACGACGCCCACGCCGTCGATCACAGCCGCGTAGGCCATGCCCTCGGCGGCCACGCGGCCGGCCTTCTTCACGGAAGCGGCCATGCCCTTTTCACGCAGCCACTCCACGGCCTTGTCCATGTCGCCGTCGGTGGCCACCAGGGCCTTCTTGCAGTCCATCATGCCCACGCCGGTCATTTCGCGCAGGGTCTTCACATCAGTTGCGGTAAAAGCCATAATTGCTTTCCTCCAAATCTATATCGTATCGCTTATTCAGCGGCGGGTGCCTCAGCAGCGGGAGCCTCCTCGGTCTGCTCGCCTTGCCGGCCTTCCAGGACGGCGTTGGCCATAATGGAGGAGATCAGCTTGATGGCACGGATGGCGTCGTCGTTGCCGGGGATCACATAGTCGATTTCATCGGGGTCGCAGTTGGTGTCGGCAATGGCCACCACGGGGATGCCCAGCTTGTGGGCCTCGGCAATGGCGTTGCGCTCCTTGCGGGTGTCGACAATGAAGAGGGCGCCGGGGAGCTTCTTCATGTCCTTCACGCCGCCCAGGTACTTCTCCAGCTTGGCAATCTCGCCCAGGTGCTTCATGACTTCCTTCTTGGGCAGCATGTCAAAGGTGCCGTCCTCCTGCATGGCCTTCAGCTGGTTCAGCCGGTCCACGCGGGTGCGCATGGTCTTGAAGTTGGTCATCATGCCGCCCAGCCAGCGGGCGTTGACGAAGTACTGACCGCAGCGGCCTGCCTCCTCGCGGATGGCGTCCTGAGCCTGCTTCTTGGTGCCTACAAACAGCAGGGACTGGCCGCTCTCGCTGAGCTGGCGGACGAAGCTGTAGGCCTCTTCCAGCTTGCGGACGGTCTTCTGAAGGTCCACGATATAGATGCCGTTGCGCTCCGTGTAGATATAGGGAGCCATCTTGGGGTTCCACCGGCGGGTCTGGTGGCCGAAGTGGACGCCCGCCTCCAGCAGGGCCTTCATGGATACGACGCTTGAATTTGCCATAGTTTGAGTTCCTCCAATATGATTTAGTTTTGACCTCCGGCGGCTTCATCCTCTCCGCTAACCGTTCCCCCGGCGGGGGCGCGGCACAAACGGAAAGTCGACACACCGTGCGGAATGCTGAAATAGAATACCATATAAAAACTGCCAATGCAAGTATTTTTTCCAATTTTTTTGTTCTTTTTGTTCCGGCCATCAGTTTTGGGCCCGAAACGGCCCTTCGGCAGGGGAGAAACCGGAACGGCGGGGAGACTCCGGCCCCTCAGTGGGGCCGCACCAGCGTGACGGCGCACAGAGCCAGCGCCGCCGCGCAGGCCCGGTCCACCGCCTTGCGGTGGTTGACAAAGAGCTTTTGCAGCGCCGCTCCGGCGAAGAGCCACACCAGATTTGCCAGGGGACCGGTGAAGGGCATAAACAGGCCCACCGCCAGCAGCGCCCGGAGGGAACGGGTATAGGGCAGGACATAGGACGCCAGGGCCATGAGGCAGAAAATCATCACCTTGACGTTGGTGAGATTGACCAGCAGGCCCGACAAGAAGCCGGGAGCGCTGGAGACCTGCCCCTCCGGGCCGGAGGAGGCGCGCAGGGTGTGCCACGCCATCCACAAAAGATAGACCGCGCCCACCCAGGACAGGGCCCCCACATACTGGTTCAGCAGCGTGCCCATCAGCCATGTGGCCAGCACCGCCGCCATGGACACCAGGAAAAACCCGGTGAACAGGCCCCGCCACTGCCGGAGGGCCGGGCCCTTGCCGTAGCGCAGGGCGGTGGACAGGGAACAGAGGTTGGCGGGGCCGGGGGTGATGGCGCCTACATAGCAGTAGAGCAGGAAAGAGGGCAGCAGGGAAGCCGGCATAGGGACCACATCCTTTTTTGAGATGGTTCCATCATACCAGCAAAAAATATATTTGAAAAGTGAAAGTTTTTCAAGTATGATATTTGCAAAATCAATGAAAGAGAGGCGGGACCGATGGAGCTGAAAAATCTGCGGACCTTTCAGACCGTGGTGGACCAGGGGAGCTATCAGCGGGCGGCAGAACGCCTGGGCTATACCCAGTCCACCATCACCGTCCAGATTCAGCAGCTGGAGGAGGAACTGGGGGTTCCGCTGTTTGAGCGGATGGGCCGCAGGATGGTGCTGACGGAGGCGGGGGAACAGGCGCTCTGCCAGGCCCGGGACCTGCTTCTGGCGGCGGACAGGCTGCTGGAGCTGGGCCGGAGGGACCGGGAGCCCTCGGGGACCCTCCGGGTGGACATGGCGGAAACGCTGCTGTGCTATCAGATGCAGCCGGTGATTCGGGCTTTCCGGGAGCGGGCGCCCCAGGTGCGCCTGGTTCTCCGCAGCCGGAACTGCGTGCGCATCGCAGAAAACGTCCGGACGGGAGCCTGCGACCTGGGGGTGGGCTATGACATGGACTGGAACCGGGACGCCCTGGAGGTGGAGTCCCTGGGGGCCTATGACATCGTTCTGCTGGCCCCGCCGGACTTTTCCGCGCCGGACTTTGTGACGCCGGGGCAGAGGAAGGAGGCCTCTCTTGTGACCGACGAGCCGGACAGCATTTTCCGCCGCCGGCTGGAGGCCTATCTGCGGGACCGGGAAATCGAGCTGGATGTGACCCTGGAGCTCTGGAGCATTGAGACCATCAAGCGCTGTGTCATGAGCAACCTGGGCTTTACCTACCTGCCCCGCTTTGTGGCCCGAGAGGAGCTGGCGGACGGGCGGCTGGTGGAGCTGAAGGCCCCCATATCCGGCGTGCCGGCCCCGGCCCTGTGCGCCTGGCGGCGGGGGCGGTGGGTGACCCCGGCCATGGAGCTGTTTTTGAATCTTTTGCGGGAGCATCTGCCTGTTTCGGACTGCTAAAGCGGCAGCGCTTTCCACGTTTTTCCCAGGATGTGCAGCTCTTCGTCATGGGCGGAGAGCATCCAGTGGGTGAGGGACTCTCCGCGGGTGCACAGGCAGGCCTTCAGAGGGGAGTCCTCGATCTGGTAAAAGCCCGGGTCCGGACAGATGCCGGTCTCGTCCCAGCGGGCATGAAAAAGGGCGGCGTCCGGCAGGGCTTCGCTCCGGTCCTGCGGGAAGCGGGAGGGGAGTCCGCTGAAACAGAAGAATGCCGTGCCCTCAAAACGGAGCTCCAGCATCTGCCCCATGCTCCCGTTATACAGCTGGTCCGGCATGGCGGTTCCGTGCCGGCCTTCCCATGCCGCCACGGCTTCCCGGTGGGCCCGGCCGCTGACCGTTGTGTATACCGAGACGGAGAGACGGCCCTGTCCCCCCTGGTAATTAAAAATTTCATCGCTGGCGCTGAGTTTCCAGGGGACCTTTACGGGGATTCGTTTCATAAGACCATCGCCTCCGGGACCATGATAGCGCGGTCCCGAGGGGCTGTCAAGCCGTGGCTTCTTTCGTCCCTTTTGAGAAATGTAGGAGTACAATACATGTAGGACATTAAAGGAAGAAAACAGTAGAAGGATGA
>NZ_CANTJS010000033.1 GCF_947654275.1 uncultured Oscillibacter sp. | reverse complement strand
ACGGAGAAAAGCCTCCTGTGACGGAGCCGGAGAATCCTGACGGAGAAAAGCCTCCTGTGACGGAGCCGGAGAATCCCGACGGAGAAAAGCCTCCTGTGACGGAGCCGGAGAATCCTGACGGAGAAAAGCCTCCCGTGACGGAGCCGGAGAATCCTGACGGAGAAAAGCCTCCCGTGACGGAGCCTGAGAATCCCGACGGGGAAAAGCCCCCTGTGACGGAGCCCGAGAATCCCGATGGGGAGAACCCCGGCGAGACCGAAGAGCCCCCCTATTTTGTGGATGAGGAAGGGAACAAGGTCGACAAGGACGGTTATCTGGTGGACGACGAGGGCAACCAGATTCTGGATGAAAACGGAAACCCCGTGAAGGCCGAGGACAAGGATAAAATCCAGGGCGATCTGGAGGATATCAACAAGCCGCCTCTGACCCCCGAGGAGCAGGAAGCTCTGGATGAGCTGGGCGGCAAGGCCGACGCCATTACCGGCGAGACCAGCAGGGAAGAGCTGGAGGCCATTCAGAACAGCCCCCTGTACGACCGGCTGACCGCGGAGCAGAAGAAGGCCGTGGAGGACGCTTTGGCGGCGCTGGCGCTGCTGGAGCAGCCTGTGATTCCGCCGGTGGGCGGGACGCTGTATGAACGGCTGATGGCGGCGGCGTCCCTGGAGGAGTACGACGCTATCTGGAACGAGGCCGCCGCCGACGAGCGGAACGCCCTGACCGCCGAGGAGCTGGCTGCGCTGGAGGCCCACCGGGCGGCGCTGGAAGGGGTGGAACTGCCTCACAACGAGGGCTACATCCCCTATGTCACCCCTGAAGACAGCGTTAATGTCGGCCCCCTGGTGGCTTCGAAGGCGAAAGAGACAAATACCCTTGGCCCACAGAAGACCCAGCGCAGAGCCATGGCCAGGCAGGTCGACCCCGACAGCGATCCGGTACTGCCGGGCAATAGGGTCGAGGGCCTGCATACCAAGAAAACTTATAATGCGGCGACAGGCGAGCTGACCATCGAGGCCTATGCCGAAGCTACTGTGAAGCCTGCCGATATCGTGCTGGTGCTGGATCAGTCTGAGATGATGAGCTACTGCAATGGGTGCGGTCAGATGATCCCCAAGGAAGATCACATCGGCGCCGGGCACCTTATCTATGACGGACAGAAATGCGGGCACTCTCTTAAAACTGATAGACTGACTGATAATTATGTCAAAACAGTGAACGGCGTCGATTATTACCAGTTTAGAAGTGGGACAGAGGCGATGACCGCTATGAATGGGCTGGAGGCGAAGGACTTCAAAACCTTAGCTGGAGGCAGCGAATGCAGCAAAGGTATTGGTGATCACACATTCGGACGCATGTGGATAGCAGGCGTTGATAAAAGTGGCAATATTACAGGAGACCATATTGGCCGTGACGGTTATGTCGGTGTGACGAAAAAATGCGAATTTTTCGGAAATGAGACATACGACACCCGTGAGAAGGTCATGGAGGAGGCTGTTAATGAATTCTTAAATACGATGGCCGAGAAGAACGACCAGATTTCTGAAGAGGCGTATAAGCACAGGGTCGCTGTAGTCGGCTATAACAATGATGCTGAGACTCTTCTTGGAATGCAAGTTATTAGCAGCACTCCTACGATAGGCTATCAAGTGGAGAAAGAAACCACAAATAAACCTTCAACGGGTTTGGACAAGGCAAAAGAGATTCTGGATAATGCAGATTATACAGGCGTAGAGCGCGATCGGATTGTGATTCTCTTCACCAGCGGACGCCCGGGCGAGAAGACTGATTATAGAGCGGCGCTGGTCAGCGGCGGCACGGCGTTTGATTCGACCGAAGCTGCGGCTATGCAGGATGCGGCAAGCGCATTGGGTGAGACAACACTTTATTCTATTGGCGTGTACAGCGGAGCGAGTAGCAGTTCTGAGAATCAGGACAGCAGCTATAAGACTGTTCCGAAAAGCGACGATAATCTGGAACAGAACGCGAACGGTGAATGGGTGCCTCCCGTCTGGGATAATCAAGCATCTCGATACGCAAACCATCTTTTGACTCAGATTTCCAATGGCGGCTTTTCTTCCGCTTCCAATACGGAGACCTTGCAAAGCGTGTTTGAGGAAATCGGCAACCAGATTCAGGCGAAGGTCGATCTGACTAACCCTGTTCTGCAGGACGTGATTTCCCAGTACTTCAAGATTTCGGAGAGAGGCAATGTTTCCGCGGAGGCCGTGAGCATGACCACCAATGGGGGAGCTGAGCCGGTGGATGTTGAAGTCAACGGCAAAACAGTGAAGGTAGTAGACTTTGATTTCTCCGCCGCAGAGAACGTGGTTCTTAAGGATAAGAACGGCAATATGCTCAGAGGCCGGAAGTTGGTTGTCACCATTCCCATTGAGCGTGAAAATGAATTCTGGGGAGGCAACAACGTTCCTACAAACGTTACCAGCCAGTCCGGTATCTTTGACCAGGGCGGGACTGTATGCGTCCAGGGTCTGAAGAATGAAGAGGGGGAGGTAAAGTCTCCCAGGACGGACGTTCCTCTGCTGGATGTTCAGCTGATTCCCCAGGATGTGAACATCTATTACAGCAACCACGCCCCCGGTGCGGATGAACTGCACAAGGGCAACAAAATCCGGGTTCAGTACGCAGATGGGAAGTGGGATGATGTCGATTACAGCACCCTGGGTTGGCGAACCGACTACGCGAAGCTGAACACTCCGGCGGTGCTGGACCCCGATACTCAGGAGATTTCCAACATCAAGGACGGCGAATATACCGTGAGCCGGGTGGTCGAGCCCACCGAGAGCGGCACTGTCGTGAATGGGACGGCAAAATTTGCTGAGGGCAAAAAGGCCAACGTCAACGTCTTCACTCCTACCGTCAGCTTCGGTGATATGCGGACGTATTTGACGGTTGTAGCGCCGGTTGAGGAGCATATGCCTGAGAGCGTGGTTTGGAAGCACAGTGATGTCGTGGCTGATTCTGTCGAAATGGTAGGCAAGGCTCCCGAGCTGACCTATGATATCGTCGGCCGGGTGAACGCTCAGAATGGCGAAGGCACAAACCAGTATGACCGGGATTATTACGCAATAGTTAAAGCGGTGCAGGGAAACGACACAGATATTCCACTTGATAAGGTGACTTTCGAGCACCATCCCTGTGATGACATTGTCCGCTCTATCAACTTTGAGCCCAAGATTGGTCAGTTCCTGGTCCATGTGTTCAAGCCTACCGTGACCTTCCAGGATACCACTACTTATAAGGGTATGCCGGAGTTTATAGCGGAGGAATACAGGGCAAAGGATTATGTGAAAGTGGAATGGGCTTACATGAACAATCTTGCGAAGGTTGTTGCGGCACTTCCCGAGGGAACGCCTCCTGAGCTGACATTCGACTTCATGACGGATTCTGCCAGCCTGTATGAGGAGCTGTATGTAAAAGACACGCCTGTGACCGCGAAGGTTACTAAAATCGGCAATATAGAAAAGATAGACGGTCTTGCGATTGGCAGCTTTGTTTACTGGAATTGGCAGGCCAATTCCGACAGTACAGGCGGCTGTACCACAAGCTGCGCCAAGCCCGCAGACGCTAATTTTACCGTACATGTAAAGACCTGTACACTGAACATCGAGAAACAGATTACAGGTGGCGTGTACAGCGACAAGGACAGCTTCCTGTTCAAGGTCAAGGGCAGCGGCAATCCTCTGGCGGACCAAGTTGAGATGGACGTCTTCATTACCGGCGCGGGCACAAAGACCATCACGGGCCTGCCTGTGGGCAACTATAGCGTGACAGAGGACAGGAATTGGTCCTGGCGGTATGAAAACACAGGTTCGACGGGTGAGTGGGGGATGGATGCCGGCAAACCGGAAGCTACCTATACGTTCACAAACCAACTTGTGAATGAAAAGTGGCTGTCCAGCGAGGACTTCAATCAGAACGACTTCCTCTGTGTGAACGAGCCTAAAGATGATCCCACAGGCAGAGTTGGCGACGCGGCTGCTCCGGAGGAGCGCGAGACCGGCATCAACGACGAAATCCCCAACGAACCGATGGAAGATTAAGGAGGTGACCAGTTATGTATAGAGGAAAACGAATCAAGAAGCTGAGCCATATGTCAAAGCGGGCGGTGCTGCTGGTGCTTTCGCTGGTCATGATCCTGTCCGTTTCCGTAGGCGGCACCCTGGCCTATCTGATTGCCCAGAGCGAGACCAAGACCAACGTGTTCGAGCCCGGCGAAGTGACCACCACCACAGAGGAGGACCCCTTTAAAGGGTCTATCAAGGAACATGTCTACGTCAAATCCTCCGGCACCAGCAATGTGGACGCCTTTGTCCGCGCTAAGATTGTAATTACCTGGGCGGATAAAGCCGGCAATCCCATGGGCGATCCGGTGACAAAGGAGATGTATAATCTGAAGCTTGGAGCGGACTGGGGAACTAAACCGCAGGTTGATGGTTTCTACTACTATGATAAGGTATTGGTGCCGACGGCGAACGGCGGACCCGGCAGAACCACGGACCTGATTGAGTCCTGCACGGTTGTTTCCGGTGTGGGCCCTGTGGGCGCTCATCTCCAGGTGACCATTCTGAGCCAGTCCATCCAGGCGGATCCGAACAAGACGGCTGTGAGAGAAGCCTGGGGCGACAATGCGGCGGATTATTGGACTCCCGATTATCCCGTTGAACCCACTACCTGAAGGAGGCGGACAACATGAAAACGAAAAAGATTTCCCGTGTTCTGACCGCCTTCCTGGCCCTGGCCCTGGCAGTGAGCCTGACCAACGGCGCTCTGGCGGTCCGGGGAACCCTGGCGGTTCAGTCCGGCGTGACCCTCTATGAGGAAAACGGCACGCCCCGTTTTACCCTCAACACCAATGGCAGCGGCGCAAACCTCTTCCAGGACGTGTTCAAGGAGCTGATGCCCGGCGACAGCCGGACGCAGACCGTCCAGTTGAACGTGGGCAGCCTCCGGCAAAGCTACAACGTGTATCTCTATGCCCGGGAATGCGCCGCGGACGAGGGCGGCGTCCACGTTAAGCACGTGGACGGAAAGAAGGACGATCAGGGCCTGCTGGAGTACCTGACCATCCGCGTCTACCAGGGCGAAGGAGAAAACCGGAAGCTGATCAGCGACGGTCTCAAGGGTGACATCGGCGCGGTGAACCCCGGCCAGCTGGGTCAGGAGCCCGCCACCAACGCCGGCGCCCTGCTGGGAAGATTCGGCCCCGGCAGCAGGCAGAGCGAGACGCTGACGGTGGAGCTGAGCGTTGATATCGAGGCCGGAAATGAATTTGCCGACAAGGCGGCCTATATCGACTGGGTTTTCTATGCCGACACGCTGGCCGATGTGCCTGACCGTCCCACGCCTCCCGGCGGAGGCGGTGGCGGTGGTGGAGGCGGAACGCCCACCCCGCCCCCCGCACCCGCTCCCGATGTGGAGATCGAAGACCCCGCCGTCCCCCTGGCGGAGACGCCGCCTCCCACTGAAGAGGAGATCGAGGACGAGGGCGTGCCTCTGACCGGAATGCCTCCGGAGACCGGCGACACCGCCATGATGATGGTCTGGCTGGGTCTGGCCGTTCTGAGCGGCGGCGGCATGATCGTCCTGATGACCACGGGCCGCAGGTCCAAGGAAAAAGCGGCGCGGTAAGCGTACTTAAAAAGATATCCGGCTTTCGCCGGATATCTTTTTTTGCGTTTTTTGCTTTTTTGCGCTTTTGCGCTCCGGCGGGCGGTTCCTTGGGTCGGGGGCATGGGCGGAAAAGCAGCTGGGCGGGCCTCAAATGGGGGAGGCTCCGTCGGAAAGCGTTCCTTTTACGGAAAGGCACGGGAGCACGTTCCTGTTTCCGGCGGGGAGGGGTGGCAGAGGCCGCGGGCGGAAAAGGCAGAAAACCCGGCCGCCCCATGTGGACAGCCGGGTTTTTGTTTTCGTTCAAGGTTCTTGGGGACCAAGGGACTTCTTTCCGCAGGGTCTGCGCTCAGGGAGTTGCTTCGGGGGGCTGAGCGTCCTGGAGGTTCTGGTCGCTCAGGACGTCCTGAACGTCTTGGGCATTCTGGATGTCCTGAACGTTCTGGGTATCCTGTGTGTCCTGGCCTTCCTGAAGCTCACCGCCGGGGTCCGGAGCGTTCGAAGCGTCCGAAGCATCCGAAGAAAGGCCGTCCTGTTCCCCGCCGGAACCGCCCTCGGCGTCAGGCTGGGGAGCCGGGGGCAGAATCTCGATGCCCCAGTCGATTTCCTCCTCAGGCGGAGGAACTGGCATCCCGGCGGGAGGCTCGGGTTCTGGTTCGGGAGTGGGTTCAGGTTCGGGCTCCTCTGGCGGGGGGCCTGCCTGATAGGCCTGAACCACCCAGCGGGTGGCGTGGCCCTGGCCGGTGCAGGTGGACAGGGTGAGAATCTGGTCGTTGACCGTGGGAACCAGTCCGGTGTCGATGACGGACTGGGAGAGGCAGAAGTCGATGAATTCCTGCTTGGACTGATCGCCGGGGAAGCTCAGCCGGTAGGTCAGGCCGGAGGTGCTGACCTCATAGGCGGCGAAAATGCTGTATTTATGGCTTCCGTTGTCGTCGGTGATGTAGACGCAGGGGTGGGATTTCCAGTAGCTGAGATTTTTGTAGTATTTCAGAGAACCGAACATGGTGCCGTTCCGCATCCGGTGTCCGTAGACGATGGTGTTGAAATCGCTGAGGTCTTTGCGGTTGGTGCTCTCCAGGAAGATGGAGCCCACCACGCTGTAATTCTTCTTCCAGGTGTGCCGCAGATACTGGTCATTGTCCCGGCCCTGGAGCAGGGGATAGGAGATATTGGTGCCGGGCACCAGCAGCCAGCCCAGCACGTCGGAGTTGATTTCCCGCAGGGCGGAAAAATCCATGTTCCGCAGAAGATCGGCGTAGGGGTCCACGTAGACCGGGGCCGGCTCCTCGGAGTCGGGGTCCTCCTCCGGCTGGGGAAGGGGGTCCAGGGTAGGGGGCGGCAGAGCGGAGAAATCCGGTTCTCCCACCAGGGTTTCCGCCTCCTCATACGCCTCTTTTCCCTTCTGCCGGTCCAGCTCGTTCCAGAGCAGTCCGCAGAGACTGCCCACAAAAATCAGGGCGAACACGATTGTCAGGATTTTGCGAAGCCGCTTGTTCACCAGGCATCCCTCCATCAGTAGAGTCCAGGCCCTCCGGGGGCGGGCCGGACTCTATTATAACACGCCTCAAACCGGTTTTCAATTGCCGGAGGGCGGGGTTTTTGCCGGTTTGCCTCTGTATATTTTCGGGAAAAGGGGGCCAAATAGAGACGGGAAAGGAGGAGTTTCATGAAAATTGATCCTAGAAAAGCGGCAATTGTAGGCTGCGGTCAGGTGGGGGCGTCCATCGCCTTCCGGTTTTTACAGCAGGGGCTGTTTTCCCGGCTGGTGCTGCTGGACGCGAACCGGGACAAGGCGGAGGGAGAGGCCATGGACCTGCGGGACGGCCTGCCCTACGGCGCGGCCATGGAGATTACGGCGGGGGGTTATGACGATCTGGCGGACTGCGCCCTGGCAGTCATCACCGCCGGGGCCAACCAGAAGCCGGGGGAAACCCGGCTGGACCTGATTGGAAAAAACACGGAGATTCTCCGGTCTGTCCTCAGGGAGATCACCGCCCGGCAGTTCGGAGGCATCCTGCTGGTGGTGTCCAACCCGGTGGACGTGCTGACCTACGCCGCGTGGAAGCTGTCGGGCTATCCCAGGGAGCGGGTCATCGGCTCCGGCACCGTGCTGGATACCGGGCGGCTCAAGCAGCTCCTGGGGGCGGAGCTGCGGGTGGACAGCCGGAACATCCACGCCTTCATCATCGGTGAGCACGGAGACAGTGAGCTGGCCGTGTGGAGCGAGGCCAATGTTTCCGGCCTGGCTCTGGAGGATTTCTGCCGCATCCGGGGCCAGGACCTGGGCCGGGAGGACCGGGAACGGCTCTATCGGGAGGTCCGGGACAGCGCCTATGAGATTATCCGAAGGAAGGGGGCCACTTATTACGGCATCGCCATGGCGGTGGGCCGGATTGCCGCCTGCATCGTCAAGGATGAACGGGCGGTGCTGCCGGTCTCCGTGGCGCTGAACGGACAGTATGGCATGGAGGGCCTGGCCCTGAGCCTGCCGTCCATTGTGGGACGGGAGGGGGTCCAGGAGATTCTGGAGATTCCCCTGAGCCGGGAGGAGCAGGCGGAGCTGGAGGCCTCGGCGGCCCAGATGCGGGAGGCTATCGGGACCTTGAACCTGTGAGCCCGCCGAAGGTCCCGGGCAGCTTGGTCCGCACCGGACAGGGCGGACACATCCCTCCCGGTGTGAAAGCAGGGAACGGCAGAAAGCGGCCGCGCCGAGGGGCGCGGCCGCGTTTGGGGTTATTCCTGAGAGCCTGTTTAATATCTCAACGTGTGCGTATTGGCGAGGGGATTTTTTGTCCTGCAAGGCAAAAATCCGCAGGCATCCTGACGGATGGCAAGGATTTTTAACGCAGTCAGGGCGGAAAATACACTGTCAAGACGTGCGCGGGGAGATTTTAAACAGGCGCCGAGACAGCAGGGCCCGGTCAATCAGCTCCAGGGCAATCTGAAAGGCGGCGATCCGCCGGGCGGTCAGGGTATGCTGGGATTTTCCCGGCGTCAGCTTTTCAAGGGCTTTTTCGCACCTCATCAGGGTGGAGGCGATGGACCGGCGGGCCTCCCGCAGCTCGTAGGCGGTATGCTCCATCAGGACCGGCCCCCCTTGCTCTCGGAGAACTGCCAGGCCTCTCTCAGCCAGTCCAGCAGCTCGCCGTCGATCTGCCCGGAGGCGGAGACGGGAACGTGGTGGGTCCAGCGGTTGGGATAGGGCTCCGTGGCGACGGCGATTCGGGGAGACTGCTTTTGATAAGAGAGGCCAAAGGTGACCAGAATGCTGTTCTCCGGCCAGTCCTTTTTCCGGCGGAGGGGCAGGGAGACGGCGGCGAAGAGATGCCGCCCGTAAAAGCTGATCTGGCTTTTCTGCACCTTGACCAGGGCGTCGGGGAATGCCTCCTCCAGCCGGCGGAACAGGTCCTCATACAGGGCCAGCTCCGGGGGCCGGCCCTGGAAAAAGCGCAGGACGTCGTCCATGTAGTATTCGGAATGCCGCATAGGGGCCTCCTTTCCGGAAACGGGATGGATTTGTCTGGGTATTTGGGAAATTCGCTCTTGTCAGAACGGGTCTGTATCCATTATAATAAAGAAAAGAGAGAAAGTCCAGCAGGAAACAGACTGCCGGACACCACAGATTCCCCGCGATGACCCGGCCCCCAGATGAAAGCGCCGCCGGAAAAGGCGGCACCAAGGAGGTGTACGGCGTGGCGGCCAACATGAAAGAGAAGCTGAAAAACTCGGCCCTGGTCCGGATGTTCCGCTCCGGACCGAAGGAGGAAGAACCCCCTGTACAGCCGGAGGCGAGAGAGGAACCGGCTCCCGAGGTTCGGGACGGGCCCCCGCCGCCGTCCCGGCACGAGCTCCAGCTGCCGGAGGGGCACGCGCTGAAGCTGCTCTGGCAGGACTACCGGGAGCAGCTGGGCTGGGCGCCCCGGCCCGTGCTGTATCTGGAGGAGCCGGGGGCGGAGATTCTGCCGGAGGACGAGGCGGAAAAGGAGCTGCGGCGGCTTCAGATGAAAATCAACGTCACGGCCAACCAGCGCCTGGACGCCGTCTATCCCCGGAAGAGCGGGAAGAAATCCGGAGCGCCGGGGGGACAGGAGGGGCAGGGGGAGCAGAAAACGCCGCCCTGTCTGGACGCCCAGGTGATGGCTGCCGTCTCCGGCGACGGGCTCACGGCGTGGCTGCTGGTCTATCCCCCTGTGGGGGCGGGCCGGAAGCTGGACAGGGCCATGCTGACAGAGGCTCTGGAGGAACAGAAGGTGTGCTTCGGCGTCGACGAAGCCCTGCTGGACCGCCTGCCCCAGGAGACGGAGCGCTATTTCCGCCTGTTTACCGCCGCCCGGGGGACGCCCCCTGTCCACGGCGCCGACGGGCGGGTGGTGGACCTCTTTCCCCGGACCACGGAACGGACACTGGCGGTGGATGAACATAACCGGGTGGATTACGCCTCGGTGGATTTTATCAGCAACATCGAAAAGGGCGGCGAAATCTGCCGCATCATAGCGCCCACCAGGGGCGTGCCGGGCCAGACGGTGGACGGCCGGGAAATCCGGGCCCGGGACGGCCGGGCGGCCACGGTGCCCAGGGGGCGGAATACCCAGCTCTCCGGGGACGGCGGGCTGCTGCTGGCCACCATGGCGGGCCATGTGGAGTTTAACGCCTCCTGCTTCCACGTCAAGCCCCTGATGGAAATTCCGGGGGATGTGGACTACTCCGTGGGCAACATCAATTTCCTGGGGGACGTGCTGATTCACGGGGATATCCGCAGCGGCTTCACGGTGCGGGCCATGGGCAGCATCACCGTGGACGGCGTGGTGGAGGCCTGCACGGTGGAGGCCGGCGGCGACGTGGTGGTGGCCCAGGGCGTCCAGGGGGACGACCGGGCGGTGATTCGGGCCCAGAGGAATCTCTATGCCAAATATCTGGAGAACAGCTGCATCTACGTAAAAGAAACCCTGCACACCGACAGTCTCATCAACTGTGACGTATACTGCGACGGCAGCGTGGAGGTCCGTTCCGGCCGCATGACCATTCTGGGGGGAACGGTGCGGGCTGCCCATGAGGTCAGCGCCGGCGTCATCGGCTCCCAGACGGAGAGCCAGACCAATATCCTTCTGGGGGGCCTGCCCTGCGGCAGCTTTGACTATGAGCAGCTGACGGAGGAGACCCGGGGGCTGGAGGCGGAGATGGAGACGCTGGAGCGCCGCCCGGACAGCCCCGACAAGCTCAGCCGCATGAGCCGCATCCGGATGCAGCTGATCGGAAACCGGGGCAGGCTGAAAAAGCTGGAGAAGGAGCGGGAGCGTCTGGAGTCGGACCCCAAGGGGCCCGGCGTCCGCCGCATGGCCTGCGACGTGGTCTACCCCGGCACCGTCCTGACCATCGGAGAGGCCAGCCACCGCTTTGAGCGCCGCCTGACCCCCTGCAACGCCGCTCTGGCCGACGGGGAAATCCGGCTGATTTGAGGACCGGGCTGTGAGGCGGAGGGATTTTTCCGCCGGAGGGCGGACAGGCGCGGTATCCATGGTTCAGATGAAGCGGGGGCGGGCCGGCGGCCTGCCCCCGTTGGTTCTGCTGGGGGAGGACTGCCCGATAAACTGGAATTTACCATTTTCCTTTAACAATTCGTCCGCCGACCAAAATGGCGGAAAAGATAACGGCGAAAAACAAGGACGTAATCCAGATTGGACTTAGTACCCACAACCAGGACCACGAAATCAATCCCGTTGCTTTTAATACGACAAAAATCAGCGTTAAAGTAACGATGGGGTCCATTCCAGACCGTCTAGCTTTCTTCTCCATACGCATAAACACCTCCAAATTTCGATTTGTTGAATGGATGATAGCACATCCTTTCTGTTATATCAATATGTATTTGCCGAAACCGCCGGAGTGATGTCCCGGCAGCGCTTATCTTAGAGCCTGTTTAAAATCCATCGAAACGCCGTCACAGGGCATCTTTTTCCGCCGATGCTGCGTTGGTTTGACTTGAAATCCGCCAGGATTCCTGCGTCAAACCGCCTTGCCCGGCAAAAAAATCTGCCCCAATCCGGCACTCCGCCGGATTTTAAACAGGCTCTTAGAAGAGACAATGAAAATCCCCGCTTTTCTTTTGGGGCAGACTGTGATATGATAAGCAGAGATACAATCAGGAACGGGAGGGAAGGCCGTGCCGACCATCAGCCCCAGCCGGGAGGACCCGGTTTATACCCGCATCCGGAATGCCGCCTCCCGGAACGCCCTGCCTCATGCCCTGCTGTTTACCGGCCCCGGCGACCGGCTGGCCGCCGCCCGGTTCGCCGCCGCCGCCATGGAGTGCGAGGGCGGAGAGGAGGGAGACGCCGCCCTCTCTCGGGAGGCGGCGCGAAGCGAAGCGAGGGAAACAAGAAAGCCCTGCGGCGTGTGCGCCGCCTGCCATAAGGTCCGGGAGGACATCCACCCGGACGTCATCACCGTCCGGGACGAAAAGCACAAATTCATCGGCGTGGACGTGGTGCGGGAGGTGCGGAAGGACGCCTACATCCGCCCCAACGAGGGCCGATGGAAAATCTATCTCTTTCCGGACGGCTCCCTGCTGACGGAGCAGGACCAGAACACCCTTTTGAAGCTGGTGGAAGAGGGCCCGCCCTATGCCGCCTTCTTCTTCTGTGTGGAGAACCCCGCCCTGATGCTCCAGACCCTGCGGTCCCGCTGTGTGGAATGGAAGCTGCGGGCCGCGGCGGAGACGGCGGCGGAGGCCCCGGAGGGCTGGGAAGCCCTGTGCCGCTGCGCGGCGGGACGGAAGCGCGGCAGCGCGGCGGAGCTGGCGGTGCGGCTGGAGAAGAGAGGGCTGTCCCGGGAGGAGCTGGCGGCGCTGCTGGAGCGCTGCCGGGAGGCTTTTTCCGCCGCTCTGCTGTCCCTCTACGGACGCCCCGCCGGAGGGGAGAACCGGGAGCTGGCGGCGGCCCTGGGGAAGGCCTTGACAAGGCGGCAGATCATGGGCACAATAGAACTGCTGGAGAAATACCGTAAGGAATGCGGCTATAACGTGGGCGCCGGCCATGTGCTGGGGGCCCTGGCCGCGGAATTGGAGGAGAGCTTTTGACAGAGGTGATCAGCGTCCGCTTTCGGGGCGGAAGCAAGAACTACTATTTTGATCCCAGGGGAACCCAGGTCCGCATGGGGGACCAGGTAATCGTCCAGACGGCTCAGGGCCTGGAGTTTGCCACCTGCACCCAGGGCAACCATGAGGTGGAGGACGAGTCCATCGTCAAGCCCCTCAGCCCCCTGGTGCGCATGGCCACGGAGAACGACCGCCGGGTGGTGGAATACAACCGGAAGAAGGAGAGCGAGGCCTTTGATATCTGCGAGCGGAAGATTGCGGATCACGGCCTGGAAATGAAGCTGGTGAATGTGGCCGCCAGCTTTGACAGCAACAAAATCGTCTTCTACTTCACCGCCGACGGGCGGGTGGACTTCCGGGAGCTGGTGCGGGATCTGGCGTCGGTGTTCCGGGCCCGGATTGAGCTGCGCCAGATCGGCGTCCGGGACGAGGCCAAGATGATCGGGGGCCTCGGCATCTGCGGACGGCCCTTCTGCTGCTCCCAGTTTCTGGACGGCTTTCTGCCCGTCTCCATCAAAATGGCCAAGACCCAGAACCTCAGCCTGAATCCCACCAAGATTTCCGGCACCTGCGGCCGGCTGATGTGCTGCCTGAAATACGAGCAGAACGTCTATGAGGACGCCGTGAAGCGGATGCCGAAGGTGGAGTCCTTCGTCCAGACCCCGGACGGCCCCGGCAACGTAAAGGGCGTGGACCTGCTGCGGGAGCTGGTGAAGGTCAGCCTGGACAGCGGCCCGGAGACCCTGAAGACCTATCATAACTGTGAGATCAAGGTCCTGCGCAACGGCAAGGGAAGCCGGGAGGGCATTGAGATTCCCGAGCGGCCCGCCCGCTATGTGGAGGAGCACGAGGAAGAGGAGCTGGCCCCGCCGGTGTTTGCCGCCCCCTTCTATATGAATTCCGACCTGGAGGAGGCCCCCCGCCGGGAGAAAATCGGTCTGGACGGCGGCGGAGACGGAAAGAACCGCCGCCGCCACCGGGGCGGCCGCCGCCGGGGTCCCGGAACCCCCCGGCCCGAGGGGGCCTCAAACGGGGGACAGGCCGCCCCAACCCGGTCCGGCGGCAGCGGCAAGAAGGAGCCCCCCCGGCAGCAGCCCCCCCGCCCCAAGGACGGGGAGCGCCCCGCCGCGGAGAACAAGCAGCGCCGCCGTCCCTACCGGGGAGGCCGCCGCTGGAACAAGGGCGGCGACCAGCCCAAGGGCTGAGAAGCGGAGGAGAGCGTTATGGGAAAATTTGACGGCGTGCTGCTGGCCAGCGATTTTGACAACACTTTGATTTATACCGAGGAGGCCCTGCGGACCGGCACGCCGGTGCCTCCGCTGCCGGAGCGGAACCGGAAGGCTCTGGAGTACTTCATGGCGGAGGGGGGACGCTTCGCCGTGGCCACGGGCCGGGCCCTGGCGGCGTTTATCCACTACGCGGAGGCCGTCCCCATGAACGTCCCCGGCGTGGTGTGCAACGGCGCGGCGATTTACGACTTTGAAAAAGGCGAGTATCTGGAGACCGCCATGCTGGACAGCTCCGCCCGGGAGCGGGGACAGACGGTGCTGGACCGCTTCCCCACGGTGGCGGTGGAGGCGTATCACATTGACAATGTGATTCACGCCGTGCACCCCAACGCCATCACCCGGCAGCACGAGCGCATCACAAAGGCGGCTGTCACCGAGGCCCCCAGCCTGATGGACGTGCCTCTGCCCCTGGGGAAGCTCCTCTTCGAGGCGGAGCACGAGACCCTGGAGGAGGTATTGGCCTTTCTCACCGCCCGGGGCTGGGCCGGAGACTACGAGCTGATTTTCTCTGTGTCCCACCTGCTGGAGATGACCGTGAAGGGGGCCAACAAGGGCGGCATGGTCCGCCGTCTGGCGGCCCGGCTGGGCGTCTCCATGGAACACGTCTACTGCGCCGGGGACGAGGCCAACGATATTTCCATGCTCACCGCGGCGAAGCAGGGCTTTGCCCCCGCCAACTGCGCCCAGGCGGTCCGGGACTGCGGGGCCACGGTGGTGTGCTCCGCCCAGGAGGGGGCCATTGCACAAGTGGTGGAGATTCTGGACCGGCTGTATTGAAACGCGCCGGAAAAGACGCATGCTGGGAAGGAGCCGGGAGCCATGGGGAAGTTTGACGGCGTGCTGCTGGTCAGCGATGTCTGTGACACGCTGGTGGACACAAGCAGAGGGGCCTTTGTGGACGAGGTAAAAGGGAAGACAGAGGAGCTCGTGCCGGTGCCGGAGCGGAACCGGCAGGCTCTGGAGTATTTCACCGCCGAAGGCGGCAGGTTCACCCTTGCCACCGGGAGAGCCCTGAAATACGTGCAGTTTTACGCGGACAGGATTCCGGTGAACGCCCCCGGCGTGCTGGGGGACGGCTCGGCCATCTGCGACATCAGAAGCGGGGCGTACCTGGAGACCGCCGTGCTGGACCGGCGGGCCCGGGAGCTGGGTCAGGCTGTGCTGGACCGGTTCCCCGGGACAACGGTGACGGCTCGCCATCTGGACGGGATGTATCACACGGTACGCCCGGACGCCAGGGCCCGTTTGATTATGAGCGTATCGGACGACGCGCTGGAGGCCTCCTCTCTGCAGGAGGTCCCCCTGCCGATACAGAGGCTGTGGTTCAGAGACCGGAGCCGCACACTGCGGGAGGTTCAGGACTTTCTGCGGGGGCAGGATGAAGACGGCGTGTATGAACTGGCGTTTACCTCTGAGGAGCGGAACCAGCTGCAAATGGCCGCCCGGGGCTCCGGCAAGGGCAACATGGTCCGCCGGCTGGCGGAGCGGCTGGGCATCTCCATGGAACACGTCTACTGCGCCGGGAACGGAGACGATGACGTTTCCATGCTCACCGCCGCGAAGCAGGGCTTTGCCCCATCCAACTGTACCCAGGCGGTCCGGGACTGCGGGGCCGCGGTGGTGTGCTCCGTCCAGGAGGGCGCGTTGGCGGATGCGGTGCGGATTCTGGACAGGAACTATTGAAGAAGATACAAAAGCGCCGGCCCTGGGGGCCGGCGCTTTGCGTATATGGTCCGCGGAATGGTCTACCGCCCCAGGGCGGCGGCGTACAGCTCGTTCCGGCTCAGGCCCGTGTGGGCCGCCACCTCCCGGGCGGCGTCCTTCAGGGTCATGCCCTGTTCCCGGAGGGCCAGCACCTGGGCCGTGCCCTCCTCCAGGGTGACGGCGGCCTCCTGCCGAGGCTCCCGGCCCGCCACCACCAGGACGTATTCCCCTCTGGGGGCGGTTTCACTGTAGTAGGCGGCGGCCTCCCCCAGGGTGCAGCGGCGGGTCTCCTCGTGGAGCTTGGTCAGCTCCCGGCAGAGAGCCGCCCGCCGGTCCGGGCCGAAGGCCTCGCAGAGGTCCGCCAGGGTGGTCCGGAGCTTGTGGGGGGCCTCGTGGAAAATCATGGTCCGCTCCTCGTCCTTCAGACTCTCCAGATGGGCCCGGCGGGTCTTTTTGTTGACGGAGAGAAAGCCCTCGAAGGTGAAGCGCCCGGTGGGCAGGCCGCTGACCGCCAGGGCGTTCACCGCCGCGCAGCAGCCGGGGACGGACAGGACCTCTACGCCGTTCTCCGCACACAGCCGCACCAGATCCTCGCCGGGGTCCGACACGGCGGGGGTGCCGGCGTCTGTGACCAGGGCGCAGCTCTCCCCCGCCAGCAGACGGTCCAGAATGGTTTTGCCGGCGGTGACATGGTTGTGCTCGTGATAGCTCACCAGGGTTTTTTTGATACCGAAGTGATTCAGAAGCTTCAGAGAGACCCGAGTGTCCTCCGCCGCGATGAAGTCCACCGTGGCCAGCGTCTCCACGGCCCGAGGCGAAAAGTCCCCCAGATTTCCGATGGGGGTGGCGACCAGGTATAGCGTTCCGCTCATGGCTTGTCCTCCTGTATATGGTTCCGGTCCGGCTCGTTCCGGCGGAAGTAGATGCGGTCCAGGTCCTCCGAGGGGGCGCCCTCCGGCGTGTACAGCACCAGGGGCGGCTCCAGGTCAAGCCCCGGCTTTCCGCCCCGGCTTCCCTCCAGCAGTACCAGAGAGGGGGCGGTCTCCGGGCGGGTAGAGACCAGCCGCATCCGCTTGGGCTCCATCCCCGCCTCCCGGAGGGCGCAGAGCAGGTCCGTCAGCCGCTCCGGCTTGTGGACCAGACAGAAGCGCCCGCCCCAGCGCAGGGCCCGGCGGGCCGCCCGGCAGACGTCCGCCAGGGTGCAGTCCACCTCCGCCCGGGCGGTCCGGCGGGCGTCCGCCGCCGCCAGAGCGCCGCCGCTTACGGGATAATAGGGCGGGTTGCACACCGCCAGATCAAACTGCCCCCCAGGCAGGGCGTCCCGGCTCCGCAGGTCCCCCTGCCGGAAGAGAAGCCGGTCCGTCAGGCCGTTTTCCTCCGCCGCACGCTCCGCCAGGGCGACGGCCTCCGGCAGGAGCTCCAGCCCCGTCACCGTCAGCTCCCGCTGCCGCTGGAGCAGCAGCAGGCTCAAAAGCCCCGTGCCGCTGCCCAGGTCCAGCACCCGGAGCCCCGGCCGCAGCCGGGGGAAGGCGGACAGGAGGAAGCTGTCCGTCCCCGGCGGAAACAGCCCGTCGGCCCACACGAAGCGGAGCCCGCCGGGCTTCAATGCCTCCCAGTGCTCCATATCAGGTCCGGGGCGGGAAGCCCGCCAGTTTGGCGTTGAGCTTGCTGTAAATGCGCTTCCGGAACCAGGGTTCGGAGGAGGCGGAGACGGCCTCCTCCAGGCCGAACCAGGCAACCTGAGCGTTCTCGTCAGGCTTGCAGCGGAGGGGGGCCGCCGGGTCCGCCTCCAGCAGATAGGTGAGATTCAGGTGCAGATGAGAGGAGACGTAGCGGCCCCGCTTCTCGTGGCCGTCCACCGTCAGAATCTCCAGAGAGTAGATGTCCCGGGACACGGGACGGACCGCCTCCAGGCCGCTTTCCTCCCGGACCTCCCGGAGGGCCGCCGCCAGAAGGTCCCGGTCTCCGTCGGCGTGGCCTCCCAGCCAGGACCAGGAATCATAGAGCGTGTGATAGGCCAGCAGCACCTGCCGCCGGTCCGGGCTCACCACCCAGGCGGAGGCCGTCCAATGGGCCGGGTCCTCCCGGCCATAGGGGGCCTGTCCGCCTTCCAGAAGGGCCAGCAGCGCGTCCCGGTCGGCGGCCTCTTGTTGGTTCCAGGGGCAAAAGGCCCTGAGCTCCTTCAGAATGTCCATCGTTCTCCTTTCGGCAGGCGGCCCCTGCCCTCCGTTCTGTTCCGGAGGTGTTCCTCCGGGAAGTAGAACCCCCTCCGCGTTTCAGGCTTCCGCATCCATCATACCACATGGAGGAAAAAAGAAAAAGCAAAAAAACTGTACATGGTGGATTTTGTGTAATTACCCGCTAAAAATGCACAATATGTAGGGATTCTAACAAAAATTGGGAAATATGTCGAAGGATTTTGAGGAAAATTTTACAGTACCATCTTGAAAATTCTGTAAATTTATGCTATTTTATAGAAAACACGCTGAGAGCGTCGCAGGGACCGTGACATAGCTGAAATACCTAAAAATCTGGAAAGGGATAAGCGTATGGAGAACAGAAGAACTGTGTTGTTGGCGGATGCCAACGAGGAATTCCGCATGATGCTGGAGGAGGCCATTGAACAGGCCGGGGAATTTGATGTGGCGGCGGTCTCCGGAGACGGACAGGAGGCACTGCGTCTGGTGGAGGAAAAGCGGCCCGATTTGTTATTGATGGATGTGGCGCTGCCGGGACTGGACGGGCTGGGCCTGCTCCAGGCTCTGCGGGAGCAGGAGGGTGAGCGGCCCAAGGTCATTGTCGTTTCCGCCTTCTGCGGGGAGCGGGTGCAGGCGGACGCGGAAAAGCTGGGCGTCTGCTATTATCTGCCCAAGCCCTGTGAGCCCAACTCTCTGGTGGAGCGGATGAGAAGCATTTTTGAGCAGTCCCCCGCGCCCCAGGAGGACCGCAGAGGCCGGCTGAAGAACCGCGTGACCGCCGTGATTCACGAGATTGGGGTTCCCGCCCATATCAAGGGCTATCAATATCTGCGGGAGGCCATCATGATTGCTGTGGAGGACATGGAGGTCATCAACGCCGTGACCAAGGTGCTCTATCCGGCGGTGGCCAAGCGCTTCGGCACCACGCCCTCCCGGGTGGAGCGGGCCATTCGCCATGCCATTGAGGTGGCCTGGGACCGGGGCGACCTGGAGACGCTGCAAAAGTACTTCGGCTACACGGTTTCCAACGCCAAGGGCAAGCCCACAAACTCCGAGTTCATCGCCATGATTGCCGACGGGCTCATGCTGGACAGCGGGGAAAACAGCCTGAGAAAATAAAGAGAAAACAGGAGAGGCGGAAACGCCTCTCCTCAGGCTGTCGAAAAAGTATTTTCGACAGCCTGAGCAAGTTTTCAGAACCCGTGAGAAGTTCTGAAAACTTTTGATTGAAAACGAAAGGAACCCCTGATGGGTTCCTTTCGTAGCTATCTTCCTTTCCGATACTTTTACATATGCTGTTTTTTGACATGCTGAGGAGAGACGGAAACGCCTCTCCTGCCGCGTCAGGCCGGACCCAGAAGGTCCCCCACAAGGGCCATTTCCTTCGCCGTGGGCGGCACGTGCTCCAGCTGGACCTCCACGATCCGGTCCGGCCAGGCCAGGAGCCAGACGCTGGAAGCGGTGTCCCCCCAATACAACCGCCAGGCTGCCTCCGCCCCCCAGGGGGCGGCGTCCTCCTGGATATAGTGGCGCACCATCAGCGGGACGCTGGAGTGGTTTTCCTCCCTCAGAAGGTCCCGCAGCACCGGTTCGTACAGCCACCCGGCCCGGATGTCCCAGATATCGTAGGACAGGAAATACAGCTCCCCGTCCACCAGGGCGTTCTCCCAATAACGCCGGCTGGAGAGGAAGACGGTGCCGTCCCGCCAGATGTGCCGGCGGGTATGCTGAACGGGCTGTCCGGTGAGGTCCGCCGCCGTCAGGGGAATGTCGATGGGGTCGGCGTCCCAGGTATGGTTTTGGTAGGAATAGGTCTCTCCCTCTCCGCCGGTGAACCAGCCGAAGTGCATGGCGGACCAGGTGAGCCCGCCCACCAGGGCGAAGGCCAGCACGAAGTCCACCGTCAAAGTGGCGGCCATGTTCTTTCCACGGGAGACCCCCCGGCGCTTGAGATGATTTTTCGTCCCGTGGACCGTCAGCGCCAGCAGGGTGAAGAGAACGAGGTAGACCAGGAAATAGACCCCGTAGATTTTCTGAGAGCCCAGGAGGCTGGACAGCGCATAGCCCGCCGACAGAAGCAGCACCAGAGCCAGCGAGACCCAGGCGGTCCGGCGGCATCCCGGCCCCAGCCGGACGCAGGCTCCCCCGGCCTCCACGGACCGGAGGGACCGCCGCCGCCACAGCCAGTAGCTCCCCAGATTCACCAGCAGCAAAACCGTCAGGATGATATACAGCGGGCCGGCAAAGAGGCGGCTGCTGCTTCCGAACACACGGACGGGGGTCCGGATGATGCTGTTGATAAAGGAGGCCGTCATGAAAAGGGACAGCACCAGCAGCAGGAGATGAGGGGGATAGAAGTGCCGCTTCATGGTCTTGTGGATGTTCTCCAGCCGCAGGGCCTCGTCGGTCTCCAGGGGCACCGGGTTCTCCGCCTCCGTGGAAAAAATCTGCATCTGAAGCCAGCCGCAGACCTTCTCCCAGCCGGCGGCGGCGCAGAGGTCCTCCAGCCGTGCCTGCCCCTCGGTGGGACCCGGGTCGAACTGGGACAGGTCATAGCTGTAGGTGACGGCGTAGCGGACCTTCGCGGGCTCCGCCCGGCGGTAGGTCCAGAGCTGATTCCCCGCCTTTTCCAGCCGCCAGCCTTTGGCGGCCATGGCGGAGAGATGCTCCTCCACGCCTTGGTAGTCGTACAAATTGAAGTTTACAAAACGGCGCTTGCGGTTTTTCATGTACATTCCTCCTCCCGGCCGCCGGGACAGCGGCCATAATCCGCCAGCAGAGTCTGAAGGCGGCGGACCTCCGCCTCCAGAGCCTCCCGGCCCCTGTCGGTCATCAGATAGCTCCGCTTCCGGCCCTCCACCCGGGTCTCCCGAATCATGCCCGCCTGGAGGAAGCTGTCCAGCAGGTTGTAAAGCGTCCCCGGTCCCAGGCTCAGCCGCCCCCGGGTCAGGGCGCCCACCTGGGCGGCGATGTCCGCCCCGCAGCACTCCCGCCGGAGACAGAGAAGGATGTAGAACATGGGCTCTGTCAGCGTCTGAAATTTTTCCCGTGCCATAGCCCGCCCCCCTTGATATAGCCGGCACAGGGATTTTTACCTCACCCGTCGGCGGCTCCGCCGCTGTTTGAAAATCGGTGTCTGCCGGTTTTCAGCTGTGCCGATGATATCGAATATCGTTATTGGATGATCTCAGTATAATATCGAAACTCGATATTGTCAAGAGGGGGCTGCGAATTTCCCTTGCCTTTTTTCCGCCGCTGTGCTATGCTTTACGTAACAATTTAAAGAATCTGTTCTGCGGCGGTGAACCGTCCTTTGAGGCGGTTTTCCATCTGTTGCTTCCGAACCGAAGAGCCGGAGGGAACGGATGCCTTTGCTTGCCGCTGCCTGCGGCGGCGAGCTGAACGGCGGAAATCATATTGGATACTGCTGAAACAGGTCCTGAGAAGAAAAAGGAGGAGCGAATATGACATATTCTTTTCAGCCCAGAGGGGTTTGTTCCCGTGAGATGCGGGTGGAGCTGGACGATCAGGGCGTGATTCAAAATTTGACGGTGGTGGGCGGATGCAGCGGAAACCTCCAGGGCATTTCCGCCCTGGTCCGGGGCATGACCGCTCAGGAGGCCATCAGCCGCCTGAAGGGCATCAACTGCGGCCCCAGAAGCACCTCCTGCCCGGACCAGCTGGCCCAGGGCCTGGAGCAGATTCTGGCCCAGCGCTGAGAAGGCCGGGAAGAGCGCGAGGATGAAAATTGTATTGGTCATAGACCAGTTTGACGACGCCAACAACGGCACCACCATCAGCGCCCGGCGCTTTGCCGCGGCGCTGAAGGAGCACGGCAACGAGGTCCGGGTCATCGCCACCGGCAAGCCCACGGACTACAAATATGCCGTGCGGCAGATGAGGTTCCTTCCCATTGTGGAGCACCTGATTACCAGCCAGGGGATGCGCCTGGCCATTCCCAACAGGCATGTCTTTGAGAAGGCGGCGGCCTGGGCGGACGTGGTCCACTTCATGATGCCCTCGCCCCTGGCCATCATGGGTCTGAAGCACGTGGAGCGGCTGGGCATTCCCCACACGGCGGCCTTCCACTGCCAGCCGGAGAATATCACCTATACCCTCCACATGGGCAACAGCAAGCGGGTCAACGACTTTGTGTATGTCAAGTTCCGGGATACCTTCTTCAACCGCTTCACCCATATCCACTGCCCCAGCAACATGATTGCGGGACAGCTCCGGGACCACGGCTACACCGCCCGGCTCCATGTCATCTCCAACGGCATCAGCCCTCAGTACGTCTATGGCCGCAGGCCGCAGGAGGAGTGGATGCAGGGGAAGTTCAATGTGCTGATGGTGGGCCGGTACGCCGGGGAGAAGCGGCAGGACGTGCTGATTGAGGCCTGTACCCGCTGCCGGCACAGGGAGGAAATCCAGGTGATTCTGGCGGGAAAGGGCCCTCTGGAAAAGAAATACAGGCGTCTTGCGGAGAAGCTGTCCAACCCCGTGGTGATGGAGTTCTACGAGCCCGCCCGGCTGCTGGAGATTCTCCACATGGCGGACCTGTATGTTCACACCTCCGACGCGGAGATTGAGGCCATGAGCTGTATGGAGGCCTTCGCCTGCGGTCTGGTGCCGGTGATTGCCGACTCCCCCCGGTCCGCCACGCCTCAGTTCGCCCTGGATGAGCGGAGCCTGTTCCCCGCCGGGGACTCCGCCGCTCTGGCGGAGAAAATCGACTGGTGGATGGAGCACCCCCGGGAGCGGGAGGAGATGGGGAAGCGCTACGGCGAGCACGCCCGGCAGTACGCCCTGGAGCGCTCCATCGAGCAGACAGAGGAGATGTTCCGCATGGCCATTGCGGAGCAGAGAGGATAACAGCGACAGGGCCCTGCCGGAGCGGCGGGGCCCTGTGGATTTCTCCCGGCTTGGGAGGTGAAAAAGGAGGCGTCCGCAATGGACCACAGCAAGGTATTTGCCATGAAGCTTTCCAAGGTCTATCCTCTGCTGGTGCAGAAGGCGGAGCGGAAGGGCCGCACACGGGAGGAGGCCGACACGGTCATCTGCTGGCTGACGGGCTATGATGAGGCGGGACTCCGGCGGCAGCTGGAACGGGACGTGGATTACAGGACCTTTTTTGAGGAAGCGCCTCAGATGAATCCCCGGGCGGAGCAGGTCCGGGGAGTGGTCTGCGGCGTCCGGGTGGAGGACGTGCAGGATCCGCTGATGAGGGACATCCGGCGGCTGGACAAGCTGATTGACGAGCTGGCGAAGGGAAAGGCACTGGACCGGATTCTGCGGAAGTGAGCGGATTTCAGGAAGGACCGTCCCGGAGCCCGGCGGAAATTCACAGGAGCCGCGGGAGAACAGGAATATCAGAGGAAGCCCCCTGCCGGAGAGGCCCGGCAGGGGCTTTTTGCCACCTGTCACCTGTCACCAGCAGTCCCCTTTTTCCGTATACTGGACCAGCGACAAAGGAGGAATGCACCATGGCTTATTCCGACCGGGAGCTGCTGGCGCGTCTGATTGAATGCGAGGCGGGCGGCGAGGGGGAGAACGGCATGAAGGCGGTGGCGGGGGTGGTGATGAACCGGGTCCATGCCAAGGGCGGGGAGTATGCACGGGTGGGCCAGGGCAGCATCCGCAATATTATTTTCCAGCCCTACCAGTTTGTCTGCGCCAGCGAGACAGAGGGCGGCGCGTACAATCCGCAGAACATATACAACATGCGGCCGGAGCAGATTCACTATGATATTGCCGACTGGGCCATTGCAGGGAACCGCCTGCCTGAGGTGGCGGAATCCCTGTGGTTCTATAACCCCTTCGGCCCCAAGTGCCGGAGCCGCTTCCCCTCGGACGTGGGCTACTGGCAGGCGCGCATCGGAGATCACTGCTTTTACAATCCGACAGACGCGTATTACAGCACTTGACAAAGGATGGCGCCCGCCGCCCGGCGGGGAGACAGGAATTGATTACGAGTTTTGAGAGGTGTCATGATGACTCACACACACTATACATCCCGTCCCATGATGACGGACTGGTCCGGCGAGATCAGCGGCGGCCCGGTGGTCCCGGTCTCCGCCACCGCCTCTGCGTCTACCACCACCACAACCACCACCACGTCCTCCGCCTCCGCCGCCCCGGCAGCCGGCCATAACGGAAACGCTCCCGCCCCGGCTCCGACGGCTCCCGGCTATACCCCGGCGGCTCCGGCCGCTCCCGGCTATACCCCGGCGGCTCCGGCCGCTCCCGGCTACGCCCCGGCGGCTTCGGAGGCCTCTGCCCCCGGCTATACTCCCGCGGCTCCAGCCCCTGCGGCTCCGGCTGCTCCCGGTTACAGTCCCGCGGCCCCGGCTCCGTCCGCCGCTCCTGCGCCCAGAAACGAGTTCACCGGCAGCATGGGCACGCTGGACCTTGAGACCCACCAGCCCATCGAAGTCATCGAGACCCCCACCAGCATGAGCGAGGCGTTTCTGGGCTCCCTGAAGGCCATGCTGCTGCGGAACCGGGGGAATTTCGTCACCGCCACCTTCCTGATCGGCACCCAGGGCACCACGGCCTGGGAGGGGATTCTCCACGATGTGGGCAACGACTATCTCATCATCTACCAGCCGGGACGGGAGCGGTATATCGCCTGCGACATCTATTCGCTGAAATATATCGAGTTCTACGATACCCGGCGGCGGGAGATGTGCGAAACAATGCTGCGGCAGAATGGAATGCAGAATACGTTCTGACAAAGATGGAACAAACCGGGAAGGGCTCTTCCCGGTTTGCTGCTGTCACGGCCCGTTGGGGTGAACAGAGAAGGGGACCGCCTCCGCATAAGTGTTTTTGCCGGAGCATAGGGTTTGGGGGAAGAGGTGATCGTCAATGACAATTCATGTGGTGTCCGCCGGGGAAACCGCCGCCTCCATCGCGGAGCGCTACGGGGTTTCCCCCCGGCGGCTGGCAGAGGACAACAGCGTTCCGGAGGCCCTGGACGCGCCTGCCGGGGAGGCCGGTTCCGGGCTGGCTGTGGGGCAGACCCTGGTGGTCCGCTTTCCCAGACAGGTCCACGCCGTGACGGCGGGGGAGACCCTGGCCTCCATCGCGGAGCGCTACGGCACGACGGTCCGCCAGCTCTGGCGGAACAACTGGGAGCTGGGAGGCGGGGACGCGCTGGCAGTGGGGCAGGACCTGGTAATCTCGTATTTTGAGGAGAGACTGGGCACGGCCCTGTCCAACGGCTATGCCTATCCCTTCATTCCCCGCCGGCTTCTGGCGGCAGAGCTGCCCTATCTCACCACCCTGGCCCCGTTTACCTACGGCATTACGGCGGAGGGCGGCCTGCTGCCCCTGGCAGACGATGGGCTGCTGGAGGCCGCCCGGGCGCGGGGGACGCTGCCGGTGATGCACCTGTCCACCCTGACGGAGGAGGGGAATTTCGACACAGCCAGGGCCACCCGGGTGCTGACGGACTATGAGGTTCAGGGCCGCCTGGCGGCGGAGGTGCTCCAGACAGTTCTGCGGAAGGACTACGCCGGGCTGGATGTGGATTTTGAATACCTGCCGGGCCAGCTGGCGGAGGCCTACGCCGCATTTCTGAGCCGGCTGCGCCGGCTGCTGGAGCCCCAGGGGCGGTTCCTCTGGGCGGCGCTGGCACCCAAGACCAGCCCCATGCAGCGGGGGCTGCTGTACGAGGGCCACAGCTATGGAGCCGTGGCCGCGGCGGTGGACGGGGTGCTGCTGATGACCTATGAGTGGGGCTATACCGCCGGGCCGCCCATGGCGGTGGCGCCCCTGCCCAGCGTGCGGGCGGTGCTGGACTACGCCGTGACGGAGATTCCGGCGGAAAAGATTTTTCTGGGCGTGCCCAACTACGGCTATGACTGGCCGCTTCCCTTCGTCCAGGGCGTCACCCGGGCCCAGTCCATCTCCAACCAGCGGGCCATTGAGCTGGCCCGGGAGCACCGCATTGCCATTCAGTACGACCGGCAGGCCCAGTCCCCATTCTTCCACTACACCGACGCCGGCGGCGTCGTTCACGAGGTCTGGTTCGAGGATGCCCGGAGCCTGGAAGCCAAGCTGCGGCTGATTGCCGAATATGGCTTCCGGGGCGTGGGCTTCTGGAATGTCATGCGGCCCTTTTCACAGACCTGGCTGGTTTTGGATGCGCTCTATAATATCGAGTGAAGTCAGAGAAAAAATTAGGAATTAGGAATGAGAAATGAGGAATTTCCCCCAAAAGAGACGATTCCTAACTCCTAATTCCTAACTCCTAATTACGCCGCGTCAGGCGGCGGTTACACGTTGATTTCCGGCGTCTCGCCTTCTCCGTCCTCCGCCAGAATGGGGGCGATGCTCTCCAGGAACGCCGCCACCTGCGCCTCACAGCGGCCGGTGTAGAGCCTGGGGTCCATCAGCTCGTTCAGTTCCTCCTCCGTCATGGCAAAGGCGGGCTCCGCCGCCAGGCGGCTGAGCAGGTCGCAGGGCTGGCCCTCCTTCATCCGGGCGGTGGCCGCCATGGAGCAGGTGCGGATTACCTCGTGGAGTTCCTGCCGGTTGCCGCCCCGCTTGACCCCCTCCATCATCAGGTTCTCCGTGGCGATGAAAGGCAGGTATTCCCTCACGGTTCTGTCCACGATTTTCTCGTTGACATGGAGGCCGTCGGTGACATTCCGGCACAGACGGAGAATGGCGTCGGCGCAGAGGAAGCCCTCCGGCATGGAGATCCGCCGGTTGGCGGAGTCGTCCAGGGTCCGCTCCAGCCACTGGACCGAGGCGGTCATGGGGGCGTTCAGGGCGTCGGCCATCAGATAGCGGGACAATGAGCAGATGCGCTCGCTGCGCATGGGGTTGCGCTTATAGGCCATGGCGGAGGACCCGATCTGATTTTTCTCGAAGGGCTCCTCTACCTGCCGGTCGTGCTGGAGGAGGCGGATGTCGTTGGCCATGCGGCAGGCGCTCTGGGCGATGGAGCTGAGGACGTTCAGGATGCGGCTGTCCGTCTTCCGGGGGTAGGTCTGGCCGCAGACGGGGAAGCACCGGTCAAAGCCGAACCCGGCGGCAATCTGCCGGTTCATCTCGTCAATTCTGGCCCCGTCTCCCTCGAAGAGGTCCATAAAGCTGGCTTCGGTGCCGGTGGTGCCCCGGCAGCCCAGGAATTTCATGTTGTCAATGACAAAATCCAGCTCCTCCAGGTCGCTGAGGAAGTCCTGCATCCACAGCGTGGCCCGCTTGCCCACGGTGACCAGCTGGGCGGGCTGATAGTGGGTGTAGCCCAGGGTAGGAACGGCGGCGTACTGCCGGGCGAATTTCGCCAGGTTCCCCAGGAGGGCGGCCAGCTCCTTCCGCAGATGCCGCAGGCCCTCCCGGTAGAGAATGAGGTCGGCGTTGTCGGTGACATAGCAGCTGGTGGCCCCCAGGTGGATGATGCCGGCGGCGGAGGGGGCCGCCTTGCCGTAGGCATAGACATGGGCCATGACGTCGTGGCGGACCTCCTTTTCCCGGGCCGCCGCCAGGTCGAAGTCGATGTCCTCCACATGGTCCTCCAGCTCTTTCACCTGCTCTGCCGTCACGGGGAGGCCCAGGCCGTGCTCCGCCCGGGCCAGGGCCGCCCACAGCCGCCGCCAGGTTTTAATCCTCGTCTCGGCGGAGAAGAGCTCCAGCATGAAATCCGAGGCGTAGCGGGAGGAGAGGGGGGATTCGTAGCGATTTTTCATAACTACCTCCACTAAATCAATTGCCGGGGAAGGCCCTCAAACAGCCCGTCCAGCTCCGCGTGAGTCATGGCCCGGATCAGGACCCAGCCGTCCGATGCGGCCAGGGAGAAGGGGCGGAGGCGGTTCATGGCCTCCTGATACTCCATCTGCCCCAAAACCCGGTTTTCCGTGAGGCTGACCGTGCTGAGAATCCACTCGGGGATGGGCCTGCCCTCCGCCGTCCAGGTGCTCTCAGGCCGGAGGGGGAGGATGGTGTCCGTGTCCTCTGTCAGGGTGCAGTTTCCGAACAGGGCGCCGGTGTCCTTTCTTGCGTATACCTTCGGATTGGCCCGATAGGCCTCGCCCCAGCGCCGGGCGGTCTCCTCCGGGCTGAGGGGATTTTGCTCCTGGGGCTTCTTTTTTCCAAAACCAAACAGTCCCATGGATGCGCCTCCCGTCAGCGCAGGATAATGGCGTCCCGCTCCGGGCCCACGGAGACATAGCCGATGTGGCAGCCGATTTCCCGCTCAATATACTCCACGTATTTTCTGGCGGCCTCCGGCAGGTCCTCCCAGGTCCGGACGCCGGAGATGTCGCAGCCCCAGCCGGGCAGGTACTCCACCACCGGTTTAGCCTCGTTCAGCAGAGCGGGGAAGGGGAAGCGGTCCGTCTGCTGGCTGCCCAGCTCATAGCGGACGCAGACGGGAATGCGCTCCATGTAGCTCAGCACGTCCAGCTTGGTCAGGGCGATGTTGGTGGCTCCCTGGCACTCCACGCCGTAGCGGGTGGCCACGATGTCGATGGGGCCCACCCGGCGGGGCCGTCCGGTCTTGGCGCCGTACTCATTGCCGGCCTCCCGGAGCTTGTCCGCCTCCTCGCCGAACCACTCGCAGGTAAAGGGGCCTTCGCCCACGCAGGAGGAATAGGCCTTTACCACGCCGATGACCTCGTCGATGCGGGCGGAGGGCAGGCCGGAGCCCACGGGGGCGTAAGCCGCCACGGCGTTGGAGGATGTGGTATAGGGATAGATGCCGTAGTCCAGGTCCCGAAGGGCTCCCAGCTGGGCTTCAAAAAGGATGCGCTTGTTCTCCCGCTGGGCCTGGCGGAGGAAGGCCCCGGTGTCCCGGATGAAGGGGCGGATTTTCTCGCCGTAGTCCGCCGCCCAGTCCAACAGCTGCTCCATGGTATAGGGCTGGGCCCCGTAGACCCTGGTCAGGGTCAGGTTCTTCCACTCCAGCAGGTCCGCCAGGTGGGCCCGGAGCTGCTCGGGATAGAGGAGCTCTCCGGCCATGACGGTTTTCTTCTGGAACTTGTCGGAATAGAAGGGGGCGATGCCCTGCTTGGTGGAGCCGTATTTCTTGTCCTTGAGGCGGGCCTCCTCCAGACTGTCCAGGTCTCTGTGCCAGGGCAGGAGCAGAGAGGCCCGGTCGCTGATTTTCAGGTTGTCCGGGGTGATGGACACGCCCTTGGCGGCCACCTCCTGCATCTCCTTCCACAGGCTTTCGCAGTCCAGGGCCACGCCGTTGCCCAGGATGTTCACCACACCATCCCGAAAAATGCCGGAGGGCAGCAGATGCAGGGCGAATTTGCCCTTTTCGTTGACGACGGTGTGCCCGGCGTTGCCGCCGCCCTGGTATCGGACCACTACGTCATAATCCTGGGTAATCAGGTCCACCATGCGGCCCTTGCCCTCGTCTCCCCAGTTGATGCCCACGATGGCGCAATTTGACATAATTGTAACCTCCATGGAGCCGGGATGCCGGCTCGTTTCTTTTGCCGGGGCGCGGCAGCGTCCCGTTTTGTCCTTTGTCCTGTCCCATTATAAAGGCAGTTTTGCCATAAGTAAAGAGCAAAGGCGCAAAGGGCGGGATTTTCGTCTGAAAGACGAAAAAAAGGCGGAGCCCGGCCGGCTCCGCCTCTGTTCATTCAGGTGATGACAAACCGTTTGGATTCCGAGGCGACGGCATAGCGGGCGTAGATTTCCGGCCGTTCCTCCTTCAGGGCCTTGACGTCCAGCCGGGTGGAGGACGTGGTTTTCCAGCTGACCTTGTAGTGGGGCGTCTCCAGCACATCCACACCCCGGGCCGTCAGCTCCGCCTTGATCTCGGCCTCTATGGCCTCCGCCGCCTGTTTCAGCTCGGCAATCGTCCGCTTGTGCTGCCGCAGCCGGGCCAGCATTTCGTCCATCTGCAAGTTGTCCATCCTGTACCTCCTGATCTGGGATGGTACACTGTATGAGGGACGGGAGAACATTATGAACAGAGTGGAGAGTTTAGAGTGAAGAGTGAAGAGTTTAGAGTGAAGAGTGAAGAGTTTAGAGTGAAGAATGGGAGATATATCTCAACTCTCTACTCTCCACTCTCCTCTCTCAGAGGTGGTGGTCCCTCAGCAGCCGCCTGGCCTGCTCCCACAGTTCGTCGCTGACGGTCTGAATCACGGCCACCTTCTCCACCAGCTCCGGCAGGGCGGCCTTCAGCTCCGCTTCCACCAGGGTCTCGTTGGTCAGGTCCGCCGAGGGGCACCCGGCGCATTGGCCCAGCAGCTTGACGTACAGGACCCCGTTTTCCAGGCGGTCCGTCTCAATCTCCCCGCCGTGGGCCCGGAGGGCGGGGCGGACCTTTTCGTCCAGAACGGCCTCGATGCGTTTCATATCCTCGTTCATGATTCATCCTCCTTTTTTAGGGGTTCCTGCTGTTCAAGGGCGGCAGCCTTGGCGGCGGCAATTTCCTCCTGGAGCTTCCGGCGGGTGTCATCAAACAGCAGCTCCTGATTGTGGCGGAAATAGGCGTCGCAGCCGAAGGTCTCAATAAACCAGCTGGTGTCCGGACCGGCGGTGAGCTCCGTGACGAACAGGACCAGCTCCTGCCCCTGGCCAAAGGCCTCTTCCAGGAAGCGGAACGCGCTGTCCAGCTGCCGCCCGGCCAGCTCCCCCAGCAGGGCCCGCTTGTCCGTCTCGCCGCCGAACCAGTCCCGCACCGCTTCCAGGGCGTCCTCCGGGCGGCTCCGGTTCTCCTGGATCAGGCGGAGGCGGTACTCGTCCAGAAGACCGATGATCCGCAGGCTGAGGGTTTCCCGCTCCCGGTCCAGCTGGCCCGCCTCCCGGGCCCGCTTCAGGGCCGTCCGCCGCTCCTGAATGAGACAGGGCAGAATGTCCGGCTCTGTGGGCAGGGCGTCCCGGAATTCCGTCAGGGCGGCGTGGAGCCCCTCGCACAGGGCATCCTGCCGCCGGACCTCTCCGGTCTCCTCCGTCAGCCGGGAGAGAAGCAGCCCCATCACCGACAGCTTCTCGTCGAAGGGGGCGGCCCGGAGCTCCGAGACGGTGACGGCGGGCCACCGGCCGTGGAGCACGTCGTCCACGTGGTAGATGTTCCTGTATTTGTTGTAAAGCTCCAGATAGTTGGCGAAGTCCCCGGCCACGGCGGGCAGCTGGATATACTGCTCCGCCACCTGCCGCCCCACCGGCAGGCCCAGCCTCTCATAGGCCAATATCAGCTCGCTCAGATCCTCCCAGCCCCGGGCGGTGGCGAACTGGAGGCCCTCCGCTCCGGACTCCATCCGGTAAAAGTTTTCCTTTTTGATGTCCAGATAGGAGATCACCGCCCCGTGAAGACGCCTCTGCCGGGCGTACTCCTTCCAGACGCCGAAGTCCTCCCGGACCTCGATGCGCTTCACCCGGTCCAGAGTCACCACGTCGAAGTCCCGGACGGAACGGTTGTATTCCGGCGGATTTCCGGCGGCGGCAATCAGCCAGCCCTGCGGGAGGCGCTGGTTGCCGAAGGTCTTGCACTGGAGGAATTGCAGCATCATGGGGGCCAGGGTCTCGGACACGCAGTTGATCTCGTCCAGGAAGAGGATGCCCTCCCGGATGCCCGTCCGCTCCATCAGCTGGTAGACCGAGGCCAGAATTTCGCTCATGGTGTATTCCGTCACCGAATATTCCGTGCCGTCGTAGACCCGCTTCTCGATGAAGGGCAGGCCCACGGCGCTCTGCCGGGTGTGGTGGGTGATGGTGTAGGACACCAGACCCACCCCGGCCTCGGCGGCGGCCTGCTCCATAATCTGGGTCTTGCCGATGCCCGGCGGGCCCATCAGCAGAATGGGCCGCTGGCGGACCGGGGGAATCAGGTAGTTCCCCAGCTCGTCCTTCGCCAGATACGCTTTCAGGGTGTTGGCAATTTCCTGTTTGGCTTCTTTGATGTTCATAGTGTTTTCCTGTCCCTGCCTGTCCTTTTATTTATGGAGTTATTTGCGGAGACTGCGGGCGGGATGCCGCGGGCCGCCGGAGGGGCGCCCGCCTCCCCGGCGCAGCCCGTCTCCGCCTTCATCCGCTGTCAGTCCGCCCCTGCTCTGCTTCGGGATGCTCCCCTGGAGTCTGTTTGAAAACCGGCGGAATGCCGGATTTCAAACAGACTCTAAAGCTCCGGCAGCTCGCCGGGGTCCGTTTCGTCCTCCAGGGCCTCCAGGGTCCGTTCCGGCTCCGGCAGCACCAGCCGGATGGCCCAGGGGGGAATGTCCGCCGCCACCGAGGCCGGGGGCTCCCCCAGCAGAACGAAGGCCGTTTCATAGGGGGTCCGCTTTTTGGGGAATACGCCCATGCCGTCGGTGAAGTACACCAGGCCCCGGAGACTGGAGAAGGCCCCCGCCTCCAAAAGCTCTGCCACATGGGCGAACACCGGGCGGAAGTCCGTGGCGCCGCCTCCGGCGAGGGTGAAGCGCTCCATATAGTCCCGCAGCTCCTCCAGGTCCCGGATGGGCACGTCGGATTGAATTTGGTCGTCACATTGGAGAATCCGGATGTTCACCCTCCGGGTAAAGGTTCCGGCGCTGCGGAGTATGGCGTAGGTACAGGCCAGGAACCGCCGCACCAGGTCCCCGGAGGTGGACATGGAGGTGTCGATGGCGATGACGAAATCCTCGATGCGCTTTTCCTCCCGGGTCTCCGGGGGCTCCACCAGGGGCATGTTGCCGTAGAGCCGGAGACCGTAGCTGTAAAAGCCGTAGTCAAAGGCGTCCCCGTCCGCCGCCAGCACCTCTCTGGGGGCGGCGAAGCGCCGGAGGAAGGCCCGGTAATCCACATCGTCCCGCACCGCCGCCCGGACCTGCTCCAGCACCGCCGCGCCTCCCTCCGCCTGACCGGCCCGGACGGTTTCCATGCCGGTCCGGGTTTTCTCCGAGAGGGTTTTCCACTGCCGGTCCTGCCGCTGGCTCTGCTCCTTCCCGTCCTGCTGTTCGGGGTCCCAGAGGCCGTGATCGTCCACCCAGAACAGCCGCTGAAGCGCCGCCAGCTCGTATTCCGGCAGATTCAGCCGCAGCAGGCGGCGGTAGACGCCCTCGGCTGTGAGCACCGGCATCTCCCGGCGGCATTCACCGTAAAACACCCGCTTTGCCGGGGGGACCGTCTCGCTGAGACAGGGGTAATCCAGCTCGTCCAGCACGCTTTCCGCCGCCGCGTCACAGGCCAGGTCCCACAATTCCGGAATCCGGCCCCGCTTCTTCGCCAGGTGGCGGAACATGCAGTGGAGAATGACGTGGAGATAGGCCCGGTTTGTCAAAACGCCGCTCCGGAGGAACCGGTCCGCCAGCCAGGCCCCGTTATAGTAGAGCCCCTCGCCGTCGGTGGCCAGGGAGACGGTGACACCGCCGCCGGGCCGGAACTCCAGGCCGCAGAGGGCCGCGTCCAGATAGGGCAGGCTCATGTACAGCTGGTTCCGGGCGGCGCTTAAAATTTTTTGGCCAATTTGCCCAACTTCGGATGAGTCTTTCATGCCGGCGTCCCCCTTTCGTTTCAATCAGGAGTGAGGAGTTAGGAATTAGGAATTGGTCTGCTGTTTTATCAATTCCTCATTCCTCATTCCTGATTCCTCATTCAGAGCAGGAACCTGTCCGCGCCCTTCTTTCGTTTCAATCAGGAGTGAGGAGTTAGGAATTAGGAATTGGTCTGCTGTTTCATCAATTCCTCATTCCTAATTTCTCATTCAGAGCAGGAACCTGTCCGCGCTCTTCTGCGGAAACCTCCTGTGCTGCTCCTCCAACAGCAGCGCCACCAGAGCCGGGGCCTCCCGGGCCCGGGCCTGGGCGCAGGCGGCGCTGAGGGCGGCCCGGTCCGGCTCCGCCCGGTCCAGCAGGAAGCGGAGTCCGGCGCTGTCCCCCTGCCCGGCCAGCCAGACCAGGGTCTCCGCCAGGCGGGACCGGAGGTATTCCAGATAGGCGGCTTCCGCCTCCCCGCCCAGCTCCATGGGCCAGCGCAGGCGGTACCAGGCCAGCCGGAGGGCGGTTTCCCCGTCGTGCTCCATGGACAGGAAGCCGGGCCACAGGGCGTCATAGTCCTTGAAATTCAGTTTTTTCTGGTGGAAGCAGTGGTGATAGGGATAGCCCGCCCCGGAAATGAAATAGTCAAAATGATGGGCGGGGCAGTTCTCCTCGTAGAGCTCCGTGTACTCCGGAAACAGCAGCCGGGCAGTTCCGCCGGGGCCTTCCACTGTTACATCCAGCTCCCGGCTCAGCTCCCCGGCAAACCAGGCCAGCGTCTCCCCCTGGTCCGGCCCCCTCCGGGTCAGATAGAGGGTGTCCAGACTCCGGCAGTTCATCAGGACGGCGCCGCCCCAGAAAACCGGACCGCCGTGAAGCCGGAGGGCTTTCAGAGCCCCGCAGTTCAGCAGCGCGTAATCGCCCACCCGGCTCAGGGAGGAGGGGAGGACCAGGTCCTCCAGCTTCCGGTTGTCCCAGTCCCCCGTCTGGGGTCCCCAGGTGACCAGCACCTCTTCCCCCTGGGGCCAGGGCCGCCCGGGCGTCAGGGCGTGGCGCCCCAGCGCCGTCACCGGCAGGCCGAAAAGCGTCTCCGGCAGGACGGCCCGGCGGTCACAGGTGACGGCGCCCAGAATGACAACGCCGTCCCGCTCCCGCCGGACAGACAGCCGCCAGTTTCCCGGCCCGCTGACAGTTTCCATGCAATCCGCCTCCTTCGCGCCTCTTCCCTTCGCGCCTCTTCCCTTCGCGCCTCTTCCCTTCGCGC
>NZ_CANTJS010000032.1 GCF_947654275.1 uncultured Oscillibacter sp. | reverse complement strand
TGCCCGTGCCGCCGCCGGGGAACAGGCGGCGCTTGAGGCTCTCTATGCCCAGACCCGGCCCACCGTCTATGCTCTGGCGCTGTCCATCGTGAAAAACGCCCATGACGCGGAGGATGTCATGCAGGATGTCTATGTCCGGGTCTGGCAGGGGGCTGGGAACTACAGGGGCCAGGGAACCCCCATGGCCTGGCTGCTGACCGTCACCCGGAATCTGGCTCTGGACTGCCGCCGGCGGCAGGCGAAGCTTGAGCCCCTGGACCTGGAGGGGACGGTTTTCCTTGCCCCCGCCGTCACCCACGAGGACCGGGTTCTTCTCTCCGCGCTTCTGGAGGGACTGGAGGAAACCGAGCGGCAGATTGTCGTCCTCCATGCCCTGGGCGGTCTGAAGCACCGGGAGACCGCCGCGCTTCTGGATCTTCCCCTGGGCACGGTTTTGGCCCGATACAGCCGTGCCGTCAAAAAACTGCGTCTTGCAGGAAAGGAGGCGGGATTGGATGTCTGAAAAAGATACAAAGCTGAAGCAGCGCTTGTGGACAGCGGCGGAGCACGCCGCTCCGGACCCGCTGGAGCGGATTCTGTCCGCCTGTGAGGAACCACGTAAGGAGGAACAGCAGATGAAGAACGCCAGGACGACGAACTCAATCAGAAGGCGCTGGGTATCCCTGACTGCCGCCGCCATGCTGGCGGTGCTGGTGGGGCTTGGCGCGGGTATTCAGGGCTGGAGGAGCGGACAGACCGTGGCCTCGGTGGTGAGTCTGGATGTGAACCCCAGCATTCAGCTTCAGGTAAACCGGAAGGAACGGGTGCTCTCTGCCGAGCCCCTGAACGCCGACGCCTGGACCATTCTCAAGGACATGGAGCTGGAGGGCACCCAGCTGAACGTGGCGGTGAACGCCATTGTGGGGTCCCTGCTCCAGAACGGCTACCTGGCCGAGGCCGGGTCCGCCATCCTGATTTCTGTGGAGGACAGCGACGCCCAGCGGGCGGGCCGTCTGGAAGCAGAGCTGAACCAGACCGTCAGCGCGGCGGTGGAAAAGGCCGTAGTCCTCAGTCAGGTGCTGACCTACGACGCCGGGCAGACGCCGGGGACCGCCGGCGTTTCCGCCGGCAAGGCCGCTCTGGTGCAGAGCATCCAGGCTCTGAACGGAAGCCTGGTCTTTGAGGACCTGGCGGCGCTGAGCGTGGAAGAGCTGTGGCAGCTCCGGGACGCCGGCGCGCCGGGCCAGCCCATCGGCATGGCTGAGGCCGCCCTCGCGGCTCAGGCGTACGCCAATGTGCTGGAAACGGATTCCTTCGTCTGGGAGGCGGATGCGGAGCTGGACGAAATCCCCGCCCACTATGAAGTGGAGCTTTACCAGCCCCATAACAAGGACCTGAAATATGAGTACCGGGTAGACGCCTACACCGGCGAGGTCCTCACCGGCCCCGCCAATATTCTGCAAACGGCCGGGGACAGCACCGAAACGCCGGGAACCGCTCCGGCGCCCTCTCAGAAACCGGCGGCGGACACGGCCGGGACGGGAAGCGGAACCAGAAGCCTCATCGGTGAGGCGCAGGCGAAATCCATTGCCCTCCGGCACGCCGGGCTCCAGGAGAGCGGGACCCTCTACTGCAACGTCTGGGCGGAGTATGACGAGGGCCGGATGGAACACTATGAGGTGGAATTCGGGACGGACAGCGCCCGCTATGAGTATGAGATCGGCCTCTATGACGGCGCGGTGCTGAAGAGCGAGCAGAAAGCCTTTGCCGCGCCCTCTGCGCCTTCCGCCTCCTCGGGAACGGCCATCAGCGAGGCGCGGGCCAAGGAGATTGCCTTTGCCCACGCCGGGGTTCAGGCGGCAGACGTTGTGATGGAGCAGATGAAGCTGGACTGGGAGGACGGCGTTCAGGTCTATGAGCTGGAATTCCGGGCCGGGAACACGGAATATGAGTATGAAATCGCCGCTGCCGGCGGCGCGGTGCTGAAGGCAGAGCGGGACACGGAGCCGGCGGGGACCCACCACCCGGAGAGCGGCGGGCACGTCAGCCACATCGGCATGGAGGCCGCCAAGGCGGCCGCGCTGCGCCACGCCGGCGTCGCCGCCGGAGACGCCTGGGACATGAAGTGCGAACTGGACTGCGACGACGGGCGGTATCTCTATGAGGTGGAATTCGATGCAGGGGGCCTGGAATACGAATACGAGATCGACGCGGAGACAGGGGCCGTTTTAAAGGCGGAGCGGGACAGCTGACCGCTTCCGCCGGGAACGGAAACAGAAAAGGCATGACAGGCCGGGCCGGCTGGTGTATAATCGGAATATGAAAGGGGGCCGCAGACGCCCGCCGTTTCAAATCCGAGAACACCGCCGGCCCGCTGTCCGCGCTTTTTGAGGGAGACGGCCTGCCGGTGAACGTGAGGAGGAGCTATGGAGACTTTCGTTGCCGCCCTGGACCAGGGCACCACCAGTTCCCGGGCCATTCTGTTCAGCCGGACAGGCGACATTGCCGGCATGGCCCAGCACCCCTTCCGGCAGATTTATCCCCAGCCCGGCTGGGTGGAGCACGACCCACTGGAAATCTGGGCCACGGAGAAGCGGGCCCTGTCGGAGGCGGCGGAGGCCGCCGGCCCCGGGCAGATTGCCGCTCTGGGCATCACCAACCAGCGGGAGACGGCCATCCTCTGGGAGCGGGCCACAGGCCGTCCGGTTTACAACGCCATTGTCTGGCAGTGCCGCCGCACCGCCGCCATCTGCGACCGTCTGAAGGCCCAGGGGCTGGAGGAGACGGTGGCGGAGAAGACCGGGCTTTTGATGGACGCCTATTTCTCCGGCACAAAAATCAAGTGGATGCTGGACACGGTTCCCGGCCTGCGGAGCCGGGCGGAGCGGGGCGAGCTGTGCTTCGGCACGGTGGACAGCTGGCTGATCTGGAACCTCACCGGCGGCAGGGTCCATGTGACGGATTACTCCAACGCCTCCCGGACCATGCTCTTCAACATCCGCACCCTGGAGTGGGACCGGGAGCTCTGCGCCGCCCTGGACGTCCCCCTGTGCCTCCTGCCGGAGCCCCGGCCCAACAGCGAGACTTACGGCACGGTGGCGGCGGGCATCCCGGGTCTGGAGGCCCTGGCGGGCATTCCCATCTGCGGCAGCGCCGGAGACCAGGCCGCCGCTCTCTTCGGCCAGGCCTGTTTTGCTCCGGGCCAGGCGAAAAACACCTACGGCACCGGCTGCTTCACGCTGATGAACATCGGGGAGACGCCGGCGCGGTCCCAGGCGGGACTGGTGACCTCCGTGGGCTGGTCCGTAAAGGGAAAAACCGCCTATGCCCTGGAGGGCAGCGTGTTCAACGCCGGCAGCGCCATTCAGTGGCTCCGGGACGAGCTGGGCCTGATCGGCTCCGCCCCGGAGTGCGACCGTCTGGCGGAGAGCGTCCCGTCCTCCGGCGGGGTGTATGTGGTGCCGGCCTTCACCGGCCTGGGCGCGCCCTACTGGGACATGTATGCCCGGGGAACCATCGTGGGCCTCACCCGGGGGACCACCAGGGCCCACATTGCCCGGGCGGTGCTGGACTCCATCGCCTTCCAGGTGACGGATCTGATCCGGGTGATGGAGGAGGTCCGCCCCCTGACGGAGCTGCGGGTGGACGGCGGCGCGTCGGTCAGCGACCTTTTGATGCAGACCCAGGCGGATCTTCTGGGGCTGCCGGTGGACCGGCCCGTCCAGGTGGAGACCACCGCCTTCGGCGCGGCGGCCCTGGCGGGTCTGGCGGCGGGGGTCTGGCGGGACTTTGACGAGCTGGAGCGTCTTCGGAGGAGTCAGCGGGTGTTCCGTCCCCATCGGGAGGGGGCGGAATGCGCCGGGGAATACCGCCAGTGGCGGCGGGCCGTGGAGCGGTCCCGGGGCTGGATTGAAAACGAACTGTAAACATACGGAAATTCTGTTGCGTTTGACGAAAAAGTGCGCTATACTGAACCCGGAGACAGGCGGTAAGCCTGGTAAGCGCTCAAACAGCAGGGCCGTGAGGCTGCAATATGAAAGGGGATAGCGATATGGCATTTTCCATTGACGAACTGACTAAAAAGGTAAAAGATGTGGCCGACATGGCCGTAAACCAGACCAAGGACGCCGCGGAGCTGGTAAAAATCAATGTGGCCATTGCGGGAGAGCAGAAGGAAATCGACAAGAACTACCGTGTTATCGGCGAGTGGTTTGTGAACGAGCACGCAGGAGAAATTCCCGAGGCCATTCAGAGCGCGGTGGACGCCGTCAACGCTTCCAAGGCCAAAATTGCCGAGCTGGAGGCCAGCAAGCCCGTGAGGGAGGAGCCTGTCCAGGAGGCTGAGGAGGCCCCCGCCGGCAAGAAGTGCCCCATCTGCGGAGCGGAATCCGACAGCAAGTTCTGCCCCCACTGCGGCGCGCCCATGGGCGAGTAATCGAACCGTTTTCAAAAGAGCCGGGACCGCTTGAGCGGTTCCGGTTTTTGCCGTCCCCGATGCAAAAATGATGGAACGCGGATGCATACTGTTCCCAAGAGGTGAAGACCATGAATAAAATTCTGATTGCGGAGGATGAGGCCCCCATCGCCAACCTCATCAAAACCGCACTGGACGGCGCGGGCTACCGCTGCGTCCGGGCTCCCGACGGTTCCGCCGCCGCGGATCTTCTGGAGGCGGAACCTTTTGATCTGGCGCTGCTGGACATCATGCTGCCCGGAGCCGACGGCTATGAGCTGCTGGAGTACTGCAAGACGCTGGATGTGCCGGTCATTTTCCTGACGGCAAAGGGGCAGCTGGAGGACCGGGTGAAGGGCCTGCGGCTGGGGGCGGAGGACTACATCGTCAAGCCCTTTGAGCTGATGGAGCTGCTGGCCCGGGTAGAAACAGTGCTCCGCCGCTGCGGCAAGACGGGCCGGGTTCTCTTCCTGCCGCCGGACATCGAGATCGACACCGCCAGCCGGGTGGTCCGGCGGGCGGGGGAGCCGGTGGCCCTGACGGCCAAGGAATACGACCTTTTGCTGCTGTTCCTCCAGAACAAGAACATTGCCCTTTACCGGGACCGCATTTATGAGCGGGTCTGGGGAGAGGAGTTCCTGGGGGACAGCCGCACCGTGGACCTCCACATCCAGCGGATGCGGAAAAAACTGGGGCTGGCCAGCCGCCTGGTGGCGGTGTATAAGGTGGGCTACCGGCTGGAGGTTTAACTGTGAGTGGAGAGTGTGGAGATTGTGTATTACAGAATATCTCCACTCTCCACCCTTCACGCTGTGAAAGACGGTGATTTTTATGAAGCTCTTCTGGAAATTGTTTTGCAGCATGGTTCTGATTACGGCTCTGGCCTGCTCCGCAGGGGGCTACGTCCTGATTGACGCCCAGTTCCGGGGTTCTCTGGACCGGGAGGTGTCCGCTCTCTATGAGGAAAACGACCTGCTGCGATATGCCCTGGCCCAGGAGCTGACCTTTAACCCCCAGTACAGCCGCCGGGAGCTGGCCCAGGCCGCCGGAGGCATCCGCATCACTACCAGCCGGGGCACGGTGTCCTTCCGCCTCAGCGATGAGGGCGGGACCGCCCTGGGGGGCAGCGGCAAGCTGCCGGTGGAGACCGGGGAGCTCACCGCCGCCCTGCCCGAGGGGCAGCGGGGTTGGGTGATGCGGGCCCTGGGGGATGGGCGGATCTACCTCCACGCCGCCAGCCCCCTCCGGCTGGAGGACGGCGTTCTGTATCTGGAGAACTGCCGGGAGGTCAGCAGCCTGTTTTCCGACCGGGATGCCCTGTATCAGCGCTTTTTCATGCTGATGCTGATTCTCACCGGGGCGGTGGGCCTGCTGTCCCTTCTGATTGCCTCCATGCTGCTGCGGCCTCTGGCCCGCCTCTCCGCCGCCACCCGGCGCATGGCCGGCGGGGACCTCAGCCAGCGGGTGGAGGTCACAGGGGACGACGAGATTGCCCAGCTGTCGGCGGACTTCAACGTCATGGCCCACCGCATCCGGCGGCAGGTCCGGGAGCTCACCGGCGCGGCCCGGCGGCAGGAGGATTTCATCGGCAGCTTTGCCCACGAAATCAAGACGCCCCTGACCTCTATCATCGGCTATGCCGACCTGCTCCGCTCCCGCCCCGCCACGGCGGACCAGGTCCGGGAGAGCGCCGGGTATATTTTCAGCGAGGGCCGCCGTCTGGAGGCCCTGAGCCGGAAGCTGCTGGATCTCATCGTCCTGGAGCGGCAGGACTTCTCCCTGCGCCCCGTCCGGCTGGACCTCTTTTTGGGCCGGGCGGCGGGGGTCATGGGACCCGCCCTGGAGCGGGCGAGACTGCGGCTGACTGTCCGGGCTCAGGCGGTGACGGCGCTGATGGAGCCGGACCTGATGGAGTCCGTCTGCGTCAATCTGCTGGACAACGCCCGAAAGGCCATGGAGGGTCTTGAGGGCCCGGGGAACATCCTTCTGGAGGGTTTTTTGGTTTCCGCCAGCGCTGATGCGCTGGCGGCGGGCGGAAAGTACGAGGCGGTTTCGGAGTCCGGGGCGGGTGAAGAATGCAAGCCGGTTTCGGAGTCCGGGGCAGGCGGAGCGCACAACGCGTCCGCAGAGCCCGGAGCGGACACGGAAACCGGCGTCTCCCCGGAACCGGGCCTGTGCTGCATCCGGGTGACGGACAGCGGCAAGGGTATCCCGCCGGAGGAGCTGGCCCGGGTGACCGAGGCCTTTTACATGGTGGACAAGTCCCGGGCCCGGGCCCAGGGAGGCGCGGGGCTGGGTTTGGCCCTGTGCCGCCGCATCGTGGAGCTCCACGGGGGCCGCATGGAGCTGGAGAGCACTCTGGGCCGGGGCACGAGAGTCACGGTCTTCCTGAAGGGAGGCGGTCCGGTATGAGCGTTCCCGGCATTTCAAACGTTCCGCGCCGTTGGCGGAACTGGAAAAACGGTCTGTTACCCCTGCTGACCTGCCTGACGGTGGCGGGGCTGACGCTGCTGCCCCTGCGGCTGTCCGCTCTGGAGGACCGACGGCTCACCGGCGTGGTCCACAGCGAGGAGCTGGGGGAGGACAGCAGCTTCCCCGCCCGGACGCCGGACCTGCCGGGGCGGCTCTGGCTGCTGGCCCAGCGGAATTCCCTGCCGGAGCATCTGACCATTGTGGAGCAGATTCTGGAGGGGGAGGAGCTGGACCGGACCGCCGCCCTGGCGCTGGCGGGGCTGAGAGAGCTGGAGGAATCCGGCGTTCTGCCGGAGGGGCTGACAGGGGACATTGAGGGCTTCAGCGGAAGCCGGATGTTTCTCCGGGATCAATCCGACCTGTCCAGCGCCTCTTTTGTGGAAATGAGCACGTATGTTCAAAAGACGGCGGATTATCTCCAGCTGTGTCTGGACGGAGAGAGCGGCCGGATTCTGTCTCTGGAGGTGTATTCCATCCTGCTGGCAAAGAATTTGACGGATGCGGAAACAGTGGGCCAAACGTTTCTGGACGGTCTGGGCTGCGCCTGTGAGTTCTGGGAATCCTACGGCGGCGAGGCGGTCTTTCGCGTGCTGGGCACCAGTGTCCTGTATATGTTCCGGCAGTTTGGAGAAAACCTGGGAATCTATCCGTATGTGGACCTGAACGCCTATTATACGGACGCAGACCGGCGGGAGGCTCTGGGTCTGGGGAATTCCAGCACAGGAGTGTCCTATTATGACGGCTAAGCGGATATCCCTGTTTCTCACCGCCCTGACGGCGCCGGTGCTGACTCTGCTGACGGTGCTGGCCCTGGCGCTGCTGCCGCCCCGGCTGTCCGCCCTGGGGGACGGGGCGCTGCTGGGCGGGGTCCACAGCGAGGAGCTGGGGGAGGACAGCAATTTCCCCGCCCGGCCTCCGGACCTGCCGGGCCGGATTGAGCTGCTGGCCACGCAGCAGACCGCCCCGGAGCGCCTGACCATAGCGGAGCAGGTTCTGGAATCGCCGGAGGCCCTTTCGGAGGCCTCTGCCCTGGCCCGGAGGGCGGTGGAGATGCTGACGGAGGCCGGGGTGCTGCCGTCTGGACAGCCGGAATTCGATTGGACCGGGCATTTCTCCGCCTTCCGCTTCTACCTCCGGGACCGGGCGGACCTGTCCAGCGCCGGGTTTTTGTCCGTCTGGGCCTCGGACGGGTGGGACTACGAGCTGATTATGACCCTGGACCCGGAGACCGGGCGGGCGCTGTCCTTTCGCCTGGCGGGGCCCGCCGTCCTGATGGAGGACGTCCCGCCGGAGGACAAGGGGACCCGGTTCCTGGCGCATCTGGGGGATGCGCTGGACTATGAATTGGCGGAGGACGGGGAAGAACACAGACGGTATGCGGCTGTCTTCCGCCTGGGGGGCAGTCAGGCGGTATACCATGTGGTGGCCTTCTCCCGGCTGCTGGAGTTCAGGCCGGAGCTGGAGGCGGCGGACGTATACGGCGGCCTTCAGTCTGCCGGGAAATGATGCCGGAACGATGCAAAAAGGCGGCGGTTTTGATGAAAACAGCCTGTACCATAGGAGCAGAATCCAACAGAAAAGGAGCTGTTTCCTATGTCTTCTTCCTGCATCGTCCGGGAGTTTCCCCTGCCGAACCGTGAGTACCGCGCCGCGCCGCCGGAGCGCTGGGACGATTTTTCCCCGCCTCCTCCGGCCCGCCGGACCGCCCGGAGGCGGCGGAGACGGCAGAGACGCCGGGCCGCGCCTCTGATTTTGACGGGACTGGTCCTGTTCTGCTGCGGCTTCCTGTTGGGGCGGGCGGCTGCAATGCCGGAGGCGGCCAATGCTGCCGGCGCTTTCGTTCCGGAGGTCGGAGGGATTCAGCCGGAGGAGTCCGGCGCAGCGCTTCTGCCGGAGGAGCCGGACAGCCCTTCGGATTCCGGCGGCGTCCGGATTCTGGGGGTTCCGGGGGCGATTTTTTCCGGGGCCTCATCAGGGCAGTCCGCCGGGTCGGCCCGGCCCGGGGCTCCGTCGGAAACAAATACCGGAACGGCTCGGCCCGGGGCCCCGTCGGGGACGGCCTCTTCCGCAGACTGGAACCTGATTCTGGTAAACGGAGACCACCCCCTGCCGGAGGATTTTCAGGTTCCGGAGCTGACGAATCTGAAAAACGGCCACGCCATTGACAGCCGGGCCTATCCGTCCTTGCAGGCCATGATGGACGGGGCGCGGGCGGCGGGCTACCGGCCTACCATCTGCTCCTCCTTCCGGACCTGGGACAAGCAGAGCGAGCTGTATGAAAAAAAGGTTGCCTCCTGTATGGCCCAGGGCTATGACCGGGAGGAGGCAGAGCGGCAGGCCGCCGTCTGGGTGGCCCGGCCCGGAACCAGCGAGCACCAGGCGGGGCTGGCGGTGGACATTGTGGACATAGAATACCAGCTGCTGGACCAGGCCCAGGAGGACAGGCCCGTGCAGCGCTGGCTGATGGAGCACTGCGCCGAATACGGTTTTATTCTCCGCTATCCCACGGACAAAAGCACCCTCACCGGTGTGGGCTATGAGCCCTGGCATTACCGCTATGTGGGAGAGGAGGCCGCCAGGGCCATCATGGACGGCGGCCTCTGCCTGGAGGAGTACCTGGCGAAGTGAGGGAACGGAACGGCAGACAAGCCGCAGAGCCGCCGGTTCACCGGCGGCTCTGTGACGTTCAGACCCGGTCTGAAGGCGGGGACGGCTCCAGGAGCCGCACGTCCAAAAGGTCCTCAATCAGAATCCGCTCTCCCTCCATCAGGACCAGAGCGCCCTCGTAATCATCAATCTTTTTCAGCCGGCCGGAGGTGGTGACATATGCCCCTCCGGCCTTTCTCCTGTCCGCCTGAAACCAGGTCAGCTCTACTTTCGGATGACTGCCGGCGCAGTCCGCCAGCTTTTGCAGCTTCCCGTCCAGAAGGGACTGCTCATCCTCGGTCAGCTCCGCCCGCGCGTCCGTCAGCCGGGCCGCTTCCCGCACGGCGTCCTCATAGCCGGTGAGGGCGGCGAAGGGGGCGAACTGGGCGGCCCGGTCCCGAGCGGACATATGGGGCCGGACGGCGGAACCCTGATAGGGCAGGTGAATGATGTCGTCGTAGGGACCCTTCATGCCTTGTGTCCTCCAATCTGGCTGTTCCGGGCTTTTGCCGTGGCGCCCTCCTCCAGGTTCATGCCCTTGAGGATGGCGTTTTTGCCATATTTTTTCTTGATTGCCAGCAGGGCTTCCTGCATCTTCCGTTCCTTTGCCAGGGCCTCCGCCCTTTGGGCCTGCTGCTCCTCCCGGGCGGCGTAGTCCGTAAACAGGTCCAGCTGCTCCGCCTCCTTCGGGGGAATCCGGTCCTCCGCCAGCACGTTGGCCGCGGTCAGGTACAGACGCCGGACCAGCAGCTGTTTGTCGACGACCCGGTCGAACAGCGCCAGGGCGGCGGAGATGATCTGCTTTGTCGATGCGGTGTAGTCCTCCAGATTTTCGGTGCCGTGGGCGTGCTTGGGAATGGCGCGGCCATAGCGGTCCGTGACGACCTCGCCCTTAAAGTTCCGGCCCTTCAGATTCTCAATGTCGTACCCCACTGTCAGCACCAGCTGTCTGGTTGCCAGCCCCTTGTCCACCAGGTCCAGGGATAGCTGGTCCGCCATCTCCCGCAGCACCAGACGGGCCTTTTCCCAGCGGTAGGGGTTCTGGAGCACCTGCCCGCCGCCGATGCTTTTCGCCTCCGGCCGGTATGCCTTGATATCCGCGATGGTGCAGGGCTCCCGGCCCCAGGCGTGGTCAATCAGCAGCTCCGCGTTGACGCCGAAGAGCTTGTAAAGCAGGTCTTCACAGTGGAAGCTGCCGGGCTTTCCCAGGGAACAGCGGGCGATGTCCCCCATGGTATACAGCCCGTGGGCCTCCAGCTTTTTGGCATAGCCCTTCCCCACGCGCCAGAAGTCCGTCAGGGGCCGGTGGGTCCACAGCAGGCGGCGGTAGCTCCGTTCATCCAGTCTGGCGATGCGGACGCCGTTCATGTCCGGATGGATGTGCTTTGCCACAATGTCCATGGCGATTTTGCAGAGATACAGATTGCTCCCAATGCCCGCCGTGGCGGTGATGCCGGTGGTCTCCAGCACGTCCAGAATGATTTTCATGGCCAGCTCCCGGGGGCCCAGCCTGTAGGTCTCCAGGTAGTGGGTCACATCCATGAATACCTCGTCAATGGAATAGACGTGGATGTCCTCCGGGGCGATATACTTGAGATAGATGTTGTAAATGCGGGTGCTCCAGTCCATGTAATGGGCCATACGGGGCGGGGCCACCAGGTAGTCCAGGGCAAGGCCGGGGTCGGATTTCAGGTCCGTGTCGTTGGAGGAGGCGCCGGTGAACTGCCGCCCCGGCGCGGCGCGGAGACGCTGGTGATTGACCTCCCTGACCCGCTGGACCACCTCGAACAGCCGCGCCCGGCCGGAAATGCCCCAGGCCTTCAGGGAGGGGGTCACGGCCAGGCAGATGGTTTTCTCCGTGCGGCTCAGGTCCGCCACCACCAGGTTTGTCGTCAGTGGGTCAAGGCCACGCTCCACACACTCCACCGAGGCATAAAAGCTCTTCAGGTCAATGGCGATGTAGATTCCCATGTCCGCGCCTCCTCTCCTTTGCTCTCATTTTATCATACCCCGCTGTGCCGGAACAACTCCAAAAAAAGAATCGGACGAAATCGCGCGGTTCTTCCGTGCGGCGTCCGTCCGGGAAAGGCTTTGGCCGGCACCGGGACCGTCAGAGTCCCCAAAAAGCGATGCGGAGAGCGGCCCGTATACGGGGAGTATCCCCTTCGGAGCTTTTATGCAGAGGCCTGTCCCGTCTTCTGAAAGCATGGAGGAAGAACGGGAGGGGACAGGGCCCCTCTCCCGCATGGCATCCCCGCTATAAAATGCGCAGATGGGCGCTTCCCTGTATTGTAGGACGCTTCCATATCTGCTATAATGAAGAAACAGCATCCGGACAGAGAATCCCATGCCGGCGCAGTTCGGCCCCTTTGCAGAGGAAGCGTCTGCCTCGTCCTATCTGAGAGAGAAAAAAGCAGGCTGAGTCTATCAAAGCAATGAGAACATACACAAGGGGACGCTTAAGATGGCACAGGCCGCGGCCGTCCGCTTCCGAACGGATGAACAGCCAAAGAAAACGCTTGACAATGGAGGAAATGAAGCATGAGAGATTTTCTGATGTGGATGGCTCTGTTTGCCATCATTGATTGGGTCATTACAAGAAACAGGAGACGGGACCTGAAACGGTGGCCCAACATCATGAGAGGGGAAAAATATTTTCGCAATCCCAAAAGGGCAACCGCTCAATCGAGACAGCTGGCAGACAAATACCGTAAAATGAGGAAGCAGGCACGGACCGACAAGCGCACAGCAGAATATCTGGACAGGCTTGATGTGGAACTGTCGAGCTCCTTCTGGGAGACGGCCAGTTTGGAAAGTCAGACGATTCGTGATCTGGAGAGAAAAATAGACGACCTGGAGTGGAGAAACCGAATGAACAGCGGTTATTAACAAGGACTGCAAACAAAAAGGCCTTGCGCATTCTAAAAGCGCAAGGTCTTTTCTGCGTCTGTGCCAAGATGGTTGACTCTGCCCCGACACGGCAACACAAGTATCCATGTGAGCGGATGAGACGGCTTGTTCTCCCCGCACAGCTGCGGAACAGCGGACGCGTTTGACGGAGCGTTTCAAAAGGGTCCCGGTCGAAAAGCGGGATCGAACAGCTGACCTGGAGCAGTTTGCCGCAAATCTCGCAATCAGTGTGGCATAAAACAAAAACCCCGTTTCCGAAGAAACGAGGTTTTTGCGTCACTCTCGTGATGGTGGAGATAAGCGGGATCGAACCGCTGACCTCTTGAATGCCATTCAAGCGCTCTCCCAGCTGAGCTATACCCCCATACATAAGAAGCAAATATTCAGATTTTCTTTGTGGTTGTGCTCGGAACAGTGATTATAATAGCAAAGACCGCAGAAAATGTCAAGAGCTTTTTTTGAAAAAATTTAAAAAATTTTGAGCCCCTTCCAAACGCCCCGGTTCGCTCGTCTGCACAGCCGCAGAGCCGGAGCCCCATGCCGCCTGCCGGCCCCCTTTGCTGACGCGGAGCCGGCTCAAAAAACACGAAAGACGGGGCGGAAAATCCGCCCCGCTTCGTCAGCGCATTTCGGAAACGATGTTGTCCACGGCATGATCCACGGCGACACCCAGCTTGTGGATGCTTCTCCCCACCTGCGTTTTCATGGAGTCCTTGCCGCAGGGCGCCATCATCCCCGCTGCCGCACCGGCCACCAGGCCGGCGCCCATACCGAACCAAAATCCGGCGCTCAATCTCATATTCAGTCACTCCCTTTCGGCACAGCACTAGTATGACCGGCGGTGCGGAAAAAATCCCTCTGCCCCTTTGCCAAATCGTACCGAATGCGCTATACTGGAACCGGCACAGCCGAAAAGAGTCCGGCTGATTTTTAAAAAGCTCAAGGCATACCGGCGCGGCGCGAAAACGATGAAACGCCCCTTCCGCACCCTTCCCGCCGTCCCGGGGGACGGGGACACGGCGCGCTCCGTTTTTGCCCCGCCCCTGCGCAGAACATCAGACCAGCAGATGGAGGAATTTACCATGACCAGCATCTATCTCATTCGCCACGCCGAGGCGGAGGGCAATCTGTACCGCATTGCCCAGGGCCAGCACGACAGCAACCTCACCGACCGGGGCTGGCGGCAGGTCCGGGCCCTGGAGCGGCGCTTTGCCGGCGTCCCCGTCGACGCGGTATATGCCAGCGACCTCTACCGTACCTGCGCCACCGCCAGCGCCATTTACAAGTCCCACGGGCTGACGCTGCACCGGCGGCGGGATCTGCGGGAGATTCATGTGGGGGACTGGGAGCAGCGGACCTGGGGGGAGATTGTCCGCCGGACGCCCCAGGCCATGGAGGACTTCGGAAAGCGGATGGACCGCTGGGCCATCCCCGGCGCGGAGACGCCCGGGCAGGTCCTGGAACGGGTCCGGAGGGCCGTGGAGTCCATCGCCGCGGAGAACCCGGGAAAAACCGTCGCTGTTTTTTCCCACGGCTATGCCATCCGCCTGCTGCTGGCCAATCTTCAGGGCATCTCCCTGCGGGACACCGGCGAGAAATCCCCCACCGGGGACAACACCGCCGTCTCCCTGCTGGAATGGGACGGGGAGGCGCTCCGGGTGGTGTTCCAGAACGACAACAGCCACCTGCAAACCCCGGAGTTTCTGGCGGGAGAGAAGGTCCGGAAGCGGGCGGTGGCCCTGGAGCCGGGACTGTGGTTCCGGCCCCTGGCGGAAAAAGAAGCTCCCCCCTCGATTCTGGCGGAGGCCGCGGCGGACCCGGACGCTCCCCTGATGCTGACGGGCTTTTTGGGGGAGGAGCCGGTGGGCCTGCTCCAGATGGACCCGGAGGAAGGCCGGATTGGCCTGATTTATGTCCGGCCCGGCTGCCGGAAGCGGGGCTTCGGCGTGCAGCTCGTCGGCCAGGCGGTGCAGTATACCCGGGAGCGGGGCGGGGAGCGGCTTACCGTGCTGCTGCCGCCGGAGAGCGAGGCCCGGGCCTTCTTCCTGGACTGCGGCTTCAGCCCGGCGGAGGAGGAGGAACGGGCGCTTCTGTCAAAATTCATCGGCTTTGACCCGGAATTTCTGGGGGAGCCGTGAGGCGGAAGGAAAACTTTTGGCGAAACGGCCTCCAGCCGCCCCGCTTCGCCAAAATGGACGTTGACAGCGCGTGTAAGATGGCACTGTAACAGTCTCACATCACAGGCGGCGCAGGCGGAGCGCGGGCCTCCTCCCCGGGGCGGTCCGAGCTCCTGCGGGACGCCGAATCGGATGAAAAAGGCGAGACTTTGACCGTCTCCGCCGCCGGCCTGACCGGCGGCGGGGCGGTGAAGGTCCCGCTGATTTTTTGAAAAGGCGGTGGATATTTATGGAAATCCTGGCGGCGGTTCTGCTGTTTCTGCTGGGTCTGGCGCTGATTATCAAGGGGGGAGACTGGTTTCTGGACGGAGCGGTCTGGATTGCCGAGGCCACCGGCGTGCCCCGGTTCGTCATCGGGGCCACGGTCGTATCCCTGGCTACCACGCTGCCGGAGCTGACGGTGTCAATCACCGGGGTGCTTCAGGGGGAGGTGGATCTGGCGGTGGGCAACGCCGTGGGCTCCGTCACCGCCAATGTCGGCCTGATTCTGGGCATCTCCCTGGTGTGCATTCCCTCCAGGGTCAGCCGGCAGCAGTTTGAGCAGAAGGCCTTTCTGATGGTCTGCGCCGCGGCGCTGCTGATGGTGCTCTGCCGCCGCGGGTCGCTGGAAACGGGGCCCGCCCTGCTTCTGCTGGTGATTTTCGCCCTCTACCTCTGGAGCAATCTGCGGGATGCCCGGTCCAGCATGGCGGAGAGCCGGAGGGAACGGGGCCGCACCGTCTCCCGGCGGCAGATGGTCCCCAAGCTGTTCCTGTTTGCCATGGGGATTACCGCCATTGTGATTGGCTCCCGGCTGCTGATTGACTACGGCAGCGAGCTGGCACTGCTGATGGGCGTACCCTCCAGCATCATCGGCGTGACCATGGTGGCGGTGGGGACCTCCCTGCCCGAGCTGGTGACCACACTGACGGCCATCGCCAGGAAAGAGGCCTCCATGTCCGTGGGCAACATCATCGGGGCCAACGTCATCGACCTGACTATGATTCTGTCGGCATGCTCCGCCGTCTCCGGCGGGCGGCTGACCATCGGCAAACAGACCACGGCCCTGGATTTGCCGGTGTGTCTGCTGCTGTGCTGTGTGGCGGTGCTGCCCCCGCTGCTGACGGAACGGTTTTACCGCTGGCAGGGCGTGGTGATGCTGACCCTGTACGCGGGTTATGTGACGGTGCTGGTGCTGTGAACGGTCCGCCGCCCGCTCCGGCGGAACCGGACGCGGTCTGCCTGCGGTCTTCTTCCGACGGCGGCTGTTTTGGGGCCTTCCGCCCGGGTTTGGCCGCCGTTGGGGCAGAAAATGGGGACCCATGGGGCCGCCGGGGCCGCCGCGGTCCCATTTTCATGCCCGCCGCCGGAGAAAAATGTAAAAAAGGGCTTGACTTTCATCAAAGCTCTGCTATAATGGTTACTGTTCTTCTGTGGGACAACAATTGCATAGACAGACGGATACGTCGGACAGCTATGGAGAAGTCGCCTAGTTGGTCGAGGGCGCATGATTGGAAATCATGTAGGCCCCTAAAGGGTCTCGAGGGTTCGAATCCCTCCTTCTCCGCCATGTCGGAGCAAGCTGCTATCGCTTGCTCCGACTTTTTTCATCAGTACATATGCGCTTATTTCGCTGCTCTCTTTCCCAAACCGCAGCCGCTTTGCCGGGCTGCAGTTTGGTTTTTGGTATCAGCATACCGGAAACTCAATTTTATTTGCTGGCTCCGCGCCGGGGCGGCAGCGCCCCTGCTTCAGAATCCCGCCCTTTGGGCGGGATTTTTTGCTTCCCGCCGGTTCCGGCGCGGGGCCCAATCCCTGTACAGCAGCCCCCTGGAGCGCATGGCTCCAGGGGGCCGCTGTTTCGCCTTTTCAGGGCCTGCATGAGCCGCGGCAAACCGACGGACAGTGGGGACAGTTGGAACGGACAAGTTCTGCTTACTTGTACTGCATCAGGGACACGGTGACGTCCGCGGTGTCCGAGGCCTTCGCCCCTCGGACGATGCAGGTGAAACCGGCCTGCTCTTCTGTGGTCCCGCCGGCAATGACAAAGGCCCGCGTCAGCGTTTCTCCCGGGGCAATGTCCACGGTGCGGAACCGCTCGAAGCGGCCCAGCACACGGTCCCGCCCGACCAGACAGGAGACGGCGGTCTGACCGTTGTTCGTTACGGTCAGGACGATGTGCGTTCCGTTCTCGGAGATGTAGGCCCCTCCGGTTGTGAAGCCCGTCGCCGTCTGAACTCTGGTGCGGTCCTCGTCAATGCCGGTGGGTCCCTCCTGTGTATTCACCGTGCCGGGGTCGATCTCCGTAAAGGGCCCCACCGTCTGGCCCAGCTCCGGTTCGGAGGGGTTGGCGGGCTTCTCTCCGCCGGGGTACACATGGCCCTCCAGCTCCGCGTTTTCCATGGTGACGCCCAGCACCACGCTGTTCCGCTTCTCGCTCCAGAAGACGGGAATGTTCAGATATTCCGCCAGCAGCTCCACCGGGAGATAGCTGTGGGTGTTTCCCGCCGCGTCCTGCCAGGTGACGACGGCGGGAATGTCCGCGCCGTCCGCCGTGTACGCCTCGCCGGGGGCCACCTTCTCCCTGTCCAGGATGACGACCCCGGCGGTTCCGGCCTCCAGCTTCCCCGCCGCCGCGGACGCGCCGCCTGCAAGGGACAGGACCAGAACCATGGCCAGTGCTCCGGATACAAACGATTTCAGGTTTTTCATGTCAAAATTTTTACCTGCGCAGCCTCTTCGGCCCGCCTGGCTCCGCCCGGACGCCGCCGTCACCACAGCCTGCCTTCCTCGACTGCCCGCATGACTTCCTCCAGGCTCATACCCTCGTAGTGCCCCTGGCAAGGGTCCGTCTGCTCCCGGATGACCTCGCCCTCCTGGTCATACAGATAATAGGTATACGCGTGGGGGCACTCCTCCTTTGACAGACCGCTCAGCTTGTCAAATTCCGCCTGCCGTTCCGCCATCCGCACATACTCGTCCCCCATTTTCGCCAGGTCCGGCTCATAGCCCACATAGTCGGCCAGCTGTCCGAGTCCGTAGCTCTCGCCCTTTTCGTTCTTCGGGTAATCTCCGTTGACCAGATATTTCTCCGCCAGCGCTTTGTCCTGGCTGTTCAGGGCGCTCAGGTTTCCCACAGGGTACTCGAACCGGAGTGTTCCGTTCCGGTCCCGGAACATCTTGGCATTCCCCCGGTAGGACTGGGGTTCATCGTCCGGCAGGATGGTTCCGCCCCGGCTTTTAATCAGGGCCTCGTCTCCCCGCCGGGGATTCTCCGGCACGGCGGAAGGCGTCCGGAGGTCGATGACACTCCCCTCCTCAGGCGGCGCAGTCTGAACGGACTGCTTCCCCAGAAGCACCGTCTTCGTGGCGGAGTCATAGCCGATTTCCACCCCCAGCAGCTCGCTGACGGCCCGAATGGGCAGATAGTTGGTTTTGCCCCCCGCCGGGTCGGTGTAGAGGATGGAGCCGGGGACCTTCTGGCCGTTGGCGGCGGTGATGTCCTGGCCCGCCGTGATTCTCTGCTGTCCGTCCATGGAGACGCTGACGAAGTTGAAGCTCACCTGTCCCGCCGCCGCCAGGGCGGTTCCCAGGCAGGCGGTCAGCGCCAGGGCGGCGAAGACTCCGGACAGGAACGATTTGAGGTTTTTCATAACAATACCTTCCTTTCTTTTGGCGGGAAAGGGAAATGCCCTCCCCCGGCCTTCTGCTGATTAAACGGAGGGGGAGGGCATTGTATCCCACGATTTTCAAATTTTTCTGAAAAATTTTTACTCCGCTTTACTCCACGCGCTCCAGGCTGCCGAGCTCCACCCGGGTCCCGGCAATGTCCACCGCCGTCACCGTGGCGGGGTCGATGGGGTAGGGATAGCGGCGGCTTACATTGCCGCCTCCCCCGCTGGACTCCGAATTTGAGAGGTCCACATAGGTTCCGTCCTCCGTCCAGAGGCCCTGAACGCTTTCGGAAGACGCAAAGAAGCCGTCCCTCATCACTCTTTCAAGTTCGCTCTCTTTCTCCGGGGTCAGGGTCTCGCCGGGCCGGGGCCGCAGCGGCTCCATCGGGTCGTCAAAGAAGGCTGTGAGCTCCAGGGCGGAAAACTCAAACCCCGTGAAGCGGAGGGGAATGTCCATGGCCGTCACCTCCGCATCGGCCCCCTCGTAGCGAATGGGCAGGATGGGGCCCTCCAGGGTGAAGGTCAGGTCGAAGGGACCCGGGATGACGGTCTCTCCCGGCCCCGGATTCTGGGCGTATCCGTTTTCGTCGGTGATGCTCTCACCTTTTCCGTCCGCGTAGACGGCAATGTTCTCCAGGTGCAATGTCAGCTCCGGCCGTATGGTTTCCGTGAACCAGCGGGAGAACAGCGTTGTGCTGATTTGGAAGGAGAGGACATTTCCCTCCCGTGTCTCAGGGCAGAACAGCCATACGACGTCCTTTCGGTCCCCTTCCTCCAGCGCGGCCCGGACGGCCTCCTCCGTTTCCTCCGGAGTCATATTCTGATTGGCGCAGGACTCTTTCACCTGGTTTGTCTCGTACTCCTCCCACTGGTCCTGACGCAGGATCAGGCGGCAGTCCCCCGTGTGAAGAGGCGTATACGCTTGCAGGTCCTCCGGGAGGCTGGGGCTTTCAATGGTAAAGGACAGATAAATTTGGGCGCCGTCCCACACGGCGGCGTTGAGGGTCGCCGTCGTGTCTCCCACGGTCTGGCTCTGTCCGATCACCGTGCCCGTGCGGGTCAGGACCTCCTCGGACGTCTCCGGGGCCTGGGGGTTCGTGCCCAGCCGGGGGAACCACTGGGAGAACTGCCCGGTGGCCACGGCATAGGCACAGGCGGAGAGGAGCAGCAGCGCCGCAATGAGGGCGGCCAGCCGCCAGTTCACCCGCCGGCCCCGGAGGGGCGCGGCCAGCTCCCGCCGCCGCATCCAGCCCCAGGGGTCCGCCAGCAGCCGGGTCCGCTCCCGGAGATAGGACGGGGAAAAATCCGGCTCCCGGGCGTCCGCCTGTTGAAGCACTTTTTCATATTGGGCCAGGTTGGCGTCCATCAGTCCCCGGCGCAGAGCCGCGTCAAACCGCGTCATCATGATATCCCTCCTTTTCCAGACGGTCCCGCAGCATGGCCCGGCCCCGCAGAACCCGGGTGGCTACGGTGGACTCGCTGATGCCCAGCCGCCGGGCAATCTCCCGGTTGCTCCGCTCCTCCACGCATTTCAGCTCCAGAATTCGCCGGTAGTGCTCCGGCAGAGCCCGAATCAGCGAAACCAGATAGTCATATTCCTCCTGATGCTCCTCCCGGGCGGGCGGGTCCCAGTCCTCCGGGAAGGCCACGGTCCGCCGGTCCGCCCGGAGGATGTCCAGGGCGCAGTTCTTGGCGGTGGTGACAACATAGCCCTCCGTCTCGGACCAGGGCAGGGCGGAAACCCGGTCCCAGCGCTTCAGCAGCTGGAACCAGGTCTGCTGGGCGGCGTCCTCCGCCCGTCCGGGGTCCCCCAGAAGGCGCAGGGCGAGGGCGTAGACCTTTTTCTCACAGGCCTCATAGAGCCGGGTGAATCTCTGCTGGTCCTCCCGGGTTTCCAGCATGGCCAGGTACATGGCAAGCATGGCGGGTCACATCCTTTGTCTTGGTTTGGCGGGATTCTGTCAGGTAAACGGAGGGGCGGGGAAAAGTATCCCGCTCCGGGAAAAAATTTTTTTGAAATCCGGAGCTCTGCCGGAACGGCTGAGGGCGGCCTTTTTCGGAATCAAATCTGCGCCAGGACATTCCACGGAACCGCCGGAGACCGAAAAACGGGCCGGCTTCCCCGGTTTGACATTCGCCGGCGGACCTGCTATACTGAACGGCGGCATCAGGCAGACCACAGAAGGGAGGTGCGTTCCATGGCAAGACGCGGCGGTTCCGGGCTTCCCTGGGTACAGATGATTCTGTCTTTTCTGATTCCCATCATTGGCCTGGTTTTCTGCCAGGCGGCCAATGACCGCGATCCGGAGAAGGCCCCCGGCATCCGCGCCGCCACTCTGGCGGGCTTTGTGCTGTATCTGGTTGTTTTCGGAATCCGTTTTTTCCTTTGACGGGTCCACAGCCCTCCGGCTCCGCCGGACAGGCGGCCGCCCTCCTTACATAGGGCGGGGCTGTGTTTCAAGAGCGCACCGGGAAAACGGCAGGAATTCCAGCGGCACATAAAGACGACCCCCGAAGAGCGGCTGTCTCTTCGGGGGTCTTTCTCTGCCGGGACAGGCCCTCTCCAGCCGGGTCCGCCTGTTCCCGGACAGCCGGGCGGTTGGCGGCCCGCCCCGCGGGAGATGAGCCGTTACAGGCCTTTCCTCCGGGGCTTTGCATGCCCGGGCCGCTCCAGGGTCCGCAGGGCGTGGAGCTGGATGGGCACGGCGCAGAGCAGGGTCAGGATGTCCGCCGCCGACTGGGTCATCTCCACCCCCGGCAGGCCCAGGGCCCGGGAGAGGATATAAACCAGAGGGATGAAGAACACCCCCTGCCGGGCCATGGCTACAAAGGTGGCGGGCCCCGTCCGGCCAATGGTCTGGAGCATCATGTTGCTCATGACAATCCAGCCGGAGAGGCACAGGGTGCCGCACTGGAACCGCAGGGCGGCGGAGCCGATGGCGATGACCTCCGGGTCGTCCCGGAACAGGGCGATCAGCTGGGGGGCGAAGAGGACGCCCAGGGCCCCCACCGCCGCCAGAAACACCGTGGAGGTCTTGACGCAGAACCAGAAGCCGTCCTTCACCCGCTGATAGAGCCCCGCGCCGAAGTTGAAGCCGCACACCGGCTGGAAGCCCTGACCGAAGCCAATCATGGCGGAGGCGCCGAACATGGTGATTCGCTGGACCACGCCCATGGCGGCAATGGCGGCGTCGCCGTGGGGGCCCGCCGCCCGGTTCAGGCAGATGGTGGCCACGCTGGCCAGGCCCTGCCGGGCCAGGGAGGGCAGGCCCCCCCGGATGATCTGCCAGTACCAGAACCAGTGCAGCTGAATCCGGGAGAAATGGATGTGGAGGTTTCCGCCCTTGGCGCAGCCCGCCAGCAGCAGGCAGAAGCTGACGAACTGGCTGATGATGGTGGCCCAGGCGGCCCCGGCCACACCCAGGTCAAAGACGAAAATCAGCAGGGGATCCAGGCCGATGTTCAGCACCGCGCCGCTGGCAATGCCCACCATGGCATAGGCGGCGCTGCCCTGATAGCGCAGCTGGTTGTTCAGCACCAGGGAGGAGGTCATCCAGGGCGCGCCCAGAAGGATGACCCGAAGATAGGCCTTGGTATAGGGCAGGATGGTGGCGGTGGAGCCCAGCAGCAGGGCCAGGGGTTCCAGAAACAGCAGGCCCAGGGCACAGATCAGGGCCCCCGCCGCCAGGGCGGAGAAAAAGCCCGTGGCGGCCATTTTGCTGGCCTCGTCGAAGTTCTGCCGCCCCAGCTCCCGGGAGATGAAATTGCCGCTGCCGTGGCCGAAGAAAAAGCCCACGGCCTGAATGATGGCCATGAGAGAGAAAACCACGCCCACCGCGCCGGTGGCGCTGTTGCTTTTCAGCATGCCCACGAAAAAGGTGTCCGCCATGTTGTAAAACGACGTCACCAGCATGCTGATAATACAGGGCAGGGCCAGCCGGCAGATCAGCCGCCCCACCGGGGTCTCCGTCATCTGATGGAATTTTTGCTCCTGCTTTTCGTCCAGTCTGTCGTCCATTTCAGTACATCCTCTCATCTTTCTTTTAAATTTCATTATAGCATGACTCATCCCGGAGCAAAAGCGCTTTTCGGAAAGTTTTTTGAAATGGCACAAACCGCCGGACAGACGCGGACCAGCCCAGGCGCACCGCCGGGGGCCGCCGCATAGGATAGGGCAGATATCCGGTGCGCCGGATACACTTTCCAGAAAGCGAGGGATCACTTTGCGTATCAACGAAACCTACGAGCATGACTCCATTCTGTCCTGCTCCCCTCAGGGCGAGGAGTCCTGCCCCATCGGCAGCGGCTGCAATAAAATCAGCGCCCAGTGCGTAGACGTCTCCGCCCCCATGACCCTGATGCCCACCGCCTCCATCGGCACCGTCAATATCTCCTGCCAGGGCTCCCCCACCGTCACCTGCGTCACCGACCCCGCCGGGACCAGCTGCGCCGTGACCATGACCCAGCAGATCTGCGTCTCCGTGCCGGTGCGCTACGGCGTGACCATGACCGCCGGAGACCCCACCATTGCCTGCGCCCCCGGCGCCCCCGGCTGCTCCTGCAGCGCCTGAGCCGGGTCTTCATATCGGCAGCGCTCCGGAAAGAAGCCTCCGGACTCCTTCCGGCTGCGCCGGACATACCATCAGCGCGCCAGAAAACCGGCATGGGGTTTTCCGGGCGGGTTTTTTGTCCGCCCGCCGGCGCAGTTCACGCGCCGCGCGCCTCCTGGGGCATCCACTGCGAATGCGTGCGGCCCCCTGCGCCTCCGTTTTCCGGAGCGGCGGGGAACGGAGCGCCCCGGCCTGCGCGGCGCTTCGGCACAGCAAAAAGGGACCCGCAAGGGTCCCTTTCCTGCCGGGCGGCTACGCCGTAACCGTCACGGCGTTGTCCCGCACCTGACGGATGACCTCCATCAGAGCGGTCTGTGTTTTCTGGTCGAAGAGCTTTGTGAAGCTCAAGGGCTTGTCGAAGGGGGGCTTTGTAAGCAGCGCGGCGCTCTCCATGTATCCGTTCTGTTCGATATGGCTGATGATTTTGTGGACAAAGGCAATCTGCCGCTGATTGAGGGACTGGTCGTTGATAAATTCAGAAAAGGCGTTCATGGCCGCCTGGTGGTCCAGTCTGGCGATTCTGCGAACCAGCAGTCCGAAGGGGGTGTCTCCGAATTCCCGCTGATAGTCCTCCTGACTGCCCAGCTCGCCGGTCAGAATCCGGGACAGCTCCTGATAATCCCCGGGGGAAAGGGGGATGTTGTGGGTCAGCTTGTGGATTGCCAGGGTATCCCCGTGCTCGTTGATATAGCGGTTGACCTTGGCCCGGTAATCCTCAAAGTCATAGGCCGCTTCCAGGGGCTCCCCCTCCTTCCGGGTGAGGACGGGGTCCGCCAGCCTTGTGAAAATCTGCCGCCGGGAGTCGGCGTCGCTGATGAACTGAATCAGCCCCCGCAGCTCATCCCGGACCCGCTCAAGCAGAAGAACGTCCTCCGCCTCCCAAAAGGCGTCCGTGCCGATCTCCTGAATCAAGGGCAGCTTTTCCCGCACCTGCGGAATGGCCGCCCTGCCCTCCAGCAGCGCCGCAATGCCGCGGAGCTGCTTTTTTCCGCGGCGGAAGGCCGGCGTCCGCTCCATATGGGCCAGCATCAGACCATACATGAAATTGTCGAAGCGCTTGGCGAATTCGTCGGCGTCCTCCGTCCCCACCAGCGGCGCAATCTGCCGGGTCAGCTCGGTTTGGTCCTCCTCACCGATGTGCCGGAAGGCGGCGGCGTCCCGGTACTTCTCCACCCAGCGCCGCCGCAGGCGCACGGCGGTGAGGTCCTGATTCAGCGCCAGAACCTGGCCGCGGCAGGCGTCCGTCAGCCGGTCCCGCCAGGCCTGCGCATCCGCCCCGGCAAAGGCGCTTTCCTGAAGCAGCGCGACCAGCCGGACCCGCTTGCAGAAAATATTTTCCGAGAGGGACCGGACCTCCCCGGGCTCAAAGCCCTCCTTGTGGGCCCGGAAATACTCGAAGTTTCCGCAGTAGTCGAAAATCAGGAAGCGCCGCTTGCCGGTGTATTCGCCGTCAATCTGGTCCGTGCAGGACAGCTCCTCACAGGTCCGGGTTCCCCGGCCGATCATCTGCCAGAATTTCGTCTTGGAGCGCACTTTTTTGAAAAACACCAGATTGACGCACTCCCGCACGTCGATGCCGGTGTCCATCATATCCACGGAGACGGCAATGAACGGCGGCTTCTCCGGGGCCTTGAAGGCGTCGATCACCGACTGGGCATGGGAGTCGTCGCAGATGACCCGCTGGGCGAAGAGCCCCTTATACCGGGGATAGAGCCGGTTGAACCGCTCCAGGATAAACTCGGCGTGCCGCTTGTTCTGGGCAAAGATGATGGTTTTCCCCAGCCGGTCCCCGCCTGCCGTACGGATGCCCCGGTCCATCAGGTCCTGAAGCACCGTGTCCACCGTCGTCTCGTTGAACACAAATTTGTTCAGGCTGGCGGAGGGGATGAAGTCCGGCCTCAGGCCGTCCTCGGCAAAATCCTCCTCAAAGCGCTCCTTGTCCTCCTCGGAAAGATCGTCGTAGGAAATGCCCTCCTCCAGAAACCTTGTGGTCACCTCGTAATTGTAATAGGGGACCAGGACATGGTCCTGCTCCACCGCCGTCTCGTAGTCATAGGCGTAGGTGGGGACGTTGTGCTCCAGCTCGAAAAAGTCATAGGTATTGCGGCCCACGTCCATTTTCGGCGTGGCGGTGAGACCCACCAGAATCGCGTCGAAGTACTCGAAAATGGCCCGGTATTTCTTGAAAATGCTGCGGTGGCTCTCGTCAATGATAATCAGGTCGAAGTGGGCCGGGGTGAAGAGCCGCTGCCCGTCTGCGGACCGGGCCGTGTCGATGGCGTTGAGGATGGTGGGATAGGTGGAGAACACAATGCGGGCCCCCCGGTCGTCCTTGTTGGTGCAGAGATTGCACAGGGGCATGGCCGGCAGGTAGTTCTTGAAGTCGTCCCGGGCCTGCTTCACCAGGGCGGTGCGGTCCGCCAGGAACAGGACGTTTGTGACATGCTTCCCCCGGCTGAGCACGTCCGTCAGGCTGGAGGCCGTCCGGGTCTTCCCGGTGCCGGTGGCCATGACAAGCAGGTGCTTCCGAAAGCCCTCTTCAATCTGCCCGCACACCGCCCGGATGGCCTCCTTCTGGTAGTACCGGTCTGTGATGCCGTCGTCAATGGGGACGGCGGACAGGCTCTGCCGCTCCGTCCGGCGGTTCATGAGCTTTTGCAGGTCCTCCCTGCTGAAGATGCCGCTGACCGCCCGCTGAGGGCCGGACTGGTCATCCCAGAAATAGGTTTCAAAGCCGTTGGTGGTGAACATCATGGGCCGCCGGCCAAACTTCCGTTCCAGACAGCCGGCGTACAGCAGCGCCTGGCTCCGCCCGGCGTTGGGGTCCCTGCCGGTGCGCTTGGCCTCCACCACCGCCAGGGGCAGGCCGTCCCTGCCGAAGAGCACATAGTCCGCCGCGCCCCTCCGGCCGGGGACGCCCTCCATGTCCTCCAGGGGATATTCCTCCCGCACGTCGGCGTCGGGCCCGGTGAATTTCCAGCCCATGAGCTTCATGTCCACGTCGATGTAGACCTTCCGGGTCTCGAACTCGGTGAGGTCCTCGGGGACAAAGGTGCGTTCCTGCCGGTGCTGTTCCTTTGCCTCCGTAAGCTGGGCGGACATGGCCTCAATCCGGCGGCGCAGCTCCTCGATCTCCGCCGTCTTTTCCTCCAGAAGGCTCTCCTGCTCCCTGATTTTCCCGGCGTCCACGGCCACCCGCTCCGCAGGGACGGCGGACTCGTCGAAACGGCGCTCCTCATAGTCCGCGCCATAGCAGTAGTCCACCCACTGGATGAACTCGAACAGGGCCCGCAGGGCGGCCAGGGCGTCGCCGGGGCGCACCGCCTTCTCCGTGTGGACGGCCAGGTTCCCCAGGCTGACGAGGAAGGGGAGCTTGCCCCAGGTAATCCGGTCCACCGCGAAGCGGAAGGTCGGCTCGTGGAGCAGGGACTGAAGATTGTCCCTGTAGGGCATCCGCATGGTGCTGTCGGCGGAGTAGACCCACTTCACCGCCAGCTCCAGCGCCTTCCGGCAGCCGATGGCGCACATGGCGGGGGCGGCGGCGTAGACCTTTTCCGCCTCTATGGCCGCCGGGGCAAACATGGCGTAGTCTCTTTTGTCCCGGAGGAATGAAAAGTTGCTCATAACGTCACCTCATAGGGTCAGCCAAAATATTCCTGCATCAGGGATTTTTTCAGCACTTCCAGTGTATCCAAACTCTGCTGGATTGTCAACTTATGTTGGTCAACTCTACCAGCAAAATCTGAAAACTGTTCCTGTAACTTGACAGGAGGAACAAGATATGAAGTGTTCTCCAGCGGTTTTTGAGTAATTTTAGGCTGCCCGGAAAAATCCGCATATTGGTAAAAATTCATTATAATCATAAGTTCACTTAAAAATTTCAGGCGAAACTTATCAGTCTTTTGTTCTTGTATATAAATTGCATTATCGGTTATCCACACTGGTTCTGTCACCAAATGAATATTTCCGCATTGTGCACCGACCCTGCCAATAATAATTGTCGGATATTCAATTAAAAACGTATCCGTATACCATGCAATACCGTTTCCTCCATAAACAGGGACACCACAACCTTTTCTCTTTTCCTCTGGTAAAAATTTACCACTCGAGAATTTAAATAGTTCATTTCCTTTGAGTTGTTCAAATCCCTTGTTGTTAACTCTGCAATCCCCAAACATCTCCACAAACCTTGCCTTGATCAGTTTGTCCAGCTTGGCAAGCTGCTGTTTGCGGAGGGAAATCAAACTGTTTACCTTGTCAAGTATAGTCGAAATGTAAATCTGCTTCTCTATTTCAGGAAGGGGAAAAGAATATTGTTTTAGCATTGGAACAGTTAATTGTGGTATTGACGTACCACTTCCATCGAAATGATAGTTCTGTACCGCATAATATAAATATCGAATATCAATTAAAGTTAGATTTGGAGTTAATGTAATTAGGCGAACTATAGGAACAAATGGTTCGTTCCGAATCGCCGCAAATCCTATAGTTCCTCTGGCAGAAATTGTAACACTCGGTTCTGTTACTCGTGCAAAATTCGTATATCCATACAATCCATTTTTAGCTTCACCATTTGAATATATAGGTATAGAAAACTCGTCTGTTTTCTCAATAGACATATTATTTTTAGGCGCATCTCCACCGGCAAATATCTCATTACAAACATCTGAAATATTTACTAACCTCGCCATCACAGCATCCCTCTCAGTTCCGCCAGGCCCGCCGTGATTTCCTGCTCCAGCTTTTCCAGCTCGTCCAGAATCTCGCCGGTGGGCGGATACTCCACCGGCACATACTCCGTCTTTTTGTACTTGTTGATGGACAAATCATAGCCGTTTTCCGCAATCTCCGCCCGGGGCACAAAAAAGCTCTGTTCAGTGCGCGTCCGGCCCGCCTCGCCCTCCGGGTCACGGAACCGCCGGATGATGTCGGGAATGTCGTTTTCGGAAATCTCGCCGCGCTTGTCGTCCAGGCTGAAGCCGTCGGCCCGCATATCGTAAAACCAGACGTTTTCCGTTCCGCCTGCGCCGGTCTTGGTGAACACCAGCACGGCGGTGGACACCCCGGCGTAGGGCTTGAACACCCCGGAGGGCATGGAGATCACGGCCCGGAGCTGATGGTTTTCCACCAGCTCCCGGCGGATGTCCTTATGCGCCTTGGAGGTGCTGAACAGCACGCCGTCCGGGACGATGCAGGCGCACTGCCCGCCCTTTTTCAGCATCCGCAGGAACAGGGCCAGGAACAGCAGCTCCGTTTTTTTGGTGTTTGTAACCGCTTTCAGATTGTCGTGGATGCTCTCCGCGTCCACGGTGCCCTTGAAGGGGGGATTGGCCAGACACATGGTGTACCCCTCGCTGACCTGGTTCTGCTTGGATACGCTGTCCTGATAGTCGATTTCCGGGGCGCTGATGGAGTGGAGCATCAGGTTCATGGCGGAGATGCGCAGCATGGTCCTGTCGGTGTCGAAGCCGGTGAACATGGGGCCCGCGAAGTGGTCCCACTGCTCCGGGGTCATAACGTCCTCATAGCGGCGGCGGACGTACTCCGAGGCGGAGACCAGAAAGCCCGCCGTGCCGCAGGCCGGGTCGCAGATGACGTCGTCCGGCGTGGGCTCCAGCAGCTCCACCATCATCTCCCGGATGTGTTTTGGGGTGCGGAACTGGCCGTTCTGCCCGGCGGTGGCCAGCTTGCCCAGCATGTATTCATACAGGTCGCCCTGCATGTCAAGCTCCGCGATGTCGTGTTCATAGAGGTCGTCCAGCCCGGTGATGATTTTTTGCAGCACCTGAGGCGTGGGAATCAGGAACATGGCGTCGTCCATAAAGCGGGCAAAAGCGGTGACGCCCTCCTCGGACCCGCCGGGGCCGTCCTCGATCTCCTCCAGCTCCCCCTGGGCGTTAAAGTCCGGGAGACGGCCGTGCCGCAGCTTTTTAATGGCGGGGAATACCCGCTGGGACATGATTTCGTAAATCTCCCGGGGGTCGCTGTTTTTGAACCGGCTCCAGCGCATGGACTGCCCGACTGCCGACTGGGGGAACATCCTGGGCATGGCCTCTCCGGAGGCGTTCTCGAATTCCTCGGCCTCCAGTTCCTTCTCGTCCAGAGAGCGGATGAACATCAGATAGGTCAGCTGCTCAATGACCGTCAGGGGATTGGTGATGCCGCCGGCCCAGATGTCCGTCCATATTTTGTCAATCTTGTTTTTAACCGCACCTGTAATCATACTCCTGCCTCCGTGATTGTGATATGATTTGAGCCGTTTTGCCCGCCGCCGTAAACGGCGGCAGCCGCAAAACATGGCATCGATTACTTCCGGCCTTTCCGTTCGGAAGCAATCGAACCGGCCCGGATGTGAAACCGCAGGCCGCATCATCCGAACCGCGCAAGCCCTCTTCCGCCGGCGGGCCCGGGCTCCTTTGGGTATCATTATAACGGAACGGGAACGCGGGGTCAATGCGGTTCCGCTGAAAAGCGGGGATTCCAACGCCTCCCCGGCCTGTTTTCCGGACCCGTCCGTCTGTTTACGCAAACGAATGCGAAATTTGCGAAAACATACATAGGCAAACGCTTGTGCAATCGTGACAATTGTGGAAAATGCTGAAACGCTATTGACAACACAGGGAAAAGAGGACTAAGGTAACCATAACCCGGCCCCGCCCCGGAGACAGCTCCGGACGCGGCGGAGCTGAAAAAGGAGGATGGAATCACGATGAAAAAAGCCTTTGCGAAATGGACGGCTCTGCTGCTGGTCCTGGCCATGACGCTGCCTATGGGCGTCTCCGCCAAGGAACAGAAAACAGACGGCTGGTGGACCGAAGAGGTCTGGGACACGGAGACCCTGGTCTCCCTGGGCGCCAAGCCCCCGGTGTACAACAAGACCGCCAAGGTCTATGAAATCAGCACGCCGGAACAGCTGCTGTTTTTGTCCGGCGCCTGGAAATCCGCCGACACCAACCGGGACGGCCAGCCCGACGCGCCCCGGGACGGGCATTATGTTCTGACGGCGGATATTGATATGGGCCCGCTGATGGACTCCGTGGGCAAGGCCATTACCGCCGCCTCCGGCGAAGAGACCGAGGGCTGGATGCCGCCTCTGTCCGGGAACAAGAGCGAAAACGCCGATAAGACCGACGGATGGTTCAAGGGTCAGATCGACGGACAATACCACACGATTTCCAACCTCCGCATCTGCCGGATTGACGAGAAATATGCCGCTCTGGTGGGCTATCTGGGAGACGAGACCTTTACCAGCCCCTCCATCCGGAACCTGGGCCTTGCGGATGTGACGATTGAGGGCAAGAAAACCTGCGGCGCTTTTGCCGGCGTCAGCTACGGTACCATTGAAAACTGCTTTGCCACCGGCTCCGTCAAGGCCAAGGAGACCACCGGCGGCCTGGTGGGCAAGTGCGAGGGCCCTGTCCGCAACTGCCTCTCCTATATGAAGGTCAAGGCCAAGGAGCTCACCGGCGGTCTGGCGGGCAGCATTGAGACCGGCGGCGCGGTGGAAAACTGCTTCGTGGGCGGCTCCCTGACCGTCTCCAACGGCGAGGGCCCCGTCTCCGGCGGCGGCGTCGCCGGCGCGTTCGCCGCGGCGGACTTCCTGAAAAATACCGTTTCCGTGGTCAAAGAGGTCTCCGGCGAGGAGGGCGCTCAGAAAATCGACCGCTTTGTAGGCGCTCTGGACGGCGAGAGCGGCGCGAATATCACGCACAATTACGTGTGGGAGGGTGCGGTCCTCTCCGGCAACCAGCCGGAACAGCACCCCAACCGGGAAATCTTCATGACTGCTTCCGCCGGGGTCCTGCAAAGCCGGGACCAGTATGAAAAGGAGCTCAAATGGGATTTCCAGACCACATGGTCCTGGGTGGGCAAGGCCGATGAGGGCTATCCCATGCTCTCCGGCTTCGTCAAGGCCGGAAACGCCCCGGAGCTGAAGGTAGCCGGGGATCTGGTCATTGAAGCGCCGGTCCTGCTGCTGGACGACCAGCTGGTGAACTGGGCCGCCAAGGGCACTCAGCCCACCGTCAGCGTCCGTCTGCTGCTCCCCGAGGGCAAGGAGGCCGAGAGCCTCAAGGTCTTCTACGGCAAGGACCCGGAGAAGCTCGCCGACTCCGTGGACGTGCCCGAGGGCGGCAAAACCGTCCTGCCCCTGAAGGACCCCGGGCAGTACTACTATTATGCCGCCGCCGTGGTGGACGGCGAAACCATTACGGTTCCCACGGATACCTCCGTCCCCCTGCCCCTGAAGCTGGACGACGGCGTGATTGACGCCGCTCCCCGGGAGATTCTCTGCCAGGTGGGCGAAACCTACGCCGAGGTAAACCTCAACTGGCTCACCGACCCCGCCGTGACGGATTCCAAAGCCTGGTACCGGGCCAAGGGCGAGAGCGAATGGAAAACCGTAAAAGGCGAAAGCGTCCTTCACTACCTGACCAAGGGCTGGGAGGAAACCCAGAGCCACTCCGCCGTCCTCACCGGGCTGAAGGCGGAAACCGCCTATGAATACTCGGTGGGCGGCGCCTTCCGGGGCAAGGACTGGCGCAGCGAGGTTCACAGCTTCACCACCCTGCCGGAGTCCGGGGCCTTTACCTTCATGCAGTACGGCGACCTCCAGGCGGAGGAGCCCTCCGGCTATGACCCCTTCCTGAACACCATGGAGCACTTCGTCGGCAAGCTGGAGGTTCAGCCGGACTTCCTGCTGAACACCGGCGACCTGGTGGACGCAGGCTACAAGAGCGCCCAGTGGACGGACTTCTTCGACAAGCTGGGCGGCCATATGGCGGACGGGCTGAACATCCTGCTTCCCGGCAACCACGAGAACGCCGGCGACCTGCTATACAAACAGTACGGGGCCCGGACCAGTCTGCCCAACGAGGCGGAATACGGTCCCCTGGAGGGAACCGGCTGGTGTGTCGTAGGCGACGCCTGCTTTGTCTTCATCAACGCGGACCCCTATTCCGGAAAGCAGGGGGCGGACATCGAGGCCGACCGGGCCAGATTCTTCGCCGAGCAGACCGCCTGGGCCAGGAAGGTCTATGAGGAGGCGGACTGCACCTGGCGCATCATGGCGGCGCATGTGGGTACCTACATTGTGAACTTCAACGACCCCGCCGACTATCCCTATATCCCCGCCCTGTGCGACGAGCTCCAGGTAGACCTGTACCTCAACGGGCATGACCACGAATATATCCGTACCACCGCCAGGGAGAACAAGGTGGTGGATATTGGAAGGGGCACCACCTTCATGACCAGCTCCTCCCTGGGCGAAAAGCTGGACGAGTTCGAGGAGGACACTGCCGGCGGAAAATTCGCCGTGGTCCACAAGGACGGCGCGGAAAACTCCCAGCAGATTTTCAGCATGGTCACTGTGGACGAGGACGGCATCCATGTCACCGCCTACCAGAGAGGCGTGGAAGAGGACTGGTCCAGGTTTGATGTGATCGACCAGTATGATATTACCGTCAGCCTGAGCAAGGGCGCGGCGAAGACGCCTGCCGCCGCGTAAGAAAACTGTGGCCGGTCCTTCCGGAAAAAGACCGAAAGACCGGAAGAGAGGGAAAGACCGCGGGAGGGTCCCAAGAGGGAGCCTCCCGCGGCTTTTTGTGGTGTGGAATGTCTCTTGCATCCCCTGTCTTCCCTCCGCCGGGAATCCAGCGAAGTGGTCCGCGGCGGAAAACGAAGAAATTCCCAACATAGCGCAGTTTTCCACCCAAAGGCGGGAAACGAAGCGGTGTTGGGAATTTCTGAGCTGGTGGAGCGACCGCAACCAACGGTGAACACCCCGCATGACTTGAAACTGCGTCCTCAAAGTGTTCCTCTATCTCGTCCAGCAGAATATCGTCAATGGTGATCGGCCTGTCGCCTCCGTTGAGGATCAGCGTCATTCTGTCGTCGTAAAGGTAGATGGCCCGCAGGAAAATATTCACTATTCCCCGGCGGCTGTTTTCGTCGTTGATATTTCCCCGTTTCAGCGAGTAGAGAAATGCTTTGATTTGCGGTGCAGTGAATGTGACCTGCTTTCCCATTTCTATGGCAAGCTGGCCCTGCAACTCGTCCTTTTCTCGCTTGCGCTTCTCAATGCGTTCGGTAATCATATCCACCGCCTGCCCATGCTCCAACGCTTTCCAGAGGTTTTCTATGGCGGCGTCCGCCTCCTGTATCGCCGCTTTGATGCGCTTGATGGCGGAGCTGTCATAGTCGGCCTCACAAGCGGCGGCAACCGCGAGGGAAATCTTTTCGAGATTGCTGTCCGTCAACAGCTTGCGGCACTCCAAAACAATCCTATCCTCGATTTTCTGCTTGTTGACAACTTTCTTCCGGCAAGCCTTTTTCTTGGCGCTCTTGCAGGCGTAGTAGCGATAGGCTGTCCCGGATTTCCCCGTCCCGCCGTAGCCGGTCATCATCTCCCGGCAGTAGCCGCAAAACAGCTTCGTCGTCAGCAGATATTCCTCTCGCCCCCTGGAACGGGCGGGAGCTTTTTTGTTGCGGTCAAGGATATGCTGTACCCGCTGAAAAAGCTCGTCCTCAATGATGCGGGGCATCCCGCCCGGCGTTTCCGCGTCCTTGTAGATGTAATAGCCGATGTACCGCTTGTTCCGCAAAAGCCGGTGCAGACTGTTCTTGTTGAACTCCTTGCCCTGGGAGGTCTTGACCTGCTTCGAGTTGAGATATTTCGTGATTTCAGCGACGGTTTTTCCGCTGGCGTACATCTCAAAAATCTCCCGGACAATAGCAGCACCCTCCGGGTCAACATGGAAGCGGCGTTCCTCGTCCACATAGTAGCCAAGGCCCGGATTGCTCCCATTGCTCAAACACTTTTCAGCGTTGATGTCCATGCCCCGCCATATCTTTTGGGACAGCTCCGCCGAGTAGTATTCGGCCATGCTCTCCAACACGCCCTCCACCAAAATACCGCTGGCGTCGTCACTGATATTTTCTCTGGCGGAGATCACCCGGACGCCGTTCTTTTTGAGCTTGGCCTTGTTGATGGCGCTGTCATAGCGGTTCCGGGCAAAGCGGTCAAGCTGATAGACAAGCACACCCTCAAAAATGTGTTTGTCGCTGTCGGCAATCATGCGCTGAAACTCGGCCCGGCTGTCTGTCGTGCCGCTCTGCGCCCGGTCGATGTATTCGCCAATCACGATATGCCCGTTGTTCTTGGCAAACTCATAGCAGGTTTGAAGCTGGCCCTCAATGGATTGCTCTGTCTGGCTGTGGCTGGAATATCGGGCGTAAATGACAATGTTCACTCTTTCACCCCCTCCAGCATTTCAACGATGGCTTTTTTCAAGCGGTCATTCATGGGTGAGGCGGGGTCAAAGCACATCTCCACAAACCGCCTCATGTCCTTATCTTCTTCCAGAATTTTTGGCTTGTACTCGTACAGCTTGCCCTGGGGTTTTTCAGTGCGGCAGCAGATATAATCCATCGACACATCGAAGTAATCCGCATACCAGATCAGCACTTTGATGGGAGCGGCGGAGTAGCCTGTTTCGTATCGATTGATGGTAGCCTGGGGGATGCCAGCAATTTTTCCGAACTTGGCTTGGGACAGTCCGATGCCCTCCCGGAGCGTTCTCATTCTTTTGCCTATATCGCTCAAATTGTTCACCTCCTGTCGTACTGATAGTGTAGCAGAAAGTGATGTCTCTGTCAATCCAAATTGTGAATTGCAAAGAAAGGAGATATGAATACCATGTCAGTATTTCATGTCAAGAAAACCACAGATTACACCGTCATGTCCAACCACCACCTGCGGGACAAATCCCTGTCCCTGAAAGC
>NZ_CANTJS010000031.1 GCF_947654275.1 uncultured Oscillibacter sp. | reverse complement strand
TCTCTTGGCTTTCCCCAACCGAGTTCCTTGTCCAATTTGTTTGACAATCCTACATGGCTTCTTTCGTCCCTTTTGAGAAAAGTGTTGCCGAGGTATCACTTTTGCAGTTTTTACAAAACCAAGTTGATGCAGTAATAACTGTGTACTATAATTAGCTCGCAAACCGGAAGTTGCGGAGGGAAATATGGAAAAAATTTTTCTATTGTTCATGCCTGTATTGTTAATGATAGTTGCCATTTTTTGTGCTTCATTTTCAGATACAATAGATACGGCTGTAAATGGGAATAAACAGGTTAAAAAAGTGATTGTGGTATTCAGTGTGGGAGTAATATTAGTTTGCACAATCGCTATTATTGCAAGTATCTTATCGTAAATATCCAGCGGGTAACTGCTCGCTTTAGATACTATGACGGATTATTTTGTCAAGTGGCATTGCGCAACACCAATCCAATCTGAAAAGGGAGTTTTTTTGATCGGAACTGCCAATTTTCCGGAAGACGGGACAATGTCCGGCCCCAGGCCGGCCCGCCTGTCTGGAATGATGACGTTTGCTGTAAAAATATTTGTAAGGAGGCCCTGTTATGCCGGATGACTGCACATTGTGGTACGCGGAATGGGAAATGGCCTGCTGCGGGAGATGGTTTGCCCTTGGCAGCCGGGTCATATGGCCGGTTTCACGGTATGCCGTCCATGACGGCAGTTTTCTGCCGGAGGGAATGGAACGGGAAATCGGCAGGGTCGACTACGCCTATGATGCCCATGGCGACAGCTGGAAGGGGCTTTATACGCTGACGGGGACCGTGAAGCGGATTCGGGGCGTGTACTTCTGTTTCGAGTCTGACTCGGAACGGCCCGGGTATCTGCGCCGCGTGTCCGGCTTTTTAACGGAGATGGAGGACTGTGATTACTGGACCGCGGCCCGGAATGCAGCGAAGAGGAAGGGCCCGCGGCCGCGGTTTGACGCCTATATCGTACACATAGAGCCTGCGGAGATAAGGCCCGCCGGAAAAGGCGACCGGGCTCTATGGACCTAGGGCCTGTTCACATAAGCCCGCGCACACGTCTTTTCGGCAAATTTTGCCGCCTGCTTCGTTAAAAATTTTTGCCGTACGCCAGTACGCCTGCAAATTTTTGCCTCGCATTCGGCTAAAATTTGCTCGAAAATCCGCACACGTGGTTTATGTGAACAGGCCCTAGGGGCCGTCAGCGCCTCCGCTTCCGCTCCAGATTCGGGTCCCGCCGCTGGAAATGCTTGTCGATGAGAATGATGTCGTCCCCGATGCGCTGGATGCAGTCCCAGGGGATGTAAAACTCCTCGCCCCTGCCGAAGAGGCCAAAGAAGCGGGCGGGGCCGTAGACCACAATGGCCGCTGTCTGCCCTTCGGGGATCTGGATGTCTACGTCCCCTACCAGCCCCAGCCGGCAGCCGTCGTGGATGTTGATGACCTCTTTCCGCCGCAGGTCCCGGAATCTGCACTGCATGGCCTTCACCCCTTGTTTTGGTTTTTTTATTCTGTGGAAACCCTATGCGCCGCCCGGTCTGTCCAAGAACCTTTTTGCCCCGATGCCCCCTGCCGGACCAGAAAGCGACAAAAGGTCTCAGTATAGGAAAAATGGCCTCCGGAAATACTTTCTTTGCGGCGAGGGGCAGAGGCATGGCCCCGGCCCTCCCGCTATGGAAGCATACACAAGGGGGCGGTTTTTGTGCAGGGGAAGGTCGAGATCGCGGGAGTCAATACCGCCAGGCTGAAAGTATTGAAAAATGAAGAGACCATGGCGCTGCTGCGCCGGACCAAGGAGGGGGACCAGGAGGCGCGCCGCCAGCTGATTGAGGGGAATCTCCGTTTGGTGCTCTCTGTGATTCAGCGCTTTTCCAACCGGGGGGAGAACGCGGACGACCTGTTTCAGGTGGGCTGTGTGGGCCTGATTAAGGCCATCGACAATTTTGACGTCAACCAGCCGGTAAAATTTTCCACTTATGGCGTACCCATGATTATCGGTGAGATTCGCCGCTATCTGCGGGACAACAGCGCCATTCGGGTATCCCGCAGTATGCGGGACACCGCGTATAAGGTGCTTCAGGTCCGTGAACGCCTGCTGAACGAGACCCAGCGGGAGCCCACGGTGGAGCAGATTGCCAAGGAGCTGGACATCCCCCGGGAGGATGTGGTCTTTGCCATGGACGCCATTGTGGACCCGGTTTCCCTCTATGAGCCGGTATACTCTGACGGGGGGGACGCCATCTGCGTCATGGACCAGGTCAGCGACACCCAGAATACCGATGAGAGCTGGACGGACCGCATTGCCCTAAAGGACGCCCTGAAGCGCCTGGACGACCGGGAGCGCCGGATTTTGTCCCTCCGCTTTTACGAGGGGAAGACACAGATGGAGGTCTCCGCCGAGGTGGGCATCTCTCAGGCCCAGGTCTCCCGGCTGGAGAAGGGGGCCATCAATACCATTAAAAAGAACATCTGAACGCGGCCCGTTCCGGCCTTTGAACCAGCCGGGACGGGCCTTTGCCGTTTCAGGTCCTGGGCCCGCCGGCCCGTCTCCCTTTTTCCCGGTTTCAGCCGTTTTGCCGGTCTCTGGGGATTTTCCTTGTATTTTCCGCCGTAAACTGCTATAATGAACCATTATGACGGAAAAAAGCCGGGGACCCGGCGGAACGGAAGGCGGATGGAAATGCGGCAGCTGATGCAGTCTCTGGATGTTGCCTGGCTGGAGAGCACCCTGATGCGGGTGGCCGCCATTCTGCTGTGCCTGACGGTCCACGAAACCTGCCACGGTCTGGCGGCCCTGGCCCTGGGGGACCCCACAGCCAGGGCCAGACACCGGCTGAGCCTGAATCCCCTGCGGCACATCGACTGGCTGGGTTTGGCCATGATGCTGACGGTGGGCTTCGGCTGGGCCAGGCCCGTGCCGGTGGACCCCCGTTATTTCCGGAACCCCAAACGGGGCATGGCCGTTACCGCCCTGGCGGGACCGGTTTCCAATTTTCTGCTGGCTTTTTTGGCGATGGCGGTCTGCCCGGTGGTGTATCCCTTTATTGCATCGGATACCTCGGCGGCTTACAGACTGTTCATCTTCTGTCGGCTTTATCTGGCGCCGCTGTCCATCGGCCTGGGGATTTTTAATTTGCTGCCCATTCCGCCGCTGGACGGGTCCAAGGTGCTGGGAGCCTTTTTGCCGGAGCGGACCTATTTCGGGCTGATGCGCTATGAGCGCTGCGGGATGCTCCTGCTTCTGGCCCTCTCCTGGCTGGGCGTTACCGGGAATCTGATCCGGGAGGCCGTTGCTCAGGCCGACTGGGCGATGTGGTCCCTTGTGATGCAGTTTGCGTGAGGGCTGCGGGCCTGGGCTGTTTGATTTTATAAGGTGCGTCCGTCTCCGGCGGGCCAGGAGGTTTTTTTGGAAAGTCCCGTATTTAAATTGGAGAAGGTGGTCCACTCCCGGTCGGAGGAACTGCAGGATTTCGAGGGGCCTCTGGATTTGATTCTGTTTCTGCTGGGAAAGAACCGGATGGAGATTCAGGATATCTCCATCTCCCTGATCTGCGAGCAGTATCTGGAGTGGCTGGAGCGGCGGCAGAGCATGGACCTGGAGACGGCCAGCGAATTTGTGGCCATGGCCTCCCATCTGGTGTACATCAAGACCCGCATGCTGCTGTCCATAGAGGATGAGGAGACCAAAAGCGAGATGGAGGCCCTGATCCAGTCCCTGGAGGAGCGCCGCCGGGGGGAGAACTATGCCCAGGTCAAGGCGGCGGCTGCGCGGCTGTCCCCGCTGGAGGAATTCGGGCGGTGCATTTTCACCCGGAACCCGGAGCCAGTGGACCGGGGAAAGCAATACGAATACGACCATCTGCCCGGCGACCTGGTGCTGGCCATGGCGGAGATTCAGAACCGGGCGGAGCGCCGCCTGCCGCCGCCCCGGGCGGCCTTTCAGGATATTGTGCAGCATGAGCCCTACCCGGTGGAGAACAAGGCCCTGGAGATTCTGCGGAGCCTGAAACGGAAGGGGCAGGCATATTTCCGCCAGCTCTTCCGGGGCAGCCGCAGCCGCAGCGAGGTGGTGGCCACCTTCCTGGCGGTGCTGGAGCTGTGCCGGTCCCATGTGCTGCACCTGGCGGGCAGCGGCGACGAGTGCACGGTCCGTCAGGTGGGGGAGCTGCCGGAAAATCTGACTGCGGAGGAGCGGTAAGCAGAGATGGAGAGAAAGGAAATCGAGTCCGCTGTAGAGGCGATTTTGTTCGCCTCCGGCGAGCCGGTGCAGGAAAAGCGCATCTGCATGGCCCTGGACCTGGCCCGGCCGGCGGTGGAGCGGGCCCTGCATGACCTGCGGGACCTCTACGCCTATGAGCGCCGGGGCATCCGTCTGGTACAGATGGAGGACAGCTGGCAGCTGTGCTCCGCGCCGGAGCACGCCGGCGCCATCCGCCGGGCCTTTGAGATTCGGAAGCCCGCCAAGCTCAGCCAGCCGGCGCTGGAGGTTTTGACTATCATCGCCTATTACCAGCCCACCACCCGGGCGTATGTGGACCAGATCCGGGGGGTGGACAGCAGCTACACCGTCGGGCTTCTTCTGAACCGGAAGCTGATTGAGGAGTGCGGCCGGCTCCAGGTGCCGGGGCGGCCCCGGCTGTACCGCACCACAAAGACCTTTCTGCGGGCCTTTCATTTGACCAGCCTGGACGAGCTGCCGGAGCTGACCGGTCTGGGCGGCGGGGAGCAGATGCGCCTGGACGGCAGCGGCGGGGCGGCGGAAGGCGGAGAGGACGGCGGCAGTCCGGGAGGAAGCGAAGAGGAACGCTGAAGAGAGCGGCTGGAAAAGCAGGAAGGGGGAAGCGCCTTATGTGGCGGTGGATTCTGCTGTCTGTGTGCGTGCTGCTGGCACTGCTGTGCCTGACCCGGGTGGGGGTGGAAGCGGCCTTTGGCGGCGGGATGCCGCTGCGGCTGGACGTCCGGCTGGGGCCTCTGCGCCTGCATATCCTGCCCGGGAAAAAGCGGGCGGGTCAGGAGAAGCCGGAGAAAGAGAAAAAAGCGCGGAAAAAAAAGAAGAAGCCTCCGGAGAAGCCCGGCCCAAAAAAGAAAAAACTCCCCCTTGAGCCGGAGGATATCAAGGACGGCCTGCGCACCCTGTTCCCCGCCCTGGGGCGGGCGCTGCGGCGCATTGGACGGGGTATCCGGCTCCACCCCTTCCGCCTTTCCCTGACCCTGGGGGGACGGGAGGACCCCGCGGCGGCGGCGGAGAACTATGGCCGGGCGCAGACGGCTGTCTGGAACGGGATGCCCGTTCTGGAAAGGCTGATGGACATTCCCGAGCCCTCCATCCACACAGGGGTGGACTTTGACGCCGCCGGCACGGAGGCGGAGGGGGATGTAGGTGTCACCTTCCGGATTGGAACCCTGCTGGCCCTGGGTTTCGGCTTGATGGTCCCGGCCCTGGGCTGGCTCTGGCGCTTCTGGCGGCGGAGCCGGAAGCGGGCCGCGGCGAACCCCGTCAGTGAGACGAAACCCGCCGGAGGGGACGAAAAAACGACGGACGCCGCATGAAGCCGCTCCCCCGGGAGACAGTCCAGTGGAACCCCGGGACCCTGCGGCGCATTCCTGAACAAAATTAAGGATCGGACCCCGGCGGGAGCCGGAAGAGCGGTATTTTCCTGGGCGGCGGACCGGAAGAGGGCGCGGAGAGACCCCGGCGGTTAGGCGGGTAAGCCGGTTCCCTTGGGAACGGACACAGCTCGCAGACCATAAAAGCATCAAGCCAGAGCGGAAATAATCGGAAGGCTTTGAACAAGAAAGGATGGACAGAATGGACAATACTATGGACAGCAGGGGAAAAGTCAATGACCTGATGCGCTCCACAATGGAAAAAATCCACGAAATGGTGGACACCAACACCATCGTGGGCCAGCCCATCACCACTCCCGACGGCGTGACCCTGATTCCTATTTCCAGGGTCAGCTTCGGCTTCGGCACCGGCGGCGGGGATTATGGCAAGGCGCAGCCCCACCAGTTCGGCGGCGGCGGCGCGGCGGGAGTGAAGATTGACCCGGTGGCCTTTCTGGTCATCAAGGACGGCGTGACCCGGGTGCTGCCGGTGGCGGCGCCGCCTGTGACCACCTTTGACCGGATTGTGGAGATGGTGCCGGACGTGATGGACAAGGTGGAGAACTATTTTGACAAAAAGGCGAAGGAGAAGGACCCGGAGCTGCTTTGACGCCGGGGGAGAAATTTTCCGGAGCCATGCCGCCGGGTGAAGCGGCCTCCGCCGCCTGCGCGTCCGGACACGGCTCGCCTTTGGAGCACGGCGCTCTTCTTGAAGGAAAAAAGGCCGCCGGAGGCGTTCCGGCATTTTTCAAGCAGGGCCGGAGGCGTCAAATACTTTGCCGGAGCTTTGGGCATACTATCATCACTTTTGACCGATTGAGGTGATGATCCTTGCCGAAACGTTTTTTCTCCTTCGCTCTGGCCGGTCTGGCGCTGCTGAGCCTGCTGCCCGGCCGGGCGGAGGGTGTGGGCACGTCCGCCGCCTCCGCCATTTTGATGGACGTGGACAGCGGCCGGGTGCTCTATGAGCAGAACGCCGATGCGAAAATGCTGATTGCCAGCACCACCAAGATTATGACAGCCCTGGTGGCGGTCCGGGACGGCAACCTGTCGGACACCGTGACGGTGAGCCGGGAAGCCGCCTATACCGAGGGGTCCTCCATGTACCTGAAGGAAGGGGAGGAGCTGACCCTGGAAACGCTGCTTTACGGGCTGATGCTCTGCTCCGGCAACGACGCCGCCGTGGCCGTCGCGGAGCATGTGGGGGGCAGCGTCCAGGGCTTTGTGAAGCGGATGAACGAGACCGCCCGGGAGCTGGGGATGGACCACTCATCCTTTGCCAATCCCAACGGCCTGGACGATGAGAAGCACTATTCCACCGCCCGGGACATGGCGGTGCTGGCCTGCGCGGCGCTGGAGAATGAAACCGTGCTCCGCATCGCCTCCACCCGCAGCATCACCATCGGCGGGCGGACCATGACGAATCACAATAAGCTGCTGAGCATGATGGACGGCTGCCTGGGTCTGAAAACCGGCTATACCAGAGCGGCGGGCCGGACTCTGGTGAGCTGTGCGGAGCGGAACGGCCAGCGTCTGGCAGCAGTGACGCTCCAGGACGGCAACGACTGGGCGGACCATCAGAGCCTCTTTGAGTATGGTTTTTCCGCCTATCCTGCACAGCGCCCGGCGATTCTGGGCCGTGAGCTGGGCCGGGCGGCGGTGGCCGGGGGCATGAGCGATTCCGTGCCTCTGGTGGCGGCGGACAGCTTTTCCTGGCCTCTGGCGGAGGGGGAGCGGCTGGAGACCTCCCTGGAGCTGTTCCGGGACCTGTCGGCCCCCGTGACAGCCGGAACCAGGGCGGGGCAGGCGGTATTTACCCTGAACGGCCAGGAGGTGGGCCGGGTGGACCTGCTCTGCGGCGAAACGGTGCTGCCGGTGGTGGCCTCCGCCATGGGCGTGCTGCGGGGCTTTCGCTAAACGGCGTCAGAGACGGCGGCCCCCTGCTGTGAAAAGAGGAGAGTTATGGAAGAACGCCTGCAAAAACTTCTCTCTGCCGCCGGGGTCTGTTCCCGGCGGGCGGCGGAGAGCCGCATCACCGCCGGACGGGTGACGGTCAACGGGACCCCCGCCCGGCTGGGGGACCGGGCGGACCCGGAGCGGGACGATATCCGGCTGGACGGGAGGCCCCTTCCCAGGGAGCCGGAAAAAATCTGCCTGCTGCTGAACAAGCCCCGGGGCTATGTGACCACCCTCTCCGACGAGAAGGGCCGGAAGACGGCGGCGGACCTGGTGCGGGACTGCGGCGTGCGGGTCTATCCTGTGGGGCGGCTGGACCTGGATTCCGAAGGACTGCTGCTGATGACCAACGATGGAGCGCTGGCCCAGCGGCTGACCCACCCCGGCAGGGAGGCGGAAAAAACCTATCATGTCCGGGTGCGGGGAGCGCTGGACGGCGCGGCGGAGCGCCTGGCCGCTCTGCGGGACCTGGAGGGGGAGCCCATCCGCCCCGCCCGGGTGGAGGTCCTGCGCCGGAGCGGGGAGACGGCGGTGCTGGCCGTCACCATCCACGAGGGGAAGAACCGTCAGGTCCGCCGCATGTGCGCGGCCTGCGGGCTGACGGTGGAGCGGCTCCGCCGGGTGCGGGAGCACAGTCTGGAGCTGGGGAGCCTTCCCCCGGGAAAGTGGCGCCGCCTGACGGAGGCGGAACTGGAGTCCCTGCGGAGCTGAGGCGGAGACCGGCGTGTTTTCCGCGCGGCATGGACCGGGTACTTAGAATCTGTATTTACAACCGCTGAACGCTGCCTGAACGGTCGTTTTCCCGCCACACTGCGGCGATTTCCCTTGCAATCCTGACGGATTGCAAGGGAAATCGCCTTGTCTGACAAAAAAATTCCCGCTCATCCAGCATCCCCCGGCTATGAATACAGGTTCTTAATAAATATTCACAAAAAATTTATATGCGGTATATATTGTATATTCAGCGAAGATATGCTATACTGTCTTCGCTAAGCGGCGGCGCAGTATTCTAGTCAGATCTGCCGTTTCCGAAGGAGGGCCTAAAAATCCTCTGAAGGGCATACCGATGAAACCCGTGGTGCCTGCTTGATACGCCCAGTTTTGGGTGGGTGCTGGGGGGAAGCGCGTTCTTTGGGCGCGCTTGCGGATTCAGGGCGTTTTCCAATGGCATGGTCAATCCGACCCTGTTTTCGTGGAGACCTGTTCTTGTGCATGGACGTACTCCCACTGTGGTATTTTCGGCCCGTGTACGAAGCAGATTATGAACCTGCAATGCGGTGCATCGGTCCTCCGGGGCCGTAACGCTGTGTGCAGACGTAGCCTGCCTTGCGTGGGGCGGGTGGATGGGGGATCTACGTGGCGGTCCAGCTCCGGCCAGAGCGGGAGATCCACGATCGCCCCTTGAAACCCGTTCTGCAAAAGAGGCTAAAGAAACGGTTGGACTGTGGTGGAAAACACCTAGGCTGTCCTAACCGGGCAGAAAAGGGATTGCAGTGCGGACTAAGTGGCAATCGGGCAGCGCGGACAGGCGACGCCGCGCCGGAGCGCTGAAAGGGGAACCGCCTCCATCGGCAACGAGGGGTGTGCTCCGGGGAAATCCAGCCCGTACCTAAGCCGTAAGATTTACTTTTTCTGCCGCCGCCGGCTTAGCGCTTTTATGATGACAAATATCCGGGGAAGGGGAGCCGGAAAAGGGGGCTCTTCTTCTGCCGGTGCAGTCTTTGCCGGGTCTGTCTCCATGCTCGGAGAGAAGCCGGGAGACAGCGGACAGTCCGAACCGATGGAGGTCTTTTGGAGCATCCGCGGTTCTTCAAGCCCCGATTCACTGCGTTTATCTGGAGGTTTTTTTAAGTTTGAAAAAGAAGCAGACTCCCAAGGGAGAGAAAAAAACGTCCGGCCAATACCGGTGGGCCTTTACGGTCTTTCTCATGGCGGTGGCCCTGTCCGCGGTGCTGAGCCTGGCGTCGGAAACGATGCTCAGCGGCGCCGGGATGGCCGCCGCGCTTTTGATTTTGGTTTTGTTTATCAGCGTGGGCATCCTGTTTGACATTGTGGGTGTGGCCGTCACCGCGGCGGACCCCAAGCCCTTTCACTCCATGGCCTCCCACAAGGAAAAGGGCGCCAGGGAGGCCCTGATGCTCCTGCGGAATGCGGGACGGGTGTCCAGCGTCTGCAACGACGTGGTGGGCGACATCTGCGGCATTGTCAGCGGCGCGACGGGAGCGGTGATTGTGACCCAGCTTCAGCAGGCGCTGAATATGCGGACGGTGCTGTTTTCCGTAGGGGTCACGGCGCTGATTTCCGGCCTGACCATCGGCGGAAAGGCCCTGGGCAAAACGGTTGCCATCAAGAAGAGTACAAAGGTCGTTTACTGGGCCGGCCGGTTATTACATGTGTTTCTCCGCAAATAGCGGGGCGTGAAGAAGGGACCGGAAGGGCGCCCCGGAGCGGTCGGGGCAGGATGAGAGGGGGCGGAAGGGCGCCCCCGGCAGGCCCTGCGGAATTTCTTTCAAGTGAGAGAGGAGGCGTGCCGTGCTGCTGGAGTCCATTCATTCTCCCGCCGATGTCCGGGCCCTGCCTGCCGGCCAGCTTCCCCAGCTCTGCCAGGAGTTGCGGGATTTTCTTGTGGGCGGCATTTCCGGGACCGGCGGACATCTGGCCTCCAATCTGGGGGCGGTTGAGCTGACGGTGGCGATTCACCGGGTGTTTGACACGGAGCGGGACCGGCTGGTTTTCGATGTGGGACACCAGTGCTATGTGCATAAGATTCTCACCGGACGGCGGGAGGCCTTTTCCACCCTCCGGCAGCTGGACGGCCTCTCGGGCTTTCCCAAGCCCTATGAGAGCGTCCATGACGCTTTTATCGCGGGCCACGCCTCCAACTCCGTGGCGGTGGCCCTGGGCATGGCCCGGGCCCGGACGCTGGCAAAAGAGGATTATAACGTTCTGGCCCTGATTGGCGATGGAGCCCTCACCGGCGGGCTGGCCTATGAGGGCCTGAACAATGCCGGAGCCTCCGGCGAACCGCTGGTTGTCATTCTGAACGACAACGGCATGTCCATCAACCAGAATGTGGGGGCCATGTCCTCTCATCTGGCGCGGCTGCGGTCCAAGCCGGTTTACTACCACTTTAAAAAGTGGTATCGGAGCCTCTTTGGACGGCGGCCCATGAAAAATCCCATATACCGGTTCAACCACCGGCTGAAGTCCTCTCTGAAAAAAGTCCTCTGGCCCGGCAGCACCCTGTTTGAGGACATGGGCTTTACCTATCTGGGCCCCATCGACGGCCACGACCTGCCCCGGCTGTGCGACGTGCTGGAGTGGGCCCGGGAGCTGCGCTGTCCGGTGGTGGTCCATGTGAACACCGTGAAGGGCAGGGGCTGCGCCTTTGCGGAGCGGAACCCGGATATGTACCACGGCGTGGGGCCCTTTGACCCCGAAACGGGGCTTTTGAAAAAGACGGGGGAGGAGAGTTTTTCCTCTGTGTTCGGACGGGCCCTGGCGGACTGCGCCGGGACGGACGGACGCATATGCGCCGTTACCGCCGCAATGGCGGACGGTACGGGCCTCTCCGGCTTTGCCAAATCCTTTCCGGAGCGCTTTTTTGACGTGGGCATTGCCGAGGGCTGCGGCGTCTCCATGGCGGCGGGGCTGGCGGCTCAGGGGATGATTCCGGTGTTCGCGGTGTATTCCACCTTTTTGCAGCGGGGCTATGACATGCTGATTCACGACGCGGCCCTGGAGAGGCTGCACGTGGTGCTGGGGGTGGACCGGGCGGGTCTGGTGGGAGCCGACGGCAAGACCCATCACGGCTGCTTCGACGCGCTGTTCCTGCCCCAGATTCCCGGCTTCACAGTTCTGTGCCCGGCCAGCTTCGCGGAGCTGCGGACCATGCTGCGCCAGGCGCTTTTTGAGCTTTCCGGCCCTGTGGCCATCCGCTACCCCAGAGGGGGAGAAGGGGCCTTTCAGGGGGATACGTCGGCGGAGCCCCTGGTCCGTCTTCGGGAGGGGCGGGACGCGTCGCTGCTGACATACGGCGTTTTGGTAAACGAGGCCCTGGCGGCGGCGGAGCTGCTGGCGGCGGAGGGAATCGAGGCGGAGGTTTTGAAGCTGAACCGCATCGCGCCTCTGGACTTTGAGATGTTCAGGCCGTTTTTTGACACGGCGGAGGCGCCGGACATCCTGCTGGCTGCGGAGGACTCCTTTGGCGCGGGCTGTGTGGGCCAGCGGGTTGCCGCCCTTCTGGCGGAGGGCGGCAGGGCCCCGAAACAACTCATCCTGAAAAACCTGGGCAGGACCTTCGCGCTGGAGGGAACGGTGGCCCAGCTGGAACACAGATTTGAACTGGACGCCGCCGGCATCGCCGCAGCGGTGCGGGAGGCAGCCGGCCATGGGCGTGGATGAAGGCATGATTGTGAATGGAAACAGGAAAAATGGGAAAAGCAATAAAATAAGGCTGGACGTGCTTCTGGTGGAGCGCGGCCTGGAGGAGACCCGCCAGCGGGCCCAGGCTGTGATTATGAGCGGCCAGGTCTTTGTGGAGGGCCGCCGGGCGGACAAGCCCGGCCAGTCCGTGGCCGCGGACGCGGCGGTGGAGGTGCGGGGCGGCCTGGCCTATGTGAGCCGGGGCGGCCTGAAGCTGGAGAAGGCCATGAAGGCCTTTCCCATCACATTGGAGGGCGCGGCCTGCGGGGACATCGGCGCTTCCACCGGGGGCTTTACGGACTGCATGCTGCAAAACGGAGCCCGGAGGGTCTACGCCGTGGACGTGGGCTATGGACAGCTGGCCTGGAAGCTTCGGAGCGATCCCAGAGTGGTCTGCCTGGAGCGGACCAATGCCCGGTATCTGAGCCGGGAGCAGGTGCCGGAGGCGCTGGATTTCGCCTCTGTGGACGTGAGTTTCATCTCCCTCAAGCTGATTCTGCCGCCTCTGGCGGCGCTGCTGCGGGAGGGAGGACAGATTGTTTCCCTGGTAAAGCCCCAGTTTGAGGCGGGCCGGGAGAAGGTGGGCAAAAAAGGCGTGGTCCGGGACCCCGCCGTCCATCTGGAGGTCCTGGAACGGTATCTGGACCATGCCCGTGAAGCCGGACTGACGGTTCGGGGCCTGACCTGGTCCCCGATCCGGGGGCCGGAGGGAAACATCGAGTATCTGGGCTTTCTGGAGAAGGGGCCCGCGGAACAGGAGCCCTTTGATCTGCGGGAGCTGGTGGACGCTTCCCACCAGGAATTAAAGGAGCATGGAGAGGGGAACGGCCAGTGAGCGGACATACGAAAAAAATCATTCTTTGTCCCAATCCCAACCGGGACCAGGGCATGAGGACCACACGGGCCGCGGAGAAGATTCTGCGGGAAATGGGCTTTCAGACGGTGGTTTGTTCCCCCTTCCGGGACCGGAAGGAGGGGGCTTTTGCCGACTATGACGTGCTGCCCCTGCCCCAGGAGCTGAAGGGGGCCGACCTGCTGATTACCTTTGGCGGAGACGGCACCATCCTGCATCTGGCCAAGCTGGCGGCCCTGCACAAGATGCCGGTGCTGGGCATCAACATGGGGGGCCTTGGGTTCGTGGCCGAGCTGGAGGCCGGGGAGCTGGAGACCCTGCGGAAGCTGAAGGACTGGCAGTTTGAGACGGAGCAGCGGATGATGCTGGACGTCTCCGTCATCCGGGAGGGGCGGCAGATTTACACGAATCTGGGCCTCAACGAGGCGGTGATTCGGGAGGGTCCCATCTCCCATGTGATTCACCTGAAAATATCCTCCGACGGGCGGCATCTGGCGGATATCGCCGGGGACGGCGTGATTGTTGCCACCCCCACCGGTTCCACCGCCTACTCCCTGTCCGCCGGCGGGCCGGTGGTGGAGCCGGTGGCCCAGACCATGGTGGTCTGTCCCATCTGCATCCACAATATGCGTTTTTCCTCTTATGTCCTCTCTCCGGAGCACGTCCTGACGGTGGAGCTGGAGCGAAATGGGAGGAAGCCGGTTTACCTCTTCGTGGACGAGAGCCGGGCCTTTGCGCTGAAGGCCGACGACAAGGTGCTGGTCCGGCGGTCCCGGTATGTGACCCGGCTGGTCCGCCTGTCGGAACGCAGCTTCTGCGAGATTTTCGCCCAGAAGATGCTGCCTGCCGGGCTGGATGACTGACGGGGCATTTGGACCGTCCGGAAAGGCGCGGAAGAGGAGCGGACGGACCGGAAGATTTGTTAAAAAGTGCTGTCAAGGGGGCCGCAGGAATGAAGAACAACCGGCAGACCATGATTTTGGAGATCATTTCCCAGGAAAATATCGAGACGCAGGAACAGCTGCTCTCCCGCCTTCAGGAGCGGGGCATTCACAGCACCCAGGCCACCATTTCCAGGGATATCAAGCAGATGCACCTCATCAAGGAGCCCATGGGCCGGGGGCACTACAAATATGCCGTATCCGGCAACCGCACAAAGCTGAACGTTGCGGAGAAGCTCCAGACCATTTTCCGGGAGTGCATCGTCAGCATCGACTGCGCCCAGAATATCGTGGTCCTCAAGACCATGCCGGGGCTGGCCAACGGGGCCTGTTCCGCGCTGGACAACATGGAGATGAACGACATTGTGGGTTCCCTTGCGGGGGATGATACGGCCTTTCTGCTGATGCGGGACAATGAGGCCGCCGCCGCCTTCTGCGAGGAGATCAAGGACATCCTGTGAGGCTGGCCAAAGAGGAGCTGGATGCGCTTTTAGAGCGGCACGGCGTCCAGCCCGTGGGAAATGGGTATATCGACTGTATCTGCCCCCGGGAGGAGGCCGGCCCGTTCCTGAAAGCGCTCCGGTCCGCCGGGATCGCCGTCACAGACTACAGCCTTTGGCAGTACGTGCCGCCGGAGGAGACCGCCGTCCTCGGCATGGGCGGGCCGCCCTGCCGTTACCGGGCGGGCTGGTACAGTGAGCTGAACGTTTTGCGGCTTCTTCGGCCTTGGCGGGGAGAGGCGGAACTGGAGGCGTTTTTGACGGCGGAGGAAGGGCGGCTGAGCTGTACTCTGGCCCCGGGCTTCTGGCTGGAGGTCTCGGAGGACTGGCGTTCTCCATGTTGAGTGTGGATTTCGGAGAGCTTGAGAGGGAGTTTTTGTTGTATGCTGGAGCTGCTGCACATAGAGAATATAGCCGTGATTGAGGAGGCGGATATCCAGTTCCGCCCCGGCTTCAACGCCCTCACCGGCGAGACCGGCGCGGGCAAATCCATCGTGATTGACGCCATGGGGGCGGTGCTGGGGGGACGGACCTCCCGGGATTTAATCCGCACCGGCGCGGCCAAGGCCTTTGTCAGCGCCGAATTCTCCGGCGTGCCGGCGGACCTGCCGGGGCTGGCGGAGAACGGAGTTGTGCCGGACGAGGACGGAAATCTGATGCTCCAGAGGGAAATTTCCGGCGAGGGGAAAAACGTCTGCCGGGTCAATGGCCGGCCCGTCACCGTGTCCCAGCTGCGGCAGATCGGCGGGGAGCTTTTGAATATCCACGGCCAGCACGACGGAGCCCAGCTCCTGGACGAGGAGCAGCACGGGGCCTATCTGGACCGCTTCGGCCGGACGGAGGAACCTCTGGAAACCTACCGGGCTGCCTATGGCGTGCTGGCGAAGCTCCGGGAGGAAATCCGGGCCCTTCAGATGGACGAGGCGGAGAAGGCCCGCCGGGTGGACAGCCTCCGTTTCCAGATTGACGAGCTGGAGCGGGCGGAGCTGCGCCCCGGCGAGGAGGAGGAGTTGACCCAGCGCCGGAACCTGCTGCGCAACGGCGAGAAATATCTCTCGGCTCTGGCCGGGGCGGACTACTGCCTCAGCGGCGACGACGACAGCGCCGGCGCGGTGAGCCAGCTGGGGGGGGCTGAGGATGCCCTGTCCTCGGTCCGGGGCCTGGACGAGGCTTTGAATGAGGCCTTCAATCGCTTGGGGGAGCTGCGCAGTGAAGCGTATGACCTTGCCGAGACCATTCGGGACCTGCGGGGGAATTTCGAGTTCTCTCCGGAGGAGCTGGACGCGGCGGAGAGCCGGGCGGACCAGCTGTACCGGCTGAAAAAGAAGTATGGCGCCACGGTGGAAGACATGCTGGAATACCTGGACCGCTGTCGAAAGGAGCTGGACGCCATTGAGACGGCGGACGATACCTTGATTCTGCTGGAGCGGAAGCGGGAGAAGGCGGAACAGGCGGTGATTGCCGCCGGCGCGGCGCTGACGGAGGCCAGAAAGGTCGCCGCCGGGGAGCTGGAGGCCCGGATTCAGAAGGAATTGCGGGATCTGGACATGAACCGCGTGCGCTTTGCCATTGAGTTTACGGAAAAGGAGCCCGCCGCCGATGGCTGTGACGTGGTGCGCTTCCTCATGTCCGCCAACGCCGGAGAGGACCTGAAGCCCATCTCAAAAATCGCCTCCGGCGGCGAGCTGGCCCGAATCATGCTTGCGCTGAAAAATGTGCTGGCGGAGCAGGAGGCCATTGGGACCCTGGTCTTTGACGAGGTGGACACCGGCGTGTCCGGCCGGGCGGCCCAGAAGGTGGCAGAAAAGCTGGCCCAGGTCAGCCGCCAAAAGCAGGTTCTTTGCGTCACCCACCTGCCCCAGCTGGCGGCCATGGCGGACACCCATTTCTCCGTGGAGAAGGGAGAGAGCAAGGGAAGAACCTTTACACATGTTGTGCTGCTGGACCGGGAGCGCCGGAAGGCGGAGCTGGCCCGGATTACCGGCGGGTCTAAGGTGACGGACGCCCTGCTGGAGAGCGCCGGGGAGCTGCTGGACGGAGCGGAGGCCTACCGGAAAAAACTGAAGGCGTGAGAAGAGGAAAAGGGGCCCGACGGGCCCCTTTTTTGGCAGCGCACAAGGCTGCGGCCCGCAGAGCGGCGATTGTGTTCAATTGGATGACAGGCCGGTTAGAGGAGGGAACCATCTGCCTCCCGGCGGCGAAAGCCTGGGCTTTTTCCCTCCGGCCTGTTGCACTTTTGGGGCGTCCGTGCTACAATGGACTGCGAAAAACTGCCGCCCGGTTTTGGGGGCGGGGATTACATGATACGAGGTGCGGAATGGAACAGGAGAAAATTACAACGGCGAAAACGGCTGAAACGGAAAAAACGGCAAAAATATCTAAAAAGAGAATTTTGAGCGGCATCCAGCCCTCCGGAGATCTGACCCTGGGCTCCTATCTGGGCGCAATCCGCAATTGGGCCGCCCTGGCTGACGAATACGACTGCTATTACATGCTGGCGGACCTCCATACGCTGACGGTGCGCCAGGTTCCGGCGGAGCTGCGCCGCCATACCCTGACCCAGGTGGCGGCCTATATCGCCTGCGGCCTGGACCCGGAGAAGAATGTGCTGTTCGTCCAGTCCCATGTCCCCGCCCACGCGCAGCTGGGCTGGGTGCTGGACTGCTATACCATGTTCGGTGAGCTCTCCCGGATGACCCAGTTCAAGGACAAGTCTGCCAAAAATGCCGACAATATCAATGCCGGCCTGTTTACCTATCCCGCCCTCATGGCGGCGGATATCCTGCTCTATCAGGCGGACCTGGTGCCGGTGGGCGGGGACCAGAAGCAGCACGTCGAAATCTGCCGGGACATTGCCAGCCGGTTCAACGGCATCTACGGCGATGTGTTCAAGATTCCTGAGCCCTATATTCCCCAGGTGGGGGCCCGGGTGATGAGCCTGACTTCGCCGGAGAGCAAGATGTCCAAGTCCGACAAGGACCCCAACGGCTGCGTCTATATGCTGGAAAAGCCGGAGGACATCGCCCGGAAGTTCAAAAAGGCCGTGACGGATTCCGACGCCTCCGTCCGCTTCGACCCCGCCGGCAAGCCCGGCGTGTCCAATCTGATGCAGATTTACGCCGCTGCCACCGGCCGGACCTTTGAGGCCATCGAGGCGGAATTCGCGGGCCGCGGCTACGGCGACTTCAAAAAGACTGTGGGCGACGCTGTGGTGGAGCTGCTGCGTCCCATCCGGGAGGAGACGGAGCATCTCCTGGCGGACAAGGCCTATCTTGAAGGCGTGTACCGCGCCGGCGCGGAGCGGGCCGCCTATACAGCCAACAGGACCCTCTCCAAGGTCTTTAAAAAAGTGGGCCTTTTGGCAAGATAAAGGAGGAACGGCATGACCCTGGACAACCGGCTGACCGCGTATGTGGCGCTGGCGCTGCTGACGGCGCTTGTGGTCAGCTTTTTGATGACGCCGGTGGTGAAGACCTTTGCCTATAAGGTGGGGGCGGTGGACGTGCCCAAGGACGCCCGCCGGATGCACAAGGTGCCCATTCCCCGGCTGGGCGGGCTGGCCATTTTCATCGGGTTTATGGTGAGTATCCTGCTGCTGGTGAATATTCGGGGCAACAGCCAGATGCAGAGCATCCTGCTGGGCTCCGTAATCATCGTGGTGCTGGGCGTGGTGGACGACATCATGGCCCTGCCCGCCATGCTGAAATTTGTGGTGCAGATTGTAGCGGCGCTGATACCCGCCATGAGCGGCGTGGTCATCCAGGCCTTTTCCAACCCCAATATTTTCTCCGGCAATCTCTATTGGGTGCTGGGCCCCCTGTCCATCCCCTTCACGGTTCTCTGGATTGTGGCCATTACCAACTCGGTGAACCTGATTGACGGCCTGGACGGCCTGGCCAACGGCGTGTCCGCCATTTCGGCCACCACCATGCTGGTGATTGCCCTGCTGGCCTCCGAGGCGCAGGTGGCTATCGTCATGGCGGCGCTGGTGGGGGCCTGCGTGGGCTTCATGCCCTACAACCTCAACCCCGCCAAAATGTTCATGGGGGATACCGGAGCCACCTTCCTGGGCTATATTCTGGCCACCATGTCCATTCAGGGGCTGTTCAAGTTCTACGCGGTGATTTCCTTCGCCGTGCCCTTCCTGATTCTGGGCCTGCCCATCTTTGACACGGCCTTTGCCTTCATCCGCCGCATCGCCCACGGCCAGAGCCCCATGCACGCCGACCGGGGCCACATTCATCACCGCCTCATCGACATGGGCCTGAACCAGAAACAGGCGGTGGCTACGCTGTATGTGATTTCCGCCATTCTGGGTCTCTCCGCCGTGGTGCTGACCACCGGAGGCGAACAGAAGGCCATGGTCTTTTTCGCGGCGCTGTGCATCGTGGCGGCGGTGGCCGCCCGGGTGGTGTTCCCCAAGGAGGTCCGGGCGGAGCTTCAGGAGGAGCTGGAGGAGCTGCGGGACCACGGACGCCATGAGGAGCGGGGAACCGGCCCGGCGGCGGAGTCCATGGAAAAAAGGACAGAGCAGCAGGACCGGCAGAGCGTGAAAATCCGGCAGAGCCCGGAGAAGCAGGAATCACGGAAGCAGAGCGCAAAGAAACAGCAGGGCGCGAAGGGTCAGCAGGGAACAAAGGAACAGCAAGGCACAAAAAATCAGCAGAGCGCAAAAAAACAGCAAGGCGTAAAGAAAAAGAAGCGGCGGAAAAAGTCTGGAAAGGACAAGCTATGAAAAAGGAACAGCTGCGTATTATGAGCGTCTTCGGAACCCGGCCGGAGGCCATTAAAATGTGCCCTCTGGTGAAGGAGCTGGCCGGGCGGGAGGGGATGGAAAGCCTCTGCTGCGTCACCGCCCAGCACCGCCAGATGCTGGACAGCGTGCTGGAGGTCTTCCATGTCAAGCCGGACTGGGATCTGGACATCATGACCCCCCGGCAGAGCCTGTCCGCCATTACCAGCAGGTGTCTGCTGGGCATGGACGAGGCCATCGACGCGCTGAAGCCGGACATGATTCTGGTCCACGGCGATACCTCCACCACCTTCGCCGGGGCCCTGTCCGCCTACTACCACCAGATTCCCGTGGGCCATGTGGAGGCCGGCCTGCGGACCTATCACAAATACGCCCCGTTCCCCGAGGAGATGAACCGGGTGCTGGTCAGCGGCATTGCGGACATGTATTTCTGCCCCACGGCGGGAAACCGGGAAAACCTCGTGCGGGAAGGGCATCAGCGGAACCTGTTCGTCACGGGCAATACGGTGATCGACGCGCTGAAGACCACGGTCCGGGAGGATTATCATTTTTCGACGGAAGAGCTCAACCGGATTCCCTATGACACAAAAAAGGTGGTGCTGGTGACCTGCCACCGCCGGGAGAACTACGGCGAGCCCATGAAGAATATCATGCTGGCTCTGCGGCAGCTTGCCGAGGAGCATGCAGATATTGAGCTGGTCTATCCCGTCCATCTGAGCCCGGTGGTGCGGGAGGCGGTGGACCGGTATCTGCGGGGCGCGCCCCGGGTCCACCTGATTGACCCGCTGCCGGCCGATGAGATGCACAACCTCATGGCCCGCTGTTATATGGTCCTGACGGATTCCGGCGGACTTCAGGAGGAGGCCCCGGCCCTGGGCAAGCCGGTGCTGGTGCTCCGCCGGGAGACGGAACGGCCCGAGGCCGTGACCGCCGGCACGGTGAAGCTGGCCGGCGTGGTACAGGATGACATCGTTACCATGGGGAAGCGGCTGATTGTGGACCGGAGGGCCTATGAGGAAATGGCCCATGCCGTGAACCCCTACGGCGACGGTCAGGCCTGCCGCCGCATTGCCGACGCCATCGAGTGGCGCTACGGTCTGCGTTCTGAGCCTCCTGCCGATTTTCAGACGGAGCCGCCTGAACAGAAGCGGTAGGCTGTTCCCGGCGGCTGCCGGCAAGGAGGTCAGTGTGTACAAACGAAACCTGAACTGGATTACATGGGGCTTTGTGGCGCTGGCCGTGGTCATCGTGGCGCTGATGCTGAGCCGGAGTCTTCACCGGAGCGCCCACATCACCCTGCCGGAGCCGGGGGACGGGCCGGATGTCTCCAAAGACAACGCCGGGACCGCGGACGGACTGCTGACTCTGGTGGAGATTACGCCGGAGACCGTACAGTTGGCCATTGCCAGCCTGGAGCGGCCGGAGCACTACAGCCGGACAGTGACGGTGGAGCAGTTCTGGAAGGGCGGCAGCGGCCGCTATGATACCACCGTGACCGTCAGCGGGGCCTGGAGCCGGACGGACAGGACCATGCCCGACGGACAGGTCCGGCACAGCCTCACCGACGGACGGGTGACGTATATCTGGTACAACCAGGAAGAGGCGGTCTATTCCGCCCCTGCCGGGGGCATTTCCGCCGACGAAGAGCAGTCCATTCCCACCTATGAGGACATTCTGGACCTGCCGCCGGAGAGCATTACCGAGGCGGATTACCGGCTGCTTCTGAATGTGAGCTGTATTTACGTGGAGACGGCGGAGGACCCGGCGGGGTACGCCCTGAGGTACTGGGTCAGCGTAAACAGCGGTCTGCTGGTGGCGGCGGAAAAGCTGCTGAACGGCGAAACGGTGTACCGCATGGGAGCCCCCGACGGAGAGCAGGCGGACCTGCCGGCGCTGACCCTGCCGGACGGCAGTCCTCTGCCGGAGGACTGAGGGGGACGCCGGCCTTTTCCGTCCGAAGCAGAGGAGGGAGCCGCGAAAAGGGAGAAAAAAGCAAAAAGGCAAAAAGCGCAAAAAAGTGCCTGCCGAAAGTGAGAAAATACGATAGAGTCCAATCAAGTGCCATGTACGCTCGAACAGTACATGGCGCTGCTTGTAACGAAACAGATTTTTTAGGGGGGGAGACGCAATGGAGCGGAGCCTGTAAGCAGTACCGGTGGCTGATGGAGGGGGTGAGCGTGAATCAGCTGAAGGCGCACAGGGCAGTGTCTGGACTGAGTATCTTTTAATGGGAAGGAATCGTTGGGAAGGCGGGTATTTTACAGACTGCCGGACGCTCAGGTCTGTGCGGTGATTTACAGCCCGATTGAGACGGTCAAGGAAACTGGGCTGGCTCCCTTCTGCTGTCTGACCTGGGGTTTGGAACCCGCTCCAACGCTGGATTGTATCATGGAGGGTTTTGCCGCTGCTCCCGGCAAATGCACCTGAGTCTTGCCCAGCTGCATAATTTTTATGAGCCGCAGCGCTGATTTGATTCAGCACTGCGGCTCTCTTTTGGACTGGCCGGTTTGACGCCTACTTTATGGCTTCCCTTTTGTGGTTCATACGGATTTCGTTTTTCCGAAGCCGATACCTTAGCCCAGGCAGAGTATGAGCAGGGAGGCCCCGGCAGACTGAGCCGGCAGCACGACCGGCGCGGCGCTGATCACCCGCAGGGAAACCCTGTCGCCCTTGCGCAGCGGTGTCAGGATCGTGCCGGAAAAGTGGTTTGCGGCCAACTGCGAAGTCATGACGGAGGCTTTATTGATCTCATTGTTGATTACGATCTGAGCAGTGCCTGCCACCGGTGTGGAGGGATTGAGGTTGTAGGAAATCTGGAAGTATCCGTCTTTTTGAACAATAAACTCGCTGTTGGCTTTATCGAAGCCAATATCTGTGGACCTCTGCCCGATATCCGGCAAAGGCACCGTGACGCCCAATAGACCGTCGCGCAATGGATCGGGGAGGACGGTGCCTCCCGTGTAATTTGTAGCAAAGGTATGGGTGGCTGTGACGTTAGGGCCAGTGGGACCCGTGGGACCGGCAGGACCCGTGGGGCCAGTGGCCCCTGGGGCATATCTTCCGGCAGGCCCCGTTGGACCGGTGGGTCCGGCAGGGCCGTCAGCACCCGTTGCACCGGCAGGACCAGTGGGACCGGTGGCTCCTGTCTCTCCTGCCGCTCCTGCCGCGCCGGCGGAACCGGTGGGTCCGGTGGCTCCGGTGGGTCCGGCAGGGCCGGTGGGACCGGTGAGGCCGGCGGGGCCGGCGGGACCCTGTGCGGGGGTGGTATCCAGCGCGCACTGCATCTTGGATTTCAGGAGGAGCTGGTTCTGCGTGGCGGTTTCCAGCAGCTCCTTGACGCTCTCATTGGCGTTCAGCACATCTTTTACGGTAGCGGCAGGGCCGCTGAGGCCGGGCAGGGTGCCGAGGATATATTGCAGCTTCTCGCCCTCGGCGTTCAGGATATGGCTCATCCCCAACTCCTCCATGGCAATGGAGGAGAGGATTTGATTGACTGCGTCTTCCCGCTTGATGGGCGGGTCAATATTGGGAAAGCTGGGCAGAGACATTAAAATAATCCCCTTTCTAAGTGGGTGTACACACCAGGAATGTGCCCCTTCATTACCTCTCTTCCAGCAGGATGATACTCAGAGAAGCGCCCGCCAGGGTGACAGTTTGAGCCTTTGGAGAAATTCCGGCGAGGGGGGCCGCGCGCAGCTGGAGCTGGAGCGTCTGGCCGGCGTTCATAAGATACACATACTGACTCTCAAAGCTGGCAGTAGGAACCGTGGGGATAACCGTAGTAGTGTATCGCGCCGTGCCGTCTATGAGCAGCTTGGTCCCTACCTGCGCGGGCTTGGTGAGATTCACGCGGTAGGAGAGCAAATAGACGCCTTTTTTGTTCACCTGAAACACGGTGTTCTCCGACTTGGCAGTAATATCCGCGGACATGACCTGGCCGTTCGGCAGAGGGATCACAGCGCCGGAATAGGACGGCACGTTGATGTCAGGCCCTTGGATATTGGCGGCGAAGGCTGCGGTAGCTGTGGGGTTGGGGCCGGTGGGGCCGGTGGGGCCGGCGGGGCCTGTGGGACCGGTAGCGCCATTGCGAGCCACGCCTTCTGCGGTGACACCCTGCGGACCTGCGGCCCCGGTGGGTCCGGCTGCGCCCGTAGCCCCAGCAGGGCCGGTGGGGCCGTCCGCTCCGGTGGCCCCGGCGGCTCCGGCGGGGCCGGCAGGGCCATCCGCTCCGGTGGCCCCGGCAGCTCCGGCAGAGCCGGCGGGGCCAGCAGGACCGGCAGGGCCGGCAGGGCCGGGAATGGTGGGGGCCTTCAAGGCCGCGCTCAGCTTGGCAGACAGCATCATTTGCTGCTCTATGATGCCGGAGAGTGTGTCCTTTACGCTCTGGTTGATCCGGAGCACCTCGTCCAGCGAGGCCGCCTCATCCAGACCGGGCAGGGTCCCCAGGACGTATTGCAGTTTTTCGCCCTCGGCGTTGAGAATGTGGCTCAGGCTCAGCTCCTCGGCGGCGATGGAAGCGATAATTTCGTTAAGACTTCCCTCGCGGCTCAGAGGAGGATCGTTTTTGGGAAATGTGGGCATTGACATAAAGCGTTCCTCCTTAACTCAACCGGACGATTCTCAGGGACGCCCCCACGGGAGCAGGCAGCAGCGCCGTACCAATCGAATTATTGAAGATCTGCAAGGAAATTTCGTCGTTATCGCTCAAACGCAGCAGGACCTCGTTGGAAAGCCGGCTCAGGGACAATCCTGCGATCCCCCCTGCAGCGGACGCTTCCCTGGGCGTGCCGTTGACCAGCAGCCGGGCGCCGGCGGTCAGGGCTTTGTCGGTATTGACGACATACCCAACCTGATAGACCCCGCCGGTCTTCACGGTAAACTTGGTGCTGTCGGGGCTGACGGTGATGTCCTTGGCCTTCACCTGGTCGTTCGGCAGAGGCACCAGGCCATTCACAGGGATCACGGCTGCGCCGGCGTTAGCGGCATAGGCAAAGTCAATGATAACAGGACCGGTGGGTCCCGCAGGGCCGGTGGGTCCCGTGGGACCGTCCGGACCGATCAGATCCGGTCCGGTAGGGCCTGCGGGCCCTGTCGCGCCGGTGGGGCCGGTGGGACCTGTGGGACCGGCAGGGCCGGTGGCGCCAGTGGCTCCAGCAGCTCCGGCGGCTCCGGTGGGACCGGCAGCGCCAGCGGCGCCAGTGGCTCCGGCAGCGCCTGCGGGGCCTGCGGGGCCGTTGGGTCCGGTGGGACCCTGCAGGGGAGACGCCTCCAGCGCCCCCTGCATCTTGGACTTCAGGAAGAGCTGGTTTTGCACAGCGGTCTTCAACAGGTTCCGGACGCTTTCATTAGCGGACAGCACATCTTCCACGGTAGCGGCAGGGCCGCTGAGGCCGGGCAGGGTGCCGAGGATATATTGCAGCTTCTCGCCCTCAGCGTTGAGAATGTGACTCAGGCCGAGTTCCTCCATGGCGATGGAGGAAAGAATCTGGTTGACTGCATCTTCCCGCTGGATAGGCGGGTCAATGTTGGGAAAGCTGGGCAGAGACATAAAACAATCTCCTTTCTGAATGAGGGCGCGCGCCAGGAAAGCGCCGGCATAACAGCAGGAAAGGTTCCTGACCAGTGCGGCCCTCGGAACAGTTTATGTGTCTGCCAGCCGGCGGGTTCTTTCTGGAACCTCCCTGCTCAATTTGTCATAGACTGGACCCCGGGTTTTTGGAATCTTGATGTATAAGCTGTGTTGAATAAAGAATTTTGTTGTAATTGTAATAGTGTGTAGCTATCATTATGGGGAGTAAAATGTAAGCCTTAAAGCAGCCAGCCCCCAAAAGTCTATCCCAATACAAGCAGTGCCATGTACTATTCGAGAGTACATGGCACTTTGTTGTATAAAAGAAAACCACTCGCTAGGCGAGTGGTTCAAAAGAAGCCTAATGGCGATGATGTAGACAAGAAAACTCCCTTTGCTCTAGAATAGAGATGCGGTCTGGCAGCTGCATCAAGTAAGCAAAGGGAGGTCATCCGAGTGAATGACATAAGCAGTTTATCACACACGAAGTGGAATTGCAAATACCATATAGTGTTTGCGCCGAAATATCGCAGGAAGGTGTTCTATGGGGAAAAGAAGCGAGAGATAGGAGAAATTCTGCGAACGCTGTGTGCGTGGAAAAAGGTAAAGATCATAGAGGCAGAAGCGTGTCCGGATCATATCCACATGTTGGTAGAGATTCCGCCTAAAGTGGCGGTGTCGAGCTTCATGGGATATCTGAAGGGGAAGAGCAGCCTGATGATCTATGAGAAGTTCCCGGAACTGCGGTATAAGTATCGGAACCGGGAATTCTGGTGCAGAGGTTACTATGTAGATATAGCGGGAAAGAATGCAAAAAAGATTGCAGAGTATATCCAGCACCAGTTGGATGAAGACAAGGCAGGAGAACAACTGACGATGGGAAATTTCTGAGCCCGTTTACGGGCGGCAAGTAGCAGAGCTCTCGCGGCTGTCAGACCGTACTTGCGCGACGGGACGCGCTCGCTGGTAACATAGGGCTTTGCCCGTCTATGAAGAACCCCCGGCTTTGCCGGGGGGTTCCTATTGAACTTTGTTGGTCACCTTCACCGTAATCATACAGTATAGTGGCGGACAGGTTATCTTTATGCAAAGAAAGGCAGAGCAAATTCCTTGGATTATTGCGAAATTTGCTCCGCTTCTTTTCATAACAGCTTTCTTTGCATAAGGCGCCCCTGCCTGCTTCCCCCTCAGACCCATCATTTATCGCCCTGTGCTGACGGTTCCAGTCGGCACAGGGCGTTTTTCATCCTCACCCCGCCCTTGCGCCCCCGGGAATCCGTGGTATACTATACAGAGAAAACCATCCGGGAGGGCCACATCATGCTGGAACATCTCAACCCGCAACTGCAAATCGCCGTCTGCGACGATGAAACCATGGACCGCCAGCAGGCGGAGACGCTGACAACGGACATCATGACAGCAGAGGGACTGTCCTGTGCCCTCTCCGGCTTTGACAGCGCCACGGCCCTGCTCTCCGCCATTCAAGGCGGCGCACAATTTCACATTCTCCTGCTGGACGTGATGATGGAGGGCCCGGACGGAATGGAGCTTGCCGCCGCCTTGCGGAAGTTGGGGGACGGCACCGCCATCATCTTCATTTCCTCCAACCGGGAAATGGCCCTGCGGGACTACGAGGTATCCGCCGCCCGGTATCTGGCAAAGCCCTTCCGGACGGAACGGCTCCGGGAAGCCCTGCTGTACTGCTACAAAACCTTCTGCGAGAAAAAAGAAATTCTGCTGCCCACGGAAAAGGGCCAGAGCAAGCTGGCCCCCTCCGGCATCATCTACGTGGAATCGTGGGAGCGCGGGTCAAGGCTTCAGCTCACCAGCGGGCCAATCGAAACCTCCGTCAAAATTTCCGAGCTGGCCGCCATGCTGCCGGAGCGGAGTTTTACCTTCTGCCATCGAACGATTTTGGTCAATCTGGCCTTTATCAAGCATCTGCGCTCCTGTGAAATAGAACTTGCTGGAATACTCCCCGTCAGCAAGCATCGCGTCTCTGATTTGAAAAAGAGGCTGCTGGAATATATGCAGGGTTAGTCCAGCGGAATCGCCATCTTTACGCAGTAAAAGTCTGCGCCATATTCCGTTTCCAGAAGATCATCATACCGCGCCACAATCTGCCTGATAATTTTGAGGCCCAAACCGTGCCCCGGCGCGGCTTCTTTCTGAATATGCTCCATCGTCGAGGCGTTTTCACAGGAAACTGCAAAAAAATGCTCCTTCACAGAAAAATCCAGCTTGATATAAGGCCGCTTCACCCCGGGAGCGGAAGCGCCCTCCACCGCGTTGTCCAACAGGTTCATCATCAGGGAACACAACTCCGCGTCCGTCAGAGGCAGCGTGTCCGGCGCCTTCATCCGGGCAATTTCCACCGCGATTCCGGCGGCGGAGGTGGTTGCTTCCGGCGATTTTCCGGCCGGTACCGTCCCCTGGCGTTGGGAGCTGGACAGCGACGGCAGGCTCACCATCGACCCTAGCCCCGGCATAGACCTATCCAGGCCAATGCCGGGCTTTGCACCCGGGGATTCCCCCATGGTATGGGAGAGCGGGCGAGATTAAAAGCGTGGCGTTTGAACCCGTTGACGGCGACCTCGTCCTCTCCGTCGGGGCAAACGCGTTTAGGAACTGTAGCAACCTTACGGAAATCACGCTGCCCGATAGCTTAACTACAATTGGGCCGTATGCGTTTGTGAACTGTACCAGCCTTACGAATATCACACTGCCCGACAGCGTAACCAGAATTGAGAATGGCGCATTTTACGACGGCACCAATTTGACCGCTATAACCTTTACCAGCAATCCCCCCGCCAACGATCGGCAAGAACGCATTCGCAAACTGTGAGAATCTCAAGGAAATCCGGGTCCCAGCCGGGGCGGAGGAGGCTTACAGGGCGGTGCTGATGGATGCTGGCCTTAGCAACAGTTTTGAAGTGAAAGGCATGTATTCTATAACGGTAACAGCGACGGAAGGCGGCACGGCGTCCGCGTCTTCCAATTTCGCGGCGGAGGGGGAGGAAATCACCCTCACTGCCGTTCTATGTAGTTAGGTCCGCCGACACGGACGGCTTTTACCGCTTTCGCCAACAGCTCCCGCAGGTCGCTGCCATTGGCGGGGCCGGTTTCCAGCCGCTTCCGAAGCGCCTCTATATCATGAACCGGCGTGAGGTCCGGCAGGACGGCGTACCGCTCCGCGGCGGCGGCGAAGATCAGCGTCTTCATGTAGTCCGGGTTGATGTCCGAGCGATTAAAGCATACGTTCAGCTCATTTTGGATGCGCAGGGCATCCGCAGAAGGGACAGCCTCCAGCGTGGGCGGCGGGGTCAGCAGGTCAGGGGAGTTTGCCAGCTGGCGGAGCCGCTGGGATACCCGTTTCAGTACCTCCTCATCACTGATGTGGACGATTGCTCCGCAGTCTGGACTGGTGCAGACCCAGCGGGGCCGGCCATGGGACTTGGTGTCCCGTGCAATCCTGCTTCCGCATACTGCGCACACAGCTTTTTCCCGGATAGGACTCAACTCAGTGGGGCAGGGGATATAGTCAGTTTTGTCCTCCCTCTGAATTTGCACCGCAAGGAACTCCTCATCGCTGATGAGCCGGGGGTAGACGCCTGTCCCCAGGTATTTCCCATTCTCCAGAATCCGCTTGACCATGTGCTTGTTCCACTGGCTGGTATGCCGGTGATAGGGGATGTTTCCTCTGCTCATCTCCTTTTCCACCTTGCAGCAATCTTTGCCACTGCAAGTAAATCAAGGTTGAGAAAAACGCCGCTATGATAGCCCTTGCGTTCACAGTTCAACTGTTCTGTCAAATAGTCGTTGACCCCTTGCTCATTTTGACTCAATATATCCTGAAAAGCCTGGCCTAAGCGTTGGGCAGATTCATTTGCTGTTGTATTAAGACGGGGAAACCCACCCTCTTTAAGAGAGCAAATTGTCTCTTCTGCCATCGAAATATCTCTGGGAAACAGGCCATATAACGCCTTTCCTCTATGTATTTGAAATGAATGGATTACAGTCCCCTCTGCCTGGAGTAGTCGGCTGCCCAAATCTACAGCCAATTCTTCTGCGCCGGCCACTACTGCCGCTTCCCACTTATTAAGCTGGTGCAGATCTACCTCATATGGGCCATCTGTTTTCTGCATGGTGGGTATTGACAGACAATTTTTTGACATGCAGCACATAGATACAGATGTTCCTTTGCTTTAAGATCATCATGGTCAATCATCTGAGAATAGCAATCCCGTTTTCCTTCCATCTCCTGAACGAAAGAATAGGGGAGGGGCTGCCGGGTCAAAAGGAAATAATGACCTGTTGCCTCCGGGTGCATTAACAGCAGGCAGTCATCCTCCTGATTGAGACAGGCAAACATCGAAGAAACGCTTTGTGAGAAACCTTGAATCAGTTCTCGATGATAGGAAATTGGAATAAAGGGCGGAACGATGACCTTGTTTGCATTCTCCAAAGCCTTTGGAAGTCGGGGTAAATCACTGCTGAGATAAGATTGGTCCAGTTCCTCTGTCATTTCTTCTGGATTATTTGTCAGGCGGGCTGACTCCTGAAAACCGCCGCATCCTGATGCTGAACGACATCTTTATCAGGCAGAACAGCGTATTGCAGCCATTGCCGGCGCCGGGCGGCAAAACGTGCCTATGTCAAAGCGCACGGCGCTCCCCTTTGGAAGAAAACGAATATCCCCCGCCGGACCTGCAAGTCTCAGCGACGCGTCAGGTAAGGCGGGGGATTTTATTTTTTGCACAGCTGCCGGGGGCCCGTGTAGTCCTGTCCCGTCTTCGTTCGCCTGTACTATAAATACGAGGAATCGTCCATACTTGAATTTTGGCGTATGAAAATCTCATTCCGCAAAATAATTCTCCGGTTCAGCGGATGGATTTTATTCACCAGGTAGTCAAACAAGACCTTAATGGGCTGGTAACCCTGCTTGACAGATTCCTGACCGATGATGGCGGTCATCGAACCGTCCTGCAGCAGGGCGTGGGTAACGCTGTTCATGTCAAAAGAAATGTGAGCGACCCGCCCGATTCTCCCGGTATCCCGGATAGCCTGGGCGACGGAATGTATCGCTCCGGCGGCGGTAAACACGGCCGTCGCTTCCGGATGCTTTTCCAGGGTATCCCGGGCGATGAGATACGCCCCGTGGTCATCCGGGGTGTTTGTTTTGCTGAAAAGCTTATAGATATCAATCAGATGGCACTCCGGATGAATCCTCGACATTTCCTGCAAAAAGCCGGTAATGCGCCAGGTGTGACTGAGCATGGCCTCCGTGCCTGTGAAGACCAGCAGCTCAATGTACTGGTCTTTCCTGATAAGGTCCAGGATACCTGCGGCGGTGCGGCCGCTGAATTGGTAATCGGAGCCGATATAACACAAGGGTTCCACGCCTTCCGCCTCGGAGTTGACCAAGACCACGGGAAAATCCCCGGCAATCAGCTCGTTGAGCCGCGCCTGCACGGCGGGATCATTGATCGGCACAATTGCAAGACCGGAAATCCCCTCGTCCAGCAAGCGGTCAATGAGGGGCAGCACCTCCGATGCGGCATACTTGACATAGGTCTCCCGGATAATTTTGACGCCGTAGTCCGCCAGCTCCTCGCAGACGAGATCAATGCCCCGGTGGACGTCGGCCCAAAACCCGGTGGCCGACCACTTGGGCAGAATAAATCCAAATTTTAAAGACAGCTTCCGGGCGGAGAGCTGCCTCCCGGCAATATTGGGCCGATAGCCCAGCTCCCTGGCAACGGCCAGAATCTGCTCCTGAACCTGCGGGTTAACCCCGCCGCGTCCGTGCAGCGCACGGTCCACGGTTCCACGGGAGACGCCGGCGATATCGGCAATCTGCTTCAACGTGACCTTCATTGTTTCAAATGCTCCCCCCCAGCCTAAAAGCACATAATAATATAGCGCACGCGTGTTTTCTTGTCAAGCAGAACGTGCATTTTCGTGCGTTTTTAAAGGGAGGATGTAGAGATAAAATTGGATTATATGCTAAAATTTTAAGCAAATTTTTGTTGTTATATTCATAATTTCTATAAATCACACAAGGATTTCCTCAAAAAATTGGGCTTTATTCTATTGACTTACCTAGACTGCCTTGATATCCTAAAATAGTAACGTGCACGTGCACTATACATCCAAAAAAGGAGGAACACACATGAAAAAAATCGGAAGTCTCTTGCTGGCCTTCACTATCCTGCTCGCATTGACCGCCTGCGGAGGAGAAAAGACCCCTCCGGCCGCCGGCGGGAACGGAGGAGACGGCGGAACTGGCGCGGCGCCTGCCTATAGCAGCGGCGCGGACCTGCTCTCCTGGTCCTGGGAGGACATTGAAGCCGCCGCCAAGCAGGAAGGCGAACTTACCTTTGCAGTGTGGAACGACGAGGCGGAGTGGAATCAGGTGGCCGACACCTTCAAGGCCCGCTACGGCGTCAAGGTGAACGTTCTGGCCGGTGAAAAGACCACAGTCATGGACAAGGTCCTCACGGAGCTGGACGGCAAAGCCTCCATTGACGTGATGTTCCTTTCCGGCGAAACCGTGAACGGCCTCCTCGGGGCGGATGCGCTGCTGCCTGGAATACTGGATGTCATGGAGTACAAGGACTCCCTGGTTCCGGGACTCAGCGTGCGGAAAGAGGGCGTCAGCAACGATCAGGGCTGGTGGGTGCCCGTATCCACCTCTCCGGCGGGATTCCTCTACAACGCTGACCAGATAAGCGGGGACGCCCTTCCCCAGACCTTCCAGGAGCTCGAAGCGTTTATCAATGAAAACCCCGGCCGCTTCGCCATGTGCATCCCCGAAAACGGAGGCACGGGCCAGGGCGTCATGGAGAGCATTATCGCTAACCTCACCGGCGGACTGGATCAGTATCTTCTTGCCGAGGACGGCGTCTGCGATCCGGCTCTTTTGGAGAAATGGTCCGCCGTCTGGGACTGGTTCAACCTCTATAAAGACAAAATTACCTTTACCACCAGCAACGGGGACGGTATCAGCCGCCTCAACAGTGGCGAGGTGTGGCTGGTCACGGCCTGGAACTCCGGCGTATATAACGCCGCCAGCCAGGGGAATCTGAGCATCAACCACGGCTTTTACGTCCCCGAGATGGGCCTTTGCTACTCCGGCGAGGTCATGTCCCTGGTGAAAAACGCCTCCCACCCCGCCGCGGCGCTGCTCTTTACCAATTGGCTGACCTCTGAGGAGGGCCAGACCGCCCAGGCGGACTATACCAAGAACATGACCGGAAGAACGGATTTGGAGCAGGGCATCTGCCTGCTTACCCCGGAGGACCGGGCGCGGAATACGGACTGGATGGCCGCGTGCTATAAGACGCAGTATATCAAGGACTTTACCACCAATGTCCTCCAGTAAGCACAATCCCTTCCCGCAGACGACTGTCAGGAGGGCCGCCAACGGCCCTCCTGACTTGATGAAAGGAGAGAGTTGCATTGACACAGGGACTGCGCGTTCAAAATCTCACAAAATATTATGGCGACTATAAAGCCCTGGACGACGTCAGCTTCGCCATTGAGGGCGGACAATTTGTCACGCTGCTGGGTCCCTCCGGCTGCGGAAAAACCACCCTTCTGCGGGTAATCGCCGGATTTCTGGAGTGCGACCAGGGCGAGGTCTACTTCGGGGACAAGCTCATCAACGATGTCCCCCCCAACAAGAGGGACGCCGCCATGTGCTTCCAGTCTTACGCCCTTTTCCCTAATAAGAACGTCTACGAAAACATCCGCTTTGGCCTTCGGATGCGGAAGGTTCCCCCGGAGGAGCACAAGGAGCGGGTCGAGGAAGCCATGGCGATGGTGAACCTGACCGGACTGGGAGAGCGCCGTCCCTACGAGCTCTCCGGCGGACAGCAGCAGCGGGTCGCTCTGGCCCGGTGCATCGTCGTCCGGCCCCAGCTTCTGCTGTTTGACGAGCCGCTCAGCAATCTGGACGCCAAGCTGAGGGAGAAGGTCCGGGTGGAAATCCGCGAGGTGCAGAAGAAGCTCGGCATCACCGCCATCTACGTCACCCACGACCAGGCGGAGGCCCTGGCCATCAGTGATCAGGTCATTACCATGAGCGCCGGGTGCATCATCCAGAACGCACCGCCCCGGGACATTTACGACCGGCCCAACAGCCGGTTTGTGGCGGACTTTGTAGGCACGGCCAACATTGTTCCGTGCAGGATTTTGGAGCGGACCGGAATGGAATACCTGGTGCAAAGCCCCTATGGGGAACTGCGCGCCGTAGACGCGGACTGCGATCTTCCCGCCGGGGCAGAGGGATATCTGTGCATCCGGCCGGAGGACCTGCTTCCATCCGGGAAGGGGGAGTCCTCCAACCAGATATGCGGCGCCGTGCGGACGGCCGTGTATATGGGCAATCTTTTGGATATGTTCGTGGATATCGGAACGGAACAGATCCGGGCCAGCATCGCAAAGGACTGGAATGTGACGGAGGGAGAGGCGATCTGCTTCCGCGTGGCGCCGGACAAGGTCCGCATTCTAGGAGGTTGAACCATGAAAAAGAAAAAATTTGAGTGGGGCTACCTGCTTCTTCTGCCGGGGCTTGGATTTGTGGCCTTGTTTTTGGGGGCCGCCATTGTTATGATGGCATTGCAGAGCGTGGGGTTTTTGAATTTCACGGGAGAATCCTCTTTTTCCATGGAATACTGGAAGGGGCTCTTTCAGGTTAATTTCTACGACAACCTGATTTACTCCCTGAAAATCGCGGTCTGTGCGTCCCTGATCTGCATCGCCATTGTCTATCCGCTGTCCCTGATTGTCAAAAACATGCCCTGGAGCAAAACCTGGCTCTCCCTGCTGAAAATTCCGATGTTTATTCCGGCGCTGGTAGTGTGCCTTATCATCACGAACGTGCTGAACTATAACGGGATTCTGAATGCCGTGCTGGGCGGCTTGGGCCTCATCCAGGAGCCGCTGGTACTGCGCAACGACCCTTGGGGCGTGGGAGCGCTGGCGACCCAGGTGTGGAAGAACGTGCCCTTCATGCTCCTGATAGTCTATTCCTCCGTTGAGTCTGTCCGCAAGGACGTTCTGGACGCGGGGCGGAACCTTGGCGCGGGGCGGCTCCGTCTGTTTTGGGAGATCACCCTGCCGCTGACGATGCCCTCGGCTCTGGTCGCCGTCATCATGACCTTTATTAAAATCTTCAACGACTATACCATCTCCCGGGTTATGGGCCCCATCTATCCCAGTACCCTCTCCAACCTGATGCACAAGCAGGCGTATCTCTATAACGATTGGCACACCGCCGCCTGCATCGGATGCTTGATGATGGTTACCGCTGTGATTTTCGTCTCCCTGTACACCTGGCTTGGAAACCGCCTGGCCAAGCAGCTTTCATAGGAAAGGGGCTGAAACATGAACAATCGGACGAAAACCGGAGATCCCCGCATTTTGATGAAGCGGCTTTTGCGCCTGATGCTTCCTTTTGCCTTTATCATGCTGTTTATCGCATGGATTGTAATTCCCATGGGCTACTCCGTGCTCTGGTCCCTGGTGGACCCGCAGAAGGGCTGGAACTACCCAGATCTGCTGCCCAAGGGGCTGGCGCTGACCAACTGGGAGTATGTTATCAAGCACACGAAGATCGGCTCGGCCATGGGAAACAGCTTTTTCATTGCCATATGCACGACGCTCCTCTCCTTCCTCTTTGCCATGCCGACGGCTTACGCGCTGGGACGGCGGAACCTGCGGGGAAAGCAGATTTTTAAGACGGCCATTCTCCTGCCTATGATTCTGCCAGGAATGGCGATGTCCATCTATGTCGGACGGGTCCTCTACTACATGGGCTTTTCCGGCACCTATACCGGAGTGATTCTGGCGCACACCCTGATTGGCATTCCCTACATGCTTCGGATTTTAGTGGTGAGCTTTGAGTCCATGCCCCAGGATATTCTGGACGCAGCCTCCAATTTGGGCGCCGGACCGTGGGTGCGGCTGAAGGAGGTCTATCTTCCCATGCTTCTGCCCAGCGTCGTGTCCGGCTCCATTTTCACCTTTATCAACAGCATGGAGGAATTCACCATGACCTTTATCATCGGCCTGCCGGCAGTGAAAACCCTGCCCACTGTTCTGTTTACCTACCTGGGAGAGGGCTTTTCCCAGACGCGCGCCTCGGTGGTTTCACTGATTCTGCTGATTCCGAATCTGGCGCTGCTGATGATTGTGGAAAGATGTGTCAAGACCGAGTATATGGGCGCGGCCCTTGGAAAAATGTAAGGGGGAATACAATGCAAGGTACATATACAGGACCCATGCGGTTCGTTCACCGTGGGCTGGCCCAGGCTGCCCCGGAAAATACCCTGGGGGCGTTTCAGGGCGCGGTGGACGGCGGCTACGAGGGCATAGAAATTGATATCCAGCTAACAAAAGACGGGGAGGTTGTGGTCGCCCACGACAAAAACTTCACCCGTATGACCCTGGGGCGCCCCGCCGGGGTCTGCTACCGGAGCATTCGGGACATGACCTGGGAAGAAATTGCCTCCGTAGAGATTCCCTATGCTAACCATCTGCTCTCCCGGGAGCTTCCGGACCACTCGGATGTGGAATTTATGTCCATTATGCCGGAACGGCTCATGGGGCAGGAGGATGGCAGCGATTACGAAACGGCCCTGGCCAGAGACGGACGGATGGCCCGCCTCATGCGCTTTGCGGACTTCGACCAGTGGTTTTCCCGGCAGGCGCAGCCTGTGACGGTGGAAATCGAGGTCAAGGCCGCCGGCGTCATGCCGCGAATGCTGGAGATTCTGGAGGGCTCGCCAAATCTCAGCCGGTACATCCTCTTTTCCGGCGTACCGGACTACAACCGGGAGATTCAAAGCGCCTTGCGTGCCCAGGGAAAGCCGGAGGGACTGCGACTGGGGGCGAATATCCGTTTTTTGAACGAGGAGACCAAGCGCTTCATTCAGGAAATGGACCTTTTCGAGGTGGGGCTGAACGCGGAGGCGTTTTCCCGGGAGGACGTGCAGTGGCTGGCGAACCGGGGAATTTTTGTGCTGTCCAACCTGGGGGACTACCCGGCCTGGTGGGCGCAGCTGGAAGATCTCGGGGTGCTGGGCTTCAAGACCAACTTCCCGGAGGCATACTCCGCCTGGTGGCTGGCGGAACACGGCGGCGCGGATAAGCGGCGGTAACGGCGAACCGGGCGGCCCGTCCCGCCGGGAAAGCCGGGCGCTTTATGGAAGAGAAGCAAAGTGGTAGGAATGCCCTGCAAGACCCTAGAGGGTGTCTTCAAACAAACGCAGGACAAAATAAGGAAGCAGCAGTAAAA
>NZ_CANTJS010000030.1 GCF_947654275.1 uncultured Oscillibacter sp. | reverse complement strand
CGCCGTCTTCGCGCCCTGGCCGCCACGGCCGTGCCAGCGGATTTCTACGATGTCTTTCATTCGCTTTTTCTCCTCTCATTGGGCTTTTTTTGATTCTGAGCTAATGGCTTTCTCCGTCCGCCTCCGGCGGCCTCCCGTCTCTGCCGCACAAAAGCTCTGCTCCGCGGAGACGTTCGCCTGTTCGGGGGCGGGGGAGGTTTTATTTGCAGACTGCGATAATCTCAATCTCACACAGCAGCTTCTTGGGCAGCTCCCGCACCGCCACGCAGGACCGGGCGGGCTTGCCGGTGAAATACTGGGCGTAGACGCCGTTAAAGGCCGCGAAGTCGCCCATGTCGGCCAGGAAGCAGGTGGTTTTCACCACATCCTCGAAGCCCAGGCCGTTGGCCTCCAGAATGGCCTTTACGTTCTGACAGCACCGCTCCGCCTGCTCCTCAATGGTGGTTCCGGCCACCTCGCCGGTGCCGGGGGTCAGCGCCACCTGGCCGGAGGCGAACAGAAAACCGCCCGCCTTCATCGCCTGGGAGTAGGGCCCGATTGCCGCCGGCGCGGCGGGTGTGCTTGTTACTTCAATCATTGCTTTCACGTTCCTTTCTTCAGCAGTCCATTTCAGCATATGGTTTCAAAAGCGCTTCCCAAGTCAGCCTGTGACTGCCCTGGGCGGCTTCCTGCATCTCAGTATAACACATATGATGTCTGACCGCAAATAGAATTTCACGCTGAACCGACATTTTTCGCGCCTTTTTTGCGAATTTTTTGTGAATTTTTCGCGCATTTTTGCGTCCCCTGTACCCCTGCGCCGGACGCGCTCCGCCCCTCCGCGGGGCTCCCTCTTCCTGTGCCGGCACGACGGGAGGACTCAGGACGCGGCGGGCAGCTTGTGCCCGCCGCGAATCCAGGTGCTTTCGTAAAAACGGGGAGTGTCCGATCAGACCAGAGTATCCAGAACAGCCTTCAGATCGGCAATGATATCCTCGGGGTCCTCCAGACCCACGCTGATGCGGACCAGGCCCTCGGAGATGCCGGCCACCTTCAGCTCCTCGGCGGTATAGGTGGAGTGGGTCATGGTGGCGGGATGCTCCACCAGGGTCTCGGCGTCGCCCAGGGAGACGGCGATGGTGCACAGCTCCAGCTTATTCAGAGCGGCGGCCACGGCGGCCTTGTCAGCCTTGAGCTCAATGGACATCATGCCGCCGGGGAGACGCATCTGCTTCTCGGCAATCTCATAGCCCTTGAAGCTCTTGGAGCCGGGATAATAGACCTTGTCGACGGCGGGATGGTTCTCAAAGAACTCCGCCACCTTTTTGGCGTTGGCGCAGTGGCGCTCCATGCGGATGTCCAGGGTCTTCATGCCCCGGGCCATCAGGAAGGCGTTGAAGGGACTCATAACCGCGCCGGTCATGTCCTTCAGGCCGAACATGCGGCACTGGCCAACGAACTCCGCGCTGCCCACGATGACGCCTGCGATGACGTCGCCATGGCCGTTGAGGTACTTGGTGGCGCTGTGGACCACCACATCGGCGCCCAGCTCCAGAGGACGCTGGAGGTACGGAGTGCAGAAGGTGTTATCCACGATGACCTTGATATCGGAGCTGAACGCATGAGCGGTCCTGGCAATCAGCTCGATGTCCAGCAGCTTCAGCGTCGGATTGCAGGGGGTCTCGAAATAAACCACCTTGGTCTTATCCGTCATGGCTTTTTTCAGGTTCTCGATATCGCTCAGGTCCGTAAGGGTGACCTTTACGCCGAACTTGCTCATGCCGTGGTTCAGCAGCGCGTATGTACAGCCGTACAGGGTTTCGTCCGCGACGATCTCATCCCCGGCCACCACGGCGCTCCACAGGGCGGAGGAAATGGCGCCCATGCCGGAGGCGGTGCACAGAGCGGCCTCGGCGCCCTCCAGAGAAGCCATCTTGGCCTCCACGGCGGCCAGCGTCGGGTTGCCCAGGCGGGAATAGATGTAGCCCTCTTCCTGACCCGCGAAACGGGCCCCGCCCTGCTCCACAGTCTCAAACTCGAAGGTGGAGGTCTGGTAAATGGGGTCGCACAGGGAGCCGGCGGCGTTTTTCACCTTGCCGGTGTGGATCTGACGGGTGGCAAAGCCCAGATTCTTGTTGCTGCTCATAAACGTGTGCCTTCCTTTCTTTATTTGGTCCAGTTGTGTCAAGGTGTCGGGAGCGGCGAAACATCACTCAGATTTCGTTTTTTCCGTTGTTTCACTAAAAACGGGGATCTGACGAGGAATCGGCGCAAACTGAAAGAATAAGGGGAGTTGGGAGATACGGCGGAATTTGTGTGACATGTTGACAGCGAACCGAAGAATGAGGCTCCGGTTTTTTGTCAACTTCTATAATAACCATACCACTTTTCAAGGAAAGGTGTTAGTATCAGTTTTATTGAAGCGGTTAACGATTTTAGTGATAACTATTTGACTTTTCGGACACAGTCCTCTATAATGGGGAACGGACGCGCCCTCTCCGGCCGGGGGAATTTCCTGCGCCGGGTCCGGGGCGCATCTCCAAGCCTACTCATCACGCAGTTCGGCGGGCCGCCTGCCGGGAAACGCGGCAGCCGCGGGACGGGTTCCGCCCGGTTTCATCGCGGGATTTCAGGGAGCGCTTATGACATTTCAGCAATTGACCTATGTGGTGGAGATTTCAAAATGCGGCTCAATCAACAAGGCCGCCAGCAAGCTCTTCCTGTCCCAGTCCGGCATCTCCACCGCCGTGCGGGAGCTGGAAGAAGAGCTGGGCATTCAATTTTTCGTGCGCAGCAACCGGGGCGTGGAGTTTACGGCAGACGGCCGGGAGTTCCTCAGCTACGCCGTTTCTCTTCTGGAGCAGAAGCATTGGATTGAAAACCGTTACGGCGATGTGCAGAACGCCGCGCCGTCCACCTATCTCTCGGTTTCCACCCAGCGGTATCCCTTTACCGAAGACGCCTTTCTGCGCTTCCTCCAGACCATTGAATACAGCCGTTATCACTTTTCCATCCGGGAGGTGGACCTGGACGCGGTGATTGACGACGTATATGACCACCGGGCCGACATCGGGGTGATCTGCCTGACGGAGCTGACCGAGAAAATGGTGCTCCGCTTTTTGGACTCCCGATCTCTGACCTTCCACGAAATCGCGGTGGTGGCGCCCTGTATCTACGTCCACAGGGGGCACCCCCTGGCAGAGCGGGAGACGGTCACTGAGGAGGACCTGGCCGGTTTTCCCTATATCATTTTCGAGCGGGAACAGGGCATGGCGGTGGACTTCTCCGAGGAATACAGGATGCTGTCCCTGAAAAAGCCGGCCAGACATATCAGCGTCAATAACCGCACCACCATGCTGCGGGTCCTCTCCCGCACCGACGCCTTTACCACCGGCAGCGGCCTGATTACGGAAAGCAGCAGCTACCGGGATCTGATTACCATTCCCCTGGCGGGAAAGAGCGGCGTCCGCATCGGATGGATTACGCTGAAAAACAGCAAGCTTTCCCCCCAGGCCGAGCACTTTGTGGAGCTGCTGGAGTCCAGCGTCATGGATTCCATCCGCTTCACGGAGGAATCCCGGCAGACCGAGTGGGCCCGCCGGTCCTTCCAGGGCTGAGCCCCCCTGTTTTGAAGCGGAGCGCCGGTTTCCCGGCGCTCCGTTTCTGTTTATGAATTCTTATGTCTGATGCAGGGACGGGTATGAATCAAACGCTGCTTCCCGCTTCTTTTTCGGCCTTCAGCAGAGCCTTCTTGGCCTCCACGCCGGACTGCGCCACGTCATACTCCCAGTTCCAGGGGTCCTTTTTGCAGGCGCCGTCGGCAAAGGGGACGAAGATGGACGCGATGCCCACAACGGCCAGAATCCAGCAGTACCACAGATTGGGAATGATGTCCGTGGGGCTCATGGCAATGCCGTAGGCACTGGTCAGCGCCGCGGCGCTCAGCAGCTGTGCGCCGTAGGGGATGATGCCCTGGAACACGCAGGAGAACACGTCCAGCAGAGAGGCGGTCCGCCGGGGGTCCACCTTGTACTCGTGGCTGATTTCCTTCGCCATGCTGCCGCTGAGGACAATGGCCACCGTGTTGTTGGCAGTGGCGCAGTCAGCCAGGGAGACCAGGGCGGCAATGCCCACCTGAGCGGACTTGTTGCCCTTCATCATGCCCCGCAGGCTGTTAATCAGCCAGTTGATGCCTCCGTTGTGGGTGACCATTTCGCCCATGCCGCCGCAGAACAGGGTCAGGAAGAACACCTCGTTCATGCCGGTGAAGCCGCTCCAGACCGCCTGAGCGAAGCCGAAGAGGTCCAGGGAAGCGGTGGCCACGCCGATGATGCCGGCCACGAAGATGCCGATGGTCAGCACCAGGAACACGTTCATTCCAATCAGGGCCAGAATCAGAACCAGCAGATAGGGCACCACCTTGATGATGCTGTAGCTCAGGTCGCCCATGCTGGCGGCAGTCTCGGGCCGGCCCACAATCAGCAGAACGACGAAGGTAATCACGGCGGCGGGAAGCGCGATGAAGAAGTTCACCCGGAACTTATCCCGCATCTCGCAGCCCTGGGAACGGGTGGCGGCGATGGTGGTATCAGAGATCATGGACAGGTTATCACCGAACATGGCGCCGCCCACGCAGGCGCCCACCATCAGGGGAATGCTCAGGCCGCCCTTGTCGGCCACGCCCACGGCGATGGGCACAATGGCGCCGATGGTTCCCATGGAGGTTCCGGTGGCAGTGCCCATGAAGGCGGAGATGATAAACACGCCTGCGGCCAGGAACTGCACGGGAATCAGGGACAGGCCCAGATTCACGGTGGCGTCCCGTCCGCCCATGGAGGCGGCCACGCTGGAGAACGCTCCGGCCAGCAGGTAAATCATCAGCATGGTCAGCACATCAATGTTGGCCGCGCCTCTGGCAAAGATGGCAAAGCGCTCATCCAGACTGCCCTTGGTGATGACAAAGGCCACCAGCAGGGCGATAAACATGGCGGTGACGGAGGGGAACTGGTAGAACGCCATTTCGACGCCCTGCGCCTGAAGGATCAGGCCCGCGCCCAGATAGATGATGACAAAAATCAGAAATGGGACTAACGCGAGGCCGCTGCTCTTCTTGTTCAAGTTGTGATCCATATTCTTCTCCTTTTCTTCTTTTCTGCCTTTTTGCTCTTAGATGCTTCGATGGGTGCGCTTCCTCGTCTTATTGCACATTTTTCCGCTAAGAGTCTCCCGCACTCTTGTTCAAATTATATCATATTTTTGAACAGTCTGTTAATAGCCATTTTACGGAATGGATTCACGATTTTTCTGATAACAAACCGATATTTTTTGGGGAAATCAGACAATTTGTTGTTTGAATTCAGGTGTTCTGCACAAAATAGGAGGGGTTTGCTTGACGAAACCACAACCATGATGGTACACTATGATTGCTTACCAGCGCACACCGCTCAGGCGGCCGTCTCCGGGAAGAGGTTTTGACCATCTGACCGGCGGACCGCGCCTGACGGGCTCAGCAGCGCCGTCGCTCTGCCGGTCAGGCTCCCCCTTCGGGACCCGCGCCGCAAGAGGCCGCACAGACTTGAAGTATCCCGCGGACACCCGCGGGCTTTGCCTCTGCCGGCCGGCGGAGGTTTTTGTTTTTGCCCTGCCGAACCAATCCCGGCAGGCGCACAGGACATCAGTCCATCATTTCATTTCTAATTCCTCACCGGAAAGGAGGGTAAACTGACTATGGAAGTATCCAACCGGGTGGCCGTGCTGACGGTCATCGTACGGGAGCCCGCCTCGGTGGCGGCGCTGAACCAGCTGCTGCACCAATATGAGGACTGCGTTCTGAGCCGGATGGGCGTCCCCTGCCGGGAGCGGGGCATCCGCCTCATCAGCGTGGCCCTGGACGCCCCGGCGGACGCCATCTCAGCCCTGTCCGGAAAAATCGGACGGCTGGAGGGCGTAACGGCCAAAACAGTCTACGCCCCCGAGGGAACCTGACCCCCTGCGGAAAACGGTCCGGCCCCCACAGAAAAGAATCAGCAATTTGGAGGAAACGATGATGAAAGCCTTGAAGACCTTAGCCCTTGCCCTGGCCCTGCTGCTGACCCTGACCGCCTGCGGCGGCAGCCCCGCCGAGAGCTCCGGCGGCTCCGCCCCGGAGCCGGGAAGCCAGACGGCCCCGCCTGCCCCGGACTTCACCCCGGATGAGATGCACGAGGATTTTCCCCTTCTGATCGGGGCACTGAAGGGGCCCACCGCCATGGGCATGGTGAAAATGATGGAGCGGAAGCAGGTGCTGGACTCCACCAATCAGTGGTATTTCCAGCTGGCGGGCTCCGCCGACGAGCTGACCCCCAGACTCATCAAGGGAGAGCTGGACATCATCTGCGTCCCCGCCAATCTGGCGGCGGTGCTGTACAATAAAACCCAGGGGCAGGTCGTCACCCTGGCGGTGAACACCCTGGGAGTCCTCTACATTGTGGAGAATAACAGTGAAACAATACAGTCCGTATCGGATTTGAAGGGAAAAACCCTCGTGGCCGCTGGAAAGGGGTCCACGCCGGAGTTTGGCCTCCGCTACCTCCTGGAGCAGAACGGCCTGGACCTGGACGGGGACGTGACGGTGGAGTGGAAGAGCGAGCACGCCGAGTGCGTGGCCGCCCTGGCGGCGGGAACGGCGGATATCGCCCTGCTGCCCCAGCCCTTCGTTACCGCGGCCCAGGGGAAACTGGAGAACCTGCGGGTGGCTCTGGACCTGACGGAGGAGTGGGACGCCCTGGGCAACGGCTCCGCCATGATTACCGGCGTGGCCGTGGCCCGGCGGGACTACGCGGAGGCGCACCCGGAACTGATGGAGGAATTTCTGATCGAGTATGCCAGGTCTGTGGACTGGGTCAATGAGAACACCGCCGGGGCGGCGGAGCTGGTGGTCCAAAACGGCATCATCGAAAGCGCCGCCGTGGCGGAAAAGGCCCTGCCCCGCTGCAACATCGTCTGTCTCACCGGGGCGGAGATGAAAACAAAGCTCTCGGGCTATCTGGAGGTCCTGGCGGAGGCAAACCCGGAGTCCGTGGGCGGCGCGCTGCCCGGGGATGGCTTCTACTATGGCGCGTAAGCTCCGGCCTGTCCTCTTCTGGCTGCTAGTCTGGCAGGCGGGAAGCATGGCCCTGGCGGCGGCGTATCCTCATGGGGCGCTGCTGCTGGCCTCTCCCCTCCGCGTGCTGTGCCAGCTGTGGGAGCTGCTGCCCCAGGGGGGCTTTTGGCGGGCGGTATGCCGCTCCGCCGGGAGCATCATCGGCGGATTTCTGCTGGCCTGCCTGCTGGCGGTGCTCCTGGCCGTCCTGGCGGAAAACCGGAAATGGCTGGGGGAGCTGCTGGCCCCCGCCGTGGCGGCGGCGAAGACGGTGCCCGCCGCCTCCTTTATCATTCTGGCCCTGGTGTGGCTGGACGCCCGGACGCTGCCTCTATTCATCTCCGGCCTGATGGTGTTCCCCCCGGTGTATCTCAACGTCCTGGAGGGCCTCCGCCAGCGGGACCCCAGGCTTCAGGAGATGGCCCGGCTCTTCCGGGTGCCCTTCCTCCGCCGCCTGCTGGGGCTGGACCTGCCCCAGGTCCTCCCCTATTTCCGGGCCTCCGCCTCCCTGGCCCTGGGGCTCTGCTGGAAGGCCGGGGCGGCGGCGGAGGTCATCGGCCTGCCGCCGGGCACCATCGGAGAACGGCTGTACATGGCTAAGGTCTATTTGCAGACGCCGGACCTCTTCGCCTGGACCATTGTCATTGTGGCGCTCTCCGTTCTGTTTGAACGGCTGTTTCTGGCCCTGACGGACGCTCTGGCCGGACTGCTGCGCCGCGCCCCGGGCGGGAGGGCGGTACGGCCCCGAAGCGGCGTCCCTCCAACGGTCATCCACGCCGAGGGTCTTTCCAAATCCTACGGCGGAAGGACGGTGCTGAAAGACCTCAGCTTCACCGCCGGGCCGGGCATCACCTGCGTGATGGCCCCCTCCGGGGCGGGAAAGACCACGCTGCTTCGGCTTCTCACAGGGCTGGAACCGCCGGAGGGCGGCGTCATCACGCCGGCCCCGGCTCAGTGCCGCTGGGCCGCCGTATTCCAGGAGGACAGACTGCTGGAGGACCTCACCGCCGCCGGAAATCTCCGTTTTGCCCTGGGCGCAGCTCTGGATGGCTCTGCGGCGGCTCTGCTGGCGGACCTGGGGCTGGACCTGGAGGACCCCCGGCCCGTCCGGCTCTGGTCCGGCGGCATGCGCCGCCGTCTGGCCCTGGCCAGGGCCCTGCTGGCCCCCTCCGGCGCCCTGGCTCTGGACGAACCCTTTACCGGTCTGGACGGGGCCCTGCGGGCCCGGTGCATGGCTCTCATCCGGCAGGCGGCGGAGAGAAAGCCCGTGCTGCTGGTCACCCATGACCCCGCCGACGCCCGGGGCCTGCCCCTGGTGCGGCTGGATGGGTGAAGGCTTGATGGAAGCGCCTTGGATTTCGTAATTTTAGCGGTTTTTTGACAGAATTCCCTATGGAAATCGGCGCGGCCCTGTGGTACAATGTCTGCGTCTGCCTGGGGAACCCCTGGCGGCGGGCACAGATGGAACCGATACTATGAACGATATAAGGAGCCGCTTCATGATTAAAATAACCACTGACAGCACCTGCGACCTGCCGGCCCAGCTGCTGGAGCGCTATCAAATCACCGTGTTTCCCCTGGGCATCGTCAAGGGAGGGAAGCTCTACCGCGACGGTGTGGACATCCGCACCGCCGACATTGCCGCCCATGTGGAGGCCGGCGGAGAGCTCACCACCACCAACGCAGTCAACGCGGCGGATTATGAGGAGGCTTTCCGGACCCTCACCGCCAGATATGACGCGGTCATCCATATCAATATCGGCTCCGGCTTTTCCTGCTGCTGCCAGAATGCCCGTCTGGCGGCGGAGGAGGTGCCGGAGGTTTACGTGGTGGACTCCGGCAACCTGACGGTGGGGCACGGCATGCTGGTCCTGGCCGCCGCGGAGGCGGCAGAGGCCGGAACATCCGTGGGTGAAATCCTCCGCCTGCTGGAGGATATGATTCCCCGTCTGGAGACCAGTTTTGTTCTGGACCGTCTGGATTACATGAAAAAAGGCGGGCGCTGTTCCGCCGTCACTGCCCTGGGGGCCAATCTGTTGAAGCTCCATCCCTGCGTGGAGGTCATCGGCAACAAGATGTCCGTGACCCGGAAGTACCGGGGGGCCATTTCCAAAGTGGTGGGGGACTACGTACGGGACCGGCTGCGGGACCGGAAGGATCTGGACACCCATATGGCCTTTATCGTGGATACCTGTCCCGGCGACGAGCTGGCGTCCATTGCCCGGGAGATTCTGGAGGAAGACGGCCATTTTGAGCGGGTCTATGAGGCCAAGGCCGGCTGCACCATCTTCTGCCACTGCGGACCCAACACCCTGGGCGTGGTTCTGCTGCGGAAGTAAGCGGCGCGTGTACACAGGAGTTGACTCTGAATCTTGAATGAAAAAAACCGGGGCGGCGGACCGTTTGGCCGTCGCCCCGGTTTTTTTGCGTTCCGATGCCGTTACGCCTCTCCCGCAAAGGAGAATTCCACCGCCGGAACGATGCCGTTTTCGGGGAACTCCACGCCCTCCAGAATATAGGAGTAACGGATGTGGTCGCCCACGTCCAGCAGGACGGCTCTGGGAACCTCGGCGGCGCTGAAGTCCAGATAGCCCAGGGAGCCGACCATACGGACATAGTAATGGGTATTCCCCTCAATGACCGTACTGCGAATCTCCGCCACGACGCCCTCCTGCTCCTGCGCGGCTCCGGCGGCGGGCTTCTGCTCCCCCGCGGCGATGAGGCCCCGGTGGGCCAGGGTCTGGCGGTAGTTGCTCTCGCACTCCGCCACGGTGGCCCCAGTGGAAACCACGTCATACTGCTGGACGTTGACCATGGCGAACATCTTCACCAGGCCGTCCGCCCCCTTCAGGGCCATGAAATAGGTGGGCTGACCCGCGATGTTCAGCAGCAGGGGGAAGGTGGCCTCATAGCGCATCTGCTGGACCTGGCTCTGAGCGGAGGCCATGGCGGAGTACTCCGTTGCGCCGGCGCAGGGGTAGAATTTCGTCTCCTTGGTCCGCTGGTTGGTGAGGATGAAGCCGATGTTGGACTGGTCCGAGGTGACGGAGGTGACGCCGGTGTACATATACACGTCGTCGTCAATGGCGATATAGTTCCAGCCCTCTGTGGTCACCGTCACGTCCCGCTGACCGAAGATGGAATTCAAAAAGCCGTTGTGATACATGCCGTAGTAATCGTACTGCTGCATGATGATATCATAGGAATAGACCCGGTCCACCCAGTTGGGAACCTGCTCATGGTATTCGCTCTCGCCGGTAATGGCATTCACCAGCACCGCGCCCTTTACGTCCACGCCGCCAAACAGGCCGATGGTCTTTACAATCCGGGAGCAGACCCAATAGGGGGTTCCCTCCTCATTGATCTCGAAAACCGGCTCATCGAACATCATGGTGGGGAAATTGAAACGGAGGTGCCGGTAGAGGTTCCGGCCGAAGTGCTCGGCAACGGTGTACTTCATGCCCTCCTCCAGGCGGACCACCTCCGCCTCCTGGCTCACCATGTCAATGATGAGGTAGGCGGGCAGACCGTCTCCCCGGTTGGTGAACCACTTGATGAGGTCCCCGTAGCGCAGGGAGGTCACCCGCACCGGGCGGCCCTGGTAGTTAATCTGGGTATAGCTGGGCAGAATCTCGAACTGAGATACCATGTCCGCCAGCTCGCCCAGCTTCCGGGTGCCCAGCTGGGCCGCAGAATCATTGTCCAGCATGGGAATCTGGTCATAGGAAATTTCCTCCACCTCAGCGGTGAAATCCCCGGCCTGAAGAGTGAGGAGCTTGGAGTAGCTCCCTGCCCGAAGCACGACCCAGGAGGAAATGGCCCCCAGGGCAATGGCGGCAATCAGCAGAAGCGTGGTCAGGAAGGGAATGGCGCACTGCTTTTTGACGAAGCCGAAATAGTCCCTGGCGCTGCCGTTTCCCTGGAAGCCGGAGGTAAAAACCGCGCAGACGCAGTATACCGCACAGACCAGGAAGACGAACACATAGAATTCCTCGGCCCGGAAATTCAGGGCAGGCAGCTCCAGATAGAAATAGGCCAGGGCAAACACCAGCGTCACCGCCAGGTTGATAAGGGTCCGGGTGAAGGGCGTACCCACGGCGCGGCGGGCCTTCCGGGGGCGCTGGGCACGGGCGGCCCGCTGCTGCTGGAAGGCCTCCGGATTGAACCCGCCTCCAAAGCTCCCGGGGTCAAATCCGCCGAACTGAAATGCAAATGGCATGGAAATGCTCCTTTCTGTTTCTCTTGCTCTTTTGTCCGCTCTCTCTTGTGACAGAGCCGGTGCGGTCCGCGGCGAACGCCGGAGAACAGGCGCGGACCGTCCGGCCCTCTGGACGCTCAATGAATATAGAGGATATCATACAGCAAAAGTGTGAACAAATCAAGCTTGCCCGGAAAGCGGGGTGTGTCCATTCACACACTTCATCAGGTGGCGAGGCGGACCCCGTCCCAAATCCCCCATCGGACGCGCCCCGGAAATCCGGCTGGAATACGCCGGAATGACGGCAATTCAGGCCTTTCCTGCCTTGCGCTGTTTCCCTAAGTTTTCCCTATGCGGAATGGAAATACTCTTGATGAAATTTTCCATTTCTGCCGCGCCGTACCGGTTCCCTTCCCCGGAGCGGGGGAAAAAGTCGGGCCGGCAAAAAATACGGCGGGCCGGCAAACAGGCAAAAAAACCGGCAATATAAGAAAAGAGTGCGGAGACTGCCTCCGCACTCTTTTCTTTCGCCGCTTATTGGATTGTCACGATTTTTCCGGTCTTCCACGCCTCGGTGGTGGCGTAGCCAATCGCCGTGGACTTGGTCCCGTCGTAGACGCTGACGCCGGGGGCCTTGTTCTGGAGCACGCAGTCCACGAACTCCTGAACCTCGATGAGATAGGCCTCCTCAAACCGCTCCGGGAAGGAGCCCACGCACTCGGCGCACACGCCGTTGCTGTTGTACAGCCGGGCCTGATTCTTCTCCGGGACGGCGGAGATGCGGATGGTGCCCTCGGTGCCCACGATCTCCGTCTCCACATGGTAGCCGTAAGGAGCCGTCCGGCCCACATGGATCATGCCCATAGCGCCGTTTTCAAACTTGTAGACCGCCACGCCGGTCTCGTCGTCCCCGGCGTCTTTGAACTCCGGATGCTTAAAGGTGGAGCCCATGGCGTAGACCTCTGTGGCCTCGCAGCCCAGGAACCAGCGCATCAGGTCAATGTCGTGAATCGCCATGTCCAGGAAGATGCCGCCGGAGGTCTTGGCAAACCGGATGGCCCCGTCCACGAACGCCTCCGGGTCGATGCCGGTGGCCTTCACCAGATAGGGCGTACCGATGGCCCCCTCCTCAATCTTCTGCTTGGCATAGGAATAGGACTTGTCATAACGCCGCATGAAGCCCAGCATAAAGGTCAGTTCCGGGTGGCGCTCCACGGCGGCCTCCGCCTGCTTGCACTGGGCCACGTCCACACCCAGAGGCTTCTCGGAGAAGACATGCTTTCCGGCGTCCAGGGCGGCCTCAATCTGCCAGCAGTGCTCGCTGGAGGTGGTAACAATCACCACTGCGTCGATGTCGGCTTTCGCCAGCATCTCCTTGTAATCCGTGTAGACGTCGGTAACGCCCAGCTCGGTTTTGGCATATTCCAGCTCGGCGGGGACGATGGAGCAGGCCGCCGTCAGCTCTGCACCGGGAATCTTATAGCGGATGTTCTGGGCGTGGACCTTTCCCAGACGGCCCAGGCCCACTACGCCGATTTTCAGCTTTTCCATTACTTCGCGACCTTCACTTTCTCCTCGGCCTCCTGCTTGGCAGCGGCGGCCATGCGGCGGTTCTTCGCCTCCAGACCGGCACGGACCACGTCCATGAAGACGGCCAGGATGATGACCAGACCCAGGACGATGTTCTGGACGGAGGAGTCGATGGACAGCAGGGCGAAGCCGTTGCGGAGCACCGCGATAATCAGGCAGCCCACCATAGTGCCCGCCATGGTGCCCTTGCCGCCGGTGAAGGAGGCGCCGCCGATGATGCAGGCCGCGATGGCGTCGGTATCATAGGCATAGGTGGCCATGGAGCCGTTGCAGATGCCGGACCGGCCCACGGAGACGATGCCGCCCAGGGCGGCGGTGATGCCGGACATGGTGTAGCAGAAGGTCAGGACGTTAGCGGTATTGATGCCGGAGAGCCGGGTGGCCTCAATGTTGCCGCCGGCGCAGTAGATGGAGCGTCCCAGGGCCGTCCGGGTCAGGAAGACGTGCATGACAATGTACAGAATCATCACCACGATGAAGCTGACGGGGAAGCCGTTGTTGGGGCTGGAGCCGCCTACGGTGCGGTAGCCCAGGAAGGTGACGGAGTCCGGGAAGTTGTTAATCATCTGGTTCCCGGTGACCACCAGGGCCAGGCCCCAGAGGACATTCTTCATGCCCAGGGTGGACACGAAGGGATGGGGCAGGTGGAGGCGGGTGAGCAGGGTGCCGTTGATCAGGCCCATCAGGCCGCCGGCCAGGATGGCAATCAGCATCAGGACAATGCCGTTGGTCAGTCCGGCATTTTTCAGCGCGCCCATGAGGCAGGCGCAGAAAATGGCGTTGGCGCCCACGGACAGGTCGATGCCCGCGGTAATCAGGCAGAGCAGCATGCCCACCGCCAGGAAGGCGTTGAAGGCGGTCTGCTTGAAGATGCTCATGATATTGCTGTAGCTGTAGAAATTTTTATCCGCGATGGCAAGGAATACGCACATTACCACCAGCGCCAGGACCGTACCCAGCTGTACGCCCGCGCCGCTCTTTTTCTTAGTCATCTAAACTACCTCCCCAAGCCGCTTTCATGATGTCCTCCTGGTTGAAGTGCTTGCTGTCCCGGTCCACTTCGGCCATAACCCGGCCGCCCCGCATGATGACCACCCGGTCGCTCATGCCCAGGATTTCCGGCATTTCGGAGGAAATCATGATGACGCATTTTCCCGCCTTTACCAGGCTGTTCATAACATTGTAAACCTCGACCTTGGCGCCCACGTCGATGCCTCGGGTGGGTTCGTCGAAGATGTAGATATCGGCGTCGTTGTTAATCCATTTTCCGATGACGACCTTTTGCTGATTGCCTCCGGAGAGCTGGCCCACGATTTCGTCGATGGAGGGGGTCTTGATGCGCAGGGACTGGATATGGCCCTGGCCGCTCTCCTCAATCTTCTTCTCATCCAGGAAAATGCCGGTGGAATGGCGCTTGAAGCTGGAGAGAATCAGATTGGTGCGGATGGTCTGGGCCAGCACCAGGCCCTGCCCCTTGCGGTCCTCGGTCAAGAGGGCGATGCCCGCCTCAATGGCCTGCTTGGGGCTCTTAATACGGACCTCCTGCCCCTTGATGCAGATTTTTCCGCCGTCGATGGGGTCCGCGCCGAAGATGGCCCGGACGGTCTCCGTCCGCCCCGCGCCCACCAGGCCGCTGAGGCCCAGCACCTGTCCGCCGTAGGCTTCAAAGCTGACATTGCGCAGCACGCCGCCGATGGAGAGGTTTTCCACCTTCAGCATACATTCGCCCTTGGTTCCGAATTCCTTGGGAAAGAGGTTGTCCAGAGTCCGGCCCACCATGGAGGCAATCAGGGAGTCGTTGGTCCAGTCCTGAATGTCCCGGGTCTCGATATACTCGCCGTCCCGGATGACCGTCACCCGGTCGCAGAGCTCAAAGAGCTCCTCCAGCTTGTGGGAGACGAAGAGGATGCCCACGCCCCGGGCCTTCAGCTCACGGCAGGTGGCCATGAGCTGCTTGACCTCTTTTTCACCCAGGGAGGAGGTCGGCTCGTCCATGATAATCATCTTCGCATCAATCAGGACGGCCTTTGCAATCTCAATCATCTGCTGTACGCCCATGCCGAAGGTGCCCGCAGGCTTCCGGGGATCAATGTCCTGGCCCAGAGACTGCATCACCTCGGCGGCCTTCCTGTGCATGGATTCATAGTCCAGAAGGAAGCCCTTTCTGGTCCACTTGTTGATAAAGATGTTGTCCGTGACGCTGAGGAGCTTTTCAATGTTCAGCTCCTGATAGACGCAGGCAATGCCCGCGGCGGCGGATTCATTGGGATTCCTGAAAACCTTTTTCTCACCGTGGACATAGATCTCGCCCTCATCCGCCATATGGACGCCGGTGAGGACCTTAATCAGCGTGGATTTTCCCGCGCCGTTTTCACCGATCAGTCCATGAATCTCGCCGGGCTTAACCGCCAGCTGCATGTTATGCAGGGCCACGACGCCAGGGAACCGCTTGGTTACGTTTTTCAGCTCAACTACGTATTCGCCCACCTAATAATCACCTCATTCTCTTGGAAATCAGGGTTTCAAGCCGCGCTTGAACGTGAAAAATTGCAGCGTGGAAAGAGTAAAGGGGGGCCCTGTTCCGGCGGAGCCGGAGCAGGGCCCCCTTCGCTCACTTATAAAAAGGGATGTACGGCTCTGGTCAAATCAGGCCAGATAGCCCTGGAGCTCTTCCAGACGGGCCTGGGCGTTGGAGGGATCCACGATGGTGGCGCCGGCGTCCACGAACTCGTCCAGCTTCTCGCCCTGGAGGGCGCGGACCACGGAGGCGACGGACTCATAGCCCATGTTGTAGCCCTGCTGGCAAACGGACATGGTCTCTTCGCCGTTCAGGATGGACTGGCAGGCGGACTGGATGCCGTCGAAGCCCAGGAACACGGTGTTCTCATAGGCGGGGTTGCCGGCGGCGGTCCGGGCGGCGGCCATGGCCATATCGTCGTTGTTGGCGCAGATCACCGCGATGCCCTCGGGATGGTTCTGCATGATGGCTTCCATGCAGGCCACGGCCTGGTTGGCCTCGGCGTTGGCGTACTGGGTTTCATCCTCCAGGAAGGTGCCGCCGGCGGCCTCAATGCCCGCCTTGTAGCCGGCCTTCCGGGCCTCGTTGGTGGAGTCGCCCTGGACGCCGCAGATTTCGATGCACTTGATTTCGGTCCATCCGCGCTCCTTGGCCAGGTTGGCGGCAGCCTCGCCGCCCAGCTTGCCGGCGGCCTCGTTGCCGGTGCCGACGAAGGAGAGGACCTCGGGGGCGTCAATGTCGGTGTCAACGGCCACGATGGGCTTGGTCTGGCCGGAGATGATGGTGGTCACCATGTCGGCCTGGAGGGGGGCGATGACATAGCCGTCGATGTCGGCATTGTTCATGTCGGTTTCGATCATGTTCAGCTGTTCATCATAGGCCGTCTCGGAGGTAGCTCCCTTGACGTTGACCGTCACATTGGGATTCTCCTTGCCATAGGCCTCGGCGCCGGCCACCACATAGCTCCAGTACTCGGAGGCGGTGGTCTTCAGGATGACGGAAATATTGTAGGTCTCATCGCCGGAGGGCTGAGCGCCGCCGTCGGAGCTTCCGGAGTCGGCGGGCTGGGACTGACCGCTGTCGGCGGGAGCGGAAGAACCGCTGTCGCCGCCGCCGCAGGCGGCCAGAGACAGCACCATCGCAAGCGCCAGCATCATTGCAAAAAACTTCTTCATACTTCTTTTCTCCTTCAATTTGGTCTTTGGATTGTACAGCCGGACTCCGTCCTCCCCGTTCCAAAGGGTTCTGAGCCCCGCAGAGGAACTCTGCGGGGCAAACGGGGGCCCCCGTTTGCCCAAAACCTTTGGTTCAGTTTTGGCCGTTACCCGGCTTACGTTTATTCATGTTAACATAAATTTATAACGACCGTCAATAAGGCGGCGTCATTTTCGGTCAATTGTATTAAAAGCCCGAAGCCTTTTTGTAAAAAACAGATATTTTGAATTTGCAGGCGGATTCCCGTCCCAAACCGGTCTTCCATTCGCTCCCCATATTCCGCGTCACTTTTCAGGCCCGGCAGAGCTTTGGAACCGGGGAATCCGCTCTATTTTGCGACGCCCTCAGCCCTCTTCCCAGAACAGCTCGTCCAGCGTCTTCCCCAGCGTCCGGCAGATGGCGATGCAGAGCCTGATGGTGGGATTGTAGTCCCCCTTTTCAATGGCGTTGATGGTCTGCCGGGAAACGCCCACAGCGTCCGCCAGCTGCTGCTGGCTCATATCCAGGCCCGCCCGGGCCGACTTCATCCGGAGATTTTTCATTCCGCCTCCTCCCGGTCCCGGAGCAGGTGGTTGACGATGTACACCACGAGGATGACCAGGGTGGCCGCCCCGAAGATGGGATTCACCGCCCGAAAGGTCAGCACGCCGTCCTGCATCAAATCTCCGGAAGCGGCGTACAAGCCGCCGAGACCCAGGTTGACGGCGGACAGCAGCGCAAATAAGGTCATCACCGCCCGGGGCCGCTCCTGAAGGCTGAGATAGGCGTCCTTCAGGATGCAGGCAACGGCAAAGACGCATACGGACAGGGCAATGCAGATGGAAACCCCTGTCAGCACGTCGCACCACCGGCCCAGGACGACATCCGAAACGCCGTAGGCATAGGCGGCGGCAAGCAGGGTCAAAAAGCCGTACTGAAAGGCCTTGCCCCGGGCCAGCTCCTGCCGCTCGTCAAAGTGCATGTCCAGAACTTTCTTTTTGAGCAGCAGCGCCACCAGCGCTATGCCTGCCAAAACGCCCAATAAAATCCCCAGTGCCAAACCCGCGCGATACGTCATAAAAAATTCCTCCCTTTCTGTTCTGGAATCAGCATATCACCGGCGCGTCATTTTGTCAAGTATAATTTACTTTTCATCGCCCAAAAGCGTCAAAAAGTCCGGCGGCAGCAAAACAGAAAAAGAGAGGGAAGCCCTCTTCCCTCTCCTGCGAACCGGCGTTCCGCTTCCGGCTACTGGTCGTCCTTACGCTCCTCAATCTGCCGGTACAGGCAGGCCAGGCCGTCGGAGAGTCCGCCCACCTGGTCGATCAGACCCAGCTGAACCGCCTCCTCCCCGTAGACCACGCTGCCCACATCGGCGGCCATATCGTCCTTTTTCAGCATCAGAGCCTGAAAATCCTCCCCGGAAATCCGGCTGTGTCCGGACACGAAGGCGACGATACGGTCCTGAAGCCGCTGGAAATAATTATAGGTCTGGGGCGCGGCGATCACGGTTCCGCTCATGCGGACGGGGTGGATGGTCATGGCGGCGGAGGGCACGGCAAAGCTCCGCCGGGCCGCCACCGCCAGGGGCACGCCGATGGAGTGGCTCCCTCCCAGGACGATGGAAACCGTGGGCTTGGTCATGCCGGCAATCAGCTCCGCGATGGCAAGGCCCGCCTCCACGTCGCCCCCCACCGTGTTCAGCAGAAAGAGAATGCCGTCCACCTCCTCCGATTCCTCCAGCTTGGCCAGAAGCGGCAGGACGTGTTCATATTTGGTGGTCTTGGTGTTGGATGAGGCGGTCATGTGCCCCTCGATCTGTCCAATGATGGTCAGGCAGTAGACATTGCCGTGGGGCGTCCGGGTCATGGCGGAACCAAAGTCCAAAATGGACTGGGCGCTTTCCCTGGACTCGCCGGTATCCTTCTCCGGCTCGGTGTTCTTTGTGGGCTCAGTCATAAAATCCCTCGCTTTCCCCCGTATGTTCCGCAGTTTTCAGAAAAATACACATGACCGCCGGAGGAATCCCGGCAATTTTTCAGAGTTTTCCGGAATCTTGCAGAATTGTAAGATACGGCGGAAAATTGTAAGGAAAATCCATGGCAGCCCCGGCGGCGGCCTGCTATACTGACATCAGTTCCAAGGGAACAACAGAAATAGAAACGGAGGAAACGATGATGAAGTATTTGATGAACGGTATGAAGGGCATGCTGCTGGGAATCCTGCTGGCGGCGGCGGTGGCCGCGGCGCAGCTGGCCCTGACCTGGGCGCTGGGCTTCCGCATTGCCGAGATGGCCGGGAACACAGCCCTGACCTTCCTGCTCTTTTTCTTCCTCTTCCGCTCGGCCCGGAAGCGGCGTGAAGCGGCGGCCCGGGAGACGGACACTATTTAAAAAAGGAAAGCCTTTGATTAAAACGGCCGCCCATGCTGATTGGCCGGTTGAAGGGCAGAAAATATTGCGAAAGCGCGGCAGTCACGATGGACTGCCGCGCTTTTGCGGTGCTCTATAGCAGCCTTCATCATTGCTGCCAGCAGGCCGCCGCCCTCAGCGGCCCGTTTGTCGGGAATTTCGACGCTTGCTTTAAATGATTCTTTGACTGCCGCCTTTCACAAAACAGCGGCGCATGATGAGGACGAAGGCCATTGTTCGCCTGCCGCGCCGCAATCTGCCCCCCTTACGAATGACAGGACCCATCATTCAGCAGCACGCTCAAGCTGAACCGCCGCCCGTTTTTTTCAGTCAGCACCGCCCCATGATATTTCTCCGCCACCGCCCTGATGCTGGCAAGTCCGATTCCCGCCGGGGCCAGCGGTCCGCCGGGGCAGGTGTTTTCAAAGGTCAGCATGTAGAAATCCCCCTGCTGCTTCCCGCTGATGCGGATGGACCCGGCTCCGCCGCCGGCGCGGCAGGCGGCAATCGCATTGTCCAGGGCGTTGGCAAAGAGGGCGCACAGGTCAAAATCGTCTATCCCGCAGGGCCTGGGCAGAACCAGAGACACATCCGCCTCGATGTCCTTCGCCAGCCCCAGCTTTTCCCCCAGCAGTATATCCACCACCGGATTGCCGGTCTGATAGGGAAAAGACAGGCCTTCCGAGACGGCACGCAGCGTTCCCAGATACTCCCGGCCCTCGTCCAGTTGTCCGCCTCTGAGCAGGCCGTCCAGCACGGACAGATGGTTTTTGATGTCATGGCGGAAGGCTTTCGTCTGCTCATAGCGTGCCTGGGCCTCGGCAATATAGACCTTCTGCGCCTGGGCCGCCTGGGTCAGGGACCGCAGCTCCGACTGCGCCTGAAAGCCCCGGCAGAGCTGGCGGTAAGCAAACAGGGTGCACAGCAGCGCCGCAAGCCCCATGACCTGAAGCAGCAGCAGCGTACCGTGCCTGCCAACCTCCTCCAGAGAAACGATGGGGTCAAAAAAGCTGTAAGAGGTCTGGAGAATATACAGTTCCGACGCAAAGAAAAACAGCCCGGGGAACAGCAGGAGTCCGATATAGGGCGTCTGGCTGTCCTTTGTCCAGGCCAGGAGCTTCAGCACGGCGTGATAGCAGCCGGCGCACAGTGCAAAGAAAAGGGCCTGCGCCGCCAGCAGCAGCAGATATAACAGAGGCGTTCCGATCAAGCGGGGAAAGAACGCCGCCTCTACAGAATTGATGATTCCCAAAGAAAGCTGTGAGATGTAGAAGGCCAGCACGGCGGCCAGCCAGGACACGGACTGCTGATTTCCCATCCAAAAGCGGCTGATGACATACAGCCCCAGCACACCCACCGCGACGGAGAGCGTCCCGCTGAGGGAAAGCCTGACCGAGATGAGCTGAAGCGCGCCCAGGAGGAGCATGTAAGCGGCAAAGTCCCCCGGTTTCAGTTTCTTCCTGGTGAGGCGGCTGATAAAGACCATGTGCATCACCCCATGTCCCACAAGGAGGCAGAGGCTGTCCAGAAGCAGAGTGAAACCGTCCATATCAGCGCCCCTTTTCCTTCATATAGCACAGGAGGGACCGGGTCAGCTCCCGTTCCCGCAGCCGGGAGACCGGGACGCGGGCCCCCTGCGCCAGCACGGCCTGTCCGTCCTGGCATCCGCGGACCCAGCCCAGATTGACCAGATAGCTCCGGTGGCATTTGAAAAAGCGCCCGTCTACACGCCGCTCCAGGTCCTCCAGCCTGTCGTAGTAGTCAATTACGGTCCCGTCGCTTTTGTGGAGATAAATCTTCCGGCCCAGCACCTCGCAGTATACAATGTCCGAAAGCGGGACCACCTCCCAGCCGGTTCCCCGCCGTATCACAAGGCTCTCAGCCGCCCGCTGCTCCAGGGCGCGCAGGATACGGTCCATGGTCTGCCGGAAGCGGACGCCGTCCAGGGGCTTGAGCAGATAGTCGAAGGCCTCCACCTGGAAGGCGTCAAAAACGCATTCCTTCAGAACCGTCACAAAGACCAGCAGACTGGAGTCCCCCCGTTGGCGCAGCAGCCTGGCGGTCTCCATTCCGTCCGGCTGTTCCATCCGGATGTCCAGGAAAACCACATCAAAGCCGCTGCCGCTCTCCAGCAGGGCGCGGCCGCCGGAAAAGCTGCTGACCGTGCAGGCGGCTGTCGAATGTTCCTCCATATAGTCCGCCAGACAGCCGGCAAGCTCCCGGGCCGTCCAGGGCTCATCGTCACAGATTGCAAATGTTATCATAGTCACCACCGTGTTTTCCTATCAATCCACCAGATTAACAAAAGCGGCCCGGGAATGCAAGCTCCATGTAATGGAATGCCGTTCATATGTCACGAGATGCCCCGGTTCTTCCCAAAGGCCCCGCCCCTTTGGCAAAGGCTCCGCATATCCGCCGGCAGGCCGTCCTGTTCCGCAGAGCGCAGACTGCCTCCCCGCGGGTGACGGCGTCTGTCAGGGAGATGAAAAAACAGAGGGACACGAGACCGCCTCATGTCCCTCCCCGCCTTACGTGCTCCGAAAGGATAACCTGATTTCCAGCCTGCCGCCGGCAATCTCGGCGGACGCCCGTCCGCCCATCCGCTCCATCAGCTCCCCCACGATGGAAAGGCCCAGACCGGCCCCGCCCTCCGCCCGGGCAGGGCCCCCCTGATAGAAGCGGTCAAACAGGCGCTCCGGGTCCGGGGCGGAGCCGGGAAGCAGGTCGTTGGAAAAGCAGAGTTCCCCCTCCCTGCCGGAGACGGCCAGCCCCCCGCCGCCGTGGCGCAGGGCGTTGGCAAGCAGATTCCGGTACACCCGGCCCAGGGCCTCCGGGCTGGCCCAGATCTTCAGATCCTCCCGGTCAAAACGCAGCTCCGGTTCCACCCCCGCCGCCTCCAGCCGGGGGTAGAACTCCGCCAGCGCGTCCCACAGAGGCGGCAGGGCCGCGATGACTCCGCACTCCAGCGGCAGGGATCCGCTTTGCAGCCGGGTATACAGGAACAGCTCCTCCAAAAGCTCCTCCAGTTCCTCCAGCCGCTTTTGCACGACGCCCAGATACTCCGCCTGACGCTCCGGTTCTCCCTCCAGCAGCTGCAGATAGCCCATGGCTCCGGCCAGAGGGGTGCGGATGTCGTGGGAGATGCAGGCCATGGTGTATTTCAGTTCCTGCTCCCGCTTCGACGTCTCCAAACGAAGCCGCCGCCCCTCCTCCAGCCGGCTGTTTACCGCCCGGCACAGCCGCCGGGGGGCCGCGCCGGACATCCGGACCGTCAGGCGCAGATTGCTCTCGGTTGGGGTTTCCTCCAGAATCCGGGCCATCTCCAGCATCTGGGCGCGGTAGGACCACAGGCGCACGGCGGCGGCCGCCAGGGCGGCAAGAGCCAGCATCAGGAGCACAAACATCCCTCCTTAAATATCCCGCTTCTCCATGGACAGCAGGCCTCCGGCTCCGTAGATCACCGCCCAGACGGCAGCGCAGGCCAGAATGATTCCCATGGATGTAATCCCGGTCTCAGGCGTGTAAATGCCCTTCACCATCACGGCGAGAAACCAGCGCTCAAAAGGCGGCAGGTGCAGCAGCCTGCCCATCGTCCCCAGCAGAAGGGCAGTCAGCCCGCTTCCGGCCACCAGGGACAGGATGATGCCCAGGGTGGAGCTCCGGGTCAGCAGGACCAGGGCCAGGGCCATGAGGGCAAAGGCCCAGTGGGGCGGCCACATCGTGAGGGCATACCGCAGCACCTCCAGAGGGGAACCCGGCGCCGGGTACATGCGGATCAGCACGGGGAACAGCAGCATCAGCAGGACGGAGAAAGCGGTGGTGATTCCGCTGTAGACGCCCGCCAGGGCAATTTTTGAAAGGACATAGTCCCGGCGGCGGGGATGGATGCAGCAGATGTTCTTGATAAATCCGCTGGAGAAGTCGCCGTATACAAACAGGGTCATTCCAATCCCGGTCATGACCAGCAGAAAGCCGCTGCCCAGGGCTTCGTGCATCAGCTCCAGCGGCGGCATGCTGCGGAGGTATTCGCCCATCATACGGTCGGACTCGTCCACCTCCGCCCCCTGTTCCGCCATGGCGCTCAAGGTCTCCGGGTCCGAAAGAGAGCGGGCCATGACGGTTGTCAGCATCAGCATCACCGCCGTAATGGCCAGTACGGCATAAAAGCTCCGGCTTTTGAACAGCCGCCGAAGGTCCATACACAGCAGATTAAACATGATCGCTTCCTCCCATCCGCTCCAGAAAATAGCTCTCCAGGTCCTGCCGGTGCAGGCCCATCTCCTCCACCGCGACGCCCGCCAGGGCAAGGGTCTGCCCCACAGTTCTGGCGTCCGCGGGCTCATAAATGCGTATCTCGCCCTCGGGCCGCATCTCCCAGCGGGTCAGGCGGAGCTCCCGTTCCAGCAGAGCCGCCGCCTTCCGGGGCTGGTCCGCCTTCAGGTGCAGATAGTCGGTGCATTTCCGGGCAAGCTCCCCGGCGGTAATCTGCTCCACCAGCCGCCCTTCCTGAATAATGCCGTACCGGGTGGCGATTTTGCTCAGCTCCCCCAGAATGTGAGAGCTCACCAGAATGGTCAGCCCCCGTTCCCGGTTCAGCCGCAGAAGCAGCTCCCGCATCTCCCGGATGCCCTCCGGGTCCAGGCCGTTGATGGGTTCGTCCAGCAGCAGCAGGTCCGGCCCGCCCAGCAGGGCCAGGGCCACGCCCAGCCGCTGTTTCATGCCCATGGAGTAGTGGCGCACCGGCTTTTTCTCCCCGGGGGCCAGGCCCACCGTCTCCAGGGCTTCCGCCGTCTGCCGCGCCGGGCTGTCCAGCCCCAGCAGCGCGGCGTACAGCCGCAGATTCTCATGTCCGCTCAGGTCGGGGTACAGCCCCGGCCGCTCAATCAGCGCCCCCATGCGGCTGCGGGCCACCGGGTCCCGGATGGGCCTGCCGAAGATCAGCGCCTCTCCCCGGGTGGGCCGGGCCAGCCCGCACAGGAGCTTCAGCGTGGTGGACTTGCCCGCGCCGTTCCGGCCGATGAAGCCGTAGATATCTCCCTGCTCCACCTGCAGGTCCAGGCTGTCCACCGCCCACCGGCCCTGATAGCGCTTGGACAGCGCCCTTGTCTGTATGACTGCCATAGGAAAACCTCCTTTTTTGTTTGCAGGCTCAGTCTGACAGACAAGTGCCCAAACATCGCAAAGGAAGGGTAAAGAAAATGTAAAGTTTACGCATGGTCACGCCCTCCTTGGCCGCCCTCCCTCCGGTCCGGGCAAAGCCCGGGGCGTTCGCCCCCGGTCCCGGCTCACGCCTCCGCCAGCTTGAATCCGATGCCCCACACCGTCTGAATATAGCCGTCCGTGCCGCTGGGGCGGAGCTTGGCCCGGATGTTGCTGACGTGGACAGTGATGGTTTTGTCCTCCACGGCATAGGCCTCCTGCCAGACCGCCTCATAAATCTGCTGCTTGGTAAACACCCGCTTGGGGCGGCCGGCCAGCAGCTCCACTATCTTGAATTCATGGGCGGTGAGATTAACCGGCTGTCCGGCGGCGGTGAGGGTCATCTCGTCCAGGTTCAGCACCCAGTCCCGGTAGCGCAGGCATTCGCCCGGGGGGGCGGCGCTGGCGTGGCGGAGCTGCACCAGGATTCTGGCCCACAGCTCTTCCAGCTGATAGGGCTTGGTCAGATAGTCGTCCGCCCCCAGGCCCAGCAGCTCCACCTTGTCGGACAGCTCTGTTTTGGCCGACAGTACCATCACCGGCACCTGACTGGATTGGCGGATTTCCGCAATCAGCTCCCCGCCGGACAGGCCGGGAAGCATCAGGTCCATCAGCAGCAGGTCGATGCCGCCCGCCTGCCAGAGCATCCGGCCCTCGGTGCCGGAAAACGCCTGGACACACTCACAGCCCTTCCGGCGCAGATACTGGGCGGCGGCGTTGTTGATATCGGTATCGTCTTCAATAATCAGGATACGGGGCATAGAACGGCCTCCTTCCGCGCGTTCAGGCATGACCCGGCCTCAGGACCCATGGGCCGGCTGCAAACGCGCCTGTCTACAGCATACAAAATTTTTGGCTGCTTTTCAAGAAAAATGCTGTCTGGGGCGTGTCCGTCTGCGCATTTTACAGCGGGGATGCCATGCAGGAAAGGGGTCTTTTTCCCTACAGGGCGCTCCATGCCTTCGGGGGACGGGACAGCATCAAATTCCCGAATAAGACGCCCCCGCCGTTCTCGCCTGCTGTTCCCGCCTGCCGGGTTGGGAGAAACACGGGGGCCCGCCGTCCCGAAACGGGGACGGCATGTTTGAGGCGGCGGAGACAGGGAGAACCCCGGCGGCGGAAAAGCGGCGGAAAAGCGGCAGAAAAACCCCGGAGCATGACAAGGCCTCCGGCTTGCTGCCGGAGGCCTTGACGTCAGTTCTTGAAATATTGGGGATACGCCTTGCGGATGACCACTGCGTCGATTCGGTAGCGGCTCAGATGTACCTCCATCAGCTCCCGGGTCTTAACAGGGTCCCGGCAGGCGATGGACTCGGTCATATTCTCATGGTCCTGCACGATTTTCGGGTCCTTGACGGAGAAGAGAGCCATGTTGCGAACCCGGTCGAAGTGAATGGAGATGTTCTGCATCAGGGCGAACACCTGGGATTTATGGGCGATTTCAAACAGCATCTGATGGAAATGGTCATCCAGGGTCCAGAGCTGATCCGGGTTGAAATTGTCCCAGTAGAACTTCTGGAGCCGGATGTTTTCCCGGAGCCGCTCCACGTCCTCCGGCCCGGCCATCTCGCAGACCAGGTCCACCACGGCGCACTCCAGCACGTTCCGCATGAACCGGGATTCTTCCACCAGGTCGTAATCAATCAGGGCCACCACGCTTCTCTTCTGAGGCTGAATCTCTATAATCCGCACCTTGGACAGCTCAATCAGCGCCTCCCGCACCGGTGTCCGGGAAAGACCCAGCTCCGCGGAAAGCTCGTTTTCGCTGATCTGGCTGCCGGGCTCCAGATTGAGATGAATGATGTTGTCCTTGATGACCCGCAGCGCGTAATCCCGCCCGTTTTCCCGGGGAAGCCGCTCCAATATTTTCATAAGCACGCCTCCTGCCTTGTCTCATCTTAAACTAGCATACAAGTTTAGAGGCCTGCTGTCAAGAACTTGTATATCAGTTTCCCAAATATTTTTTCAGTGTGGCCCGCACCGCGCCGGGGCCGGCCAGCAGCTCTTTTACCATGCCTTCAATCCTCCCGGACAGGCCCAGCTCCACCAGGTCGGAGCCAAAAATCACGGGGTTGCGGAGGATGTCCTCCAGCCTGCCGTCCACGCTCTCCGGATGGCCCAGAGTCACGCCCGCCAGCCTGCCCTGAAGCTCCTCCAGCATGGGGTCGCCGCTGCACTCGAAGGGCTTCCCCTCGTCGTCCACCGCCAGCAGGTAGCGCAGCCACCCGGCAATGGCCAGAGGGATGAAGGTCAGGGTCTTCGGGTCCATGCCGGGCCTCTGGGCGTAGGCCCGGACGGTCTCGCCAAATCGAATGGGAATCTTCTGGCTGGTGTCCGAGGCAATGCGCTGGGGCGTATCCGGCATGAAGGGATTGGGGAACCGCTGGTCGATGACCTCGTGGATGAAATCCATGGGCTTGATGATGCCGGGGTCCGTTACCACGGGCATCCCCTCCACATAGCCGATTTTCTCAATCAGCCCCTTGAGCTCCGGGTCCCGCAGCTCGGCGGCGATGGAATCATAGCCCAGCAGGCAGCCGTAGACCGCCAGCGCCGTGTGCAGAGGATTCAGGCAGGTCATGACCTTCATCCGCTCCACGTTGTTTACGGTATCCCGGTCGGTCATAAAGACTCCGGCTTTTTCCAGGGGCGGCCGGCCGTTGGGGAAGCGGTCCTCAATCACCAGATACTGGGGGCCCTCAGCGTTGACAAAGGCGGCTGTGTAGCCGTTTTTGGAGGTGACTTTCACCTTCATGTCCTCAAAGCCCGCTTCGGTCAGGGCCTGCTCCACGGCGGGGGCGGGCCGGGGCGTGATTTTGTCAATCATGGTCCAGGGGAAGGAAATCTGGGCCTCGTCCTCCACCCAGGCGGTGAAGTCCCTGGAAACAAAGCCCCTTTCCATCCACTTTTCCGCCATGGTTACCACGCTGTTCCGGAGCTTCTCGCCGTTGCGGGAGCAATTGTCCGTGCTGACCACGGCCATGGGGAATTTCCCGGCCTGGAACCGCTCCAGCAGCAGAGCCGTCACCTTGCCCATGGCGGAGACGCAGCCCTCCGGCCCGGCGGCGAAATCCTTCTCCGCCAGAGGGGTAAAGCTGCCGTCCATGCCGGTCAGGGCATAGCCCTTCTCGGTGATGGTGAAGGTAATCATCTGAAGGGAGGGATTGCGGAAGATGGCCTTCAGCTTCTCCCAATCCTCCGGGAAGCTCTGGTCCGCCCGGAGGGCCCCGGCCACGGAGCCCACCACGGTCTTTTTCATGTTCCCGTCGGGCATCAGAGTCACCAGAAGGCTGAGGTTATCATAGGGCCCATAGGTGTTGTCCACGATCTCATAATCGAAGGTCTCGGCGGTGTACAGTCCGCCCTTCACCAGCCCCTGTTCAATCAGGGACTGCTGGAGCATGGCGTGAAAGGCCCGGAAGAGGCTGCCGGAACCAAAATGAACCCAGGTGGGACGGGCCTCCGTCTCGGCGGCCATGTCCTTCCAGTCAAACCCCGGCAGGGTCACGCCCGCCTGCTCCCAGGCGGCGCGGTTCTGAATACTTTCGTAGTTCAGTTTCATAACGCTTCACCTCAAATCTTTCCGGCTTCCCGTTCCAGCATGTCCCAGCAGCCCAGCATATACATGATGCCCAGGGCCCGGTCATACAGCCCGTAGCCGGGGCGGCAGGTGCCGGGGCCCTCTCCCCACAGATGCCGGCCATGGTCGGGGCGGATATAGCCCTCGAAGCCGCAGTCGTGATAGGCCCGCATAATCTCCAGAATGCCGGTTTCGCCGTCGCAGTCCCGGTGGCTGGCCTCGGAGAAGTCCCCGTTGGGGAAGTGCTTGATGTTGCGGATATGGGCAAAGGCAATCCGGCCGCAGCAGGAACGGATGATGTCCGGCACATCGTTGTTGGGGTTTGCCCCCAGAGAGCCGGAGCACAGGCACAGGCAGTTATGGGGATCGTCCACCATATTCAGGAAGTGATGAATGGCCTCTTTGTCGACCAGCAGGCGGGGAATGCCGAAGATGTCCCACGGGGGATCGTCCATGTGAATGGCCATCTTGATGCCGGTCTCCCGGCAGGTGGGCATAATGGCCTCCAGGAAGTACTTCAGGTTCTCCCAGAGCTTTTCCTTGGTGACGGGCCGGTAGGCCTCAAAGAGATCGTCCAGCTTTGCCATGCGCTCCGGCTCCCAGCCGGGGAAGGTCAGGCCGTGGAGGTTCTCCAGGATATAGCTGGCCATCTCCTTGTAATCCTGCTGGATTCTGGCCTTTTCATAGTACAGGGCCGTGGAGCCGTCCCCCACGGGGTGGAACAGGTCCGTGCGGGTCCAGTCGAAAATGGGCATGAAGTTGTAGGTAACCACCTTCACGCCGAAGGGGGCCAGGTTCCGCAGGGTCTGCTTGTAGTTCTCAATATACTGGTCCCGGGTGGGCAGGCCGATTTTAATGTCGTCGTGGACGTTGACGGACTCCACCACGTCCATATTGAAGCCGTATTCGTCCAGCTGTTTTTTCACAGCGGCGATTTCCTCAGGCTGCCAGACCTCGCCGGGCAGCTTGTCGTGAAGCGCCCAGACGATGCCCTCCACACCGGGAATCTGCCTGATATCGGAAAGCTTGATTTGATCGTTGCCCTCGCCATACCAGCGGAATGTCATTTGCATCGCAGAATACACACCTTTCTTATGGCGGCGGCCTGACAGCCGCCGCCGTTCAGTTCTGAAAGCCCGTTTAAAATCCGGCGGAGTGCCGGAGTGGGGCAGATTTTTTACCCAATGGGCATGTGATATCCGTAAGGCGGCAGAGCCGCCAACGGCTATCCAATTGTCGGGCAAGGCGGTTTGACGCAGGAATCCTGGCGGATTTCAAGTCAAACCAACGCAGCATCGGCGGAAAAAGATGCCCTGTGACGGCGTTTCGATGGATTTTAAACAGGCTCTGAAGACGTCCCCGTCAGGCCGCGCCGTAAACCAGGTTGGGCAGGAACAGGACCGCCTGGGGGAAGAGGATCATGAAGGCGACTACGGCCAGCACCGCCACATAGAAGGGCCAGCCATATTTCACCGTGTCCTCGATGGGACATTCCATGATGTCGGAAGTGGCGTAAAGCGCCGTGCCCACCGGGGGCGTCATTACGCCGAAGGTGACTACGGTCATCATAATCATGCCGAATACCACCTCGTTGACTCCCACGCTCCGCATGACGGGGAGGAGAATCGGGGTGAGGATCAGGGCGATGACCGTGGTTTCCATGAACATGCCGCAGACCAGCAGGAAGGCCACCACAATCAAAAGCAGCAGGGTGGGGTTGCTGGTGATTCCCAGCAGGACATTGGCAATCGTGATGGTGATATCGTCGTATACCACGCCGTATCCGAAGACGCCGGAAAAGGCCAGGATAATCGTGATGACCGTGACGTCCTTCACGCTGTCCCGCAGGGTCTGAATCAGCTTATCCCAGGTCAGCTCCCGGTGAATCACAGCGCCCACAAACAAGGCGTAAGCGCAGGCAAACGCGCCGGACTCGGTGGGGCTCATAATGCCGAAGCGAATCAGCAGAATCAGCAGCACCGGGAACATGATGGCCCAGATGCAGGAAATGAAGTTGTGCAGAATCTCACCGATGGGGGCGGGCCTGGAGCGTTCCGGCTTATATCCGAAGTGCCGCGCGCTCCAGGTGACGGCGAGCATCAGGAAGACGCACATCAGCACGCCGGGAACCCAGCCCGCCATGAAGAGCCGTCCGATGGACACCTCGCCCACCGTGCCGTAGATGATAAGGCCCATGCTGGGCGGAATGGTGGCCACAATCAGGCCGGAGAGGCCGTTGATGGCCGCGGACCAGCCCCGGGCATAGCCCAGGCGGTTCATCTCCGGGCCCAGGACCCGGCACTCCATGGAGGCGTCCGCCACGGCGGAGCCGGACACGCCGCCCATCAGGGTGGACATCAGGCAGGAGACCTGGCCGATATTGCCGTACATATGGCCCGTGCAGGAGTTGGCGAATTTCATCAGCCGGCTGGTGATGCCGCAGCTGTTCATCAGGTTGCCGGCCAGGATGAACAGGGGGATGGCCAGCATGGTAAAGCTCTGGGAGGTGGAAATGGACTTCTGCACCAGAACGGTCATGGGCAGGTCCCGGAAGACGAAAAACGAGAAACCGGACAGACCGATGGAAAAGGCCACCGGCATTCCCAGCAGCAGGAACACAAAGAAAATACCAATTGCGGCGAACATCAGGCCAGGTCCCTCCCTTCCTCATGGGCAATTTCCTGCCCGGCGGGCGTGCGGACCCGCTCAACCAGTTTGATGGCGGTGGAAATCAGCATCAGCAGCGCGCCCACCGGCACGGACAAATACACCCAGCCATAGCTGATGTGCAGAGTGGTGATCTGCCGGGCCCAGCTGGTCAGGGTCATGGTATAGCCGTTGACGATCAGCACGCAGAGGAACGCCATGATGATGACCTTAAAGACAATGTCCAGAGACTTCCGCACTCCGGCGGGGAAATGCTTGGCGATGATATCAATGCCGATGAGGCCGGAGCCCCGGATGGCCACGTCGCTGCCGGTGAAGATCATCCAGGCGAAGGCCACCAGCGCCACATCCTGGGCCCAGTTCAGGGGCATTTTAATGTAGCGCATCAACGCGGAAACAAACACCAGAATCGTGATGCCGGCCAAGAGCAGCAGCGCAATCAGCTCTTCCAGCCTGCAAAAGCCCGCGTAAAATTTTTTCAGTGCCTGCAAATGACACACATCCTTTCTCCTCCCTCAGCAGGGAAATTTCATAAAGGCAAATGGCTGCAAAAAGGGAGCATCGGCCGCTGTCAGTTCCGATTCGGGCCGATGCTCCCCCAAGGGTCAGCGAATGTATGTTGGGACGTACGCCGTTCCGCGCCCGGCTCAGGCGATGCCGGCCTCCTGATAGACCTGCTCGCGCAGCTCGGTCCAGCCCAGCTGCTCATAAGCGGTCTTGGCGGCATCCTTGAAGGCGTCCAGGTCCACTTCCACGATGGTCATGCCGCCCTCAACCAGCTGCTGCTCCAGGTCGGCCTGGGCGGCGATGATCTCCTGGGCGTTGTCATAGGCGCAGGAGAAGAAGTCGTCCTTCAGAATCTGCTGATACTCGGCGGGCAGCTTGTTGAACCACGCTTCGCCGCAGACGACAAAGTTGAAGAGGTTGATGTGCTCGGTCTTGCTGACAAAGTCGCAGACCTCGAAAATCTTGCTGGAAACGGCGGAAGTATACTGAACCTCGCAGGCGTCAATGGCCTTGGTCTGGATGCTGTTGTAAACCTCGGACCAGGCCACGTTGTACGCGGTAGCGCCCAGGGCCTCGATGGACTTCACATAGGGGTCGGCGCCGGGGGTGCGGCAGACAACGCCCTTCAGGTCGGCAGGGGTCTTATACTCCTTGGGGCCCATGAAGGAACGGGCGCCGTCGTAGTAGTTGTAGCAGAGAACCCGCAGGCCGGCGGCGGCCAGATCGTTGTCCCAGCCCTTGAAGGTCTCCGTGTCCATGACCTTGCAGCCGTCGTCGTAGTTATCCACGAAGTAGGCCATGTTCATGATGCCCATGTCATTGACATAGCTGGACATCCGTCCTGCGTCGGTGAGAACGGCGATGCCCATGCCCTGAAGGGCCTGGTCGATCATGTCCTCCTCCGCGCCCAGGGAGCTGGAATCATAGATGGTGATTTTCACGTGTCCGTCGGTATCGGCGGCCACCTTGTCGGCGGCGGCCTGGAGACCCTTGTAAATCATGGAGGTCTGGGTCTGAGTGGTGGAGACCTTCAGCTCATAGACCTCGTCGCCGGAGCCGCCGGAAGCATTGGAACCTCCACTGGAGGCGCCGCCGGAAGAGGAACCGCCGCTGCCGCCGCAGGCGGTCAGGGCCAGGGTCAGGCTCAGGGCAAGAAATACGGAAAGCAGTTTCTTCATTTCAATAATCCTCCTAAATTGTTTGGTGGGGTTTGCGGGCTCTTGCTCTTAACGTACCTTCAGTGTAACACGGCAGTCCGCATTTGTCTACTAGTATACTAGTTGAAAATTTGAGGCGGTTTTTGTGATTTTTGTCAATAGCTGGGAGCGGCGCGCATCCTTCGTTGTAGAAAGCGTCTTGATTGTTATATAGGTATAGAAGCCGCGTCCGCCGGCAGGCAGGGGCCGCCGCAGCCCCCACGCCGCTGACGGCCGCCTCCTCCAGGCGGCTTTGCCGCTGAATCCGCCTCATTTTAGAGAATATAGCCAAAAAGAAGCAGGAACATTTTCTGTTTCGATACTTGTATTCTAGTATACAATATATTATAATAAATTTGTTAACCGATCTGAGCTCTTAACGTGAGACTGTGACAGAACAACAAATTGTCAGAAGGAGCGAATCGAATTATGGATATCATGCAGACCGTGTCCAATATCGGCATCATTCCGGTCATCGCCATAGAGGACGCCGCCAAGGCCGTTCCCCTGGCCCGGGCCCTGACCGCCGGGGGACTCCCTGCCGCCGAGGTCACATTCCGGACCGCCGCCGGAGAGGAGGCCATCCGTCAGATTGCCCGGAACTGCCCTGAGGTTCTGGTGGGCGCGGGAACGGTGCTGAATCTGGAGCAGTGCGACCGGGCCCTGGCCGCCGGAGCCAAATTCATTGTCTCCCCCGGCTATAACGAGGCCCTGGTAAACCACTGCATTGAGAAAAACGTCCCGGTCTTCCCCGGCTGCGTCAATGCCTCCGACATGACGCGGGCGGTCAACGCCGGGCTGAAGGTCATCAAGTTCTTCCCCGCAGAACAGTCCGGCGGCGTGGCCTTCCTGAAGGCCCTGGCCCCTGTCCTGCCCCTGAGCTTCATGCCCACCGGCGGCGTGAACACCAAGAATCTGATGGATTACCTGTCCTTCGACCGCATCACCGCCTGCGGCGGCACCTGGATGGTAAAAAAGGATCTGATCGAAGGCGAGCGCTGGGACGAAATCACCGCCATCTGCAAGGACGCCGTCAAGACCATGCTGGGCTTTGAGCTGCGGCACGTGGGCGTCAACTGCGCCAGCGAGGCCGAGGCTGAGAAAACTGCCAGAGCCTTTGCCGCCGTCTTCGGCATGGAGTGCAAGCCCGGCAATTCCTCTGTCTTCGCCGGAACCGCTGTGGAGTGCATGAAGGAGCCCTTCTTGGGTGAACACGGCCACATCGCCATCGGCGTGAACAGCGTGGACCGGGCCGTCTACCATCTGGGACTTCAGGGTGTGGAGTTCGACGAGTCCACCCGCAAAACCAACGCCGAGGGCAAAACCAGCGCCATTTATCTGAAAGAGACCTTCGGCGGCTTCGCCGTTCATCTGGTACAGAAATAAGGAGGAGAGAGCGACATGGGAAAAGTCATTACCTTCGGCGAGCTGATGGTCCGGCTCCAGCCCTACAACTATGAGCGTTTTGTCCAGGCGGATCACCTGGAGTTCAGCTTCGGCGGCGGAGAGGCCAACGTGGCCGTATCTCTGTCCAACTACGGTCTGGACGCCGCCTTCGTCACCAGGCTCCCCGCCCACGCCATCGGCCAGGCGGCTGTGAACTCCCTCCGGCGCTACGGTGTGGACACCAGCCTGATTGTCCGTGGCGGCGACCGGGTGGGTATCTACTACAACGAGAAGGGCGCGTCCCAGCGGGGCAGCGTCTGCATTTACGACCGGGCCCACTCCGCCATTCAGGAGGCCCGGACCTCCGACTTCAATTGGGACCAGATTTTTGACGGGGCCGAGTGGTTCCACTTCACCGGCATCACCCCGGCCCTGGGCCCCAACGTGGTAGACATCTGCCGGGAGGCCTGCAAGGCCGCCAAGGCCCACGGCGTCAAGATCTCCTGCGACCTGAACTACCGGGGCAAGCTCTGGACCCGGGAGCAGGCCCGGGCCGCCATGAGCGACCTGTGCCAGTATGTAGACGTGTGCATCTCCAACGAGGAGGACGCCAAGGATGTATTCGGCATCGAAGCGGAAGCCACGGACATCTATGCCGGCGAAATCAACCGGGAGGGCTACAAGAGCGTTGCCAGGCAGCTGGCGGACAAATTCGGCTTCGAGAAGGTGGCCATCACCCTCCGGGAGTCCCACTCCGCTTTTGACAACGGGTGGAGCGCCATGCTGTACGATACAGCCAGCGGCGAATACTGCTTTTCCAAGAAGTACGAGCTGCACATCATCGACCGGGTGGGCGGCGGCGACAGCTTCGGCGGCGGGCTCATCTATTCCCTGCTGACGGGCAAGTCCACTCAGGCGGCGGTGGAGTTCGCCGTGGCGGCCTCCGCCCTGAAGCACTCCATTGAGGGGGACTACAACATGGTCACCGTTTCCGAGGTGGAGAAGCTGGCCGGCGGCGACGGCTCCGGGCGCATCCAGCGCTGAGGCTCCGCCATGGAACACGCCAATCCGCCGCGCCGGAAGGCTCCCCGCTTCATCACCATCGGGGAAATCATGCTGCGCCTGACGCCGCCCAACTACGGCAAGATTCGGGTAGCCAACACCTTTGAGGCCAGCTATGGAGGCAGTGAGGCCAACATCGCTCTGGCCCTGGCGAACCTGGGTGTGGACAGCACCTTTTTCAGTGTGGTCCCTAACAACTCCTTGGGCAAAAGTGCCGTCCGGATGCTGCGAAGCAATGACGTCCACTGTACCCCTGTGATTCTCTCCACTCCGGAGGAAACGCCCACCCACCGCCTGGGAACCTACTACCTGGAAACCGGCTACGGCATCTGGCCCAGCAAGGTCACTTATGACCGCAGGCACAGCGCTTTCAGCGAATACGATTTCAGCAGGCTGGACGCGGGGGCGCTGCTGGAGGGCTTCGACTGGCTCCATCTCAGCGGCATCACCCCCGCCCTCTCCCCCAGCTGCGCGGATTTTGTTCTGGACTGCCTGCGCGCCGCCCGAGACAGGGATATGACCGTCAGTTTCGACGGCAATTTCCGCAGTCAGCTCTGGACCTGGGAGGAAGCCCGGGATTTCTGCACCCGGTGCCTGCCCTATGTGGATGTGCTGCTGGGCATTGAGCCATACCATCTCTGGCGGGACGAGGCGGACCACGGCAAGGGCGACTGGAAGGACGGCCTTCCCCTTCAGCCCGGCTATGAGCAGCAGAATGAGGTGTTCCGGCGTTTTGCGGAGCGCTATCCGAACCTCCGGTGCATCGCCCGGCATGTGCGCTATGCCCACAGCGGCAGCGAGAACAGCCTCAAGGCCTATATGTGGTATCAGGGGCGCACCTTTGAAAGCAAGCTCTTCACCTTCCACATTCTGGACCGGGTGGGCGGGGGCGACGCCTTCGCCAGCGGGCTGATTTACGCGCAGATGCACGAATACGAGCCCATGGACATGGTGAATTTCGCCGTGGCCAGCAGCGTCATCAAACACACCATCCGCGGAGACGGAAACATTACAGATGATGTGGAATCCATCCGGAATCTGATGGATATGAACTATGATATCAAGCGCTGACAGCTTTCCCGGCATACAGACATCCCGCGCCGAAGCGCCTCCCCCGACCCGGTTTGACGGGGGGACGCCCCGGCGCGGGACGTTTTTTGTGTTCCATGACGGAAATATGCGGGCAGGGAGCTGCCCGGCTTCATAAGGGCCGCATAAACGGCGCTCCCGGCAATGCCGGGGGCGGCGTTTATTCGTATACAAAAACCACTCGCTAAAAGTCTGTTTTAAAACCATCAAAGTAACCAGATAAGGATACAGGCAAGACAGACAACAGCACGGAAATAAAGGGCTTTCTTCTCGTATCTGGTAGCGAAGCGGAGGAAGAGATTTTCCACCAGATGTCGTTCTTTGTATGTGTGCCAGTCAGTTTTTCCGGGATGCCTGGCGGTGATACGGCTTGGAATTACTGCAATTCCGCCCCGTTCCTCCAACCAACGTACAAACTTATCACTGTCATAGTCTTTATCTGCCAATTTGTCCATGCCCGAAACCGGCTGTATACGCTTTGCTATGGTCCGAACCGCTCCGGTAAATCCCGCCATGGTATTCCGGTGCTCAGTCAATACAGGATCCCGTTAAACATTTCCCGGTTGCTTTTTCCTGGCCGCCCTCCTTGCGGTTTCTTTTCAGGCGGAAACTTATCCCTTATTCTATTCCATTGTTTTTCGCTTATTTCATGTCTTTTCATGGGCTTTATTTTGTCATCTTTGCGCTTTACACTCAATATCTAAGTTTTAAAACAGACTCTAGTGGAAATTCTACCGAAAATGGCGATGTCGAGCTTTATGAGGTATTTGAAAGGAAAGAGCAGTCTGATGATCTATGAGAAATTTCCAGAGTTGCGGTATAAGTATCGGAATCGGGAATCTGGCGTCGGGGGTATTACATGAACACTGCGGGAAAGAATGCGAAAAAATTGCAGAGTACATTAAGCATCAACTAGATGAGGATACGGCTGGAGAACAACTGACAATGGGGAATTTCTAAGCCCGTTTACGGGCGGCAAGCAGCAAATCTGTCGCGGGTGTCGGACCGTACTTGCACGACGGGACGTGCCTGCCAGTAACATAGGGCTTTGCCCGTCTATGAAGAACCCCCGGCTTTGCCGGGGGTTCCTATTTCCTTATGGTTTTGCTCCGGCTTACAGATTCTTGAGGACGCCGGTCTCCTCGTTGAAGGCGT
>NZ_CANTJS010000029.1 GCF_947654275.1 uncultured Oscillibacter sp. | reverse complement strand
AACCAAAAGAACTTTAGCGCGCTCTGGGAGTCTGGCGGTTGACCAGGCTGGAGCGGCGGCGGCGCGGGCATGCGGCAGCCGGTGCTGAAGGAAGTACGGCTTTTCTTGAAAGAAAAGGAACCAAAAGAACTTTAGCGCGCTCTGGGAGTCTGGCGGTTGACCAGGCTGGAGCGGCGGCGGCGCGGGCATGCGGCAGCCGGTGCTGAAGGAAGTACGGCTTTTCTTGAAAGAAAAGGAACCAAAAGAACTTTAGCGCGCTCTGGGAGTCTGGCGGTTGACCAGGCTGGAGCGACGGCGACGCAGACATGCGGCAGCCGGGGCTGAAGGAAGTACGATAAATTTCAAAGAGGGGCCTTCGGGTCCCTCTTTGGTCTGTATGAGGAGAGATAACATGAACGAGCATTCTTTGGGCTTGGGCCATGTGGCCGTGTATACCCGGGATATGGAGGAGAGCATCGCTTTCTATGAGAAGCTGGGCGGAAGCGTAAAGGGACGGGGCGGCGTGGCCGCTCCGGAGGGAGAAAAAAAGCTGGCCCTGGTGTCCATAGGCGGCGTCACTCTGGAGCTGATTCAGAGCCCCACGGCCATGCCCATGGGGGAGGGGAACATTCCCCATATCGCCATTCTGGTGGACGATTTGGACGCCGCAGCCGCCGCTGTTCGGGCGGCGGGGGTGGATACCTTCCTGACGCCGGAAAAGAAGGTTCTGCCGGAGCTGTTCGGCGGTCTCCAGAACTGGTTTTTCACCGGCCCCTCTGGGGAGCAGATCGAACTGCTGCAAATGCTGTAAGAGTCAAAAAAGTTGCAAAACTCGAAAAAGTTGAAAAAACGCTTTCACCCAAAAGGTGAAAGCGTTTTTTGCAGGTTTTGCAGGCTCAGTGGAAGAGCTTCCGCCCCAGCCAGATAAAGACGCAGGCGCCCACAACAGATACCACCAGATTGGCGAGCCAGCCGAACGCGTAGAAGCCCAGCAGGCCGAAGAGCACGCTGCCCACGGCGGAACCCACGATGCCCACTATGATATTTTGCAACAGGCTGCCGCCGGAATTCATCAGCCTTCCGGCAATCCAGCCTACCAGCGCGCCCATAATCAGAGAACCCAGTAAACGAAACATGATCAGTATTTCCTTTCTTTTTTGTGAGCCGCGTGATTGGCGGGGAGAATCCGGAAGCCGGTTCCACGCGGCAGAGGACCGGCAACGGAAGCAAAAATTCTTTCAGATTACTTTTTTTAGGAAATTCTAATTCGACGTCATATTTCCGGCCATTTTGTAGGGGCCGGGCTCTGACCCGGCCCGTTTCCATGCAGGCTGTTGACCGGCGGGCGGGCACAGAGGCCAGCCTCTACAGACTGACAGGATTTCCTATAGGAGACCGCGAAGCGAACCCCAAAATTCTTTTGGTTACTATTCTTTCAGGAAAAGCAACTCAGTCTTCGATATATTCCCGGACCCGGTAGACTGCGCCGATTTCCTCCTCGCAGATTTTCCGGCAGTTCTCAATCTCCTCTGCGGGGATGGTGTCCACCACCGTCATCATCACCGTGGGCACGTACTGCCGCAGCTCTCTGGCAAAGTCCTTCATGGCTTCATAGGCTCCGGACTGGACCGGGTGGCAGAGGGCGTCGTACTTTTCTGCGGTGTCGGTGTTCAGGGAGATGGACACCATATCGAACCGCCCGGCAAAGTCCGGCGTGATGTCCCGGCCATGGATGAGATTCCCTGTGCCGTTGGTGTCCATCCGGGTGAAGATTTTTTTGCCGTGGGACTTCAGCTGGTCGATGACCCAGCAGATATCCTCAATGCGGTAGCTGGGTTCCCCGAAGCCGCAGAACACCAGCTGCCTGTACTTCGAGAGGTCCCGGCTCTCGATGTCCGCCAGGATTTCCTCCCGGGTGGGCTCCCGCTCCAGCCACAGGTTGTGGGTGTAGATGCTTCCCCCGTGTCCGTTGTGCCGGAGGCAGAACTCACAGTTGAAGTTACAGCGGTTGGTGGTATTGACATACAGGTTTTCCCCGTATTCATATGTGATGGTAAAGCCTTTTTCCATAGATGGTGCTCCTTTTAAAACGATTGCAGATGAAACTGGGAGAGCGTAAACACGCCGTCCCGGTATCCGACATTGGCGGTATAATCGGCTACGTAGTTTGTGGTCTTCCAAAGGTCCACTGCGCCCAGAAGCTGGACGGCACGCTCTTCCGGCAGGAGGCGGAAATCCGCAATCCATCCGGTGGAGGGGGCTGTCCCGTCCTCCGGGATATAATCGGTATCAATTTCCAGCAGCTCACGGCCCAAAATCAGGAAGTTTCTGCCGCCGGTCTGGACGAATCGCAGCAGAGGCGGGACCTGCTCCTGCCAGAGGCTCCCCGGCATGGCGTAATCGGTCAGAGTCCCGTCCGGGTTTTTCTCCAGCACGTGCAGGTCGTAGACGGAGACCCCGGTGCCGCTGCCGGTGTAGGTCAGGACCGCCAGCTCGTTTTCCCCGTCGCCGTCCATGTCCATCGCGGCCATGCGGGGCGGGAACATCCGGGGCGTGGCAAAATACCAGTCGAATTCCGCCAGACTGTCCCCCCAGCGAATCAGGGCGGTTTCCTGGGCGTCCTGGGAATAGGGCAGGCCGTAAAAGGCGGCGTCCGCCTCCGGCGCTTCCGCCAGAAGCTCGATGACCCCGCCGGAGGCCCAGCGCTCCATGTTGTAACGGGGATGTTCCTGCACTGCCGCCGGAGAGGGCGGCAGGTCGTAGTCCTCCGCCGGGGCCCGGCCCTCCGTCACCACGGCGGGGGCGGAAACCGGCTCCGCGTCCGCCGTCTCCGGCAGGGAAAAGGCCGGAACCTCCAGAACCTCCATAGCCGGTTTTGCGTCCGTGCCGCAGGCTGTCAAAAGCAGCAGCGCCAGCAGAACAGGAAGCAGCGTTCTCAATCCTTGTCCTCCTCGAAATCAAATTCACTGTCGTTCACCAGGCCCCGAATGGATGCCTCTTTCATAGCCGGTATCCCTTTATTGATCATAGCTGTAAAGGTGAAAATCATGCAGGGTAAACACGCCGTTTCGATAGAGGACTTCGGCCGAAGTATACGCCACGTAGCGAGGGACCGCACTGTCCGGCGGGCTCAGGCAGAAGGCGCCCCGAAACCGGAGTCCGCCCCATTCCTCTATGCTGAACCCGGCGATCAGCCCGGAGGAGACCGTATCCAAATCCAGCCCCTCACCGTCGAATTCCGTCAGCTCATGGCCCAGTATGGCGAAGGTCCTGCCATTGATTTCAGCGGTGTCGAACAGCTTGGGGACCTCTTCCTGCCAGAGGCTTTGAGGGAGAGCGTAGTCGATGCAGCTATGGTCCGGAAAGCGCTTGACCACATGCAGTTCTTCAATGGAAACCCCGGTGCCGGTACCTGTGAAGAAGACGAGGATCAGTTCGTCTTTCCCGTCGCTGTCGACGTCAAAACACCAGAGGCGGGGGGAGACCGGCTGGGGCGCGGCAAAGCTCCCGTCATATTTCACGAGGCTGTCTCCCCACTCGAGCCACGCGCGGGGTTCTTGACTGTCCGGCGAGTCCACGGCGTAAAAGGCGGCGTCCGCCTCCGGCAGCTCGGCGATGGGAGAGGGCGGAACATATTCCCGCTGTATCGAATTTGTGGAGGTGGGGTGCGTAATATTTATGGCTGATCCTGTTGTCCGAATGGCCCGGGCGGAGACGGACCCCGCCGGACCCAGTTCAGGCAGGGCGAAGACCTCTTCCGGCGGCTCTTCCGGTTCCTCCGGCGGGGCGCCGCAGGCCGTCAGCAGAAGGAGGACCAAAAACAGAGAGCCCAGCCGGTAAAACCGCCTCATTCATCCTCGTCCTCATCGAAGTCAAATTCACTGTCGTTCACCAGGCCCCGGATGAATTCCTCAAACGTATCCGCCAGGGGCGTGATGCAGTAATCGTCTTCCTGGTCGACGTGCACCACCTTGGGCTCCCCCTGGGGACCGCAGGCCCGGTAATCCAGAAAAATCTCGTCATGCCCCGCCGAAGGACAGTCGCAGATTGCAATCCCAATGGCAGGATAACCCCATTCTTCCACCATCAGACGGGTTTCGTCTACGATATTGCCAGCCGCCTTTCCCACACCGAAAATGGTCTCAATGGCGATATGGTCGTCGGCCCAGCTGGTGGGCTCGCCGGTGGGAAAGCAGCGGTTGACAGGCACGCCGCCGTTCCGGGTCTCCAGCAGCTGGAGATAGGAGGCAGGGAGCTTGTACCCCAATGCGGCCTCCGCTGAGGCAATTTTTTCCGGCGTCAGGGGCCCGCCGTCAAATTTTCTGGAATAAGCAGATTCTTCCCAGAAGCCGGTGAAATCAAAACCATCAAAGTGCATAAACAGCGCTCCCTTACAATAAAATTCCTAATTCCTCATTCCTAATTTCTAACTGGAGGTCAGTCCCACCAGAAGAACCACTTGTCGGACTGCCACAGCCCATCCGCCAGCCTCCCGATGGACCCGCAGCCCTGCTCCACGATGTCCGGGCAGAAGGTAAACTGTTCCATCGCCAGCTCCATGGCCCTCTCCCGGGGCGTGGGGGCGGGCAGGTCGTATTCCAGCACGTCCCGGGTCATGACGGCCGGCACGGCTCCGTATTTCTCGAACCAGTATTTTGCCGCCGCCATCTGCTCCTCGTCGCTGGGGCACTCGTTCCAGCCGCCGAAGGGCATCCATGCGAAGACTTCCCAGGGGTGCTCCGCCGGGACTTCCGCCAGCACCATGGGAATGGTTTTGTCCTGATAATTGCAGATGCCCAGGAAGCGGTCGATGACATCGCCGCCCTCCATGGGGCCCAGAATGGATTCGTCAGGCCAGGAATAGCCGTATTCCTTCGCGGACTCCTTGAAATAAGCAGTCCGCTCTTCAAAGAAGGTCCTGCCCTCCGGCATGGCGGCCCGAAGCTCCTCCAGATACTCCGCCGGAGATTTTTTGCGGGGGAGCTCCGCGTCCTCCTCCCAGTCTGCGGCGGAAATCAGCAGCGGCACAAAGCCCTCCTGGACGCTCCGGGCCTTTGCGGCCTGATAGAGGTCCATGATTGTCTCCACCGGCGTCCCGGCAGGAATCTCGGTGCAGGGACAGCCCAAATAGGCTTTCAGGTTTTCAAGCATTAGAAATTCCTCCATTTCTGCCAATTTTGGAAAACAGCCGCAGGCCGTTTTCCCAGGTGACTTGTTCCAGTTCCTCCACGGAAATATCCTTCCACTCCGCCAGCTTTTCCAGCACATAGGGCAGGTTCCGGCTGTCGTTCCGCTTCCCCCGGAAGGGGACCGGCGTGAGGTAGGGGGAATCCGTCTCGATCAGAATGCGGTCCAGAGGCGTGACAGCGGCCACCTCTGGAGCTTTGGCGGCGTTCTTATAGGTAATGGGTCCGTCGAAGCCCAGATACCAGCCCCGTTTCAGCAGAATTTCCGCCATCTCGGGACTGCCGGAAAAGCAGTGGAACACCCCCCGCAGCTCCGGGTAGTCCAGCACCACCGCCAGGGAATCCCCGTGGGCCTCCCGGTCGTGGACGATTACCGGCAGGTCCAGCTCCAGGGCCAGCTCAATCTGCCGCCGGAAGACTACGATCTGGAATTCTTTCGGCGGATTTTCCTTCCAGTAATAGTCCAGGCCGATTTCCCCCATGGCCACGGTTTTCTCGTGGCGGCACAGCTCCCGGAGGGCGGCATAGTCTTCCTCGCCGGTTCCGGCGCAGTCAGAGGGATGGATACCGGCGGCGGCATAGACATGGGGGAAGCGCTCCGCCAGGGCCAGGGCGGCCCGGGAGCTGGGGAGATCGCAGCCGGGGTCCACCACCAGACCGACGCCGGCGGCGGGCAGAGCCGCCAGCACATCGTCCCGGTCCGGGTTAAAGGCGCTGGAATCGTAATGGGCGTGGGTGTCAAACAGACGCATAGGGGTCTCCATGTTCCGCCTCCTCTGTGACAATGGCTAAAATTTCCCCGGCTTCGCAGGCTTCCAGACACTGGTTCCGCAGCACCAGGGCCCCAGGAAAGGCGAACTTCCCCGAGGCGATTTCCTCCTGGGACAGCCGCTCCGGACTGACGGTGTAAATCTCTCCGTCCATGGCCGTCAGGCCGAAGCCGTCGTCCATCACATAAGCGCTGAAATCCGGCGGTCTTTGCAGCAGGGCGGACATGGCCGCCAGGGCCGTCTGGCGGAGCGCTTCGAGACCCGCTCCGCCGTCCTCCCCCAGCACCGCCGCAGTGTGCCGTCCGATGAGGGCAAAGGTTTTCCGGAAGCTGAAATAATAACGAAAGTGCTCAATGGTCTCCGTCTCCTCCTGAGTGAGGGGCCGGGGAACCAGCTTGTGAATATTCATGAAATACCTCCCAGACCGGATGCCGCAGAGCGGGGCGGGAAAAACAAAAAGGACATCCGTAACGGATGCCCTTTTGGCCTGACGGAATCAGGACAGAAAAGCCTGAAAGATCGTCAATTCTCCCGCTGGAGGAGAGCCTTTGAACAGCCCCCGCCGCCGGGGTCAACCGATTCGATTGAGCTTCAGGGTCATGGCGCTCTTCTTGTGAGCGGCCGCGTTCTTGTGGAGAACGCCCTTCGCCACAGCCTGATCGACCTTTTTCACCGCAACCTTGTAAGCGCCATCGGCATCGGTGCGATTGCCCTCTGCGGCAGCGGCCTCAAACTTCTTAATCGCGGTCTTCAGATCGGATTTCGTGGCCTTGTTGCGGGCGTTCCGGGCCTTTCCAATGAGAACCCGCTTCTTGGCAGACTTGATATTCGGCAAACCAAACACCTCCCTTGGCTTAATTCTTGAGGGGAATCACACTCCCCCGTACAGACCTATATTCTAACAGGGAAATCCACAAAAAGCAAGGTTTTTTTTACATATTTCCGGCAGGAAAATTTCCTGGCATTTCAAAGGGCCTGTTTTCATAGGCTGGAAGGGTAAGAAGCTGTATTCACAGCCGGTGATGCTGGATGCGCGGAGACTGTTCTTGCCGGACCGGGGGCTGTTTTCAAGGTCACAGGGAAGCGGGTCTCATCGAGTCCGGCGGAAGGGCAGGCGGCGTCAGCGGATACAGGACAGAACAGAGGAGGGGAACCATATGACCTCACGGCAGACGGGACGGAGGATACAGGCCATGTCCGCAGGACGGCGCCGCCCGGTTGGCGGAGCCGGAAAGCGGAGCGTCCGCCCAAATGAGCCTCTGAACCCCAGGGAGCTCCGGCGGCTGGCCCAGGTGGTGGCCTGCGGCGCGGCCTTTGTGCTGCTGGTGGCGGCAAAGCTGCTGCTTCCGGGACGGATGGAGGAGTTCAATTCCTGGCTGGCGGCGGCTATGGGACAGAATATGGATGTGCAGGCGGTGTTCTCCGCTGTGGGCCGGGCCTTTGCCGGAGAGGGAGGCGGCACGGCATCAGAGGTATATCAGGCGGTGTTCCATCCCCAGGAGGCAGCAGAGGCGGCGAAGACCGCCAGCCAAAGGACGCTGAAGCTCCGGGAGGGGGCGGCTCTGGAGGGTCTGCGGGCCTACCGGCCCCAGGAGGAACAGGGGAGTGCGGAGGAGGCGCCGCCGGCTGAAGCGGCGGAGGACTCGGCCTCTACCCTGGCCTATATCCTGTATTCCGAGGAGAATCTGCCGGAGACCGTCAGCATGGAACAGGCCATTCTGGGTTTTGATTACTGTACGCCGGTCAGCGGCGTGCTGAGCTCCGATTTCGGATACCGGGAACACCCGGTGGAGGGAGAGGAGCGGTTTCACTACGGGGTGGACCTGGCGGCGGGGACCGGTACGGAGGTGGACTGCTTTGCCGACGGACATGTCACCGCCGTGGGAGAGAGCAGCAGCTACGGACGGTACTGCATCGTGGCCCACGAGGGGGGCTATTCCACCCTTTACGCCCATTGCAGCCGGGTGGTGGTGTCCTCCGGCACAGAGGTCACGCGGGGCCAGAAGATTGCCGAGGTAGGGGAGACCGGCATGGCCACCGGACCCCATCTTCATTTTGAGCTCCAGCGGGACGGCGTGTATCTGAATCCCATTTACTATGTTGCCGCGGCCTAGGCTCCAGGTGTCCGGGGGCTTCGTTCTCCTGACCGCGTGGTTTGTCCTGGTGAACGGCTGGCGGCTGCTGGCCATTGTGCTGTCCGCCGCCGCCGTCCACGAGGCGGGACACTGGCTGGTGCTCCGCTGTCTGGGGGGCCGCGCCGGCGGCCTTCGAATCAGCACATTGGGGGCGGTGCTGGAGACGGAGGGCCTTCTCTCCTATGCCGGGGAACTGGCCGCCGTGCTGGCGGGGCCTGCCGCCAATCTGCTGGCGGCAATGGCCCTGACTGTCCTGGACCGGGGCCGCTGGAGCACCGCCGCCGGGGCGCAGCTGGTGCTGTGTGTCTTTAACCTCCTGCCTATCCGTCCCCTGGATGGAGGGAGGGCGCTGGAGCTGCTGGTCTCCTGGCTGGCGGGACCGGCGGCAGGGGAGTGGGCGGCCCGCTGTCTTGGCACGGCCACGGCCGCGGCGCTGGCGGCGTTCCTGGCCTTTCTGATGTGGCGGGGCGGGGGAAACCTGTGGCTGCTGCCCATGCTGGGGGCCTGTCTTTACTGGGGGGCGCTGCCCTGGCTCCCCGGTCCAGGGGTCTTGTGGCGGCATGGGGGGAGCTGAAAAGCAGGAGGGGATTCCCCTCCTGCCTTCTCTCTTATTCCCCCTGGAGCTGTGCCGCCAGCATGTCCAGAATGGCGTCGGCGGGCTGTCTCCGGGGCCGTACCCGGTCCGCTTCGTCGGTTTTGACGGCGGCGTAGGCCCGGGCGGCCCGTTCGACGCCGCCCTCTCCCCGCAGCGATTCAATCCAGGCGTCCACCTGCTCCATCAGGTGATCCCAGGCCTCTTCCTCGTCCTGCTTCTCTTTGCCCAGCTTCATCCGCTCCAGCATGGTGAGGCGGGCCTGGTAGAGGGCGGATACCAGGTCCTCTTTCACAAACTCGCTGTGGTCCGGGGAAGGGTTGTCCGCCTCACTTTCGGCAGCCGGGGGCTGGCGCTGGTCCAGCAGCTCCCGGAAGGCGGGGCCGGAGGTGCCGGCGCAGGGGGATGCCTGGGGGGCCTGCGTATAAGGCAAAGCCTCTGAAATGTTCTGGATACTCATGGTAATGACTCCTTTCTGAAGGTCCGGCCCTTCTGGCCGCGGAGTTTTTTCTTGCGCTGACGCGCGGGGTGGTCATCAGCCATTAAGATGGCTGGTTCATTCCACCCCCCATAGTCGTCGACGCAAGCTGCACATCCCTCGCCCTGTCTCGCGGGGGGACAGGTCTCGTCCGTTCCGTTGCGTCTCCTCTCCCCACGGTCACCGCTTCGTTGGGTGACCGTGGGGGCCCCATTCTCTTTCTGAGCGCAGAAAGAGAGAAAACGGGCCGTGGACGGTCCAAAAGAGAGAAAGACGTACGCGCAAGAGCTGCAGAGCCCCGATTCGCAAGACTCCAGCCCACGGCACAGTGCAAGCGGGGGTTGGGAGGGCAATGAAAGGACGGTTCGTGTTTCCCCGCTGCCGCTCAATTGGCGCTTCCGTTGGCTTTCTTGTTTACCGCCGCTTTCGTTAGAAACTGGTAGAGGTACAGAGCTTTCATCTGGTCTGCACGAACGGCAGTGGAAAGAGAAATATGTTCGTTCAGTGACCGCCAGCTCCCGTTGAGCTACGCCGCGGCCTGAAGACTTGCGTATCAGACTGTCGGTAACTCTTGCGCGTCCCTCGTCCCCCGTCATGGGGTCCCCACCGAAACCCAGTGTCAGCGGTTTCGGTGGGGGGAGGAGGTGCAGCGGAACGGACGAGACCTGTCCCCCGCGAGACAGGGCGAGGGATGTGCAGCTTGCGCCGACGACATCGGGGGGTCCTAGGGGGGTGTCCCCCCTGGTGGAGAGTCCAGAGAGGCAAAGCCTCTCTGGTTCCCCGCGAAAGCGGTCCCTGCTTGGCCGCACCGATATAAAGGTCCCATATCCCCAAAAATGAAATTCTGGAACAAATCCCCTCCGGAGAGCCGGAGGGGATTTGTGATTGATCGGTGCTATTTTGCGTACTCGACCACCTTGGTCTCCCGCAGGACGTGGACTTTGATCTGGCCGGGGTATTCCATCTCTTCCTCGATCTTCTTGGCCAGGTCCCTGGCCAGAATGACCATCTGGTCCTCGGAAACCTGCTCGGGCTTCACCATGACCCGGACCTCCCGGCCCGCCTGAATGGCATATGCCTTGTCGACGCCGGGGTAGGTTCCGGTGATGGTCTCCAGCTGTTCCAGGCGCTTGATGTAGTTTTCCAGATTCTCCCGCCGGGCGCCGGGCCGGGCGGCAGAGATGGCGTCGGCAGCCTGAACCAGACAGGCCACGATGGTCCGGGGCTCCACGTCGTTGTGATGGGCCTCAATGGCGTGAATGATATCGTCCCGTTCCTTGTACTTCCGGGCGAATTCCACGCCCAGGGCCACATGGGTGCCCTCCATCTCGTGGTCCACGGACTTACCCAGGTCGTGGAGCAGGCCCGCCCGCTTGGCGGCCTGGACGTCCACACCCAGCTCCGCGGCCATCATGCCGGCGATATGGCTGACCTCCACGGAGTGCTGGAGAACGTTCTGTCCGTAGCTGGTGCGGTAGTGGAGGCGGCCCAGCATCTTCACAAGCTCCGGGTGCAGGTTCCGCACGCCGCACTCGAAGACCACCCGCTCACCCTCGGATTTGATGGTGGCGTCCACCTCCCGGCGGGCCTTCTCCACCATTTCCTCGATGTGGGTGGGGTGAATGCGGCCGTCGGCAATGAGCTTTTCCAGGGCCAGCCGGGCGATTTCCCGGCGGACAGGCTCAAAGCAGCTGACGGTAATGGCCTCCGGCGTGTCGTCAATAATCAGATCCACGCCGGTGAGAGTTTCGATGGTGCGGATGTTGCGGCCTTCCCGGCCGATAATACGGCCCTTCATCTCGTCATTGGGCAGGGGTACCACACTGACGGTCATGTCGGCCACCTGGTCGGCGGCGCAGCGCTGAATAGCCTGGGCCACCACCTCACGGGCCCGGGCCTCGCATTCTTCCTTCATGCGGGACTCGACCTCTTTGATTTTCAAGGCGGTCTCGTGGATGACCTCGGACTCCACCTGGTCAATCAGATACTGTTTGGCCTCCTCGGTGGTGAAGCCGGAGATCCGCTCCAGCATTTCGGTCTGGCTGTGCTTGATGGCTTTGATCTCCTCGGTTTCCCGGTCGATGGCGGCGTGCTTCTGGGTCAGGGCGTCCTCTTTTTTCTCCACGCTCTCAATCTTCCGGTCCAGGTTTTCCTCTTTCTGCTGCAGACGGTTTTCCTGCCGCTGCAGGTCGGCCCGGCGCTCCTTGACTTCCTTCTCGTACTCGCTGCGGTTTTTCAGAATCTCCTCCTTGGCTTCCAAAAGGGCCTCGCGCTTTTTGGACTCCGCGCTTTTGATAGCCTCGTTGACAATACGCTTGCCTTCTTCTTCCGCGCTGGAGATTTCCTTTTCAGAGACGTTTTTCCGATAGCGGATACCGAGAGGGAAACAGATCGCGCCGCCGACCACCACACCGACCAGTGCGGTGATGATGATCTGTATCACGGCTGTGATTCCTCCATTTCCTTCGTATGGTATGTTTGCGCGCCATGTCTTTTTCTGCGCGCTGGGATAAACATAGAAAACAACCGGAGGGCCCCCTTCGCCCCCCGACGGCAATCCTCTTCTAGTTTAAACGCTTACGGGACTGCTGTCAAGGAAAAACATCTCTTTACTAAAGAATTCCGATGAAATATTTGCGGGCGCGCCGGGGGCGGGGGACTCAGCGGTCGATATAGGCCGCGGCGGCGTAGCCCACCTGGTCCCCGTAGTGGACCACGTACCAGCCCTGCCACTCGCCGTAGATGGTGACGGCGGACCCGTTGGGCATGTTGGCAATGACGGTTCCCGTGGGGGCGGGGTAGCTCCGGAGATTCAGCGTCCCCCAGCTGAGGGTCACGGTGCCCTTTGCCGGGTCCATGGGGTAGATGAAGGGCAGGCCGAAGAATTCCGTCAGGGCCCGGGCCAGCTGCTGGGCGATGTCGTCCATGTGGCCCTCAATCCAGAGGGCGTCGGCATAGTTGTCGTGATAGCCGATTTCCACCAGCACCGCCGGGGCCTTGGACTGGGCCACCTCTCCCAGGGACGTAGTGGAGCGGGTGGTAACCTTGCCGGGGAGGGGGTAGATTTTCCGCAGCTCCTGGGCGATGAGCTCCGCCGCCCGCTGCCCCTGGGAGCTGCCGGGGTAGTAAAAGGCGATGATGCCCCGTTCCTCGCCGTAGCGCCCTTCCGGAGCGCCGTTGGAGTGGAGGGCGAGATAGAGGTCATAGTAGCCCCGGTTGGCCTCCCGGATGGAAGAGCCGGCGGTCATATCCGGACGGTTGCGCTTGTAGCGGATGCCGTTGGAGAGCAGATAAGGAACCAGGGCGTCCGCCAGCAGGTTCATGTTGTATTCCTCCGAGCCGCTGCCGGTGACGTAGCTGTTCCATTCCTGTGTCGACGGACTCAAATAAATGATAGGCATGGCAATTCCTCCTTCTTTATTATATATGGAAATTTCCCGCCGGATGTGTTACTATAATCAATTAGGAATTAGAAATTAGGAATTAGGAATTTTTTAGTATCCTGGCCAATTCCTAATTCCTAACTCCTCATTCCTAATTGAAAAGGGACTGGTATCATGAAAGTTGAACGAAGCTATCCCTGCGCCGCAGTCACGCCCAAGGCGGAGGCCGCCATTCTCCGGGGCCACCCCTGGGTCTATGACGCGGAGATTTTATCCATGGACGGAGCGCCGGAAAACGGCGGTCTGGTGGATGTGCGCAGCAAAAAAGGCGCCTATCTTGGCACCGGCTTTTTGTCGGAGGCGTCAAAAATCCGGGTCCGGCTGATTTCCCGGAACGCCAACGACCGTTTTGACGCCGCCTTCTGGGAACGAAAGCTGCGCTGGGCCTGGGAGTACCGGAAGACCGTCATGGACCCCCAGGACCTGGACGCCTGCCGGATTATCTTCGGTGAGGCGGACATGTTTCCCGGCCTGACCGTGGACCGGTTTCACGACCTGCTCAGCGTTCAGGTGCTGTCGGCGGGCATGGAGCGGGTCAAGGGGACCCTGCTGCCCCTGCTGGTGGACATGCTCCGGAAGGACGGCCAGACCATCCGCGGGGTTTATGAGCGGAACGAGGCTGCCCTGCGGGACAAGGAGGGCCTGCCCAAATACAAGGGGTGGTTTCCCCTGTCGGGGGAGGCGGCCCCGGAGTCCCCGGTGACGGAGATCACGGAAAACGGCGTGCGCTACCTGGTGGACGTGGAAAACGGCCAGAAAACCGGCTTTTTCCTGGACCAGAAATACAACCGCCGCTGTGTGGCCCGGCTGGCGGCGGGGAAGACGGTGCTGGACTGCTTTACCCACACCGGGTCCTTTGCTCTGAACGCCGCCCTGGGAGGCGCGGCCCACGTCACCGCCGTGGACGTGTCCGCCTCCGCCGTGGAGATGGCCCGGACCAACGCGGAGCGGAACGGTCTGGCGGAGCGGATGGACTTTCTGACGGCGGACGTCTTCCAGCTGCTGCCCTCTTTGGAAAAAGAGCCGCCCCGGTATGATTTCATCATCCTGGACCCGCCGGCCTTCACCAAGTCCCGGAGGACCGCCGCCAGCGCTATGGCGGGCTATAAGGAAATCAACTACAGGGCCATGCGCCTGCTGCCCCGGGGCGGGTATCTGGCCACCTGCTCCTGTTCTCACTTTGCGGAGGAGGAGAAATTCCTGGCCATGCTCCGCAGCGCGGCGAAGGATGCCGGAGTCCGCCTGCGGCAGATCGAGGCCCGCCAGCAGAGCTGCGACCACCCCATCCTCTGGGGCGTGGAGGAAACCAATTATTTGAAATTCTATCTGTTCCAGGTGGTTTAGCAGGCTACGGGGAGGATATGCACTGTGAAAAAAGCAGGGATTTTGTGTGCCAGTGACACAGAGCTGGCCCCGTTTTTAAAGGTCATGGAGGTCAGCCGGGTTACGGAGAAAGCCATGCTGAAATTTTACGAGGGAACAATTCAGGGAATTCCCGCCGTGGCGGTGTACAGCGGTGTGTGTAAGGTCAACGCAGCCGTGGCGGCGGAGCTGCTGATTGAGGTCTACGGCGCAGATGCCGTCATCAACGCCGGAGCGGCTGGGGGAATTGACCCCCAAATTCAGGTGTTTGACACAGTCGTGGCAGAGCGTGCGGTTTATCACGACGTGGCAAAGGACATCCTGACGGAATTTCACCCCTGGATGCCGTCGGTTTATTTTTCATCTGATGAAGACCTGCTCTCCGCCGCCAGAAAATACGCCGAGACCGCCCGGCATCCGGTCGTCTTCGGGACGATTGCCACAGGCGAGGCCTTCATAGAAAACGAAGGCCGGGAACGCCTTCGCCGGAAGTATGCTCCTCTGGCGGCGGATATGGAGACGGCAGGCGCCGCCCATGTGTGTTATGTGAATCAGGTCCCTTTTCTGGCGGTAAGAACGGTTACGGATACCGATGAGGAGAGCGGGGCGGAGGCCTTTGAGCGAAACTGCGAGCGGGCCTGTGAAATCGTGGCGGAAGTCACGGTGGGACTGCTGAGGGAGTGGGTCTGAATTTTAATAGGGGCCCGCTGCGCGCATGGCTCTCAAATCTCCCGTCTCCCGGAGGAACCGGAGGGAGCACACCGCGTCGGCGGTAAAAACCAGCAGGAAGCCAAAGGTCAGCCAGTCCGGGACCGCCGCCGCCAAAGCGGCGACCCCCGGCTGAATGAACCGGACCGCCGCCCACACCAGGACCCCCCAGGCCAGGGAGAAGGGCAGGCAGACCCGGCCCCGGAGATTGCCGGAGACCTGGGAATAATCCCAGAACTCCACGCGCAGAAAGCGCTCCCCGGCCCAGTGCACGGCGTATTCCACCGCCGTGGCGGCCAGACCGCCCCAGACCGTCAGCCCCAGCCAGCCCATGGGCGGCAGAGCCAGCGCCGCCATCATGCCAAGGCCGTATACCGGGCACAGGGGTAGCAGAAGGAAGCAGCGCCGCCGCTGTTCCCCGGAACGGGAGGCCAGGGCAAAGGCCAGTTCCACCAGCCAGCCGAGAAAACTGTAAATCCAAAAATACCAGAGACAGAAGATCATGTCATCACCTCGGCCTCAGTCTCTCCTGGAAGCGGATAACGTATCCCTCTCTTGCGCCGGCAGTTTTTTCATGCTATACTGGGGGAAACAGCCCTTGATCTGTCAGGACCGGGCGGAAAAAGAAAGAAACGAGGTGGCTTGGATGGACACATGGGAGAATCTGAGGTCGGAGTGCCTGGCCTGCCGGGGGTGTTCCCTCTGTGAGACGCGGCACAACGTCGTGTTTGGCGACGGGGCCCAGGACGCGGAAATTTTGCTGATTGGCGAGGGTCCTGGCCAGCACGAGGATGAGCAGGGCATTCCCTTTGTAGGCCGGGCCGGGAAGCTGCTGGACGACATGCTGGAGATGGTGAACCTGGACCGGACCAAGGTCTATATCGCCAACATTGTCAAGTGCCGCCCGCCCAACAACCGGGACCCCCTGGGGGTGGAACAGGACGCCTGCATGGACTGGCTCCGCCGTCAGACGGTCCTGCTGCGGCCCAAAATCATTGTCTGCCTGGGACGCGTCGCCGCCAAGGCCATCATCAAGGATGATTTCCGCATCACCCAGGAGCATGGACAGTGGTTTACCCGGGGCGGCGTGCAGATGACCGCCATCTATCACCCGGCGGCCCTGCTGCGGGATGTGAACAAGCGGCCTGAGACCTTCGAGGACCTGAAGGCCATTCAGGCCAAGGCCCGGGAGCTCTGCGTCCATACGGAAGTGTAAAGAGACAGGGGACGCCTCCGGCGTCCCCCTGCTTTGGCCCAATTGTAAACCGGTATAAAATTAACGGTTGACAATTTTGGGAAACTGCGGTATCCTATTACCAATTTCAACATCAAAGGAGGCGTTTTCCCTATGAGCTCCACCACTTCCGACAGGACTGCCGCGCCCCGGCTTCAGACCCGGGACATGGCCTATATCGCGCTGTTCGCCGTTTTAATGGCGGTGTGCGCCTGGATTTCCGTGCCTGTGCCTGCGCCCTTCGTGCAGTTCACCATGCAGACCTTCGCGATTTTCGCGGCCCTGCTGACGCTGGGCGGCAGGCGGGGGACCTATGCCGTTGTCACCTATTTGCTGCTGGGGGCAGTGGGTGTGCCGGTGTTCAGCGGCTTCCGGGGGGGCCTGAGCGTGTTGCTGGGAACCACCGGCGGATATATCCTGGGCTTTTTCTTCACGGCGCTGCTGTACTGGCTGCTGACCGCCAGGCTGGGGGAGAGCCTGCCGGTGAAGGCTGCTGCCGGCGTGCTGGGCATGGCGGTGTGCTACGCCTTCGGAACCGCCTGGTATCTGACCCTCTACGCCCAGATGGGAAAGCCCATGGGCCTGCTGGCTGCCTGCGGATACTGTGTGTTTCCCTTCATCATTCCCGACCTGATCAAGCTGGGTCTGGCAGTGCTGCTGTCCCGCCGCCTGGAGGGGTTTGTGAAGCAGGCCTGAGACCCTTATTCCGCCGTGTCCGCGGCTTCAAAGCCGCTTCCTACCATCGAAGCAAAAGCGCCCGGCTGCTGCCGGGCGCTTTTTCCTGTCTGTTTTGGTTTTCGCTAGGGGCTGTTCATATAAACCACATGTGCGGATTTTCGAGCAAATTTTAGCCGGATGCGAGGCAAAAATTTGCAGGCGTACTGGCGTACGGCAAAAATTTTTAACGAAGCAGTCGGCAAAATTTGCCGAAAAGACGTGCGCGTGGGCTTATGTGAACAGGCCCTAAAAGGTCAGCCGCATGGAATACCAGGCCGCGCCGCCATGGGCGGAGGCGGAAAGCCCCTCGTTTTGGAAGCCGAATCGGGCATAGTAATGGATCAGGGCCTCCTTGCAGGTGAGGACGCAGCCCGTCCGGCCCTGGGCCTGAGCGTCGGCCAGCACCCGTTCCATCACTTGGCCGGCCCGGCCCTGCCGCCGGTATTGGGGCAGGGTGTTCACGCCGAAAATCATCTGCCAGGCCCCTGTTTCCCTGTGAAAGGAGGGGTCGGCATACATGGCGTCCAGCAGCTGGGGTTCGTCGGTAACCGGACCGTTGATGAAGCTGACCAGACGCCCCTCGTCCTCCATCAGCCAGAAGTGATGAGGATAGACCCGGAGCCGGGCGGCCAGAACCTCCTGGGAGGCGGCTTCGGCGGGAGGGAAGCAGAGGGCTTCCACCGCCGCCAGGGCGGGGAGGTCGGAGAAAAGGGCGGTACGGATGTGCATGGGCGGTACTCCTTTATATCGTCAGCGCAGTTGAAAAGGGACAAAGCTCCTTTTCAACCGGCGGACATTTGGCCCGCCGGTGCGCAGGGCGCGCATGCGTTTCCTGTGAAGTCTGGCGCAAAAGGCCGTACATGCGGCCCAAAGCGCTGCACGGCAGAGCTTCACTGAAAAGAATCCAATAGATTCTTTTCAACTGCGGTGACTATAGATGCCCGTTCAGGAACTGGTATTCCAGCAGCAGCCGTCCGGTGCTGCTGGACATGTTCTCAAAGCAATAGGGCTGGTCCGCCGCGAAGCGCAGGGCATCCCGCTCCAGAAGCTGAAAGGTCTGTCCTTCCGCCGTCAGGGTGATGGTGCCGGCCAGAACCGTGGCCCGGCAGATGCAGCCGCTGACCGAGGGAGAAGGGGCGTAGCGGGCGCCGATGTAAAGGTCCAGGAAGCAGCTGGCCAGCCGGGTGGTTTCGTCATAGGGCAGGCTGGGCCGCAGAACCGTCCTGCCGCCGTCCAGATGCTTGGGTCGGGTGTCCTGAATCCGAATCAGCACCAGGCTTTGAAAGCCGCCTGGCTGTGCTCTCTCTTCTGCGGGAACCGGATAGGTGCGCTCTTCCGCCATCGCTTCCATCGCCTTCGCCTCTCTTTACAGATGACTGAAAAATGCCGGCCTGGGGCCGTTTAGCTTATAGTACCTGCTTTGGAGGCATTTGTCAAGAAGCGGGGAGAAGAGGGAAGCGCCCCGGCGCGCATTTTATATAGTCAGCACAGTTGAAAATCGGCAGATACCGATTTTCAAGCAGCGGCGGAGCCGCTGACGGGTAAGGCCCCCTGTGCTGACTATGAAGTCCACCGCAAGGCCGTTTTACGGCCTGTGCGGCGAATCATCGCCGCACTTGTTGAAAAGAAGCTGATGCTTCTTTTCAACTGCGGTGACTATAACAGGACCGTGATGCAGGGGCCGCCGCCCTCGGCGGCCTGCCGGTACAAGGGCCTCATATTTGGCCGCCCAAGGGGGCGTCCCCAGCAAAATAAAATCTGCGAATCAGACGCCCCTGGAGAAGAGGGGGCGCGTCTGTTCATATATTTTATCAGGCAGAGGAGGCGCAGGGGGCGGGCTGTACGCCTGTAGGGGCGGCCCTCTGCGCCCGCCCGTGCTCCCAATGATGCCGGACTTTCCGCAGGAGGGGCCGGGACTGGAGTCCGGCCCCGGACAAGGCGCCGCGGATTCCGATATCCTTTCTCAGAGCCCGGTTTTTTTCCAGAGCGGCCTGGCCCACACCGGAGCGGAGACAGGTTGGAGCGGCTCCGGGCTTTTGGCGGGTCCCACGCCCGCCGTCACGTCCTCCCGGCGCAGGCATCCCGCCTCCCGCAGCGCCGCCAGCAGTCGGCCCCGGTCCGCCTCCTCCGGCAGGGCCGCCTCTGCCTCCGGCGGAAGGGAGAGAGCCGGCAGGGGCTGGGTTTCGTCATACAGCCGCAGGACCACCGGGTTGGCCATGGACAGGTCCCGCCGCAGGTCAAAGAGGACCAAAGCTTCGGCCCCCTCCAACTGCTCCCTGGAGGGGCCCAGAAGCAGCGACACGCCGTATTCCCGCCGCAGCTGGCGGCACAGATCTTCGCCGCCATAGGGCAGGTCCAGCAGGACATAGCGGTGCCGCAGGCACAGCTCCGTCACCGTCCGCACCACCTCGCCGGTGAGGACTGAAGCCGTCACCGCCACCCGGGCCCCGGCTACCGGCAGCCGTTCCGCCTCCAGGCCCGCCCGAACCCAGTCCGCCGCCAGGCTCCGGCGGAGGGCCAGCGTGCCCGTGATGCGCAGACCGCATTTTTCCAGCACAGCCCCATGGGAAAAGTCCGCCGGGGGAACAACCTGGGCAACGCCCAGCTTCCGCAGCCGCCGGGCCGCCGCCAGCAGCCTGCGCCGCCGGACCGCCGGATGGGGGCTTCGGGCGATTTCCACCCACAAAAAGCGGGTCCGCAGCAGGGGACGTTCCTCAATCTGTATGCGTTTCTGACCCTTCTGCGGGTCCTTCCAAAGCAGCAAAGCAACCATAATATGACCTCCCGCCTCATGATATGGGGCGGGAGGCCGAAATATGTTATGTTCCGCTGAGGGTGTACCCGGTGAGATAGCCCTTTTTCGGGGCTGCGCCGTCGTTCAGCGGGTTGATAATCTGGTTGTTTTCCGTAATCTCAAAGTGGAGATGGGGACCGGTGGAGTTGCCGGTGGAGCCGGTGACCCCCAGGACGTCGCCCTGGTTTACACGCTGTCCCACGGAGACGGAACGCTTGCTCATGTGGGCGTAGAGCGTGGAGTTGCCCGGCCCGTGGGACACCACTACATAGTGTCCGTAGCTCCTGGAGTACTCGGAGATGATGACGGTGCCCGCCTTGGCCGCGTAGATGGAACTGGTATAGCCCACCCGGCCGATGTCGGTGCCCTTGTGGTTGGTGGAGCCGATGCCGCCGGGAGAGGCCCGGCCTCCTACGGTGGAGGTGATATAACGGCTGTTTACCGGCCAGATGTACCCGCCGGGGTTGGACGCGGGAGCCGACTGGCCCGCCGCCGCCAGCCGGGCGGCCTCCTCCTCGGCCAGCTTCCGGTTCAGCTCCTTGATCTTGGCCTGCACCGCCGCCTCGTCGGCGGAGAGGTCGTCCAGGGCATCCTCCTGTTCCTCCTGCTGCTTGCGGAGCTGGGCAATCAGGGCGTTGGCCTCCTCTCGGCGGTTGTCCAGGTCCTTTTTCTTTTGCTCCAGCTGGGACTTGGCTTCCTCAGAGGCGGTTTTCTGCCCCTCCAGGGTGACCTTGGTATCGGCAATTTCCGCCTGAATGACTTTCAGATTTTCGATTACACGCTGGTCATAGTCCATAATCTCGTTGACAATGTCCAGTCGGCCCAGCAGGTCCGAGAGGCTGTCCGCCCGGAACAGGACGGCCCAGTATTCCGTTTTCCCCTGCTCCTCCATGGCCCGGACCCGCTTGCAGAACAGGGCGTACTGCTGGGCTTCCCGTTCCTCGGCGTCCGCCAGCTCCTGTTCCGTCTGGGTGATGAGGGCGGCGTAGGTCTCAATTTCCTGTTCGGTGTTGGCGATTTCGTCCTCGGTGAGGCTGATTTGACCGTCCAGCAGGCGCTTGCGCTCCAAGGTGTTGCTGATGTCGCCGGAGAGCTTGTCCAGCTGGGCCTGAATGTCCTTTTTCTCCTGGGCCAGGCCCTTGGCGTCGTCCTTCAGCGCGTCGATGTCCGCCTGGGTGACCGCCGCCGCCGGCTGAAGATTGGCCGGCAGCAGGCACAGGACCAGGGCCAGCGTCAGAATCCGTCCAAGCCCCTTGATGTTCTTTTTCCGCTTCATATGCCCTCCTCAGACCTGTAAATACTTCCGGATGGCGGAGAGGCTGCCGCCTACGCCGATCAGAATGCCCGCGCAGCCGAAGGTCAGGGCCACCGGCTTCCAGAGCTGCTGAAAGGGAACCACGTCGATGAGCTGGAGGGCGTCGTTGGTGCTGACGCCCTTGGACACCGCCTCGTAGAGCATCCATTGCAGGAAGAAGGCGATGGTGGAGCCCAGCAGGCCCAGCAAAAAGCCCTCATACACAAAGGGCCAGCGGATGAAACCGTTGGTGGCGCCCACCATCCGCATGATGGCGATTTCCTCCCGGCGGTCAAAGGTGGTGAGACGGATGGTGTTGGAGATGATGAACAGGGAGACGATGAAGAGAATGGCAATCAGGGCGATGCAGACCACCGAGGCCACATTCCGCACGGTGATGAAGCCCCCGGCCACGTCCTCATAGGCGTTGATGCCGCCGATGCCCTGGGTGTTCCGCACCTGCTCCACCGTCTGGGAAATCAGCTCCAGATCGTCAATCTTCAGGGAAAACCGGTCCCGCAGAATTTCCGGGTCCAGGTCCTTGAAATACTCCTCGTCCGGATAGTCCTCCAGGAATTTTTCCATGGCCTCCTCCCGGCTGATGAACGTCACCGAGGTCACATTGGGCACGGCCCCCAGCGTCTTTTCCAGGGCCTTGATCTGCTGGTCCGTACAGTCCTCCTCGATAAAGGCCAGGATTTCGTTCTCTTGCTCCAGGTCTGCCAGAAGGGCGTTGGCGTTTACCGCCACCAGGGAAAAGGTGCCCATAATCAGCAGACAGGCCACGGTGATGCCGATGGCGGCAAAGCTCATGAAGCCGTGGCTGAACATGTTGGACAGCCCCTCGTGGACAAAATATCCGAAATTGTGTTTACCCATGGATATGTCCTCCCACATAGCGGCCCACGCTGTCGTTGATGACCCGCCCGGAATCAATGGTGATGACCCGCTTGCCGAACCGGTCCACCAGATCTTTTTCATGAGTCACCACCACCATGGTGGTGCCCAGCTCGTTGATTTTCACCAGCAGGTCCATCAGCTCCAGGGACCGCTCCGGGTCCAGGTTGCCGGTGGGCTCGTCGGCAATGATGGTGTCCGGGTTGTTCACCAGGGCCCGGGCAATGGCCACCCGCTGCTGCTCGCCGCCGGAGAGCTCATTGGGGTAGCTGTGGGCCTTGTCCTCCAGACCCACCAGCTCCAGGACATAGGGAATCCTCTGGCGGCTCTCCCTGGCAGAGGCCCCCACCGCGCGCATGACAAAGGCCAGGTTGTCATAAACGGTCTTTTTGTCAATCAGGCGGAAGTCCTGGAAAATAACCCCCAGCGTCCGGCGCATCAGGGGAATCTGCCGCTCGGAGATATTCCGGGTGGAAAAGCCGTTGACCCGCACCCGGCCCACGCTGGGCTCCACCTCGCCGGTGAGGAGCTTGATAATGGTGGACTTGCCGGAGCCGGAGGGCCCCACCAGAAAGACGAACTCGCCGGGACGGATTCTCAGCGAGATCCCCCGGACGGCCTTCGTCCCATTTTCATAGGTCATTTCCACGTCCTTAAGTTCGATGACTGCGGACTCTGATTCTACCATACGGGCACCTCCCATTGCTGTCGGAAAAGGGCGGCGGCGGACCGGCGGGCTGTCCCCGGCCGGCAGCCGGCAAAATTCCATAATAAACACCATTATATATGGTTTTCCGCCCCAATGCAACAAGAGAATCGTTTTCTTTTTCGATTTCCAGTTTTTTCACATGTCCGGGGCGGAAGCGGGGTAGTGCAAACTATTGCGATAGTGTGAAAGTAACTCTACCACAGCGGCGGCTGTTTGTCAAGCGGCGGAGCAGGCTGTCCCTTTTAAGAAACATATAACTCCGGCGATTTCTACAGAGGCACATTGATATGACAGGGGTCTTGTGTTATAATCGGTTCAACAAATCTTTAGTTGTGAGGCGCCAGCGATGAAATATCATAAAGTGATACGGTTGAAAAATGGGATTGAATGCTGCTTGAGAAACGGAACCGAATCTGACGGTCAAGCCGTACTTGATCACTTTCATTTGACACATGGAGAGACCGATTATTTACTGACCTATCCAGACGAAAATTGCTTTGATGTCACGCAGGAAAGCCAATTTCTGAAAGAGAAATCCGAAAGTAAAAATGAAATCGAAATCGTTGCCGTAGTCAATCATGCAGTGGTGGGAACCGCTGGGGTTGAAGCAGTGGGGAAAAAACATAAGGTGCGGCATCGCGCCGAATTGGGCATCAGTGTAGCTAAAGAATTTTGGGGACTGGGGATTGGACAGGCGTTGACGGCAGTGTGCATTGAATGTGCAAGGGCTGCGGGATATATCCAGCTTGAACTGAGTGCGGTTGCTAGCAATGCAAGAGCGTTATCCATGTATAAAAAAGCCGGATTTGTTGAATATGGCAGAAATCCCAAAGGCTTTCATTCCCGACTGGCGGGATTTCAAGAAGTTATTCATATGAGACTGGAATTATGATATGTGTATAAGCTCCAGTTTATTGGGCAGCCATCCATGAACGGGCGGCTGCCTGTTTTGGATAGTTTAACGAATGGTTTGGTGAAGCCGCGTTCAGCAGCACCCGTCTGAAAAGGGAGGAGGAGGCTCTGCCCGGCCTCTTCTGCGCAAATGTTCAGGCAGCTATCCAGAATGGATAACTGCCCGATAAGCTGGAAGTAACTGGAGGTAAAAAGCCTTCTCAAGGGACTGCGGAATGATGCCGGCGGATTTGCTCACTCAATGGGCAGATTGTGCTGCTTCAAAAAAGAGAGCTTATCCCAATAGCCCCGCTGGAACAGAATTTTCCCATTCACAACCTGGAAAAAGCCGCATCCCCGGAGCCCCAGGGGGTCGCGCCACTCAAGAATCGCCCACTGCCCGTCTTCAAATATATTCTCTGTAATGGCCGTCATATCTGCGGAGGCAAATTCTTCTGTGAACATTGCCCGGATTGCCTCGATTCCCGTAACAGGGTCATTTGCTACCTGATGGTTTATGGCGTTTTCATGATAAAGGCTTGTAATTGCCTCCACATCATGGAGGTTGAAGGCGTCTACCCACTTGCATACCACTTCTTTCGGCCGCAGCATACGATTACCCTTTCTGTGTTTGTTTCGATTCCTTGTCTGCCGGGTCCCTTTTGACTGCTGCCGGGCCGCTCAGGAGTCGATGCCCCGGGAAGTCAGATACTTCTTGACCATCAGGGCCACCTTGAAGGTAATGGCGTCGTCGAACTCCCGGAGGTCCAGGCCTGTCAGCTTCTTGATTTTCTCCAGCCGGTAGACCAGGGTGTTCCGGTGGACGAAGAGCTTCCGGGCGGTTTCGGAGACGTTCAAGTTGTTCTCGAAGAAGCGGTGGATGGTGAACAGGGTTTCCTTGTCCAGGGCGTCGATGGGATTCTTCTTGAAAACCTCCTGGAGGAACATCTCGCAGAGGGTGGTGGGCAGCTGGTAAATCAGACGGCCGATGCCCAGGTTTTCATAGTTGATAACATACTTTTCCGTGTCGAAGACTTTGCCCACGTCAATGGAAATCTGGGCCTCCTTATAGGATTTTGCCAGGTCCCGCAGGTGGGTGGCGATGGTGCCGATGCCCACCACAACGGTGCTCTCGCTGCCGGAGCGGAGACTTTCCTCAATGGAGGAGGCGATTTTGTTCAGCTCCCGGAAGCCGGCGCCCTCGGGCATCTGCCGGACCAGAACCACGTCGCCCTCACCGATGTTGAGAACGAAATCGTTCTGCCGGTCGGGGAACATGGACTGCACCACGTCGGTGGGCACGGACTCGCCCTTTTTCAGGGAGCGGATTGCGAAGACGCCCCGGGCCACATCGGCGGTGACCCGCAGCTCCTTGGCCCGCATGTAAATATCCCCCAGCATGATGTTGTCGGAGATGATGTCCTTGATAAAGGAGCCCCGGTCGTGCTTTTCCTCATAATAGGACTTGGCGGCGTTCAGCGCCACCGTGGCAACGGAACAGACGGCCTTGCTGACGTCGTTTTCTCCAAAGGCGAAGGCGGCATAGTCAAACTGATTGCCCCAGCCGTTGAGGGCCTTGAAGGTTTTGCCGTCGGAGGAGATCAGGGCACCGGAGGCGTTGTTCACCACCGGGACATACTCCGTCCAGCGCTGCCCGATCAGGGACAGCTCGCTGCATGCGATCACGATGCCCTCGCTGTCAATGACACCGATGGTCCGATCCGTGTTTTCCTTTAATTGCAGCACCACGTTTTGATAAATTCTCCCAGACATGGTCATCCTCCTCAGCTAAATTTACAGGGGAAACCTTGTGTATTTTGTCAATGGCACTATTATATCGGCATTTTCTCCAAAAAGCAAGATGTTTTTTCTTTTTTCAACAAAAAAACCTTTGAGTTTTTGGTTAGTATTCGAGCTTTTTCTAGGAACTACACAAGTGCCCGGAGTTTTTCCATCTCTTCCTCGGTCAAAAAGCGAAACCCTCCCCGGGGGAGGCTCCGATCCAGGTCCAGGCAGCCCATCCGGACCCGTTCCAGGTACAGAACCGGCGCGCCCCGTGCCGCCAGCATCCGTTTGACCTGGTGGAATTTTCCTTCCCGGAGGGTAATCAGGACCTCGCTGGTCTCGCCGGAAGTCAGAATCTCCAGCCTGGCCGGGAGGCAGACCAGGCCGTCCTCCAGAGTCAGGCCCGCCGCCAGAGCCCGGCGGTCCGCCTCCGCCAGACGCCCGGCGGCCCGGGCATAGTAGACCTTGTCCACATGGCGTTTCGGGGAGAGAAGGGCGTGGGCCAGTCCGCCCTCGTTGGTCAGCAGCAAAAGGCCCTCGGTGTCCTTGTCCAGCCGCCCCACGGGGAACAGCCCCTGCCGCCGGAGCTCCTGGGGCAGCAGGTCCAGCACGGTTTTTCCCCGCCCGTCCTCTGTGGCGGAGAGGACGCCGGCGGGCTTGTTCAGCATCAGCCAGGTATAGCGCCGGTAGCCCAGGGGCTGGCCGTCTACCAGAATGGAGGCGGTCTCCGGGTCCGCCTTGTCCTCGGCGGAGCGGGCGGGCCGGCCGTCTACCGTCACCCGGCCCCGGCGAACCAGCTCCCGGACCTCCCGCCGGGACCATTTTCCTGTGGAGGCGATGAGTTTGTCCAGCCGCTGGGGCTTTGGCCTCTCCATGGGCGTTTCCCTCCTGTTTTTGTTGTGTTTCCGCGTCTCAGGGACGCTCTGGGTCTATGATATCACAGACCGGGTGATATTTGAAGAGAAATGAAGGGAAAAAGGCGCAAAGATTCACAGGACGGGGCGAGGGGCCGGAGGCGGACAAATCCCGTATCATAAATTGTCCCGGACATGAATAAGAACAGACAGGAGGGATGAATATGTTGATTTGGACAGCCAAATTTTCCAAAAAGAAAGCCGTGGCCGCCGTGATATTCATGGGCGTGGTGATGGCCGTGCTGATTGTGCTGATGGGCCGCACGCCGGAGGAGACAGAGGCGCCCCGACCCCAGCTGACCGGCAATGCCCAGCGGGTGGAGTATCTTCGGTCCCTGGGCTGGGAGGTGGAGGAGGAGCCCATTGAGACCCTTCAGTTCCTGTTCCCCGAGAAGCTGGAAGAGCCCTATTTATCCTATAACGAACTCCAGCTGCCCCAGGGCTTCGACCTGAGAGAGTGCCTGGGGCTTCAGGTGTCCCGCTATACCTATGCCGTCCTCAATCATCCCAGCCGGGCGGAGGGGGTCCAGGCCAATCTGTATCTCTGCGGGGGCGTTCCCGCCGCCGGAGATCTCTTCTGTCCCGGCTCCGGGGGCTTTCAGGACCCCCTGATTTCCGGCGGGACGGAGGAAGGGCGGTAGGCAGGTCCGGAGGGAAGTGAACAGGGCGGCCGGGCGCGGTTCGGCCGTCCTCTTTTTCGCCGGATGTGTCGAAACAAACAAAAGTTTCAGAAACGAGAAATATGACTGGAATTTACAGGCCGGCCATGTTATACTGTCTGGTATGTCCGGTGAAATCTGCCAACGTTAGGAGCGTGAATGCTTTGACCCTGTTATCCTCCATTCTTCTGGGCGTCATCCAGGGCGTCACGGAATTTCTGCCGGTGTCCAGCTCCGGCCATCTGGCCATTGCGGAGCACCTTTTGGGACAGACCACGGAAATTCCGGGCTTTTTTGATGTGCTGCTCCACCTGGGCACCCTGGCGGCGGTGTTCGCCGCCTATTGGGAGGATATCCGGGAGATGATTCTGGAGTTCTTCGACGGGGCCGCCGATATCCTCCATGGAACCACGCCCACGCCGGTGCCCCCGGCCCGGCGGATGATTCTGCTGATTGTGGTGGGGACCCTGCCCCTGTTCGCGGTTCTGCCGGTGATGGATCAGGTGGAGAGCCTGGGGGACAACATGTATTTCGTGGCGGCGGCGCTGCTGGTCACGGGCTGCCTGCTCTTCGCCAGCGACCGGGTCCGCCGGGGCCGGAAGACGGAGCGGACCGCCTCGCTTCTGGACGCGCTGCTGGTGGGCGTGGGTCAGGCCGTGGCCACCTGTCCCGGCATCTCCCGCTCCGGCACCACCATCACAGCCGGGTGCTTCGTGGGCTTCGAACGGAAGTTTGCCGTCCGCTACTCCTTCCTGATGTCCATTCCCGCCATTCTGGGGGCCAACATCCTGAGCTTGAAGAAGGCCGTTGAGGCCGGCGTTCTCTGGGAGGAGGTCCCCATCTACCTGGTGGGCGTGGCGGTGTCGGCGGTGGTGGGCTACGCCTGCATCCGCCTGCTGAAGCTGATTGCGGAACGGGGCAAATTCGGCTTCTTCGCCTATTACTGCTGGCTGGCCGGCGTAGTGACGCTGGCGCTGATTGTCTTCCAGAGGGCCGGCAGCGCTGTCTGAGGAACGGATTCGGACGCATAAGAGAATCCCCGGCGGAACGGGGAAAACCAAAAACGGAGGTACATACCTGTGGCGACCTCAACACAAAAGCGTACGTCAACAAAACAGGGCTCCAGGAGCTCCGGCGGCAGCCGGAAGAGCGGCGGAAGCCGGCAGAGCCAAAAACAGCGCCCCGTCCGCCGGGAGGTGGCGGGGGGCGTTCTGCTGGCGCTGGCTCTCTTTGTGTTTGTCAGCTATTTCGGCGTCAAGGCCCTGTTTATTGATTTGATGAGCACCCTCATCAAGGGCCTGTTTGGCTATGGCTACTGGATTTCCGGCCCGGCGCTGCTGCTGGCGGGGCTGATCCTGGTGTTCCACCACGGCAGGCCGGTGCGGCTGCGGGCGTCCTGCGCCCTGCTGCTGCCGCTGTTTTTCGGCGCGCTCACCCATATGGTGATCTGCAAGGAGGTTTATGATCCCTCCTTTTTCGGCCTGCTGAAAACCATCTGGACCGACGGCGTGGCCCTGAAGTCCGGCGGCGCTGTTTCCGGCGTGCTGGCCAACGGCTCCGTGGCGGTGTTTTCCAGGCTGGCCTCGGTGATTCTTTTCACGGTGCTTTTTGTGGTGCTGCTGATGATTTCCTTCCGGCTGACCTGGGCGGCGCTGCTGGAGAAGCACCGCCAGCGGCCCCAGTACGAGGAGGAGGAAACGCCGGCCATCAAGGTCACGCCTGTGGACCCGCCCCGGCGGCGTGCCGCCGGGCCCAAGCCCCAGATTGACATTCCCCTGGACGGCGAGGCGCCGCCTCCCCGGCGGGAGCGGGAGAAGAGCCGGTTTACCGGCTTCTTCCGCCATAAGTCCGAGGACCAGCGGACCCCGGACCAGATTCTGACGGCCCATGCCGAGACCGTCCGGGACGAGCCCAGGGAAACCGTCAGGAGCCCGGAGCCCGTTCGGGAAGCGCCCAGGCCGGTGCCGGAGCCTGCGGTTGCCGCCGTCCCGGAGCCGGCGACGGAAATCCGCACGCCGGCGATACCTGAAAGAGAAGACATCCCGGTCCAGCCCAAAACGCCTGAGCCTGTCCGGGAGTCTCCCAAAGAACCCCCCAAAGAGACGCCCAAACCGGAGACCTTTGGACGGACCAGCAAGGCGGAGACCGCCAAGGAGGTGGCGGCCCAGACCGCCGCCGTGGCGGCGGAGATCGAGGAGAAACTGGCGGCGGAGGAAGGCGCTTATCTGTATCCTCCCATCGACCTGCTGCGGCAGAGCAGCGGGGAGAACCATGTGGAGGCCGGAGCGGAGCTGCGGAACAACTCCCGCCGTCTGGCGGAGACCCTGACCAGCTTTGGCGTGGACGCCACCCCCGGCGACGTCATCCACGGGCCGTCCGTCACCCGTTACGAGTTCGTCCTGGAGCAGGGGGTGAAGCTGTCCAAAATCACCAATCTGGCCGACGACATCGCCCTGGCCCTGGGGGCCACCGGCGTGCGCATCGCCCCCATTCCGGACAAAATCTCTGTGGTGGGCATTGAGGTGCCCAACAAGCAGGTGACGCCGGTGCTGATTCGGGACGTCATCGAGTCCCGGGAGTTCTCCGGCCATAAGTCCCAGTCCGCCTTTGCCCTGGGCCGGGACATCGGGGGCCGGAACGTCATCGGGGACATCGGGACGCTGCCCCACGTGCTGATTGCCGGCACCACCGGTTCCGGCAAATCCGTGTGCACCAACTCCCTGATTATCAGCCTGCTCTTCAAGTCCACGCCGGAGGAGGTCCGGTTTATCATGGTGGACCCCAAGATGGTGGAGCTGGCCCCCTACAACGGCATCCCCCATCTGCTGATTCCCGTGGTGACGGACCCCAAGAAGGCCGCCGGGGCCCTGCAGTGGGCTGTGTTTGAGATGATGAAGCGCTACAAGACCTTTTCTGAGCACGGCGTGAAGAAGCTGGAGGAGTTCAACCGCCTGGCCCGGCAGCGGGAGGACCTGGAGCCCCTGCCCAGCGTGGTGGTGGTCATCGACGAGCTGGCGGACCTGATGCTGGTGGCGGCCAAGGAGGTGGAGGAATCCATCTGCCGGGTGGCCCAGATGGGCCGCGCCGCCGGAATGCACCTGGTCATCGCCACCCAGCGGCCCTCCGCCGACGTGATTACCGGCTTGATGAAGGCCAACATTCCCAGCCGCATCGCCTTTGCCGTGGCCTCCTCTCTGGAGTCCCGCATCATTCTGGACAACACCGGCGCGGAGAAGCTGGTGGGCCGGGGCGACATGCTCTATGCTCCCCTGGGAGCGGGCAAGCCCCAGCGGGTTCAGGGCTGCTTCATCACCCCGGAGGAGATTGAACAGGTGGTGGCCTTTGTCAAGCAGACCGGCGAAGCCCGCTATGACGACGAGGTGATTGCCAAGATTGAGGAATCCGTCCAGGAAAAGGGAAGCAAGGGCGGAAAGGCCCCTGCCGAGCCGGAGCCCAGCGAGGAGGACGAACTGCTGCCCGCCGCCGTGGAGGTCATCCTGGAGACGGGACAGGCCTCTGTGTCCATGCTCCAGCGGCGGCTGAAGCTGGGCTATTCCCGGGCGGCCCGGCTGGTGGACCAGATGGAGGAACGGGGCTATGTGGGCCCCTTCGAGGGGTCCAAGCCCCGGCAGCTTCTGATTACGAAGGAGAAGTGGCAGGAGATGAAGATGGGCGGAACCGGCAATGACGGGCCGGAGGAGCCGCTGGAAGAGGAGTGAGGGGCGAACCGGGGGAGTGTCCTGCTCGGAAACTTTTCGGAAACTTTATGCAGGAGTCTGTCCCGGCCCGTCTCCCGGGAGCTTGCGGCTTCCGAAAAACGGGGCGGGACAGAGTCCGCTTCCTCATCCTTCTGATAACATGCGCGTCTGGACATTCCCGCGAACCGGATTCCTGTTGACACGGCGGGGGAAGCGGTTTATAATCAGGCGTGACAACTAAATAGTATGAATGTCTTCAAGGCAGGGTGAAATTCCCGATCGGCGGTAGAGTCCGCGAGCGCCCAAGCGCTGATTTGGTGCAATTCCAAAACCGACAGTACAGTCTGGATTAAAGAAGGCGTATGGAATTCGTCAGGGGCTCCTGGCGTTCCGCGCGTTCTTTTTCTTCCGGCGGCGGCCTTGCTGACATGCTCCATACGTCTCAAGAGTAAAACACCTAAAGGCATTTTCATGCTTTTAGGTGTTTATCTTTTTGAGGAGGTATGATTTATGAACCGAACAACCAAAAACCTCGCGGCAGCAGGGATGCTCTGCGCCCTTGCCTACGGGGCCGCAGCGGCGGGACGGGTTCCCCTGGTGCTCTTCCTGAAGTACGACCCAAAGGATGTGGTGATTGCCGCCGGCGGGCTGATCTACGGACCGGCAACCGCGTGCTCCGTGGCTCTGGCGGTCTCGCTGGCCGAGATGTGCACCGTCAGCGAAACCGGGGTCCTGGGCTGCCTCATGAACGTCGTTTCAAGCTGCGCCTTCGCCTGCACCGCGGCGCTGGTCTACCGGCGGAGGCGGACCCTGTCCGGCGCAGTCAGGGGACTGCTGTGCGGGTGGCTGTGCATGGTCTCGGTCATGCTGCCCTGGAACTATCTGATTACCCCCATTTACATGGGTTATCCCAGGGAAGCGGTGGCAGAGCTGCTGATTCCGGTCTTTCTGCCTTTCAATCTCATAAAGGGCGGCCTGAACGCGGCTTTGACCCTGCTGCTGTACCGGCCCCTTATGACGGCGCTGAGACGCGGGGGCTTTATGGAGGAACCGGAATAAGCCTGTCCGCGCGTTTGCGCCGCCGGACATAACCGCCGGAAGAGGAGAAAAGAAAAACGCCGGAGAAGAAACTTCTCCGGCGTTTTGCGCGCCGCAGGGGACAGGCTGGCATGTCAGGACGGAAGCTGCGCCGTGGTCCGGGGCTGCCGCCGGAGGGCAGAGCGGTTCTGAATTTAAACCCGGAACCCAAAAATCCGGACACTCCTCCGAACCCCAAAAAGATTATGATTTTTTTCGCGTCAAACAAAACCCGGCGATTCCGCCAATCAGGACAAGCGGCGCGATTCTGACGGACAGCCACTCAAATGCGTGAAACGCTGTTCCGATGACTGCGGTTTCCGGATGGCTGTAATCCCAGGCCAGGTAAGGGCTGTTCAATCGGACCAGGGCTGCGAAAACGGCTGCCGAAGCCGCACACATTAAGATGAAGGACCAGTGAAGCACGGCCTGCCGTCGTGATTTCCTGTGCGCAAGCTGAAGGCTGATGGCCTCAAGGGTCTGGGAAATGGCCCTGAGGTCGCCGGTCTTTTCCCCGGCGGCGGTTTCCCCCAGCAGTACGCTCACCGGCGTTTCAAATACCTCTGAAATGGAGATCAGCATGTCGGAATCCGGAACCGACAGGCCCTGTTCCCATTTTGAGATGGTCTGCCTCACCACATTCAGCCTGCCCGCAAGTTCCTCCTGTGAGAGCCCTTTGGATATTCTGATGGCTTTTATGTTTTCGCTTAGCATCAAAGAGCGCCTCCTTTCACCGCCATTATACTGAGGGAAGCCCGTTGCGGCAAGCAACGCAAATTAACATGACGGCGTTTTTTCGCTCAGGTCCGGTTTTCGGCCTGACACAGGGGGAGTCTGCCTCCGCCGCAGGCGCTGTCCGGCTGGTCCGGGCTCCGGTTCAATTCAGCGTATCCGCCGCCTGCCTGAAAAGGGCCTCCGCCCGCTCCGCGACGGCGGGGCAGGTTTTGAGCTCCGGGTCCCTGGCCAGCAGGCTGTCCGCCTCCTCCTGGGCCTCCTGGAGCAGCTGGGCGTCCATTCCCAGGTCCGCCAGCTTCAGCCCCGGCAGGCCGTGCTGCCGCTGGCCGAAGAAATCCCCCGGCCCCCGGAGGCGCAGGTCCTCCTCAGCGATTTTGAAGCCGTCGGAGGTTTTGGTCAGCACCCGCAGCCGCTCCGCCGTCTCCTCGTTTCTGTGGTCGGAAATCAGGATGCAGTAGGACTGGTGCTTCCCCCGGCCCACCCGGCCCCGGAGCTGGTGGAGCTGGCTGAGGCCGAAGCGCTCCGCGTTTTCAATGACCATCACGGCGGCGTTGGGCACGTCCACGCCTACCTCGATGACGGTGGTGGACACCAGCACGTCTGTTTCCCCGGCGGCAAAGGCGGTCATAACGGCGTCCTTCTCTTTGGGCTTCATCTTCCCATGGACAAAGGCCACCCGCAGGTCGGGGAAGACCTCCCGCTGAAGGGTCTGGGCGTATTCTGTGACGGCCTTTTTGTCGTCCTCGGGGTCGCCGCTCTCCGTCACCTGGGGGCAGACGATATAGGCCTGCCGCCCCTGGGCGGCCAGCTTGCGGATGAAGCTGAAAACCCGGGGGTGGTAGCTGCCGGGGACCCGGTAGGTCTCCACCGCCTGACGCCCCGGCGGCAGCTGGTCGATGACGGACACGTCCAAATCCCCGTAGAGAATCAGGGCCAGGGTCCGGGGGATGGGGGTGGCGGACATGACCATGGTGTGAGGATGGGCCCCCTTGGAGGCCAGGGCCGCCCGCTGGCTGACGCCGAAGCGGTGCTGTTCGTCGGTAACCACCAATCCCAGGTTGGCGTATTCCACGCTTCCGGTAATCAGGGCGTGAGTTCCGATGGCAAAGTCAATTTCTCCCGCCGCCAGCTGGGCGGCGATTGTTTTTTTGGCTTTGGCGGCGGTGGACCCGGTGAGCAGGGCGCAGCGGACGCCCAGGGGCTCCAGCAGGGGAGAGAGGCCCGCGTAATGCTGCTGGGCCAGAATCTCCGTGGGGGCCATCAGCGCCGCCTGCCGTCCGTTTTTCACGGCGAAGTACACGCAGGCCGCCGCCACCATGGTTTTGCCGGAGCCCACGTCCCCCTGGCAGAGCCGGTTCATGGGCTGGCCGGAGGCCATGTCCGCCAGGGCCTCGTCCACACAGCGCCGCTGGGCCTCCGTCAGGGTAAAGGGCAGGGCCCGGTAGAACCCGTCCATGTCCACGGCCTGGAAGGGGGCGACATGAACGACCTCCCGCCGCTTCCGCAGCCGCCGCAGGCCGATGGTGAACAGGAACAGCTCTTCAAAGGCCAGCCGACGCCGGGCCAGGGCCAGGGCCTCGGCGCTCTGAGGAAAGTGGATGTTTTCATAGGCAAAGCCCGCCTGACAGAGCTGGCGCCGCTGCCGGAGTTCGTCGGGGAGCACGTCGGGCAGAATGTCCGCGCAGGCGTCCAGCCCCTGGCGGACAGACCGGGAGAGGACGGTCTGGCTGACCCCGGCGGTGAGGGGATAGATGGGGACGATGCGGCAGGTGGCCTCCCGCTTCCCCTCAGGCTCCACGATGGGGGCCGCCATGCGCCAGAGCCGGGGCCCCCCCTCCGGCTTGCCGCAGAAAATATAGGTCTCGCCTTTTTTCAGACTGCTTTTCAGCCAGGACTGATTGAAAAAGGTGACGTCCAGCTCCCCGGTCTCGTCCACCGCCCGGAGCTTCACCAGGTCCAGCCCCCGGCGGGTGAAGGTCAGGGTGGGAGCCGTGGCCGCCATGGCGGACACACAGGCGGTCTCGCCGGGGACCAGCTCGGCAATGCGGCGGAGGGCCGTCCGGTCCTCATAGCGCCGGGGGAACCAGGAAATCAGGTCCCGCAGGGTATGAATGCCCAGCTTTTCCAGGGCCTTGGCCCGCTGCTCGCCCACGCCCTTGATATAGCGCACATCGGTGGTCAGATCTGCCATGGGATGCCTCCTCTTCAGGATTCTTCCGGACCATTATAGCGTGAGACGCAGGGAAAAACAAGGGACTTTGGGGGATACCCCAAAGTCCGGGCGGCGAACGGCCAGTCAGCTCAGCCGTTCAGCCTTGTGTTGACGTATTCCAGGAAACGGAAGGTCAGGCCGTTTTCCTCCATGGGCTCGCCGGTAGAGACCAGGGTCCAGTTGGGCAGCTTATCCAGGTTGGGAAAGAAGGTGTCCGCGCCCTCGGCCTGGGCGTCCACCCGCGTGAGGACCACCCGGCGGCAGCGGTTCAGCAGAGCGGTGTAGACGCTGCCGCCGCCGATGACCCAGACGTTTTCGCCGTCCTCTCCCGCCAGGGCCACGGCCTCGTCCAGGCTGGCGGCGGTTTCCATGCCCTCCTGGGAAAGGTCGGCCTGGTGGGTGACGACGATGTTCCGCCGCCCTGGAAGGGGCCTGCCGCCGGGGAAGGAGTCCAGGGTCCGGCGGCCCAAGATGACGGTGCCGCCCATGGTGCGGTCCCGGAAATGGCGCATGTCAGTGGGCAGGGAGAACAGCAGCCCCCCGTCCCGGCCAATGGCCCAGCGCCGGTCTGTGATTACGATTGCGTTCATTCAAAGCACCTCATATGGCTACGGGGATTTTTTCGTCAAAGGGGGCGGGGGCGTAGCCCTCCATATGGAAGCTGTCCGGGGTGAAGGCGTAGAAGTCCGTCACGCCGGGGTCCACGGAAAAGACGGGGGCCGGGGCGGGGGAGACCTCCAGCAGCCGCCGGATGATGGGAACATGCCGGTCGTAAATGTGGGCGTCGGCAATGACATGGACCAGCTCCCCGGGGACCAGACCGCTGGCCCGGGCGAACATGTGGACCAGAACGGCGTACTGCGTCACGTTCCAGTTGTTGGCGGTGAGCATATCCTGACTGCGCTGGTTCAAAATGGCGTTCAGGACATTTCCGGAGACATTGAAGGTCATAGACCAGGCGCAGGGATAGAGATTCATTTCGTGGAGGTCCTGAAAATTATAGAGGCTGGTCAGGATGCGCCGGGAGGCGGGATTGTGCCGCAAATCATAGAGCACCCGGTCCACCTGGTCCATCTCCCCCTCGGGATACCGGTGCTTCACCCCCAACTGATAGCCGTAGGCCTTGCCGATGGAGCCGTCCTCGCCGGCCCACTGATCCCAGATGCGGGCCTCCAGATCGTGGATGTTGCTGGACTTCTTCTGCCAGATCCATAGCAGTTCCTTCACCGCCGTTTTCCAGTAGGTTCGGCGGATGGTCAGGATGGGGAATTCCGCGCTGAGATCATAGCGGTTGACAATGCCGAATTTCTTAACGGTGTGGGCGGGCGCTCCGTCCTCCCACCTGGGGCGGACGTCCTGGCCGGTGTCCCAGACGCCGCTGTCCAGGATGTCCCGGCAGTTCTGGATAAAGAGCTGGTCGGCACGGCTCATGGCAAAACCTCCTGTCGTTTCTGATGGTCTGTTTACATAAGAACTGTGCAGGTTCTCCAGCTGATTTTTGCCGGAAGCAGGGCAAAATTTACAGGAGCGCCGGGCCTCAGGCATGGGAACGCGGCAGAGGGCGGAACCGGCCGAAAAGACGTTCGTTTCATCTTATGTTTACAGAGTCCCATATACTATAGCAAATTTCAAAGCAGGTGTGAAGCGCCATTTTGAAGGGATTTTCAGAAGAAATTCCGCGGGTTTTTGCCGCTTTCTCCAAAGAAGTGCCAAAACTTTTCTCAGGTTTGTTGGAAATATCGGTTGTGAAAAGGCGAAAGGTGCGGTATAGTCAACCAAGCCGGACAGATGGCCGGAGGGGGCCCTGTCCGGCCGCATCCAGACGAAGAAAGGGGGCGGCGTTATGACCGAGGCCGGCAAGCGGGGATATCTGAAGGAGGATTTCCGTCTGTTTCACCTGAAGGACAGCCGCGCCCAGAAGGTGGATTATCATTACCACGAGTTCGACAAGATGATTCTGCTCCTGGGGGGAAAGACGGCCTATCTGGTGGAGGGCGTCACCTATTTTCTCCAGCCCTGGGATATTCTGCTGGTGCAGCATAATTTAATTCACCGGCCCGTCATTGACCCCTCCGAGCCCTATGAGCGGGTGGTGATTTGGCTGGGACGGGACTGGATGGCTGCCCGCAGCGACCCCGGCGAGGCCCTGGACACCTGCTTTGACGCCACCCGCCGCCGGGGCTTTCACCTGCTGCGGACGGAGGGAGAACAGCGGCTTCAGTACATGCGGACCCTCCAGCGGCTGGAGGAGGCCCTGCACTCCACGGAGTTCGGCGCCGTCCGGCTGGCGGACAGTCTCTGCCAGCAGCTTTTGATTGAGGTAAACAGGGATGTGCTCCGGGACCCCAAGGTGGAGCCGGACTGCTGCCGGGTGGACCCCAAGGTGGAGGAGATTCTGCGCTACATCGCCGCCCATCTGGAGGAGAATCTGACGGTGGAGGCCCTGGCGGGCCGGTTTTATCTCAGCCGCTACTACCTGATGCACCGTTTTAAGGACGTCACAGGCTACACCATCCATCAATATATCAGTCAGAAGCGGCTGCTGCGGGCGGGGGAGCTGATTCGCTCCGGCACGCCGGTGATGAAGGCGGCGGAACAGGTGGGGTTTTCCGAGTACTCCACATTCCTCCGGGCCTTCCGGAACACCTTCCACATGAACCCCCGGGACTTCCGCTGACATATTTTTTGCTGCTTCCGCGCCGCTGTTTCGAGTAGATACAGGGGAGACGATGATGGAGCTCAAAC
>NZ_CANTJS010000028.1 GCF_947654275.1 uncultured Oscillibacter sp. | reverse complement strand
GCCTTCGGTGATGGGTACTTCTTTCGGCGGAGTGTGAACTTTGTGGATACGAGTGTCAAGCGCGGCGATATTTACTATGCCGATCTCTCCCCGGTGGTGGGCAGCGAGCAGGGCGGCGTCCGGCCGGTTCTGATTATTCAGAACGATACCGGAAACCGCTATAGTCCCACCGTGATCGCGGCGGCCATCACTTCCCAGACGGGCAAGACCCGGCTGCCGACACATATTGACCTTCCCGTGGACCAGAGCTGCGGCCTGAGCCGGGATTCCGTGGTCCTGCTGGAGCAGGTGCGGACCCTGGACAAAAAGCGGCTGCGGGAGCGGATGGGCCATGTGGAGGAAAATGTGATGATGAAGGTGGATCTGGCGATTGCGGTCAGCTTCGGCCTGCCCCACGACCAGCTGGTGTGACTGGGCAAAACCGGGCCTTCCGGCGGGGTGTTTCCGCGCCCCGCCGGAGGGAGCTTTGCGCCCCTGCCGCCGGAACGGCCCGGGCGCGTGTGGGTCCCGAGAGACAGACAGATGGAGGTACATATGAAAAAAAACAGATGGTTTTTGCGGACAATCGTCCTGCTGGCTCTCAGCGGCCTGCTGATGACCACGGCCACCCTGGCGGCGGAGGCGGGCAGCGGACAGGACCCCCTGGTAACCCTGAGCTACCTGAATGAAACCTTTATGAACACCATTCTCCAGCGGGTGGACCAGAAGATTGCGGAGCGGAACGGGAACCTGGCCCAGCAGGGCGTCTCCGTGGGAGGAGGGAGCGCGTCCGCGTCCTTCACCGTGGTGACCCTGTCCAGCGGACAGACCCTGACGGGGGACATCGGCTGCGAAGTCATGCTGCGGGTGGGCTCCGCCGTCTGCGTCTCTCCCTCGGACCCTGGCCTCATCGACGAGACCACCGCCGGCACCCTGGCAAACGGCGGGGCTCTGGTTCAGAACCATTTGTACATGATGACCATTGAGGGGCGGGGCGTCCGGGCCTCGGCGGCCACCACCAAGCTGCTGGTCCGGGGCGGGTACACCGTCGCCTGACGGCGATGGAGAAATCGTGGAGCTATTTGCAGCCCCTCCGCATTCCCGGCGGCTGGAGCGTCATGTTCAATCAATTTTCCACCCTGGACCCGGAGACCCTGCCGCCGGAGGACCGGAAGTGGCTGGTCTTCTTCATCGAGGACATCCTGCACATCTATACGGACCACACCCGCAAGCGAAACAAGCGGGTGGAGACACAGCGCCTTGCCATCGACCTGGGCTGGTATCCCGACGGCGACCCGGAGGGGGCGTTCCGTCTGGAGGCGATTCTGGACGATGATTGGGTCAACCCGCTGCTGTCCTTTACCTCCCGGAGCCAGCAGGAAATCGTGGACGCCCTGGAAAACTGGCTGTTCCGCGAGTTCATGCCCAACTATTTCATCGAGGAGGAAATTTTCCGCCGGAACCACCGGAAGAGGACATAATAAAAGCCGTCTGCGCATAAGGATAGCGCAGGCGGTTTTTTGAGTTTGAGAAGGAGGCGGGCCGTATGGACAAGTTTCCGCTGCTGCTGGACGGCGTTCCCTCCGGTGAGCTGACGGCGGAGAGAGAGGCCCTGTACACCTGGTTCACCGCCCGCTGTCCTCTGCCGGAGGAGGAAGGGGCGCTTTGGTGCGCCTGGGCCGTGGGGGACCGGGGGGAACTGCGCCTGGGCGTCCTGGAGCCCCAGGGGGAGGGCGGCGGCCCGGGGATGATTCGCCGCCGCTTCTCCCGCCAGATGACGGCCCCGCTGGGCCGCGTTCTCCGGGGCGAGGCCCGTCCGGCGGGCCAGAGGGAGCCGGAGCGCTGGGAGAACGCGGCGTCACCGGAACGGCTGTTTCGGGCGGCCTGGCTGCGGCAGCGGCTGCGGGGCGTCCAGCCGGGCCTGACCCGGAAGGCCGGGGACGGCGTCCGGGAGCTGGCCCTGCCCTATGACGCGAAGAAGCCGTTTCCCCTGACGGCCCTCTTCTGCTTTGCCCGCGTCCGCTCCATCGGTGAGGGCCGCTGGGCGGTGTTCCGCTTTGACAGCGAGGAGCATCCTGTTTTCTAGGGTTTCGTCATATCCCCTGGGGCCGTTCCGGCGGATTCCGCCGTCCGCCCCGCAATGACCGGCGGGGCAGAAACGGACGGACAGAAGTCCGTCCGTTTCTGTTTGTCCCTTCAAACAAGGGCCCCCTGCAATTTGCCCGTCCGCCGGTCCGGCGGGCTTTCAAAAGAGACTGAAAAGGGAAATTTTTCTAATTTTGAAATTATTGCTGTACAGCTTTGGCAAAGACGTGTTATAATCTGCGGTATAAGGCGGCTGGGAGGACCGCCCCAAAAGAAGCCCGCCGTCGTTCGCTGCGGCGGAGAATCAGGAGGTCTCTTATGAAATGTCCATACTGCGGCTATAATGAGAGCAAAGTCATCGATTCCCGCCCCGCTGAGGAGAACAACAGCATCCGCCGCCGGAGAGAGTGCCTCTCCTGCGCCCGGCGCTTCACCACCTATGAGACGGTGGAGAGCCTGCCGGTGATGGTAATCAAAAAGGACGGCAGCCGCCAGACCTTTGACCGGGGCAAGATATTGGGCGGCATGATCCGGGCCTGCGAGAAGCGCCCGGCTCCTCTGGCCTCCCTGGAGAAAATCGCCGCCGAGATCGAGCGGGACCTGCAAAGCTCCATTGAGCGGGAGGTCAGCACCCAGAGCATCGGCGAACGGGTGATGGAGCGCCTGCGTTCCATCGACCAGGTGGCCTATGTACGCTTCGCTTCGGTGTACCGGGAGTTCAAGGATATCGACACCTTTATGGAGGAGCTGAGCAAGCTGCTGGCGGAGAAGGACCAGCACTGAGCGAGAACCCGGCCCGCCGGAATTGTTCCGGCGGGCCGGGTTCCCTGGGGCCTGGGGCGGTATGCGGGCCCTGTTCCGCCGGAGACCGGCGGGGCAAAAGGCATCTTTACACGAATTCCAGCGTAATATTGGTGAGCCGGTACACGGGCCGGCCTGCGTCCCATGCCTTCAGGCGGATGGCATAGTCTTTTATATCATCGTAGCCCGAGGGGATTGTTCCTGTGACCGTCTCCTTTTTCGAGAGATACACGCAGTCCTTCAGCTGCACAATCAGACCGGCAATCAGGCGGGGCAGCTCCTCCGGGCCGAAACCGGCCTCATATACGATTTCATCATAAGTATCGGAGGATACCAGATCATTCCGGTGCTGATCGAACAGGAAGCACTGATTGCACCAGTACAGATGGGCGCAGCCTGTTCCGTACAGCGAAACGTAAAAATCTCCGCGCCCTCCGTCCAGGGTGACCGCTACCCAGTTTTGAGGTTCCCCGCTGTCATCAATGTGAAATTCCCCGCCGAAAACCGGGCGCAGCAGGCGTTCATATATGGTTTTGAGCTCGTCCATGTCCGCGGCGCCTCCCGAATGCAAAATTGTCTCTGCCGGAATCATCGTACCATACCGGCGGCCCTCCGGCAAGGCTGTTCCCACAATTGGGGGCGTCCGTTCCCATATTTTATCAGGGGGAAGCGGCGCGGGGGCAGGCTCTGCCCTGTTTTTCGGAAGCGCCTGGTCTTCGGAAGCCGGGATGGGACAGAGCCCGGCCCCTGCATAAAATCTCCCGATGATACACTCCCCCGCAATTTTCCCTTTGCAAAGCACCGGATTTTTGCTATACTGTAGTCCTTAGAACCTGTTTAAAATCCGGCGGAGTGCCGGAGTGGGGCAGATTTTTTACCCAATAGGCATGTGATATCCGTAAGGCGGCAGAGCCGCCAACGGCTATCCAATTGTCGGGCAAGGCGGTTTGACGCAGGAATCCTGGCGGATTTCAAGTCAAACCAACGCAGCATCGGCGGAAAAAGATGCCCTGAGACGGCGTTTCGATGGATTATAAACAGGCTCTTAGATGGGAGGGCGCATATGCTGTATCACATTCTGGCCGTAGGCGACGTGGTGGGGGAGCCGGGTCTTCGCCACCTGGAGAGGGTTCTGCGGCCTCTGCAAAAGCTCAAGAACATTGCCTTTACCGTGGTCAACGGGGAAAACGCCTCCGGCGTGGGCCTCACGCGGGACCAGGCGGAGCGCATCCGGGACGCCGGGGCCGACGCCGTGACCCTGGGGAATCACAGCTTCGGCAAAATGCAGATCAAGGACTTTCTGGACGACGCCTCCTGGCTGCTGCGGCCCGCCAACTACACCGGCAGGGCCCCCGGCCACGGCTGCGAAATCTTTGACCTGGGCGGAATCCGGGTCCGGGTGATGAACCTGATTGGCCGCTGTGACCTGGCCTGGGGGGCGGACAACCCCTTCACGGCGGCGGACAGGCTTCTGGCGCAGGGGACGGCGGAGTTCACCCTGGTGGACTTCCACGCCGAGGCCACCAGCGAAAAACTGGCCATGGGCTACTATCTGGACGGCCGGGTTTCCGCCCTCTGGGGCACCCACACCCATGTTCCCACCGCCGACGAACGGGTGTATCCCAAGGGCACCGGCTATATCACGGACCTGGGCATGACGGGCCCCATTGAATCGGTGCTGGGCATTGAGCCCTGGCAGTCGGTGGAGACGTTTCTGGGGGGACTGCCGGGGCGGTATAAGCAGCCGGAGGGCCCCTGCAAGATGCAGGGGGCCATCTTCACGCTGGACAGCGCCGCAGGCCTCTGCACGGCGGTGGAGCGGGTGGATATCCGGTAAGCGGGGAAAGCGGGAGCGCGTATGAAGAGATGGGACATCGACAAAGGGCCGGGAAGGGGCGGCGCAGAAGGCCCCCACGGCCCCGGCGGGGGAAAGCCGCTCCGGAACCGGCTCCTCCGGGCGGTGCTGACGGCGGTGATGCTGGGCACGGTGCTGGTGCGGGCCGTCCGCATCTGCGGAAGCCCGGAAAGCGTGATGGAATGGTATTCCGGCGGAACAGGGCCTGTGTGGGGCCTGATTAAGGCGGCGCTGTTTCTGGGACCTTTCGCCGCGGCGCTGGCGGCGGCCCTGGCCCCCTGGTTCCGGAGTCGGGCTGCGAATGCGCTGTGGGCTGCGGGCTTTTGCGGCGGCGGCTTGTTTACCCTGAACGAGGGCCTGATTCTCTTTGCCCGGGCCATGGGCGGACACAGCGCCTATGTGGGGGCCGAGCCTCTTCTGAGCCTGTTGGTCTGCCTGATCTCCGGTATGGCGCTGCTGGTCCGGTGGCGGGCGGACTTCTCCCGGAAGGGGATGCGGCCATGAGCGGCGGCCCGGAGCAGTATATAGGAAGCAGGATGGCCTGGCAGGGCCGGGAGATTGAAATTATCAGCTGTTTTTCCTGTTATGAGGGCGACTGTTTCGTATATGTGTTCCCAGATGATTCTGAGAGAACGCCGCATAAAATCAGTATTTTTGACGGCGCGTTCCTGCGGGCCCTGCCGGATGTGCCGGAGGAGCATCAAAAGCCATAAACAAGAAAAACAAGAAAAAAGAAAGAGGAAACAAGTCATGTCTATCCAGAAGGTAAGAGCGTACATGGAGCAGTTCGGCATGTCCGGCCGCATCCGGGAATTTGAGGTCTCCTCCGCCACAGTGGAGCTGGCGGCGGTGGCGGTGGGCGTGGAAGGCGCCCGCATCGCCAAAAGCCTTAGCTTCAAGGTGGGGGAGGAGCCCATCATCATTGTGGTGGCGGGGGACGCTAAAATTGATAACAGCAAATACAAGGCGCAGTTTCACGCCAAGGCCAAAATGCTCACCCATGAGGAGGCCCATACCCTCATCGGACACGATGTGGGGGGCGTCTGTTCCTTCGCCCTGCCGGAGAATGTGAAGGTCTATCTGGATGTGTCCCTGAAGCGCTTTGAGACGGTATTCCCCGCCGCCGGCAGCGACAACAGCGCCATTGAGCTGACCTGCCAGGAGCTGGAGCGCTGTTCCTCCAACTTTCAGCAGTGGGTGGACGTGTGCAAGGCCTGGCAGCCCGCTCTTTCCTGAACGAAAAGCAGGTAAAATAAAGGGCTGTCTCCGCTTTTCCCAAGGCCTGATTCCTCGGAGACAGAGGGAAAGAATGCCAGGGGAACGATCGGAAATTTTGACAGACGGGTCAGAGCCCGCCCGGCGGCGCCGGTCCGGGCGGCGGCCTCCGCCCTCGCGGAAGGCGCGCTGTTTCGACAGGCGGAGGCCCGGCGGGAGGAGCGGACCATCTTGAACACGGGAGGCGCTGATATGCTCAGATTCATTCATGCCGCGGACCTGCATTTGGACAGCGCCTTCCGCGCGCTGGGGCCCGGAAAGGCGGCCCGGCTCCGGCAGGAGCGGCGGGAAACCCTGTTCCGTCTGGCGGACTATGTGAACGGACATGGCGTGGGGCTGGTGCTGCTGGCCGGGGACGTGTTTGACGGCGGCGGCTACCGGGAGACCCAGGAGGCCCTGTCGGAGGCCCTGGGCCGCATGGAGGCGCAGGTGTTCATCGCGCCGGGGAACCATGATTTTTATGGGCCGGGCAGTCCCTGGGCGGCGGAGACGTGGCCGGAAAACGTCCATATTTTCCGGGACAGGACCATGACTGCCGTGGAGCTGCCGGAGTGGGGCGTTGTCGTCCACGGCGCGGCCTTCACCGGCCCGGAGCAGTCCGAAAGCCTGCTGGCGGGCTTTTCCGCGCCCCGGGACGGAAGGGTCCACATCGGACTTCTCCACGGGGAGACGGACTCCTCCGAGGCCCGCTACAACTCCATCCGCCGGGAGGAGATCGCCGCCAGCGGCCTGGATTATCTGGCCCTGGGCCACATCCACAAGCGGAGGGAGCCCTGGAGAGAGGGGAAGACCCTCTGTGCCTGGCCTGGCTGTCTGGAGGGCCGGGGCTTTGACGAGACCGGGGAGAAGGGCTTTTACGAGGGAACGGTCGGCGGCGGCGTGACCTTTGTCCCCTTCGCCCGCCGGCGCTATGAGGCGCTGGAGGTGGACGTGACGGGGATTGCGCCCCGGGCGGCGGTGGAAGCGGTGCTGCCGCCGGACACGGAGAGGGACCTGTACCGGATTATTCTGACCGGCGAGACCGGCGATGCCGGAGGCCGGGCCCTGGAAACGGCGCTGGCGGACCGGTTTTATGTCCTGGAGGTCCAGGACCGCACCCGCCTGGCGGAGGACGTCTGGGCGCGGGCGGGGGAGGACTCCCTGCGGGGCCTGTTCCTCCGGGAGCTGCGGGCCAGGTGGGAGCGGGCCGGCAGCGAGGCGGAGCGGGAGACGGTGACCCTGGCGGCCCGGTTCGGTCTGGCGGCGCTGGACCGGCGGGACCTGGGCTGATGGATTTCCCCGGGTATTTTCACGAGTCTTCGTAACTTTTCGTCTTTTTGTAAATTTGTAAAAAATTCTTGCATTTTTGGAAAGAGTGTGGTATTCTGTTCAGGCTACAAAGGGCGGTCCTCTGCCGTGCGCGGGCCAGAAAGCGCCGCGGCGCCTGAGAAAAGCGGCAAGAACGCCTATAAAACAGGAGGAATAAAATCCATGGATCTTATCAAGGAACTGAACAAAGAGGCCCTGGCCAAGGAAACTTCCAAGGTTCAGATCGGTGACACCGTGCGTGTTCACGTGAAGGTCAAGGAAGGCTCCCGCGAGCGTATCCAGGTCTTCGAGGGCATCGTGATTGCCAAGAAGCACGGCGGCATCGAGGAGACCATCACCGTCCGCCGTATCTCCTACGGCGTGGGCGTGGAGAAGGTGTTCCCCATCCACTCCCCCTCCATCGACACCATTCAGGTGGTCCGGAACGGCGCTGTCCGCCGTGCCAAGCTGTATTACCTGCGGGGCCGCGTGGGCAAGAGCGCCAAGGTCAAGGAGAAGCTTTGATCGAGATAAAAAAAGAGAGGCAGGGCCTCTCTTTTTTTATTGGCGGCCCGGAGAAGCCGGAGAAGCCAAAAAAGCGCAAAAAATTCACGGAATCTATTGAGATTCGGGGACAGATTTGGTATACTGATTAAGATTGCATTGCGTTTCCCGGCGGGAGCCGGGAGAGGCCGGAATTTGGAGGGAGCGGAATGGAGCCAGAAGAAAAGAACGAACAGCAGACGGACCGGGGCGCTTATGAGTGGATGCAGGCCCTGGTGTGCTCTGTGCTGGCGGCGGTGCTGGTGTTTACCTTTGCCGCCCGTGTGGTGGGCGTCTCCGGCGGCTCCATGCGCAGCACGCTTCAGGACGGGGACATGCTGCTGGTGGTGAACAGCCTGCTCTGCGGCGATTTCCGCCGGGGGGATATCGTCATCGCGGCCAAGGCCAGCTTTGAAAACGGCGAGCCCATCGTCAAGCGGGTCATCGCCACGGAGGGCCAGACGGTGGACATTGATTTTGAGACCGGCGTGGTTACGGTGGACGGCGCGGACCTGGAAGAGCCCTATATCCGGGAGGCCACCCACCTGGCGGAGGGGACGGTGTTTCCCGCCACTGTGCCGGAGGGCTGCGTGTTCCTCATGGGGGACAACCGGAACGACAGCCGGGACAGCCGGGAGCCCAGCCTGGGCATGGTGGATACCCGGAATATCATAGGCCGGGCGGTGTGCCTGCTGCTCCCGGGGAAGACGGCGGACACGGACCGACGGGACTGGCGGCGGATTGGAACCCTGGCCGGGTCCGAGGCGTTTTCATAACACACATCATATCAGGACAGCACGGAGAAAGAGAACCATGAAAAGAGACAGACAAGCGGTTTGGAGCGGGGAGACGGCGGAAAAGAATACAGGCGGAGGCCGGGAGATTTACGAGTGGGTTCAGGCCCTGGTGTGTTCCGTACTGGCGGTGGTGCTGCTGTTCACCTTCGTCATGCGCCTGATCGGCGTGGACGGCCATTCCATGGTCCCCACACTTCAGGACGGGGACCGGCTGCTGGTGCTGAACGCCGGACTCTGCGGGGATTACCGGCAGGGGGACATCGTGGTGCTGCGGAAGGAGTCCTTCATGGACAGCCTGATTGTCAAGCGGGTCATCGCCACAGAGGGTCAGGTGGTGGACATTGACTTTCTCTCCGGCACCGTCTTCGTGGACGGAACGCCCCTCCACGAGGACTATATCAACGAGCCCACCTATACGGCGGAGGGCACGGAGTTCCCCCTCACCGTGCCGGAGGGCAGCGTCTTTGTCATGGGGGACAACCGCAACCACAGCAACGACAGCCGGGATGCCCGGCTGGGCACCGTGGACACCCGCTATCTCATCGGGCGGGCGGTGCTTGTGGCCTTTCCGGGGCCGGACGCTGCGACAGGAGAACGGAATTACCGGCGGATCGGAGGAATCGCCTGATATGGACATCCAGTGGTATCCCGGACATATGACCAAAACCCGCCGGCAGATTGAGGCGGACCTGAAGCATGTGGACATCGTGGTGGAGATCGTGGACGCCCGCATCCCTCTGTCCAGCCGCAACCCGGACATCGACGCCATCTGCGGCGCGAAGCCCCGCCTGATTATCCTGAACCGGGCGGACCAGGCGGACCCCCGGATGAATCAGGTCTGGGCGGACTGCTTCACAAGGCGGCAGGGCGTCATGGCGGTGACGGCGGACGCCCGTTCCGGCAGCGGCGTGAGCCGGATGGTTCCCGCCGCCCGGCAGGTGCTGGGGGAGCAGATTGTCCGGTGGAAGGAAAAGGGTCTGGTGGGCCGTCCCATCCGGGCCATGGTGGTGGGGGTGCCCAACGTGGGCAAGTCCACCTTCATCAACAAGGTGGCCGGGCGGAAGTCCGCCCGGGCGGCGGACCGCCCCGGCGTCACCCGGGGTAAGCAGTGGGTCCACGCGGACGCCTCCCTGGACCTGCTGGACACCCCCGGCATCCTCTGGCCAAAGCTGGGAGACCGGCAGGCCGGGCTGAATCTGGCCTTTACCGGGGCAGTGAAGGACGAGATTCTGGACACGGAGACCCTGGGCTGCCATTTGATGGCCTTTCTGGCGGAGCATTACCCGGAGGCTCTGAAAGCCGGCTATAAGCTCCCCGCCCTCCCGGAGCGGGAAGAGGGGGAGAACGACGTGGCCTTTGGCTATCGCCTCTTGGAGACCGCCGGACGGCGGCGGGGCTTTCTGGTGTCCGGCGGAGAGATCGACACGGAGCGCATGGCGAAGATTCTCCTGGATGAGTTCCGTTCCGGCAAGCTGGGGCGGTTTACTCTGGAGGCTCCGCCGGAGGAGGAATGAGATGAGACGCGTTGGGCCGGGCCGGCTGACCCTTGCCGCGGCCTGTCTTGTGTGGGTGCTCTTCCTGGTGAGCACCCTTGGCGGCGTGTGGATGATTCTCACGGGACGGATGACGGCGGACCCGTCGGTGATGGCCGTGGTGGGCTTCGCGCCGGGCCGGGAGCGGGTGGCCGAGATTTCCTGCTGGCTGGGGGTGGCGGTCTGCGCCGCCTTCACGGTGTATTTTGCCTGGCGGACCTTCTATCTGGGCACGGGGCATCTGCTCTATGATGAGGAGATGGTGGTGTTCGTATTCAGCCGCCGGGAGCGCCGGTCCCTCCGCTGGCGGGACCTGGCGTTCTATGGTGTGACGGTGCGGGACCTGGGGGAGATCGAGCCGCCGGTGATTCCCCTTCTGTGGGGCTTTTTCTTCCAGTTCCCCGACGGGAAGCGCTTCCCCGTGCGGCGGATGTACCAGGGATATGGGGACCTGGGGGCTCTGCTGGAGCGGAAGGGCCTGCTTGCGGTCCGGAGATAGAGAGGCGTGTGACGGAGCGGAAAGCGGGGCCATGCTGTCTCTCCTGGGGCGGGCTCCCCGGGGGCTCAGGCGTCCGTGCGTGCGGCCCGGTGAACGGGCTGCGCTGCTGAATTTGGAAACAGTGCGGAAAAGGAGGAACGGGCCATGGACCTGTGGGCCCCGGAACGGGAACAGTGGAATCAGGGATTTGACTGCCTCTGCGGCGTGGACGAGGCGGGGGCGGGTCCCCTGGCGGGTCCGGTGTATGCCGCCGCCGTCATCCTGCCCCGGGAGCTGGACATTCCCGGCCTCAACGACTCCAAGAAGCTGACCGAGAGCCGGCGGGAAGCCCTGTACGGCCTGATTACCGCTCAGGCGGTCTCCTGGTCGGCGGCCTTTGTCACGGCGGCTGAGATTGACGAAATAGATATCCTCAACGCCCGGATGCTGGCCATGCAGAGGGCCATCGACGGGCTTGATACAAGACCGGACCTCTGCCTCGTCGACGGCAACCGGGACCACGGAAGCCGGGTGTCCATCACCGCCCCCCATGTGACTCTGGTGGGCGGCGACGGGAAAAGCGCCTCCATCGCGGCGGCGTCCATTCTGGCCAAGGTCAGCCGGGACCGCTTTGTTTCCGGCGAGCTGGACCGGCAATATCCACAGTACGGCTTCGCCGGACACAAGGGCTACGGCACCAAAGCCCATTACGCCGCCCTGGACCGGTATGGCCCCTGCCCGGAGCACCGGAGGACCTTTCTGAAAAAGTGGGAGGCCCGGCGGCAATGAGAAAAAAGGAATCCGGCGACCAGGGGGAGGCCCTGGCTGCCCGGTATCTGGAAGAGCGGGGCTATGAGATTCTGGACCGCCAGTGGCGGTGCCGGTACGGGGAGCTGGACCTGGCCGCCCGTTCGCCGGAGGGAATTCTGTGCTTCGTGGAAGTAAAGCGCCGGGGCGCGGGCTCCATCGGCCTGCCCAGGGAATTCGTGGATGAACGGAAGCGGGCCCGGCTGCGGAGGACGGCGGCGCTGTACCTGGCCGCCTGGGGCGGCGGGGAGCCGCCCGTCCGGTTCGATGTGGCGGAGGTGTACGAGGACAGCCGGGGCGGACTCCGGGTGGAGTATCTGGAAAACGCCTTTGAATAGACGGACAGAGTATCAAAAACCTGAAAAAGGAGTAGATTCAGATGAAATACTACAGCACGCGGGACAGCGCCCTGCGCATCGGCGGGGCGGAGGCCGTGAAAATGGGCCTCTCCCGGGACGGCGGCCTGCTGACGCCGGAGACCATTCCCCAGATTGGGGCGGACTTCCTCAACAGCCTGGTTCACGCCTCCTACCAGCGGCGGGCGGCTAAGGTCATGGCCCTGTATCTCACCGATTACAGCGAGGAAGAACTGCTGGGCTTCGCGGAAAACGCCTATGGTCCCGATAAGTTCGACCATCCTGCCGCCGCGCCTCTGCGGAAGGTGGACGGCAGCACCCACTGCCTGGAGCTGTGGCACGGGCCCACCTCCGCCTTCAAGGATATGGCGCTCCAGATGCTGCCCCAGCTGCTTTCCGCCGCCCTGAGGAAGACCGGGGAGGACAAGACGGTCTGCATTCTGGTGGCCACCTCCGGCGACACCGGCAAGGCCGCCATGGAGGGCTTTGCCGACGTGCCCCAGACCAGAATCATGGTCTTTTATCCCAGGGACGGGGTATCCGACGTGCAGAAGGCCCAGATGGTCACCCAGGAGGGTCAGAATGTAGGCGTGTGCGCCGTGGCGGGGAATTTTGACGACGCCCAGGCCGGGGTGAAGCGCATCTTCTCCGACGAAGCCATCCGGAAGACCCTGGCGGACCGGGGCTATTTCCTGTCCTCCGCCAACTCCATCAACTGGGGCCGCATTCTGCCCCAGGTGGTCTATTACATCTCCGCCTACTGCGACCTGCTCCGGGACGGAGAAATCAAAATGGGGGACAAAGTGAACTTCTGCGTGCCCACCGGCAACTTTGGCGACATTCTGGCGGCCTACTACGCAAAGCGCATGGGGCTGCCGGTTGGCAGGCTGATCTGTGCCTCCAACTGCAACGACGTGCTGACGGATTTCCTCCGCACCGGCGTCTATGACAGGAACCGGCCCTTCCACACCACCATGAGCCCCTCCATGGACATTCTGGTGTCCAGCAATCTGGAACGGCTGCTCTTCGACCTCTCCGGCGAGAACGACGCCGAGGTCCGGGGGTATATGGAGGCTCTGAACACCAGCGGGACCTATGAGGTGTCCGGGACCATCAAGGCGGCGCTGAGGGAACAGTTCTGGGCCGGGTTCTGCGATGAGGCGGGCACCTCCGAAACCATCGCCCGGTATTATAAGGAATACGGCTACCTCATCGACACCCACACCGCCGTGGCCGCCCAGGTGATGGAGCAGTACCGGGCTGCCACCGGGGACGGGACGCCGGCGGTCTTCGTCTCCACCGCCTCCCCCTATAAGTTCTGCGACCACGTGCTGGAGGCCATCGGGGAGACGCCCCGGGGCAGCGGCGTGGAGCTGCTGGACCAGCTGCACGGGAAGACCGGCGTTGCAATCCCGAAACGCCTGGCGGCCCTGAAGGGCAAGGCCCCCCGCTTCGATCTCACGGCGGAAAAGGCGGAGATGGACGGCGTGGTGTTGGACTTCCTGAAATAATCCGAGAAGTTTATTCCCGCCCTGACGGGCGAGGGAGTCTCATGCCAGTATGCCGGCTTGTCCATTCCACCCCCGTTTTCTCTTTTTGGCGCGGCCAAAAAGAGAAAACGGGCCGTGGACGGTCCAAAAGAGAAAAACCGCTTCGCGCAAGAGCTGCAAGGCCTCGATTCCGCAGGACTCCAGCCCGCAGCATGGCGCAGGCGGGGGCGCTCACTGAAAGGCCCGCCCTTCTCTTTTCGCGGCCGCTCACCTGGCGCTTTGGCGTCGCGGGCCGGATGCCTGGATATTGAGAATTTGCGGGATCAAACCGAAGGCCCTTCACCTGTGACGATGAAGCGGAGGAAGAAAGGGAGAAGCTGTCTTGAAAACGTTGAAACGGGAATGGGCAAAGCTCTACTGGTTCAGCATCGGAGCCATCGCGGCGCTGGTGCTGCTGGGCCTGCTGATTCCCAACGACACCCTCCGGGGCGTCTGCCTGATTTTGATCGCGGCCAGCATCGTGGGCATCATTGTCAGCAGCGAGCATCTGAAATGCCCGTACTGCGGCAAGGGGGAACCCCGCTGGCCCCAGGCCCGGCCCTCCGAGAAAACGGTGTACTGCCCCCGCTGCGGAATGCCCTTCATCTACGACGACGAGGTGGGGAAGGAGAAAAAGAAGAAACGGCACTGAGGAGAAAGGGGGAGGGATGAACCGAAATGTCAAGCCGCTGAAACGGAGCTGGGCCCGGGCCTATTGGGTCTGCGCGGCGGGACTGCCGCTGTCCATCGCGCTGATTCTGCTGCTGGGGGCGGGGCTTCCGGCGTGGCTGCTGCCCGGGGCGTTTCTGGCCGGGGCGGTGGTGTGTCAGGAAAAGCTGCGCTGTCCCTGCTGCGGACAGAGCCTGTCCAGCATCCCCAGAGTCCGGAGGGGAACCGGCGGCGTCTGCCGCTACTGCGGCCACACCATTGTCTACGACGATGAAGAGAACCCGGGAACCGGCGGCTGAGGCCGGACCCGGCAAAACGCGGAAAAGGAGGGGCGCCTATGGCCCTCTACGCCATGGGAGACCTGCATCTCTCCCTGACGGCGGACAAGTCCATGGAGGTGTTCGGCCCTGCCTGGGAGCGCTATACGGAGCGCATCGCGGAGTCCCTGGGCCGGCTGGACGCCGGGGATGTTCTGGTGCTGGCGGGGGATACCTCCTGGGGGATGACGCTGGAAGAGGCGGAGGCCGATTTCAGGTTTCTGGACCGGTTCCCCTGCCAAAAGTACCTGGTCAAGGGCAATCACGACTACTGGTGGACCACCGCCGCCAAGCTCCACCGCTTTTTTGACGAGAAGGGCATCCGCACCCTGGAGATGCTCCACAACGGCTGCGTGTTCTATGGTGAGTTTGCCGTCTGCGGAACCCGTGGCTGGTTTCTGGAGGAGGACGCCCATAATGTAAAGGTGCTGAACCGTGAGGTGGGGCGTCTGGAGACCTCTTTGAAGGCGGCGGGGGACCGCCCCGCCCTCTGCTTCCTGCACTATCCGCCTCTCTACCAGGGCTATGAGTGCCCGGAGATTCTGGAAACACTGGAAAAATACCACGTCCGCCTCTGCTGCTACGGGCATCTCCACGGCCACGCCATCCGCCGGAGATGGGAGGGAAAACGGGACGGGACGGACTTTTCCCTGATCTCCGCCGACCATTTGGGTTTTGTCCCGAAAAAAATTTGCGATTGATGGAAAAAAGACTGGCATTTTTGAAATTTTTCTGTTAAAATACCATCTTGCACCGGCTGTCAGCCGGCGATGAACGGAGGAAAAGACATCATGAGTGTGAAAAGCTGTGAAAAAGTTGAGAAAAGTCAGGTTGCGCTGACCATTGAGGTGGAGGCGGAGGCCTTTGAAGCCGCCATGGAAAAGGCGTATCGGAAGATGAGGGGCAAGATCAACGTGCCTGGCTTCCGTCCCGGCAAGGCCCCCCGGAAGGTCATCGAGGGCATGTACGGCCCGTCGGTCTTCTTTGACGAGGCCATCAACATTGCCTTCCCCGACGCCTATGAGGCGGCTGTGAAGGAAAAGGAGCTTCCGGTAGTGGGATACCCTGCCGTGGAGCTGGTGGGTGAGTGCACCCGGCAGGGCTTCACCTTCAAGGCTGTCGCACCCGTGTATCCCGAGGTGACACTGGGCCAGTACAAGGGCCTGTCCGCCCCCAGGGCGGAGCTGTCGGTGGCTGCCGAGGATGTGGAGCGCCGCCTGAAGGCCCTGGCCGACCGGAATACCCGGTTGGAGACCGTGGAGCGGGAGGCCAGAGAGGGCGATACCGCGGTGATTGACTTCGAGGGCTTCCTGGACGGCAAGCCCTTTGACGGCGGCAAGGGGACCAACCACAGTCTGGAGCTGGGATCCGGCAGCTTTGTCCCCGGCTTTGAGGAGCAGGTCGTGGGCATGAAGGCCGGCGACGAAAAAGATATCGACATCACCTTCCCCGAGGATTACCATGCGGACCTGGCCGGCAAGGCGGTGGTCTTCAAGGTGAAGTGCAGCAGCGTGAAGGAGAAGGAAGTCCCGGCCATGGACGACGACTTTGCCAAGGACGTCAGCGAGTTCGACACCCTGGAGGAGCTGAAGGCCGACCTGGAGAAGAAAATCAGTGAGGAGCGGCAGAAGGAGATCGACCGGGAGTTTGAAGACGAGCTGATGACCCAGGTGGCCGAGGGCGTTACCGCCGAGGTTCCCGATGCCATGGTGGAGGGACAGGCCCGGCAGTTCCTGGAGAACTTCAAGTCCCAGGTGGCCCAGCAGGGCATCCCCTATGACCAGTATCTCCAGCTGACCGGCATGAGCGAGGCCAAGATTCTGGAGGACGCCAGGGAGCCCGCCCTGCGGCAGGTTCGGATGGATCTGGCCGTGGCCGCCATCATCAAGGCGGAAAACATCACCGTCAGCGATGAGGACGTGGAGGCCGAGTTCAAGCGGATGGCCGACCAGTTCGGCATGGACGTGGAGATGGTGAAGAAGTATCTCCAGACCGATACCATCCGGGATCAGCTGTGCAGCCGCAAGGCCGTGGATATCGTGGTGGAGAACGCTATCGCCGTCAAGCCGGAGGAAAAGCCCGCTGAGGAGGCTCCCGCCGAGGAGGCCTCCGCTGAAAAGCCCAAGCGGACCCGGAAGAAGAAAACCGAGGAGGCCCCTGCCGACGAGGCGGCCGAAAAGCCCAAGCGGACCCGGAAGAAAAAGACTGAGGACGCCGAAAAGCCCGAGGGCGGCGAGAATCACGGCGAATAAGCCCGAATCTTTTCCGGGATACATTTAACAGATTCGACACATTTTCCCATGACGCCTGTGGTATCATGGGAAAATGGTTTATTGGGCATGTCCGCGGGCTGAAAACGGCGGCCTGCCCGGAAAAGACTGGAGGTTATGAAAGTGAGTTTAGTCCCTTATGTTGTGGAGCAGACCAACCGCGGAGAGCGCTCTTATGACATTTTTTCCCGCCTGCTGAACGACCGCATCGTGTTTCTGGGGGAGGAGGTCAACGCCACCACCGCCAGCCTGATTGTGGCGCAGCTGCTGTATCTGGAGGCCCAGGACCCCGACAAGGATATCCAGCTGTATATCAACAGCCCCGGAGGCTCTGTCACCGACGGCATGGCCATCTATGATACCATGCAGTATGTCAAGTGCGACGTCTCCACCATCTGCGTGGGCATGGCCGCCAGCATGGGCGCCTTCCTCCTCTCCGCCGGCGCCAAGGGCAAGCGCATCGCCCTGCCCAACGCGGAAATCATGATCCACCAGCCTTCCGCCGGCACGCAGGGACAGATTACCGATATGGCCATTCACCTGAAGCGCCTGGAGACCATCAAGAAGCGGATGAACCGCATTCTGTCGGAGAACACCGGCCGCTCCGTTGAGGAGGTTACCGCCGCCTGCGAGCGGGATAACTTCATGAGCGCCGAGGAGGCCAGGGAATTCGGTCTGATTGACAAGATTCTGGTGAACAAGTCGGAGAAAAAGCCGGAGTCCGAGGGCTGAGTCCCCCGGACGGCGCGGACCCCGCACCATGTCAGGCATAGAGATAGCAAGAGCTGAGGAGTAATAAGTATGAGCGACGACGGCAAGAAGACCCTGCGATGTTCCTTCTGCGGCAAGCATGAGCAGCAGGTACACCGCATGATTCAGGGCCCCGGCGTGCGCATCTGCGACGAGTGCGTCCAGCTGTGCATGAGTATTTTAAGCGACGGCTATGAGCCCCTGGGCCCCGATCCCCTGGAGGATCTTCCGGATCAGCTCCCCACGCCCCGGGAGATCCGGGACATTCTGGACCAGTATGTCATTGGGCAGGAGGAGGCCAAAATCTCCCTGTCCGTGGCGGTTTACAACCACTACAAGCGCATTTTCTTCGGCGGAGACGAGGATGTGGAGCTCCAGAAGAGCAACATCCTGATGCTGGGCCCCACCGGCTCCGGCAAGACCCTGTTTGCCCAGACGCTGGCCCGCATCCTGAAGGTCCCCTTCGCCATTGCCGACGCCACCACCTTGACAGAGGCCGGCTATGTGGGCGACGATGTGGAGAATATCCTCCTGCGTCTGCTCCAGGCGGCGGACTTCGACGTGGAGCGGGCGGAGCACGGCATCATCTATGTGGATGAAATCGACAAGATTGCCCGGAAGAGCGAGAACACCTCCATCACACGGGACGTCTCCGGCGAGGGTGTACAGCAGGCGCTGCTGAAAATCGTGGAAGGCACCATTGCCAACGTGCCGCCCCAGGGCGGCCGGAAGCACCCCCACCAGGAGTTTATCCAGATGAACACCAAGAACATCCTGTTCATCTGCGGCGGGGCCTTCGACGGGCTGGAGAAGATCATTGAAAAGCGGCTGGATCAGAAGAGCATCGGGTTTGGAGCCAATGTCCAGGGGAAGAAGGACAAGGACCTGGGCAGGATTCTCCACGATGTGCAGCCCCGGGACGTGCTGAAATACGGCATTATTCCGGAGCTGGTGGGCCGTCTGCCGGTCATTGCGCCACTGAACGCCCTGAAGCGGGAGGATCTGGTGCGTATTCTCCAGGAGCCGAAGAACGCTTTGGTGAAGCAGTACAAAAAGCTTCTGGAATACGATGACGTGGAGCTGGTCTTTGAGCCAGAGGCGCTGGACGCCATCGCAGACAAGGCCATTGAGCGCAACATCGGCGCCCGGGGCCTCCGGGCGGTGATGGAAGGGATGCTGACTCAGATTATGTACGACATCCCCTCGGACCCCACTATCGTCAAGGCTGTGGTAACCCGGGACTGCGTGGAGGGCAAAGGCCAGCCCACACTGACCCGGAACCCGGACAAAATCAACTATTCCGTAAAACTGAACACCGGCAAGGGCGGAAAGTCCCGCAAGTCATCCCCGAAGTCGGCGTCTTGAACAGTGAGCGAAAAGAGGAAGGGGCCCCCTTCCTCTTTTTGGTCCATCGTGTATGGCGGTTCACTCCGGTTCTGCCGGAGACGGAGGAGTGTGCGGTGAACCAGGCCGAAGGGCCGGACGGGGATACGCAGCCCCATGCCGTCCGGCGGACCCGCCGGGGGAGCATCCGGCGTCTGCGGCCCCCTTCTGCCCCGGGGAAAAGGAAATTCTTATGCAAAGAGTAATTTTCCTGCCGGGTGATTCCTTTTTGTATATACAGCCGGAAGCATGGTCCGTCCTGTTTAGCGGTTATAAGCGGAGAGCCTCCGGGCTCAGCCGGCGGGGAAGGTACATGGCGGCCGGCTGCTCAGGCACATTGGATATTATCAGAAAGACGCAGGGAACATAAAGAGAGAAAGAGGCCCCTGGAAAGGAGCAATCCTATGGAAATGGAAGCAATTACCATCAATGTCCCCGTTCTGGCCCTTCGGGGTCTCACAGTATTTCCCCACATGAACCTGACGCTGGATGTGGAGCGCCGGGCCTCGATTCTGGCGCTGGAGCGGGCCATGGAGGCGGAGCAGGAGATCTTTCTGGTCACCCAGCGGGAGGTCAGCGTGGAAGCGCCGGAGGAGAAGGATCTCTACGCCATCGGCACGGTATCCCGCATCCGGCAGATTCTGCGGCTGTCCGCCGGGTCTGTCCGCTGCGTGGTGGAGGGCCGCCAGCGGGCCCGGCTGCGCCGGCTGTGGCAGGCCACGCCCTATCTCCAGGCCAATGTGGAGCTGTTGAATGAGGGGGGCGAGAAGGAGGCCCGGAGCCCCCGGACGGAAGCGCTGCTGCGGCAGACCTGGAATCTGTTCAGCGAGTATGCCCAGATGGCGGGCAGCGTGGCGGACGAGGTGGCCGCCACGGTGATGGACTGCCGGGACCCGGGGTATCTGGCGGATTTCATCGCCCAGAACATCGCCCTGCGCCACACGGACAAGCAGGAAATTCTGGAGGAGCCCTCCCCCTTCGTCCGTCTGCGGAAGCTCAACGGCCTGCTGGCCCGGGAGTGCAACATCCTGGGTTTCGAGCACGAGATGGAGGGAAAAATCCGGGACCAGCTGGTCCGGACCCAGCGGGACCAGATTCTCCGGACGCAGATTCGGGTGCTTCAGAACGAGCTGGGGGAGGATGAGGACGACGAGTTGGACGCCTACCGCCAGAAGATTCAGGCCCTGGGTCTGGAGGAGGAAACGGAGCGCCGCCTGCTGAAAGAGGTGGATAAGCTGTCCCGCCAGCCCTACGGCAGCGCCGAGGCCTCGGTGATTCGGAATTATCTGGACGTGTGCCTGGAAATGCCCTGGAATCAGGAGACGCGGGAACGGGTCAGCGTGGACGCCGCCCGAAAGGCGCTGGAAAAGGACCACTTTGGCCTGGAAAAGGTGAAGGAACGGATTCTGGAGACCATCGCGGTGCGCCAGATGAACCCCGAGGGCAAGGGGCAGATTCTCTGCCTGGTGGGCCCGCCGGGGGTGGGCAAGACCTCCATTGCCATTTCCGTGGCCAAGGCGCTGAACAGGAAGCTGGCCCGGCTGAGCCTGGGGGGCGTCCGGGATGAGGCGGACATCCGGGGCCACCGCAGGACCTACATAGGGTCCATGCCCGGACGGGTCATTGAGGCCATCATCCGGGGCGGCTCCATGAATCCCCTGCTGCTGCTGGATGAGATTGACAAGCTGGGCAGCGACTACCGGGGAGACCCCGCCGCCGCCCTGCTGGAGGTGCTGGACAGCGAGCAGAACCACGCGTTCCGGGATCACTACATGGAGGTCCCCGTGGACCTGAGCCGGGTCATGTTTATCACCACCGCCAACACCACCGACACCATCCCCCGGCCTCTGCTGGACCGGATGGAGGTGATTCGTCTCTCCAGCTACACGGACGAGGAAAAGGTGCAGATTGCCCGGCGGAACCTGCTGCCCAAGCAGATGGCGGAGCACGGACTGAAGAAGACCGCCCTGCGGGTCAGCGACGACGTGCTGCGGGCCATCATCCGGGACTATACCCGGGAATCCGGCGTGCGCCTTCTGGAACGGCGGCTGGCGGCCCTGTGCCGCAAGGCGGACATGGCGCTGCTGAGGGGCGGCGTCAAACGCCTGACCGTGACGGAAGAAGCGCTTCCCAAGCTGCTGGACTGCCAGCCCTATCCCCCTGCCGTTCACACAGAGAAGGAGGAGACCGGCGTGGTGAACGGTCTGGCCTGGACGGAGAGCGGCGGCGAGATTCTGGAGGTGGAGGTCAATGTGATGGAGGGAACCGGCAAGCTGGAGCTGACCGGCAACCTGGGAGACGTCATGAAGGAATCCGCCCAAGCGGCGCTGAGCTGCCTCAGAAGCCGGGCCGCGGTGCTGGGCATCGAGGCGGAATTCTACAAGACCAAGGACATCCACGTGCATTTCCCGGAGGGGGCCGTGCCCAAGGACGGGCCCTCGGCGGGCATCGCCGTCACTACCGCCATGCTCTCCGCTCTGACGGAGCGGAAGATCAAGGCGGGCATTGCCATGACGGGAGAGGTGACCCTCCGGGGCCGGGTGCTGGCCATCGGCGGGCTGAAGGAGAAGACCATGGCCGCGCTCCGCTGCGGCATCGGCACGGTGCTGATTCCCAAGGACAACGTCCGGGACCTGGAGGAGATCGATCAGACGGTGCGGGCGGCGCTGCGGTTTGTGCCGGTGGAGACGGTGGACCAGGTCTTTGCCGAGGCGCTGGTTCCGGAGCCGGACCCGGTGCGGGAAGAGGTGTCGGAGCATGTGAGCGCATTTGCGCCTCTGGGCCGGGAGAGCGAACCGGCGCTGCGCCAGTGAAGAACGAACAAAAGGCCGGGAATTCCGGCCTTTTGTCGAAGACCCAATTTGGCATTGTGTGCCCATTCCTATTAAAATATGTTGAATAAATATCTTGTTTTCGAAATTCTGACCTGTTCTGACCTGTGTGGCATAGTTATATGTAAACCGGCGGTTTAGGAGGCAGCCTCAATGGAAAAAGCCTGTATGGAAGATGGTGTAGTATTGAAAAAGGATGATGTTAGGCGGCTGTATCATGCCTTTCTGTCATTGTGCGATTATGTGGAAGAAAATATTTACTGTGCAAATTGTCCATTGTATGGAGAATTATGTGGAAATAAAGATGAAGCAAATGTAGAGCTGTTTTCTAAATCGCTTAAAAATATTCGGGATAAGTGTGGAATTAAAAAGCCCGGATATTTATAAATTCCGGGTTTCAAAACGAACCCGCAGATTATTCCGGAGACCAGGATTTATAAATATTCACCTGCTCTGAGCATAGAAACATCAGGAACATGAAGACGAATTGGGATTTGTCGAAACGAAAGAAGAAAAGGAGTCTGTATGCCTCTGAACTTTGGAAAAGCGGAATTTGTCCGGTCCGCCGCCGGAGCGGAGCAGTTTTTCTGGGACGGACTGCCTCAGTTTGCCTTCGCGGGGCGGTCCAACGTGGGAAAATCCTCTGTCATCAACCGGCTGGTGGGCCGGAAGAACCTGGCCTATGTGGGGTCCTCTCCGGGAAAGACCACCCAGATCAACTATTTTTCCGTGGACAGGCGGGCCTACCTGGTGGACCTGCCGGGCTACGGCTACGCCAAGGTCTCCCGGGCGGAAAAGGAGCGCTGGGGCCGGCTGATGGAGTGTTATTTCCAGGAGGCCCGTATGACCGCCGGGGTGCTGATTGTGGACATCCGCCACAAGCCCACGGCGGACGACGTGACGATGCACAGCTGGTTCCGGGAGACGGGCTGCCCAGAGCTCATCGTGGCCAACAAGCTGGACAAGCTGAAGCGCAGCCAGGTGGAGCCCGCTCTGGCTCTGATTCGCGGGACCCTGGAGCTGGGGGAGGGGGACGTGCTGCTCCCCTTCTCCGCGGAAAAGGGCACGGGAAAAGAGGAGCTGATAGGGCTGCTGAACGCCGCCTGCGAGAGCTGACGCGGATGAGCGGCCTGCGGAACATGCCTCGGGGCCCCGGAGCGTTTCGGGGACCTTGGGAGATGCGCCGCCTGCCGCACAGAGAAACAGGAGGTGGGACCCTATGAAACGCTGCTTTGTGTTTGCCGCCGGAAGCTATTACGGTCTGCGGGAGCGCCCCGGCGATTCCGGCGATTTCATCGTCGCCGCAGACGCGGGCTACCGGGTCTGTCTGGAGGAGTGCATCCGTCCGGACCTGCTGGTGGGGGATTTCGACTCTATGGAGCCCCCGGCGGACTTCGCCCGGGTCCGCCGCCTGCCGGTGGAGAAGGACGACACCGATACCCTGGCCGCTCTCCGGGCGGGGCTGGAGCGGGGCTGCACGGATTTTCTCATTTACGGCGGCACCGGCGGCAGGCGGCTGGACCACACCCTGGCCAACCTCCAGTCCCTCCTCTTCCTCCGCCGCCGGGGGGCCCTGGGCTTCCTGTTCGACAACGATTTCCTTTGGACGGTCATTGAAAACGGGGAGGTCCGTGTGGCGAGGACGGTGGAATGGGGCCTGCTCTCGGTGTTCTGCCTGGGGGACCGGGCGGAGGGCGTGGACGAGTCCGGCGTCCAGTATCCCCTGAGCAATGCCGTGCTGACGCCGGAGTTTCCCCTGGGAGTCAGCAACCACATCGTGGAGCCCTCGGCCCGGGTCTCCGTCAGGAGAGGCGCTCTGGCGGTGGGCTGGGAGCTGCCGCCTCTGGCATGAGGACGCTTCCCGGCGGGGAACTGCATAAAGAAGGAGGCTGGCCGCCGCTCCGTATGGGGCAGGCGGCCGGCTGTTTGCCCGGCAGGGGTACACCGTTAGACTAAAGATAGAATAACGATATGACAAAAGTGTTGTTGTGTATTGCAGAAAGTTCATGTATAATGAACAATATCAGAAAGGTCGACCTTTCCGGAAATCAACAAATACCGTGGGACCGGAGCGGGCACGGGGCAAGGAGTATTTATGGCAGCATTTACCGTAAACGGCAAACCTGTGACCGTGGAGAAAAACCAGAAGCTCATCCGCTTCCTGCGGGACGTCCTGGGCCTGACCTCCGTAAAGGACGGATGCAGCGAGGGGGCCTGCGGCACCTGTACGGTGCTGATTGATGGAAAGGCCGCCCGGGCCTGTATCCCTCAGACGGACAAGCTGGAGGGAAAGAGCGTCGTCACGGTGGAGGGCCTGACGGAGTTCGAGAAACAGGTCTATACATATGCCTTCGGCCATGCCGGGGCGGTCCAGTGCGGATTCTGCATTCCCGGCATGGTGATGTGCGCCAAGGGCCTTCTGGACATGAATCCGAATCCCAGCCGGGAGGAGGCGGCCTTTGCCATTCGGAACAACATCTGCCGCTGCACCGGATACGTCAAGATCATTGACGCCATTTTGCTGGCGGCGGAGTGCTTCCGGACCGGGACCGTGCCGGAGAGCCCCAGAGACTGGTCTCTTGGTGCACGGGTCCCCCGGGTGGACGTGGAGGAAAAGGTGACGGGGACTGGCGTCTATCCCGACGACATCTATCTGGACGGCATGATCTACGGCAGCGCCGTCCGTTCCCAATATCCCAGGGCCCGGGTGCTGGCCATTCACACGGAAGAGGCCGAGGCCCTGCCCGGCGTGGTGGGGGTGTTCACCGCCGCCGACGTGCCCGGCAGCAACAAGGTGGGCCATCTGAAACAGGACTGGGACACCATGATCGCCGTGGGGGACATCACCCACTATCTGGGGGACGCCATCTGTCTGGTGGCTGCTGAAACGCCGGAAATCCTGGCTCAGGCCAAGTCTCTGGTACGGGTGGACTATGAGGAGCTGCCCATGGTCCGCAGCCCCCGGGAAGCCATGCTGCCCGACGCACCCCTGGTACACCAGGAGGGAAATCTGCTGGCCCACAAGCACATCCAGCGGGGCAACCCGGCGGAGGCCATTGCCAAGAGCAAGCACGTTCTGACCCAGCGGTTTTCCACCCCCTGGACGGAACACGCCTTTCTGGAACCGGAGTGCGCCGTGGCCTACCCTGACGGGGAGGGGGTCATGATCCTCTCCACCGACCAGGGCGCTTATGACACCCAGCACGAGACCATGAAGATGCTGGGTCTGCCGCCGGAACTGGTGAAAGTCCGCAACTGTCTGGTGGGCGGCGGCTTCGGCGGCAAGGAGGACGTGACGGTCCAGCATCACGCCGCCCTTATCGCCTACCTGACCAAGCGACCGGTGAAGGTGAAGCTGACCCGGGCCGAGAGCCTCCTGATCCATCCCAAGCGTCACCCCATGGAGATGGAATTCTCTCTGGGCTGCGACGAAAACGGCATCATCCAGGGGGTGGCCGCCGAGGTCATTGCCGACACCGGGGCCTATGCCTCCCTGGGCGGGCCGGTGTTGGAGCGGGCCTGCACCCACGCCGCCGGGCCCTATAATTACCAGAACTTTGAGATTGACGGCTGGGCCTACTACACCAACAATCCCCCCGCCGGGGCCTTCCGGGGCTTTGGCGTCACCCAAACCTGTTTCTGCATCGAGAGTCTTTTGAACCAGATGGCGGACATTGTGGGCATCAGCCCCTGGGAAATTCGCTGGCGCAACGCCATCCGCCCCGGGCAGGAGCTGCCCAACGGCCAGATCGTGGATGCGTCCACCGGTCTGGCGGAAACACTGGAGGCGGTGAAGCCCTATTATGACGCCGCGCCCTATGCCGGCATCGCCTGTGCCATGAAGAACGCCGGCGTAGGCGTGGGCATTCCGGACACGGGCCGGGTGCGTCTGGCAGTGGAGGACGGAAAGGTCCACATTTTCGCCGGGGCCTCTTGCATCGGCCAGGGTCTGGGCACCGTGCTGACCCAGATGGTCTGCACCCAGACGGGTCTGGGACCGGAACAGATTGTCTACGAGCGGTCCAATACCTATTCCGCCCCGGATTCCGGCACCACCTCCGGCTCCCGTCAGACCCTGTTTACCGGCGAGGCCTGCCGCCGGGCCTGTCAGGACCTGCGCTCCGCCCTGGAGACCGCGGGGCTGGAGAGCCTGAACGGGAAGGAATTCTATGGCGAGTACCTGGGCAAAACGGACCCCCTGGGGGCGGACGTGCCCAACCCCGTCAGCCACATCGCCTATGGCTACGCCACGCAGGTGTGCGTTCTGGACGACGAGGGCAGGCTGAAACAGATCATAGCCGCCCATGACGTAGGCAGGGCGGTGAATCCCCTGTCCGTGGAGGGACAGATCGAGGGCGGCGTGGTCATGTCCATGGGCTACGCCCTGACAGAACGCTATCCTCTGACAGACTGCAAGCCCACGGCAAAATTCGGCACCCTGGGCCTGTTTCGGGCCAATCAGATCCCGGAGATCGTGCCCATTATCGTGGAAAAGGAGGGGCTGGATGTGGCCTGCGGAGCCATCGGTATTGGGGAGATCACTTCCATTCCCACTGCCCCCGCTATTGCCGACGCCTATTTCCGCTACGACGGACGGTTCCGCACGGCCCTGCCTTTGGACAATACGCCCTACACCCGGAAATGACCAGCGATTACGAACGGCGGCTGTGGGAGCGCATGGACCGTTTCTGTCTGGGGGCGTCTAAACGGCTTTCCGAAATCGAGACCTTTCCGGAAGATGCGGCGGAGGCGGTTTTGCGGGAGATTCTGGAAACCGGCTGCCTCAGCCAGAACGCCGCCAACATCGAGGCGGCCCGGCGGGAGATGCTGCGTTTGCCGCCGGACTGGGTGGCCGCACATCTCCCCAAGGTGGTCCCGTCGTGTCTGTTTCAGGAACCGGAATGGCAGGAGTGGGAGTTTCGGAGGGCGGCAGAACTGCTGCGGGCGGCTTTTCCGGCGGCGCTTGCGTGGCTGATAAACTACGCAAAAACCCTGAACAATCCGGAGGTGGACGAAGCAATCGCGGACTTTGGGGACAAAAAAGAAACAGAGGACGTTACCGCCCCCTGAATCTTCTCTGTTCACGTTCTGCGCTCAGCTCTTCCATAGCCCTCGGCGTATCCACGTCGGTCAGCTCCTCTTCCGCCGCTTCCAGAAGGATTAAATTCGCCTCGTGCCGTCGGATGACGGTATTTCCGCCCCGGTCCTCCTCCAACTCCCTCAGCTCCGGAAAGAGCCGGGCGGGAAAGACGCAGGGATTGCCCCGGACGCCGTCGTGCGCCAATGCGGCGATTTTCTCCGGCTGAGACTCCCACAGCCGCACCAGCGCCGCCACGGTCTCCCGCTTCAAAAGGGGTTGGTCGCTGACCAGGAAGAGGGCCCCGCTGCAGTCCCCCAGGGCGTCAAGGCCCAGTTTAATGGTGTGGCTGATGCCCCAGTCCGGGTGCTCATTACAGACGGCGGTGAACTGGAATTCTGCGGCCAGCTCCATGATTTCCGGGTATTGAGTCACCACGGCCACGGTGTTGAACATCTTGGAGGGCACTGCCTCCAAGGCGCGATGAATCAGACTCCGGCCCTGGAGCTCCGCCGCCAGCTTGTTGTCCCCAAAACGGGCGGCATTCCCCGCCGCCATAACCACACAGCCCAATTTCAATGTATCCATTGCATCCCCCAATTGTTATTTTGTTAAGACAGAAACGAGGAGACAGAAGAGATTCCGTCATCAAGCGGTTCCGCGGCGGAATATCCGTATCTCCCGCTTAGTATATCCTGCTTTTGACAAAAACGCAAATTTTCTTCCCATATTGATCTTCTATCCCCTGTGTTGTGTCTGAAAAAGGAGGGTTCCCATGAGCAAAAGCGTCGGCAAAAGCGTGACCCGGGTGGACGCCTATGAAAAGGCCACCGGCCGGGCCAAATATACGGACGATCTCTGTGGTCGGGAGGCGCTGGTGGCGAAAATCTGCCACTCCACCATCGCCCATGGCTTCGTGACGTCCATCGACAAGACGGCGGCGGAACAGATCCCCGGCGTGGTGAAGGTCCTGACCTGCTTCGACGTGCCGGACATCCCCTTTCCCACGGCAGGCCACCCCTGGTCGACGGACCCCCACCATCAGGATGTGGCGGACCGGCTGCTGCTGAACCGGCATGTCCGCTACTACGGCGACGAAGTAGCCGCGGTGATTGCCGAGGACGAGGTGGCGGCGGCCCAGGCGGTCCGGGCCCTGAAGGTGGAGTATGAGGAACTGCCTTTTGAGCTGGACGTCCAGAAGGCCATGGAGGAGGGCGCTCCCCAGCTTCATGAGAAGTATCCCCATAACATTCTGGCCCACTCCGACATCCGCCGGGGGGACTACGAGACCGCCCGGCAGGAGCCCGGCCTGATCAGGGTCGAAGGCTGGTATGACACCCCCACGGTCCAGCACTGCCACATTGAAAATCACGGCTGCTTCGCCTATGAGGAGGCGGGCCGGATGGTGGTGGTCAGCTCCACCCAGATTCCCCACATTGTGCGCCGGGTGGTGGGGCAGGCGCTGGGCATCCCCTGGGGCAAGGTCCGCATCATCAAGCCCTACATCGGCGGCGGGTTCGGCAACAAGCAGGACGCCCTGTATGAACCTCTGTGCGCCTGGTGCTCCGCGCAGGTGGGAGGGCGGCTGGTAAAGCTGGAGTGTACGCGGGAGGAGACCTTTGTCTCCAACCGGGTCCGCCACGCCATTCGCACCCATATCATTTCTTACGTCCGCCCAGACGGCACCCTTGCCGCCCGGAAATTCGAATCCTTTTCCAATCAGGGGGCCTACGCCTCCCACGGCCACGGCGTCAATGCCAAGGGCATGAACGCCTTCCCTCAGCTCTATCCCTGTGAAAATCTGGAGTGCGACTGCTGGACGGTGTACACCAACCGGCCCGCTGCCGGCGCGATGCGGGGCTACGGCATCCCCCAGGCCATGTTTGCCGGGGAGAGCCACATTGACGATATCTGCAAGGCCGTCGGCATCACACCTCTGGAGTTCCGCCGGAAGAATCTGATGCCCGTGGGCTATGTGGACGGCTTTTCCAAAAACGAGCTGTACAGCGACACCTTCAGCCAGTGCATGGAGAAGGGCATGGCGGCCATTGACTACCGCCGGAAGTATCAGGAATACCAGCAGCAGACCGGCCCCGTCCGCCGGGGCGTGGGGGTGGCGGTGTTCTGGTACAATACCGCCGTGTGGCCCATCTCTCTGGAGTCCTCCTCCTGCCGGATGGTGCTGAATCAGGACGGCTCTCTCCAGTTCCAGACCGGCGAGACGGAGATCGGCCAGGGCTGCGACACCGCCTATTCCCAAATGGTGGCGGACGCCGTGGGCATTCCTCTGAAAGACGTCCATGTGGTTTCCACCCAGGACACCGACGTGACCCCCTTCGGCACCGGTGCCTATGCTTCCCGGCAGACCTACATCGGCGGCTTTTCCATCATGCAGACGGCTCAGGCCCTTCGGGAGCGCATTCTGACCGTCGCCCACGAACAGACCCGGATGCCTGTGAGCAATCTGGACCTGGCAGACGGCCAGATCATCCGGAAGAGCGACGGCCGGGTGCTGAAATCCCTGGGAGACCTGGCCACGGAAAGTCTCTATTCCCTGGAGCACAGCCAGCACATCACCGCTGAGACCACCGCCCAGATCAAGAGCAACGCCTATTCCTTCGGATGCTCCTTTGCGGAGGTGGAGGTGGATATTCCCATGTGCAAGGTGAAGCTGCTGAACATGGTGAACGTCCACGACTGCGGCACCCTCATCAACCCCGCTCTGGCGGAGGCTCAGGTTCACGGCGGCATGTCCATGGCCATCGGCTACGGCCTGTCCGAGGAACTGAAGTTTGACGAGAAAACCGGCAGGCCTCTGAACAACAATCTGCTGGACTATAAGCTGTCCACCTTCATGGACCATCCCGCCCTTCAGGCGGAGTTCGTGGAGAATCCGGAGCCCACGTCGCCTTACGGCACCAAGGCCCTGGGCGAGCCTCCGGCCTGCTCCGGCGCGCCGGCCATCCGCAACGCCATTCTGAACGCCACCGGCGTGGCCGTCGACTGCTGCCCCATCACGCCGCATGTGCTGTATCGGAAGTTCAAGGAAGCGGGACTGATTGAAAATTAGGAGTTAGGAATTAGGAGTTAGGAGTTAGGAATTGACAGTCTTACCGCTGCGTTCCAATTCCGGCTTCCACACGCTTTCCCGCAGAAGATTTCTGTTTTCCAGCGGTTCCAGCCGGATCATTCCTAATTCCTCATCCCTCATTCCTAATTAGAAAAAGGAGTATGTTATGTACGATATAAAAGCCCTGTATCAGGCGAAGAGCGTCAAAGACGCCGTGGCCCTGCGCCTTGCCCATCCCGAGGCCCAGATCATCGCAGGGGGCTCCGACGTGCTGGTGCAGATGCGGGAGGGCAAACGGGCCGGGGCGGAGCTCATCTCCATCCAGACGCTGGATGAAATCCGGGGCGTCTCTCAGGATGAGGACGGAACGCTTCGGATCGGCTCCCTGACCAGCTTTTCCCATATCACCCGGGACCCCCTGATTCAGAAGTATATCAACGTCCTGGGGGAGGCCGTGGACCAGGTGGGCGGGCCCCAGATTCGGAACATCGGCACCATCGGGGGAAACACCTGCAACGGCGTCACCTCCGCCGACTCCGCCTCCACCCTCTTCGCCTGGGACGCCATTGTGGAGCTCACCGGCCCCAACGGCGTCCGCCGCCAGCCCATTCAGGAGTTCTATATCCGGGCCGGCAAGGTGGATATCCGGGAAGGGGAGCTTCAGACCGCCCTTCTCATCCCCAGAGAGAGCTGGGAAAACTGCTTTGGACACTATATCAAGTACGCCATGCGAAACGCCATGGACATCGCAACGCTGGGGACCTCCGTCAACGTCCGCCTCTCCGCCGACCGGAAAACCGTGGAGCGGGCCCGGGCGGCCTTCGGCGTGGCGGGGCCGGTGCCCCTGCGGGCGGCCCATGCCGAGGCGCTGGCCGCGGGCCGGCCTGTAAGCCTGGAGCTGGCGGAGGAATTCGCTCAGGCCGTCAGGGAGGACATCCATCCCCGCGATTCCTGGCGGGCGGCAAAGGATTTCCGCCTCCACATCGCCGTGGAGAGCGCCAAGAGGGCCTTCATCGAGTCTGTGAAACTGGCGGGAGGTGACCTGTGATGCATACCATCCAATATCAGACGGTCCGTTTCAGTCTCAACGGAAAGGACGTGGAGCGGACGGTGGACGTCCGGGCCAGCCTGACGGACATGCTGCGGAACGAGTTCCGGATGACCTCGGTGAAAAAGGGCTGCGAGGTGGGGGAGTGCGGCGCCTGCAACGTTCTCATTGACGGGGAGGCCTTCAACTCCTGCATCTACCTGGCGGTCTGGGCCGAGGGCAAGCAGGTCCGCACCCTGGAGGGCCTCCTGGGGCCCAATGGCGAGCTCAGCGACATTCAGCAGGCCTTTGTGGATGAGGCAGCCATTCAGTGCGGCTTCTGCACGCCGGGCTTTATCCTGACGGCTGTGGAGATTCTGGAGAGCGGCAGGGAGTATACAGACGAGGAGCTCCGAAAGCTCCTCTCCGGCCACCTGTGCCGCTGCACCGGCTATGAGAACATCCTCCGGGCGGTGAAAAAGACCATGCTCCGCCGCCTGGGGAAGGAGAGCTGAACCCGCGCCGCCCGGCCCGTCCGACCGGATGGACCGGGCGGCGTCCTCCCGGCCCGCCGCTGGGGAATTGAGAACCTGTATTCACAACCGCTGCACGCCGTCTGGCCGGTCTTTTTCCCATCATACTGCGTCGATTTCCCTTGCAATCCGTCAGGATTGCTGTGGAAAAGCTCCTTGTCTGACAGGAAAAATCCTCGCCCATCCGGCATCCCACGGCTATGAATACAGGTTCTTACAGATTTTACAAAAAACCTTGCGCTTTCCGGCGGGTTCTGCTATAATAAATCAATTTATAAACAGTGGATGCCTGCGGAAGGAGGCCCCCGGTATGGTCATTCATGAATCTGCAGAGGACTATCTGGAGTCCATTTTGATATTACAGGAGGAGAGCGGTCAGGTCCGGTCCATTGACATTGTGAACAAGCTGGGTTTTTCCAAGCCCAGCGTCAGTATCGCCATGAAAAAACTGCGGGAAAGCGGTTATATCAATATGGCCTCCGATGGACGGATTACCCTGAATGACAGCGGCATGGAAATTGCCAGCCGCATCTATGACCGGCACAAGACCATCACCCGGTTTTTTGAGCTGCTGGGGGTGGGCTGCGACCAGGCGGCGGCGGACGCGTGCAAGGTGGAACATGACCTCAGCGAGGAGACCTTCGGCCGCATCTGCGCCTTTGTCCGGGAACGGGGCGGCCAGCAGACCTCTTGAAAGGGTTGACCTCTCACGGGTCCGACGAAAAGGCGAGGTATTACCCCAGTGGTTTTCGGAGATTTTCACAAAAAATGACAGGAAAGTTTTCCGCCGCCGGCCTTGTTTTTCGAGGGCCCGTCCGGTATAATAAGTCCATAACTGCTATACGGAGAAGATGGCTGCAACGAAGTGCTTCGCGCACGGGCCGGGGCACCTGTCTTTCCCTGGGATAGGTGTTTCAAACCCAAGGGCGGGTTTGAGGCGCCTTTCTTTTATGCGCGGGACGCCGAGGTCCGGCGCGAGGACGGAGAAGGGAGATTTTTTTATGATTCGACTGGCAAACGGAAAACTGATTACCAGAGACCCTGACGGCACGGGCTACCTGCCGGACGGCGGCGTCGTCACCGACGGCGGGAAAATCGTGGCCGTGGGGACCACGGCGGAGCTGGCGGAGCGGTACCCGGAGGCGGAATTTGTGGACGCCAGAGGCGGCGTCATTATGCCCGGCCTCATCAACGCCCACACCCACATCTATTCCGCCTTGGCCCGGGGCCTGTCCATTGACGGGTACAATCCCACCAATTTCTATGAGGTGCTGGACGGTCAGTGGTGGTACATCGACCGGAATCTGGACCTGGCGGCCACCCGGGCCAGCGCCCGGGCCCTGGTGATTGACTCCATCAAGCAGGGCGTCACCACCATTTTTGACCATCACGCCTCCTTCTGCCAGATTCCCGGCTCTCTGATGGAGATTGCCAATGTCACCCGGGACATGGGGATGCGGGCCTGTCTGTGCTACGAGGTCAGCGACCGGGACGGCGAGGAGAAGGCCCTCCAGTCCGTCCGGGAAAACAAGGATTTCATCGACTATTGCGAGGCCAACCCCTCCGAAATGCTGAAAGCCATGTTCGGCGGACACGCCCTGTTTACCATCTCCGACAAGACCTTTGACCGGATGGCCGCCGCCAACGCCGGCCGGGCGGGATACCACATCCATGTCTCCGAGGGCATGAACGATGTGTACGACTCTCTCCAGAATTACGGACGCCGTCCCGTTCAGCGGCTCCAGGACCACGGCATTCTGGGCCCCAAAACCATACTGGGCCACTGCATCCATGTCAGCACCGCCGAAATGGAACTTATCAAAGCCACGGACACCATGTGCGTGAACAATCCGGAGAGCAATATGGGCAACGCCGTGGGCATTTCCCCGGTGCTCCAGCTTTACAAACAGGGCATTCTCATCGGACTGGGCACCGACGCCTATACCAACGACATGCTGGAGAGCATCAAGGTGGCCCTGTGCTCCCAGCGGCACAACGTCTGCCTCCCCGGCGTGGGCTGGTGTGAGGTGACGGACATGCTGTTCAAAAACAACGCCAAAATGGCCGCCCGGTGCGGCTTCCCGGAGCTGGGAGTCCTGAGGGCCGGGGCGGCGGCGGACGTCATCGTCATGGACTATAAGCCCTTCACCCCCTTCTCCGACGCCAATATTGACGGACACATGCTCTTCGGCATGACGGGCCGCCAGTGCCAGACCACCATGATTAACGGAAAGGTCCTGATGAAGGACCGCCAGCTGACGGAAATCGACGAGGAGGCCGTCAACGCGGAGATTCTGGAGGTCTCCAGAAAGCTCTGGGGCCGGCTGAACCGCAGGGAATACTGAGATGCTGGAGATCAAGGGCCTGCGGACGGAGTTTATCCGGTATCTGGAGGCGAATTACGAGTACGCCCGTCCCGGCGTCATGGCCAGCAATGTGCTCTTCGCCTATTATCACGACATCGGGATGCCCTTCGAGGCGATTTTCCGGGACGAGTCCTCTATGGAGCGGGCCCGGGAGCTGCTGGCGGTCCACTTTGAGAAGGTGGGCAGAAAGGACCCTGGCGGCCACGCCGCCGTCCATCACGGCTGCTGGGTGAAATTCCGGGAATTTTTAGAGGCCACGGACCGCCTTTCCCAGCTGGAAGAATCTTCTCATAAGGAATGATGTGCTCACAAAAATTTTCAGGAGGCAGTCTGACCGAATACCTTGGTCAATTCCTCATTCCTCATTCCTAATTTACAAACAGGAGGATACAAATAATGTCTGAACTGATGACCCCCATTCCCTTCCGGGAATTGATGACCTGGGTGACCGCCGAATATCAGACGGAGGGCACGGTCTTTGGCGTGCACAAGCCCTACCGTGCCGGAGTGAAAACCCTGCCGATTTTCGGTGAAAAGATTGAAACGCCCTTCGGGCCCGCCGCCGGACCCAATACCCAGCTGGCCCAGAACATCATCGCCGGCTATTTCGCCGGGGCCCGGTTCTTCGAGCTGAAAACCGTCCAGAAGATGGACGGTGCGGAGCTGGCGGCCTGCATCAGCCGTCCCTGCATTCTGGCGGAGGACGAATGCTATAACTGCGAGTGGTCCACGGAGCTTTACGTACAGCAGGCCTTCGAGGAGTATGTAAAGGCCTGGTGCGCCTGCAAAATCATGGCCAGGGTCTACGGTCTGGGAGACCCCGACGCCTTTGTCTTCAACATGTCCGTGGGCTATGACCTGGCGGGCATCCAGGGGGAGAAAATCGACGGCTTCCTGAACGGCATGACGGACGCCTCCCGGACCCCCATTTTCCAGGAGTGCATCCGGGTGCTGAAGGAGCTCTTCCCCGCCGAAACGGCCTTCATCGACGGCATAACCCCCCATATCTCCGGCAGCGTCACCCTCTCCACCCTCCACGGCTGCCCGCCGGACGAGATCGAGCGGATTGCCGGCTATCTCATTGAGACGAAGCGCCTCCACACCTTCGTCAAGTGCAATCCCACGCTTCTGGGCTACGAGACCGCCCGGTCCATTCTGGACGGCATGGGCTATGACTACATCGCCTTTGACGACCACCATTTCAAGGAGGACCTTCAGTATGAGGACGCCGTGCCCATGTTCCGCCGCCTCCAGGCCCTGGCGGACAGGAACGGCGTGGAGTTCGGACTGAAGCTGTCCAACACCTTCCCCGTGGACGTGAAGGCCGGGGAGCTGCCCAGCGGGGAGATGTACATGGCGGGCAAGTCCCTCTTCCCCCTGACCACCGCCATGGCCGCCCGCATTTCCCGGGAATTCGGCGGGAAAATGCGCATCAGCTACGCCGGCGGCGCCGACGCGCTGAACATCGACAGGCTGTTTTCCCTGGGCATCTGGCCCATCACCATGGCGACGACGGAGCTGAAGCCCGGCGGCTATCAGCGCTTCGTCCAGATTGGCGGCAAGCTGGACCGGCTGGCCTTCCGGCCCTTCACCGGCGTGGATGTGGAGGGCATCGAGGCCCTGGCCCAGGCGGCCAGGAGCGACAAATACCACGTCAAGGCCGTGAAGCCCCTGCCCCGGCGGAAGCTCTATGAGAAGGTGCCCCTGCTGGACTGCTTCACAGCCCCCTGCAAGGGCGGCTGCCCCATCGGCCAGGACATTCCTGAGTATATCGAGCTCTGCCGGAAGGGGGAGTATGCCTCCGCCCTGCGGCTGATCTGCGAGAAGAACCCCCTGCCCTTCATCACCGGCACTATCTGCGCCCACAACTGCCAGACCAAGTGCACGCGGAATTTCTATGAGGATTCCGTTCAGATTCGGGCCACGAAGCTGGTGGCGGCAGAGCGGGGCTATGATGAATATTTCTCCAAGCTGAACGCCCCTGTACCTGTCACCGACGGACGGAAGGTGGCTGTCATCGGCGGAGGCCCCGCCGGTATGGCCGCGGCTTACTTCGTGGGCCGGGCGGGCATTCCCGTCACCCTGTTTGAAAAGGCGGACCGGCTGGGCGGCGTAGTCCGGCAGGTCATCCCCGACTTCCGTATCTCTGACGAAGCCATCGACAAGGACGCGGCCCTCATCGCCAAAATGGGGGCGGACATCCGTCTGAACACCCCCGCCCCCTCTGTGGCCGAGCTGAAGGCCCAGGGATACACCCACATTTTCTTTGCCGTGGGCGCGTGGAAGGCCGGAAGGCTGGACATCCCCGGCAATGTGGTTCCCGTCATCGGCTGGCTGAAGGATATGAAGGCCGGAAAGGACGTGCCTCTGGGCAATGTGGCCGTGGTGGGCGGAGGCAACACCGCCATGGACGCCGCCCGGGCCGCCCTTCGGGCCGGGGCCAGGTCCTCCACGCTGGTGTACCGCCGCACCAGGAAGTATATGCCCGCCGACGCGGAGGAATTGGAGCTGGCCATTGCCGACGGCGTGGGCTTCCTGGAGCTGGTGGCCCCGGTGGAGCAGAGGGACGGGAAGCTCCGCTGTGAGAAAATGAGGCTGGGCGAGCCCGACGAGAAGGGCCGCCGGAAGCCGGAGGCCACCGGCGAGTTTGTGGAGATTGACTGCGACACCGTCGTCTCCGCCGTGGGTGAGAAGGTGGACAGCGAGATATTCACCGCCAATGGAATCGACGTGGACGCCAGGGGCCTGCCGGACTTCAGGACCAATGTGGAAGGCGTCTATGCAGGCGGCGACGCCATGCGGGGCCCCGCCACGGTGGTGGAGGGCATCGCGGACGCCCAGTGGTTCGCCAATGCCGTGATTGGAGAGGCCCACAGGTTCGCCATCCCCGAAAAGGCCAAAACCTCTCGGGGAGAGGCCATTGCCAGGAAGGGCATTCTCTGCGAGTCCGCCAGGTGCGAGGGAGACCGGTGCCTGAGCTGCAATGTGGTGTGCCAGGTCTGCGCCGACGTGTGCCCCAACCGGGCCAATGTGGTGATTCAGCTGCCCGACGGACGGCACGAGATTCTCCATGTGGACCGGATGTGCAACGAGTGCGGCAACTGCGCCATTTTCTGCCCCTATGATTCCGCCCCCTACCGGGATAAGTTCACCCTGTTCAGGACCCGGGAGGGCTTCGACGAGAGCGAACAGAATCAGGGCTTCCTGCCCCTGGGCGGGAGCAGGGTTCTGGTCCGGCTGGAGGGGAAGGTCTTCGAGGCCGATCTGAACGCCGGGAACGACCTGCCCGCCGGGATTGAGGTGTTCATCCTCACGGTGCTGACCCGGTACGCCTGGCTGCTGGGCTGAGAGCCGGCGGAGCGTCTGAAATCAAGAGGGAAAACCGGGAGGGGACCTGTTCCTCTCCCGGTTTTTTGGCGCGCTTGCCGGGAAGGGGCGCGGGAAGGGGCGCGGGAAGGGGCGCGGGAAGGGGCGCGGGAAG
>NZ_CANTJS010000027.1 GCF_947654275.1 uncultured Oscillibacter sp. | reverse complement strand
GGCTCTGCCGCCGCCCAAACCCGAACCGGAGCCGGAGGAAGAGGAGCCCGCCGTAGACGAGAACGGCAACCCCATCGACCCAGAGACAGGCCTGCCCATTGACCCGGAGACCGGCGAGCCCATCGTCACGGACCCCGCCGCCGGCGAGGGCGGAGAGCCCGGCGGAACCGGGAGCGGCGGCGGAACCGGCGGCGGGATTACGGTTGTCCCGCCTGTGACGGACCCCGGCGTAACCGTGGACCCGGACCCCTGGCGGGACCCCAATGAGACGGACCCGGGAACCGGGACCGAAAACTCCGGCACGCCGGAGCCTGCCCCGGAGCCGCCCGCCGTTCAGGAGCCCCCGGCGGTTCCGGAGGTTCCGGAAATACCGGCGGTTCCGGAGACCCCGGCAGAGGATCCCGGCTTTGCCATCATCGGGGCGCCTCCGGAGGAATAAACCATCCATCAGAAAAAGACCATCATCATATCATCATATTCAGAAAGGGAGGCACACATATGTCATTGGCACCGAAAGAGATGGCCCTCATTGCGGCGAAAGCCCTGGACGAGAAGCGGGGCAAGGAGATCAGCGCCATCGAGATTACGGACCTCACCACATTGGCGGATTACTTCGTCATTGCCAGCGGCACATCCAACACCCAGATCAATGCCCTGTGCGGCGCGGTGGAGAAGGCCATGGAGGAGCAGGCCGGCGAAAAGCCTCTCCACCGGGAGGGCCACCGGGACGGCACCTGGGTGTTGCTGGACTATGGCTGCGTGGCGGTGCATGTCTTCTCCCAGGAGGCCCGGGAGTTCTATTCCCTGGAACGTCTCTGGTCCGACGGCAAGCCTCTGGACCTCAGCGGCGTGCTGACGGCGGACTGAACGGCAGAAGCGGCAGAGTCCTTTCGGGACTCTGCCGCTTCCTTTGTTATGGAACGGTGCGGGGCTGGCTAAAAGTCAAATCTGGGACAACCGCGGTACGGCTCCGGCGCATCGCCGTCAAAGCGCCCTGCAAGGTAAGAGGGCTGGGACGGAAATTTCCACCGGTTCAGCCAGGCGATGAAATCCGCCTCTGTGTAGCTGACATAGGCAAAGGCCGTCCCGTCGGGGTTCCGCCGGGTGCGCCGGTATTGCTCCGCGTGGGGGCTGTTCCAAAGCCAATCCGTGCAGAACTCCATACAGTATTCGGAAAGACGCTCCGCCGCCTCATCCGGCACGGCATACAGAAAGCCGCCGCTGCCGCAGCTCAAAATGACATGCTTCATCAGACTGTTTCCCCCTGGGGCCTGTTCACATAAACCACATGTGCGGATTTTTGAGCAAATTTTAGCCGAATGCGAGGCAAAAATTTGCAGGCGTACTGGCGTACGGCAAAAATTTTTAACGAAGCAGGCGGCAAAATTTGCCGAAAAGACGTGCGCGTGGGCTTATGTGATCAGGCCCTAAGCCGCCGCTTTCTCCTCCGCAGCGAAGACCGGATAATAGGCGGTGTAGGCCTCCCGCCGGGACTGCCAGTTGCTGCCGCCCACGATGTCCGAGGCGATGTCGGTATTCAGGGACGTGGGAAAGTTGAGGAAGGCCTTGCTGACGCCGGAGATGTGCCAGAAGTAGGCGGCGCTCTCCCAGGCAAAGGCCTCCGCGATGTAGTCCGCCCCGGTGGTGTAGCCGGTCTCTTCGGGGTCCCGGCGGTCATGGACTACCCGGGAGTAGCGGGAGACATCCAGACCCATGTTGGCGGCGGTCTGGAGGGCGGCGTAATAGGCGGCGCTGATGTCCTCCCGGCCGTGGTTGGCGGGGTTGGCATAGGTGATGTCCGCCAGCTCCGGCATATATTTTTTCATCAGCCAGGTGGAAAAGGCCATCTGGCCGTATCCGAAGGTGAGATGGAGATAGCCCGCGCCCCGGGTGCCGGCGGTGTAGCCCCGGTCCTGGAAATAGGCCTCGTCCCCCCACTCCGTCAGGGCGGAGCCCCCCAGGCTCTCCACAGCCGCCTGAGCCAGGAACTGGCTGATGTCCTCCGCCGTGGTGATGCCGTACTCGTGCAGCACCCGGTTCAGCTCCTCCAGCTGCTCCCTGGACAGGGTCCACCGGACGGTTCCCAGGGTGCTGTCGTCATAGGTCAGGGCGTCGATCTGCTGCCGGGTGACAAGGACCGGGGCCTCCGCCTCCGGCTCCTGGCCGGGGACCTCCTCCGGCCCCGCCCCTCCCTTCAGATGGCGGAAGGCCAGTATCACTAAAATCAGCGCCAGCAGCAGCGCCGCCAGGGACGCCAGAACCGCCCGGGGGGAGAGACCCGATTCCTCCAGCTTGTCCAGCAGCTCCGGCATAAACGCACCTCCCCCTCCGCTTTTTCCTCATCATACCATAAAGCAGGGGAGCTTGGCAAGGTGGGAATGCCTTCTCTGGCAGGATGTTGAGGGCATTTGAGGCGGAGGGCTCAGCGCAGAAATTCCTCCAGGTGGTCGTGGAGCTCAAGGAAGGGCCGTTCCTTCAGCCTCTCCCCGGTGACGGTGTTGACCAGATCATAGCGGTCGGAGCTGAAAGGGGAATAGCCGTCGATCAGCTCCAGGATGCCGGCGGTCATCTCGTATGAGACCTGATACAGTCTGTCCTCCTCGCGTCCGGGGCAGGCAAGGGCCCGCTGGACGCAGGCCTCCTGAATCTGGGCCAGCTGCTGGAAAAATCTCCGCTGAGTGGGGTTCATGGCGCGTCTCCTTTCGTGGCTGGTGCCGTCACAATCATAGCACGGCCTGCACCGGACCGCAAGGCTCCGGCACCCGCATACACATACAATCTCCGGGCGGGACGCTTCCGGGGGCCCGTCTTCCGGAACCGCCGGGCCCCCGGAGCCGGGCCGGGACAGGCCCCTGCAGACCGTCTTTCAAACGGGCACGCCCGGAATTTCCTCCCCTTGTCCGAAACGTTCACAGAAAAGCCCTTGCTTTCGCGGCGGGACAGGCATATGATGAACCTGTAAAGCCGCCGGACAGATCTGTGAAAACGGGTACGGCACGGCGGCGGGAAAGGAACGAAAGTTGAACAGCCTGAAGAATTGGAACACAGCGCGGATATGGGGCCTGACACTGCTGGCCCCGCTGCTGCTGACAGCCGCCGTCCAGGCGGCGGAGCTGCCGGAGGCCCCTGTCTCCGACGCCTGGACAGGTCTGGAGACCGCCGGGGCCCTGGCGGTCCCCATCCCGGAGGGGGCCGTCCCGTCGTGGGACGGGGCGGCTCCGGAAGAAGACGCAAAAAATCTGCCGCAGGACGGAAAGACCCCGGGAGAGAATGCAAAAAATCCGTCAGAGGACGGAAAAACCCCGGAAGAAGGCGCAAAAAATCCGTCAGAGGACGGAAAAACCCCGGAAGAAGGCGCAAAAAATCCGTCAGAGGACGGAAAAACCCCGGAAGAAGGCGCAAAAAAACCGGCGGAGCCGGTATTCCCGGAGGCGGAGGACTGGCAGCTGCTGCTGGTGAATCCCTGGAACCCGCTGCCGGAGGATTTCCGGGAGACGCTGGCGCTGAAAAGCCTGCCCAACGGACTGCGGGTGGACCGGCGGGCCTGGGAGGACCTGATGGAGATGCTGGCGGACTGCCGGAAGGCGGGCCTGCGGCCCCTGGTCTGCTCCGCCTACCGGACCCAGGCCACCCAGACCCGGCTCTACAACAACAAGATTCTCCGTCTGCTGGCGGCGGGATGCCCGGCGGAGGAGGCCGCCGCCGAAGCCGCCCGCTGGGTGGCGGCCCCCGGCACCAGCGAGCATCAGACGGGTCTGGCGGTGGATATCGTGGCGGCGTCCTATCAGATCCTGGACGAGGGCCAGGCGGAGACGGCGGAACAGAAGTGGCTGATGGAGCACTGCTGGGAATACGGCTTTATTCTCCGTTACCCCCTGGAGAAGGGGGAGATAACCGGCATCGGCTATGAGCCCTGGCATTACCGCTATGTAGGCCGGCCCACGGCCCTGGACATCCGGGACAGCGGCCTCTGTCTGGAGGAATATCTGGAGCGCCGCGCCGCCCGGCAGGCGGCGGACGCCTCCGCCCCGCTCCCGGCGGCGGATGCCCCGGCTGGCTGAAAAACAGCCCTGCCTGATGAAGGCAGGGCTCAGCTTTTCGAAAAAGTAGTACAGACTTGGACAACGGAAAGGAAGATAGTATGAAAGACAGCGCAGCCCTTGGCGGCTCTGCCGCTTAGGGATGCGGCGTGCCCTTTACGGGTAAACCCATCAGGGGTGTCTTTCATGTGCAATCAATAAGTTTTCAGAACTTCCCACGGGTTCTGAAAACTTGCCCAGGCTGTCGAAAACACTTTTTCGACAGCCTGGGCAGGGCTGTTTCCTGTTTGCGGGTCCGGATGACCTGCCCTGGATACGGCACAGAGGCGGACGCGCAGATCCGCCGCCTATCGCCCGGAGACCTGCACCGCCCTATCGGGCTCCTGCCACAGGGGCAGGGCCGGGGGCCGGAAGGAGCACCAGACGAAGCAGAAGGCCAGAGCCCAGAGGGCTGCCGCCCCCAGCAGCTGCTGCCAGCCGGCGAAGCAGCGGCCCCGGGACAGCAGACGGTAGTCCAGCCAGAAGAGGACCAGGTCCGCCAGGAAGAAAATGGCGATATCCGCCCACAGAAGATGCAGGCCCAGCGCGCCGGTGTAGGTATAGTAGAGAACCGGGATCAGGACCAGACCCGTCAGGGCGCTGACGCCCCGGACGGCCAGAAGGTTGGACTCCGTCCGCCCCATCAGGCAGAGCTGCGCAATGGTGAACAGGAACAGGGGCACGAACAGCAGCTTCATATGCTCCCACACCGATTCGCTGACGGGGGAGAGGGCCGCCGCCCAGGTGCTCCCGCCGCTCCAGCCGTAGAGGAAGTGCAGCAGGGTTCCCGCCGCCCCCGTCCAGAGAAAGCCCCCTAATTCCCAGATCAACAGCCGCCGTTTCATCGCCGCTCCTCCGCCTCCCGTTTCAAGTCCGCAGTTTTTCTAAAGTTTATCCGGGAAGAGGAAAAATATACCTGCCCTTACACAAAAACCGCCTGAACCAGCACCATATAAAGGGCGGTGCCCCCGGCGATGGAGAGGAGCACATTGCCCCTCCAGCGGTGGAGGAGCGCCACAGCCGCCACGGACAAAAGCTCCGGCGCGCCGTAGGGGGACGCCGTCCACGAGACGTCCTTGAGGCAGTAGACCACCAGCAGACCCATGGTGGCCGCCGGCAGGACCCGGCTCAGCCAAGCGGTCCAGGCAGGGGGCCGCCGGTTTTCCGGGAAGAGCCAGAAGGGGAGCCACCGGGTGATCTGTGTCCCGGCGGCCACGGCCAGAATCATGAGAAGGGTTTGTAAAGGCGTCAGAGCCATGTCAGTTTCCTCCCTCCCAGCAGCGCCGCCAGAATCAGAACCATGGCGGGAATCACCAGACGCTCCGGCCCGAAGACCGCCAGGCTCAGGGCGGCGCAGGCCAGACCCAGCCCTCCGGAACGCCGGTTTTCCCGGTGCTTCCACTGCTCCAGAAACAGCACCGCGAACAGCGCCGTCAGGGCGAATTCCAGCCCCCGGGTGTTGAAGGCCAGCAGGTTCCCCAGGACGCCGCCCAGGGCCGTGGCCGCCACCCAGTAACTGTAGTTCAGCAGCGAGATGCAGAGGAAAAAGTCCCGGCGGGACACCCCCTCCGGCGGGTCCAGGGTGGAGACCAGGGAAAAGGTCTCGTCGCTGAGGGTGTACACCAGTAGGAGCCGGGCCCGGCCCAGACCCTTATAGCGCTCCAGCATGGACAGACCGTAGAAAATATGCCGGGCGTTGACCATCAGCGTCAGCAGAAAGACCTGGAGGGGGTCGAAGCTGCCGGAGGCCAGCAGGGGCGCGGCGGCGTACTGCATGCTGCCGCCGAAGCCCACAGCGCTCATCAGCGTGGACCACAGCGGCCCGTAGCCCCCGGCGGCCATCAGCAGGCCGTAGGCAAGCCCCAGACAGCCGTATCCCGTCAGCACCGGGACGGTGGCCGGGAAGGCCGCCCGCAGCGCCCCCCGGCGGCCGGTTTTCTCCTTCATGGGCGACGCCTCCTGTCACATGGTTGATAGAGTTCTGCCGGGCATGAGTTGAAAAGCGCCGTCCTGAATTTGATCAAGACGGCGCTTCAGGGTTCCTTCTCCGGCCGCTTACATATGCTCCGGCGCGTCCACGCCGATCAGCTTCAGACCGGTTTTCAGCACGGACCGGACGCTGTCCGCCAGCTTCAGCCGGGCGGCGGCCAGCTCCGGGGCCTCCTGGCGGATGTGGCAGGCGGTGTAGAAGCGGTGGAAGCAGCCCGCCAGCTCCATCAGATAGCGGTTGACATGGGAGGAGTCATAAGCCCTGGCGGCGGAGCGCACGGTGTCCGGCCAGGCGGCCAGCTGCTTGATGAGGGCCTTTTCCGCCTCCGTGTCCAGCAGGGCCATGTCCGCCGCCGGGGGCACGGCCTGTCCCTCCTGGGCCAGCTTCTCAATGAGGGAGCAGATGCGGGCGTGGGCGTACTCCACATAATAGATGGGGTTTTCGCTGTCCTGCCGGACGGCGAGGCCCAGGTCGAAGTCCATCTGGGTGTCCGGCTTGGCGTTGAAGAACCACCGGGCGGCGTCCACCGGCACCTCGTCCAGCAGGTCGCTGAGGGAAATGGCCTTGCCGGTGCGCTTGCTCATCTTCACCAGCTCCCCGTCCCGCAGCAGCTTCACCAGCTGCATCAGCACGATGTCCAGCTTCCCGGACCCGTCCAGACCCAGGGCGTCCAGGGCCCCCTTCAGCCGGGCCACGTGGCCGTGGTGGTCCGCGCCCCAGATGTTGATGACCCGGTCGAAGCCCCGGGTTTCAAACTTGTTGCGGTGATAGGCGATGTCCGCGGCGAAATAGGTGTAGAACCCGTTGGCCCGGCGGAGCACGTCGTCCTTCAGGTCCAGCTTTTCGATGTCCTTCTCCTTCTTCCCGGCCCTGCGGAGATTCTCCCGGAGGATATCGGCGGTTTTCAGCCACAGGGCCCCGTCCTTCTCATAGGTCCAGCCCCGGGCCGTCAGCAGCTCTGCCGTCTCCGCCACCGCGCCGCTGTCGTGGAGGGTGGACTCGTAGAACCAGGTGTCGTAGTCAATTTTATAGCGCCGGAGGTCCGCCTTCATCCTGGGCAGGTTCACCGACAGGCCGTATTCTGCCATGGCGGACATCCAGGCGGCCTCGTCCTTCCCCTCCGGAAAGGCTCCGTTTTCATCCCTGGCTAAAAAGCCCTGGGCCAGCTCCCGGATGTCGTCCCCCTGATAGCCGTCCTCGGGGAAGGCACAGCGGTCCTCTCCCAGCTTCGCCTGCATGCAGCGGGCGTAGATGGAGCGGGCGAACTTGTCGATCTGGTGCCCCGCGTCGTTGACGTAGAACTCCCGGCTGACCTCCGCCCCGCAGGCGGCCAGGCAGGCGGCCAGGGTGTCTCCCAGGACGCCGCCCCGGGCGTTGCCCATGTGCATGGGGCCGGTGGGGTTGGCGGAGACGAACTCCACCATGATTTTCTGGCCCTTCAGGTCCTCCGACGTGCCGTAGTCCCCGCCCTCGGCCTCCACGGCGGCGCAGACGGCGCCGTACCAGCTGGGATTCAGCCGGAAGTTCAGGAAGCCGGGACCGGCGATTTCGGCGGAGGCGAAATAAGACCCGCTGAGGTCCATGTGGTCCAGCAGCGCCTGAGCGATGGTCCGGGGGGGCTGGCGCAGGGCCTTTCCGGCCGCCAGGGCGAAGGTGGTGGTGAAGTCGCCGTTGGAGGCGTCCCGGGGAATCTCCACCGGGGCGGCGTGAATGTCCGCCTGGGGCAGGGTGCCGTCCGCGGCGGCGGCCCGGTAGGCGGCCATGGCCAGGGCCGCGGCCTGGTCTCTGGCGTCCTGAATTAAGTTCCTCATATTGAAAACCTCTTTTCTGGTGTAATTTCTCTGATGTGATCTGGTCCGGCGGTCAGAGGCGGTCCTCGTGCCGCCGGCGGACCCGGATTTTAAAGGCGTTCCGCCCGGCGGCGGCGTGCTCCACGGAAATGGAATAGCGCAGGTCCATGATGCCCCCCTGCTCCGTCAGGTTGTGCCGCAGGCGGCTGGTCTGGATGTCGATGGAGAGCTCCCCGAAGGGGGTTTCGTAGAGGGAGGTGTGCTGCCGCCCCTCCTCAAACACCATCTGGGAATTGACGCTGCCGGAGCGGGTGAGAATCACCTGGGGCCCCCGGATTTCAAAGGTGGTGGTGGTGCCCTCCAGCCCCGTCAGCTCCGTTTCCTGATAGGACAGGCACAGGCCTTCCGCCGTCAGCTCCATGGTGCCGTCGGTGATCAGCTCCATGCTGTCGGGCTCCGTGTCCTCAAAGTGCTGCTCTGACCGGATGGTCAGCAGTATGGGCAGCCGCCGTGTGTCAGTATTTGTCAATGTCAATCCTCCGTGCCGCGTGATGAACGGGCTCCTGGAGAAACACCGAGGCAATCCGCTCGAAGTCCTCCGGCTGGTCGCTTACATAGTATTCCGCTTCTCCCCGCCGTCCATCCGGGGCGCGGAGACCCCGGGCTGTCAGAAGCCGCTTGAGCTCAAAGGCGGATTCCTCCCCGGCGGAGACCAGGGTCACGCCGGGCCCGCAGATGTCCGCCAGGACGTCCTCCAGCAGGGGATAGTGGGTGCAGCCCAGAATCAGGGTGTCCGCCCCCCACTCCAGCAGGGGGGACAGGTATTCCCGGGCCACCGTCTCGATGACAACGTCCCCCCGCTCAAAGCGCCCGTTTTCCACCAGGGGCACAAACAGGGGGCAGGGACGGCAGAGCACGTCCACCTGGGGGTCCAGCCGCCGCAGGGCGGCCTCGTAGGCTCCGGAGCGGACGGAGGCCAGGGTGGCGATCATGCCGACCCGGCGGCGCTTTGTCACCGCCAGGGCCCGGCGGCAGGTGGGCTCCACCACTCCCACAATGGGCAGGTCGTTTTCCGCCTGGAGGGTGTCCAGGGAGGTGGTGGACACCGTGCCGCAGGCCACCAGAACGGCCTTCAGATCCCGGGACCGGAGAAACCGCAGGTCCTGCCGGGCGTATTTCAAAAGCGTCTCCCGGGACCGGCCCCCGTAGGGCACCCGGGCGGTATCTCCAAAGTATACCAGGTTCTCCTCGGGCAAAATGCGCCGCAGGACCCGTACCGCCGTCAGTCCGCCCAGTCCGGAGTCAAAGACGCCGATGGGCCGCGTATCCGCCATACTGTCCGCTCCTTTCTCCGCCATGCTGAGAGAATCACTCTGAGTTATGTATTATACTATGAGAGTCTCCAGGCCGCAAGACAGATTTTAGTCTTTTTGCCCTCTTTTTTATGTGGAATTTTTCTGCGGGGTCTGATATAATCATGGCATTACACAGTCACGCGCCCCGCGTTTCAGCAATCTGGCCGGGGAGACGTGCCGCCGGGAGGTGCCTGCCCATGAAAATCGAGCTGACGGAACAGCAGTACCGCTATCTGCTGGACCTGGTCTACATAGGGAACTGGGTGCTGAATTCCACCCGGGAGGACGACCGCATCAAAGAATACGACCAGGTGGAGAGCCTGGTCTTCTCCCACTGCATCCGGCACAAAATGGGGAAGCTGGTGGAGCTGTACGAGGGGGACCTGATTCCCTCCCGGGCCTTTGCCGACGGGGGCATCCACGAGGCCATTGAGAGCTATGAGGATGTGGTTTTCTACGAGATTCTGGCGGAGGAGCTGGCCCTGCGGGACATGGACGGCGAGCCCCTGACCCGGGAGAACTACGGGGCTCTGATGGAGCGCATCGACGCCTATCTGGACGAATTCGACGAGCACGGAACGGACCACATCTCTGTGGATTTGGACGGGTGAGGCGCGGGAACGGAGGAAGAGAGGGAAGGGCTTCGTTCCCGACGGAAGCATAAAATCACGAAATCGCGGAAGGACCGGGCTCTGTCCCGGTCTTTTTTTCGGCCCCGGTTTTTTGGTCCCCGGACCCGACAGGCTTCGCACCCCGCCCCCGAAACCGCCGGACCCCGCACCTGCCCCCGAAGCCGCCGGGCCCCGTCCCCAAAACCGCCGCACCCGCCTCCGAAGACCCAGGGGCCCACACCCCATTCCCGAAGCCGCCGGTCTAAGCCCCCGGAACTCCCGGTGGCCGCCTCGCAAAAAAACCGCGAACAGATGCCCGTATTCGGAAATTTTTCCTTGACAAGGGGCCATAGGGCGTGCTAGGATACAAACAGACCGTTGGTTTGTTTGCGGGAGGTGCCCCCATGTCGCGAAACAAGTACCCGGAGGAGACGGTGCGGAGGATTCTGGACACGGCGGAACGGCTGTTCGTTGAAAAGGGCTACGACCGGACCTCTCTCCAGGACATACTTGATGAAACGGGCCTGTCCAAGGGGGCCATCTACCATCATTTTGCCTCCAAGGAGGATATTTTCTACTCCGTCTGTGAACGCATCGGCAAGCGGAACGGCGCGGCGCTGGCCCGCCTCCGGGACGATGACACCCTGACCGGTCTGGAGAAGCTCCGGGCCATCTCCAGACTCTCTCTACAGCTGGAGCGTCAGGCCAAAACCTTCAACATGATGCCCTATCTCAAGGATAACGCCAAGTTTCTGGCCATGGAAATGTGCAGCATCTACGAGGATGTCGTTCCGGTTTTTATGGAGCCCATCGTCCGGCAGGGCATTGCCGACGGTTCCATCCGCACGGCCCATCCCCGGGCCCTGGCGGAGGCCATGGTCCTCCTGTCCGACGTCTGGATCAACCCCATCGTCCAGCCCGCCACCCGGGAGGAAATCCGGGCCCGGTGCGCCGTCTATAACCAGCTGTTCCGCAGCTTCGGCATCGAGGAGCTCATCGACGAGGAGGTTGTCTGCGCGCTGGAAGCATACGCGGACATGCCCCGCCCTTCACAACCGCTGAACGCTGTCTGAGCGGTCTTTTTCCCGTCATACAGCGTCGCTTTCCCTTGCCATACGTCAGTATGGCTGCGGGCACGAAAGATCTCCTTGTTTGACGGGGAAAATCCTCGCCCAACCGACATTCCCCGGTTATGAATACAGGTTTTCAGTCTCCGGAGGAACAAACCTGAAAAAGAACTGCCGCAGGCGGGCAGTTTTTTTTGAAGATATAAAAACCGACGGTCGGTTTCTGAAATCAAGACGAAAGGAAGCTTTTCATGAACACGAATCAAGGGACCCTGTTCCGCCGGGATTTCACCCTGGTGGTCATCGGGCAGATCATCTCTCTCTTCGGCAGCGCCATTCTGCGTTTTGCCCTGCCGCTGTACCTGCTGCGGCAGACCGGCTCCCCGGCCCTCTTCGGTGCGGTGGGGGCGGCGGCCTTCATCCCCGCCGTGCTGTGCGCCCCCATCGGCGGCGTGGTGGCGGACCGTGTGAACAAGCGGAACATCATGGTCCTTCTGGATTTCTCCACGGCGGGGCTGATTCTGGTCTTCGCCCTTCTTTTGGACTGGGCCCCTCTTGTGCCGCTGATGGCGGTGTGCCTCATGCTGCTCTACGGCATCGCCGGGGCCTATCAGCCGGCGGTCCAGGCCAGCATCCCCCTTCTGGCCCGGGCGGAGCAGCTTACCAGCGCCAACGCCGTCATCAACATGGTGCAGACCCTGTCGGCCCTGCTGGGGCCGGTGACTGGCGGCGTGCTGTTCGGGGCCTTCGGCATCCGGCCCATTCTGTGGGTGGGCAGTCTCTGCTTCTTCCTCTCCGCCGTGATGGAGCTCTTCATCCGCATCCCCCACACGCCCCGGGCGGCGGCGGGCAGCGCCCTGGCCACGGTCCGGCAGGACCTGGGGGAGAGCTGGCGGTTTATCCGCCGGGAGCGGCCGGTGTTTCTCTCCGTGGTGCTGGTGCTGGCCCTGTTCAATCTGGTGCTCTCCGCCGCCCTGGTGGTGGGCATTCCCGTGGCGGTGGTCCAGGTGCTGGGCATGAGCGACAGCCGCCTGGGCCTCACCCAGGGGGCCATGGGTCTGGGGGGCCTTTTCGGCGGCCTGCTGACGGCCTGCCTGGGGGCACGGCTGCCCCTCCGGCGGGGCGGGGCGGTGCTGCTGGCCGCCAGCGCCACGGCGGCGGGCATGGGAGCCGCGCTGCTGCCGGGGGTCCCGGCCCTCCCGGGCTGGTGGGGCGTGACAGCCATGAGCTTCGCCGTGATGGTTCTGTCCACCATGCTGACAGTGGTTCTCAGCGCCGCCGTCCAGGGCCGGACGCCTCCGGAGCTGCTGGGGAAGGTGATGTCCTTCATCATGGCGGTGTCCAGCTGCGCCGCCCCTTTGGGTCAGGCGGTGTACGGGGCCCTGTTCGAGCGCTGCCCGGCCTGGGCGGTGCTGCTGGGGGCTGCCGGGGCGGCGGCGCTGACCGCGGTCTATTCCCGGCAGGTGTTCCGGGCGCTGGCCTCAGACTCGGGGGCGGAGGTCTGACGCCGTCCGGCGGGGACAGGCGGAGCGGAGGAAAAAACGGAAAGGCAAAAAGCGGAAAGAGGCGTGGCCCATCTGCCGGAAAGCCCTGTATCATTGTGAGAGCGGGCGGGCACAGAGGCCCGCCCCCACAGGCGCCGCTCTAGGAGTCAGGCACAAAGCCCGCCCCTTCTTCTGATTTCTGAAAAAATGTGTGAACGGACGTTCCCGGCGGAAAAATTCCTCTTGACATGGAGTAAGCTCCAGATGATATGATAGAGGGCAGACAGACGCGCTCAGTCACGGAATCTGAAGAACCGTTAAAAGCCCCCGGAAGGGATTGCGAAAGGGTTCGCGAAAGGGTTCGCGAAAAGGTTCGCGAAAGGGTTTGCGAAAAGGTTCGCGAAAAGGTCCACGAAAAAAACCGCGGGGGAAACAAGAGGAAAAGGAGAATGCCCTATGGCGGAAAAATCGAAGGTTTACTTTGCGGACTTCCGCTGTCCCAGCTGGCGGGAGAACCTGCCCCAGAAGCTGGCCCGCCTGATGATGACCGCAGGCTTCGGTGAAATCGACATGGAAGACAAATACGTCGCCATCAAAATGCACTTCGGTGAGCCGGGGAACCTGGCCTACCTCCGGCCCAACTGGGCCAGGGCGGTGGCGGACCTGGTGAAATCCCAGGGCGGCAGGCCCTTCCTGACAGACGCCAACACGCTGTATGTGGGCGGGCGGAAAAACGCCCTGGACCACATTGAGTCCGCCTATGTCAACGGCTTCACCCCCTACTCTACCGGCTGCCACATCATCATTGCCGACGGGCTGAAGGGCACCGACGAGGTCTGCGTTCCCGTGGAGGGCGGCGAGTACGTCAAGGAGGCCAAAATCGGCCGGGCCGTGATGGACGCGGATGTGTTCGTCTCCCTCACCCACTTCAAGGGTCACGAGCAGGCCGGCATGGGCGGCGTGCTGAAAAACATCGGCATGGGCTGCGGAAGCCGGGCAGGCAAGATGGAGCAGCACAACTCCGGAAAGCCCTTCGTCAAGGAAAAGGCCTGTGTGGGCTGCAAAGCCTGCGCCAAAATCTGCGCCCACGGCGCGCCTCAGTTCGGCCCCGGCGGCAAGGCCCATATCGACACGGACAAATGCGTGGGCTGCGGCCGGTGCCTGGCGGTCTGCCCCAAGGACGCCATTCAGTGCATGTTTGACGAGGCCCCGGAGATTCTGAACAGGAAGATTGCCGAGTACACCAAGGCGGTGGTGGAGGGCCGGCCCTGCTTCCATGTGTCCCTGGTGCTGGATATCTCTCCCAACTGCGACTGTCACGCCGAGAACGACGCGCCCATTGCCGCCGACGTGGGCATGTTCGCCTCCTTCGACCCGGTGGCGCTGGACCAGGCCTGCGCCGACGCGGTGGTGGCCCAGCCGCCCCTGCCGGGTTCCATGCTGTTTGACGAGGGCGTCGACTGTTCCTGCGGCGACGTCTTCAAGGCCGCCCATCCGGACACCCACTGGCAGTCCTGCCTGGAGCACGCGGAGAAGCTGGGCCTGGGAACCCGGGCGTATGAGCTTGTCAAAATTTGACTAAAATTTCACATTCCCCCTTGCATCGAAGAGACCGATAAGGTATGATGGGAACAACATGTTTCAAAGGCCCATCAGCCGGTCCTGCGACTTTTGCCGCGGCCGTAAACCGGCCGCGGCTTTTTGTATAAAAGAAAACCACTCGCTAGGCGAGTGGTTCAAAAGAAGCCTAATGGCGATGATGTAGACAAGAAAACTCCCTTTGCTCTAGAATAGAGATGCGGTCTGGCAGCTGCATCAAGTAAGCAAAGGGAGGTCATCCGAGTGAATGACATAAGCAGTTTATCACACACGAAGTGGAATTGCAAATACCATATAGTGTTTGCGCCGAAATATCGCAGGAAGGTGTTCTATGGGGAAAAGAAGCGAGAGATAGGAGAAATTCTGCGAACGCTGTGTGCGTGGAAAAAGGTAAAGATCATAGAGGCAGAAGCGTGTCCGGATCATATCCACATGTTGGTAGAGATTCCGCCTAAAGTGGCGGTGTCGAGCTTCATGGGATATCTGAAGGGGAAGAGCAGCCTGATGATCTATGAGAAGTTCCCGGAACTGCGGTATAAGTATCGGAACCGGGAATTCTGGTGCAGAGGTTACTATGTAGATATAGCGGGAAAGAATGCAAAAAAGATTGCAGAGTATATCCAGCACCAGTTGGATGAAGACAAGGCAGGAGAACAACTGACGATGGGAAATTTCTGAGCCCGTTTACGGGCGGCAAGTAGCAGAGCTCTCGCGGCTGTCAGACCGTACTTGCGCGACGGGACGCGCTCGCTGGTAACATAGGGCTTTGCCCGTCTATGAAGAACCCCCGGCTTTGCCGGGGGGTTCCTATTCATCCCTTCCGGAGTTCCCAGGAAATTCCCAGGAAATTTTCAGGAAAATTCCAGAAAAGCCTGTCACACATCCGCGGAGCGCCGTCTAATACTCATTTCAAATAAAACGATTCGTTTTATTTGAAACAGAACCGCATTCTGCGTTTCCGTTTTGCGCCAGAATGGCGCAAAACACGTCTCATAAGAATCCAACACGCTTTCAGCGCTGTCAAAAGCTTTTGAATGGATTCTAGGGCCTGATCACATAAGCCCACGCGCACGTCTTTTCGGCAAATTTTGCCGCCTGCTTCGTTAAAAATTTTTGCCGTACGCCAGTACGCCTGCAAATTTTTGCCTCGCATCCGGCTAAAATTTGCTCGAAAATCCGCACATGTGGTTTATGTGAACAGCCCCTAGCACAAGCGGTCCTTTCCCGTCATGCCGCTTCTCCCGTCCGCCGGGACCGCTCCCCTGTCCGGCGGGAAACATTCCGGCCCATTCAGTATCCCCGGCGATGAATACAGGTTCTAACCATCCCGCGCCCATCATAGGATACACCATCACGACCGAGAGGTGGACAACATGACGACGAAAAATGAGGTGCTGCTGGAGGGCCTGGTTCTGGCGGAGCCGGAATGGTCCCATGAAAACCACGGGACTCAGTTTTACCGCGTGACTCTACAGGTGCCCCGGCTGTCCGGACAGGTGGACGTGCTGCCCCTGCTGGCGCCGGGAGCTCTGGCGGCGCAGACAGCGCCGGGCCGGCTGCTTCGGGTCCGGGGCCAGCTGCGTTCCTTTAACAACCGTAGCGGCGTGGGCAGCCGCCTGGTGCTGACGGTCTATGCCCAGGAGTTCCAGCCGGGGCTGGACGAGGCCTGCAACCAGATCACACTGGCGGGGGCCCTGTGCAAGCCGCCGGTGTTCCGCCGGACGCCTCTGGGCCGGAGCATCTGCGACCTGATGCTGGCGGTGCCCCGGCGCTATGGCCGGGCGGACTATCTGCCCGTCATCGCCTGGGGCCAGCTGGCGGTCAAGGCCAGCCGCCTTCAGGTGGGGGACCCCCTTGCTCTGGAGGGCCGGGTCCAGAGCCGTACATATTACAAGAATCTGGACTCCGGCGAGACGGAGGAACGGGTGGCATATGAGGTCTCTGTGATGCGCCTGCTGGACGGGGCGGAGCTGGAGGAGACCGAGACGGCGGCCGCAGTAAAAGGGCCCTCCGCGTAAGCGGGGGCCCTTTCGCCGCAGGGGACGGATTTGAAAGGGAGAGGTTTTTACAGGAAGTTCATGAGGTTAAAGGCCAGAATCAGGCCGGAGAACACGATGGACACGGTGGAGCAGAGCTTGATGAGGATGTTCAGGGAGGGGCCGGAGGTGTCCTTGAAGGGGTCGCCCACGGTGTCGCCCACCACGGCGGCCTTGTGCTGCTCGGAGCCCTTGCCGCCGTGGTGCCCGGACTCGATGTATTTCTTGGCGTTGTCCCAGGCGCCGCCGGCGTTGGACATGAACACCGCCATGGCGAAGCCGGAGACGGACACGCCGCCCAGCAGGCCAACCACGCCGGTGGGTCCCAGAATCAGGCCGGTGACGATGGGCACCACAATGGCCAGCACGGCGGGGGAGACCATCTCCCGCAGCGCGCCCTTGGTGCACAGGCCCACGCAGGAGGCGTAGTCCGGCTCGGCCTGGTATTCCATGATGCCGGGGATTTCCCTGAACTGGCGGCGGACCTCCACCACGATGGACTGGGCCGCCTTCTGCACGGCGTTCATGGTTTCGGCGGTGAAGACGAAGGTCAGCATGGCGCCGATGAAGAGACCCACCAGAACCGTGGGGCTGGTGAGGGTGAAATTCAGATTTTCCGCTGTGCGCTCCTGGACGATGTTGACATAGCTGACCAGCAGGGCCAGGGCGGTGAGGGAGGCGGAGCCGATGGCAAAGCCCTTGCCGGTGGCGGCGGTGGTGTTGCCCAGGGAGTCCAGGGCGTCGGTGCGCTGGCGGACGGTCTCCGGCAGGCCGCTCATCTCGGCAATGCCGCCGGCGTTGTCGGCCACGGGGCCGTAAGCGTCCGTCGCCAGGGTGATGCCCAGGGTGGAGAGCATGCCCACGCCGGCGATGCCGATGCCGTAGAGCCCTCTGTTAAAGGCGTCGCTGAACACGCCCGCTGCGTCCATGATGTAGATGGAGCCGCCGGCGGCAAAGTAGCTCACCAGCACCGCCGCCGCCACGATGACGATGGAGACGAAGGTGGACTTGAGACCCAGGGAGATGCCGCCGATGATGATGGTGGCGGAGCCGGTTTCGGAGGCCGCCGCCAGGTCCTGGGTGGGCTTGTAGGTGTCGGAAGTGTAGTACTCGGTGAAGTAGCCGATGGCGCAGCCCCCCACCAGTCCGCAGAGGATGGCGATGTACACGCCCCAGCTGCCCAGAATGAACCGGGTCAGGGGAGCCGCCAGCACCGCCGCCAGGGCCGCCGCGGTATAGGTGCCGGTGCGCAGGCTCTTCAGAAGGGACTCCTGGGTGGCGTCCTCCCGGGTCTTCACCAGGAAGGAGCCCAGGATGGAGCAGAGAATGCCGCAGACCGCCAGGGCCATGGGCAGCAGCATGCCGTTCCAGCCGTAGCCGCCCACAGCGCCCAGGGCGAAGGTGGCCAGGATGGAACCCACATAGGACTCGTAGAGGTCCGCGCCCATGCCGGCCACGTCGCCTACGTTGTCGCCCACATTGTCCGCGATGGTGGCGGGGTTCCGGGGGTCGTCCTCGGGGATGCCGGCCTCCACCTTGCCCACCAGGTCCGCGCCCACGTCGGCGGCCTTGGTGTAGATGCCGCCGCCCACACGGGCGAAGAGGGCCATGAAGGACGCGCCCATGCCGTTCATGACCATGACGTTGCCCAGGGCGGCGGGAGCCGTCACGCCGAAGGCATAGCGCAGGAGGAAGAACCACATGGTGATGTCCAGCATGCCCAGGCCCACCACGGTGAAGCCCATGACGGAGCCGGAGGAAAAGGCCACCCGCAGGCCCTTGTTCAGGCTCTCGGAGGCGGCCTGGGCGGTGCGGGCGTTGGAGTTGGTGGCAATCTTCATGCCGATGAAGCCCGCCAGCATGGAGAAGATGCCGCCGGTGACAAAGGCGAAGGGTGTGAACTTGGAGAGCATCCGCCCGCCGGAGGCAAAGGCCATGACCAGCAGGATGATGAAGACCACGATGAAGACCTTGAACACGGTGGTGTACTGTTGTTTCAGGTAAGCGTTTGCGCCGGCGCGGATATTGGCGGCGATTTTCTGCATTCTCTCGTTGCCCTCTGAGTAGGACAGGACTTTTTTTGCCTGAACCCAGGCAAACAGTCCGGCCACGATGGCGCCGAGGAAACCGATCCAAAACAGATTTTCCATACGATCCACTCCTTCTTGGTATAGTATCGGGGGCTGCGGGTCTCCTGTATGCTCTTATTTTAGCATAATGAAACATTTTTGCAATAGTAAAACGGATATTTTCTTTCGCAAACGTTGTATTTCTTACAATTACACAAAATTAAGGCGGCGCTTCTGGGTAAAGTGCTCTTTCTGCGTGCAAAATTTTCGTAAAATTGACCGGATTAAGTGTGAAAATTTGGGCGGTTTCGGGAAATCATCCTGTGAGCGCCGGAGCAATGCCCGAAAAATCAAGCGAATTGGGAAATAATGGGCGGTCTACGGAATCAAATACGTAATCGTTTGCGAAAGAGGGCGGCAGGAAAAAGCAAAACGAAAAAAACCCTGAGAGGCGGTCCTCTCAGGGGCTGGGGGGAAGGGGCTCAGTAGACCAGGCGGAACTCGGTGAAGACCCAGCGGTCCTCTTCAAACTCATAGGGGAACGACCAGTATTCCAGACCGGTGACGGCTCCGTCCTCGTCCAGCAGGTCCACGGTGACGCTGACGGTGTAGTCCCCCTCTTCGGAGCGCTCCACCCAGGACTGAACGCCGCCCTTGCCGGGGAGGCGGTCCCGGCCATTGCCGGTGACGCAGAGGACGCCCTCGATGTCCCGGTAGAGGGGGATGTCGCCGCCGGTGTCCAGCAGCCGTTCCGTCAGGTCCTGGGAGAACACGGCCCGCAGGCAGGTCCGCAGATCCTCCATGGTCTGAATGCCCTCCCTGTCCACCTGGCGGTAGAGGGCTCCGTCCGTGACGACGGCGGGGCCGGCGCCGGGGAGGGGCTCCAGGTCGAACCAGGCGTAAAGAGTTTCCGCCCGGCTGTAGGCATCCAGAATTTCCTCGTCGGACAGGGGACGGGCCTCGGACTCCACCCGGGAGCTCCGCAGGCCGCCGCCCTCCGGGGGTCTGGGGCCGGGAACCGCCGTCCGCCCGGGGACGTCTCCGGCGGGAGCGGCACAGCCCGGCGCCAGGAGCAGCACCCACGCCGTCAAAGCCGCCAACAGCAGCGCAGCCAATCTCTTCCGCATCTCGATTCCCTCCTTCCCAGGTTTGTCCGCCGGGCAGTTTGCCCTTGTTCTTACAAATCTAGCCTATCATATTTTTCGACGGATTGCCACGAAAATTTTCCAAAAAAATAACGGATTTCAGGCGGGATTTTTTGGCAACCCGACGGACGCCGGACCGGGGGCCTCTCTGCCTGCTCCGGCCAGGGGAAACGGGCGGGCCGGGCCCCCTTTTAAGGGCTGGAGGCGGCGGACGGAAAAAGCCGCCGGGAAAACCCGGCGGCTGGGAATGGATGCGGGGGATGGAGCCGTTGTCAGCCTGTGTAAAGGGCGCTGAAGCACTTTTCAACCGTTTTTCGGCGGCTTTCCGGCAGCTTTCCGGCGGCAGGCTCCGCTGCGGCGGAAGGGCGGACCCCATGGCTTCGCGGGTCCGTGGGGCGAAATCCGCCCGGCGCTCTTCAGCTGTGTGGCGTATATCGTCAACGGGCATTGGCCCGGCCGGCAGGACAGAAAAAAACCCACGCCGGCGGCGTGGTTACCTTCTTTTTCAGAGTCATCGATCACTGTGGGTCCAGGGCTCATTCAGAAAAATCAGATCGTCCACATCCTCCGGGGCTGCGCTTGGAACAGAAAAAACATGCTGAATCATAGGAATAACCTCCTTACTGTGGTATTGTGGACCTTATCATACCACATTCGGATTGGCAATGCAAGAGGAAATTGACATTTTACATAAATTTCTTACGAGGGCCCCGGGAATTTTCCGTTAAATCCCCAAAGTTCGACCCGGCGGCGGGAGACGGCACGGTCCGCCGGGAAAAAACAGGCCGGAAAATTACCTTTTTTTGTTTTTCCTCTCGCCAGGCGGGGGACTTCTGTGGTATAATACAGCTTAACGCATTTGCGGAACTGACGACGCCGGGGAGATGGAGCGCGCATGGCGAAGCATTCCAAAAAACGCCGTCCTCTGCGGACGGCGCTCAGACTGCTGGCGGCGGCCCTTCTGGCGGCGCTCTTTGTCCATTGGGACAACACTGCCATTCAGACCGCCTGGTTCGAGCCGGTATTCTCCGGCCTGCCCGCGGGCTTCGACGGGTGCCGGATTGTGGTGCTGGGAGACCTGCACAGCGCCTGGTTCGGCCGGGGGAACGAGAGGCTGACGGACGCCGTCCGGGAAGCGGAACCGGACTATATTTTTCTGGTGGGGGACCTGGTGGACGCCTTCCGGGAGGCGCCGGAGGGCTATGCGGAGACCACGGCGGCGGGTCTTGCGGACATCGCTCCCGTCTATTATGTCACCGGGAATCACGAGTGGGCCGCCGGAGACGTTCCGGAGCTGAAGGAGACCCTGGAGGCCCGGGGGGTCACGGTGCTGGACAACCGGTTTGTAACGCTGGAGCGGAACGGGGACGCCATTGTCCTGGCGGGCATCGACGACCCCAACGGCTACGCTGACCAGAAGCCCCCGGAGACGGTGGCGGCGGAGGTCTGCGCCCAATACGGCGATCCCTTCTGGATTCTGCTGGCCCACCGGAACAACCTCTTTCCCCACCGCTACAGCCTGCTGGGGGCGGATCTGGTGGTCTCCGGCCACGGTCACGGGGGCCTGGTCCGGCTGCCCTTTACCGACGGGCTGGTTTCCACGGAGAGGACCCTGTTCCCCTCCTACACAGCCGGGCTCTATGAGAAAAACGGCTCCGTCCTCTTCGTCACCCGGGGCCTGGGCAATTCCGGGCGAACGTTCCGTCTGTTCAACCGGCCGGAGGCGGCAGTGGTCACTTTGAAGAGTGGAGAGTTAGAGAGTGGAGAGTCGGAGAGTTGAGAGTGGAGATTATGAGGAGTCAGGAATTAGGAATTTGGAGGGCGGTCAAAAGCCGGATTCCCAGCCGCAGCCCCTGATAAAAGGAGTACAGCCCCTGTCCCTGGACGGGGTTGTCCCGCATCCATTCCGGCCAGCGCTCCGGGTCCGGACCTCCCACCCAGGCGTGATAGAGCAGTTCAACCACTACGGGGATGTCGTGTGTCATAATGATACCTCCCAATTGCGTAAAATTCTGTATACTCTTATAATACTACGCAACTAGTTGCGTGTCAAGGGGTTTTATGAAATTTTCAGAGAAAATACGGATGCTTAGAAAAGAGAGGAAAATGAGCCAGACTGCACTGGGTGCGGAAGTCGGTTTATCCATGCGGGGATATCAGGATTTGGAGCTTGGGGCAAAGCCTAAATATGATACATTGTTTCGCATTGCGGAATTTTACGATGTTTCCGTGGACTGGCTGATGGGGCGGACGGAAAAGCGGGAAGTGAATCGCTGATGCGGAGGGGATTATGGAATTTTCCGAGAGAATTCGGAGGCTGAGAAGAGCGGAGTATTTGACCCAAGCTCAGCTGGCGGAAAAAATTGGGCTTACGATGCGGGGTTATCAGGATATGGAATTAGGTTCGCTGCCAAGATATGAAAATCTCCTGCGTATTGCCGACTATTATGACGTCTCCGTGGACTGGCTGATGGGGCGGACGGAAAAGCGGGAAGTGAATCGCTGATGCGGAGGGGATTATGAAATTTTCAGAGAAAATTCGGATGCTCCGGAAAGAAACGGGGTTGAGCCAGACGACTGTGGCGTCAGAAATGGGACTTTCCATGAGAGGCTATCAGGATTTAGAGCTGGGGAAAATGCCACGCTATGAAACGCTGCGCTGTGTTGCAGACTATTACGACGTTTCCGTGGACTGGCTGATGGGCCGGACGGAGAACCGGAACGCCCATAAGAGCTGAGAGGGACGACTCCCTCCTGACGGGGGATTTTGAGGGTGGAGAGAGCAGTCCGTACCCCCATTTTAAAACCCCCGTCATCGGGGGGATTCAGGGGGGTGTCCCCCCCTGACGGGGATTCCAAAGGGGCTGGCCCCTTTGGGCCCCCGCGGCAGCGGCCCCGCGGCAGCGCCCCCCGCTGGGAAGCGCCCCCCGCTGGGAAGCGGCCCCATTTTGGGGCCAAAAAAAATTTTGCCTACCAATTGCACGGAGACGTGCAGCAAACGGGTAAAGGATGCGGGGCAATAAGCGAGGGCCCGCCGAGAACGGCAGCGACCCGCGCCCTGTGATCAGCGTTTGGATGCGGAGCGGGGCGGGACGAGCACCAGGGAGGCGGACCCGAGAAGGAGACAGTCATGAGAGAATTCCAGGCCGGACAATTTGACATTGCCGTGATTGGCGCGGGCCACGCCGGCATCGAGGCCGCCCTGGCCGCCGCCCGGCTGGGCATGGAGACCATCGTGTTCACCATCAACCTGGACGCCGTGGGGAACATGCCCTGCAACCCCGCCATCGGCGGCACCGGAAAGGGGCACCTGGTCCGGGAGCTGGACGCCCTGGGGGGCGAGATGGCCAGGGCCGCCGACGCCTGCTGCATCCAGTACCGTCTGCTGAACAGGGGTAAGGGCCCCGCCGTCTGGTCCCTCCGGGCCCAGGCGGACCGACGGAAATACCAGGGGCACATGAAGGCCGTGCTGGAGCGTCAGGAGCGCCTGACCGTCCGGCAGGGGGAGGTGACGGAGATCCGCACCGGCCCGGGGGGCGCCGTGTCCGCCGTGGTGCTGGCCACCGGGGCGGTCTTTTCTGCCCGGGCCGTGATTCTGGCCACCGGGACCTATCTGGCGGGGCGGACCATCGTGGGGGAGTGGGTGGAGGCGTCCGGCCCCGACGGAATGCACCCGGCAAACCGGCTGACGGACTCCCTCTTGCGTCTGGGTTTGCCGCTGCGGCGGTTCAAGACTGGCACGCCGCCCCGGGTAAACGCCCGGACGGTGGACTTTGAGGAAATGGAGCTCCAGCCGGGGGACGCGCTGCCGGTGCCCTTCTCCTACGGCACGGAACGGGCCCCGGAGAATCAGGCAGTCTGCTGGCTCACCTGGACCACCGAGGAAACCAAACGCATCGTCCGGGAAAACCTGGACCGGGCCCCCATGTACTCCGGCCTGATTGAGGGCGTGGGGCCCCGATACTGCCCGTCCTTTGAGACCAAGATTGTGCGCTTTCCCGACAAGCTCCGGCATCAGCTGTTTGTAGAGCCCATGGGCTTGAACACCGAAGAGCTGTATATCCAGGGCTTTTCCTCCTCCATGCCGGAGGACGTGCAGATCGCCATGCTCCACAGCGTGCCGGGGCTGCGGCGGGCGGTGATGACCCGGCCCGCCTACGCCATTGAGTACGACTGCATCGACCCTCTGGCCCTGGCCCCCACCCTGGAGGTGAAGGCCGTCCCGGGACTCTACGGGGCCGGGCAGTTCAACGGCTCCTCCGGCTATGAAGAGGCGGCGGTCCAGGGCTTCTGCGCCGGGGTCAACGCCGTCCGGAAGCTCCGTGGCCAGGACCCCTTCATCCTCTCCCGGTCGGAGAGCTACATCGGCACCCTCATCGACGACCTGGTGACCAAGGGCACCGATGAGCCCTACCGCATCATGACCTCCCGGAGCGAATACCGGCTGCTCCTCCGGCAGGACAACGCGGACCTGCGGCTGACGAAGCGGGGCCACGACATCGGCCTGGTCTCCCGGGAGCGGCTCCAGGCGGTGGAAGAGAAATATGCCGCGGTGGACCGGGAGATCAAGCGCCTGACCCACACCGGGGCCTCTCCCTCCCCGGCGCTGACGGCCTTCCTCGCCGGGAGGGGGACGGCGGACGCCCCCGGCGGCGCGCCTCTGGCGGCGCTGCTGCGGCGGCCCCAGGTGCACTATGACGAGCTGGCCCCCTTCGACCCGGACCGGCCGGAGCTCCCTCCGGACGTGCGGGAGCAGGTGGAGATCAGCGTGAAATACGAGGGCTACATCCGCCGGCAGGAGAAGCAGGTGGAGGAGCTGAAGAAAATGGAGCGCCACCGGCTGCCTGCCGGTCTGGACTACAGCGGAATCCAGGGCCTGCGGCTGGAGGCCCGGGAGAAGCTGGCGGAGGTGGAGCCCCGGGACCTGGGACAGGCGGCCCGCATCTCCGGCGTGTCCCCGGCGGACGTGGCCGCGCTGATGATTTATCTGGAGAACCGCCCGAAAACCGGCGGGGGAGAAGCGCCGTGAGGCGGGCGAGGGCCGTGCTGGTCCTGGAACTGGCGCTGCTGCTGGCGGTCTGGCCCTTCTTCTGGTGGGCCATGCTGGCCCCCAGACATCTGTTTTACCGGACGCCGGAGGCGGTCCGGCTGGTCTGCCAGGCGTCCCCCTGGCTGATGGCGCTGGACACCATTCCCGGCCTGCTGGGCCTGTGGGCGCTGGGGGGCGTGAAGCGGGAGGAGCGGGGATGGACCTGCCGTTTGGCGGCGCTCCTCTGCCTGCCCCACATCGCCGCCGGCTGCCTGCTGATTGGAATGTGGCTGGTGATTCGGCTCATTACGGTGTTCCTGGGATTCATCTTTTGAAAACTCTGTCTGACCCACAGCAAATCTGTCTACACTCACAAGAAAGGAAGCGCTTCTCATGCTGATCGACCTGACGCACACCATCACACCGGAGATTCCCGTGTACCCCGGCACGCCGGTTCCCGCCCTTCCTCCGGCCTGCACCCTCACCGGGGACGGGTTCCGGGAAACCATGCTGACCATGTCCTCCCACACGGGCACACACATGGACGCCCCCGCCCATCTGCTGCGGGACGGGGCCACCCTGGACCAGCTGCCCATGTCCCAGTTTTCCGGCCGGGCCACGGTGCTGGACGTGTCCGGCCTGGGGGCCGGGAACGTGATTACGGAGGAGTTTCTGCGGGAGCGGCATGACGACATCTACTGCATGGACTTCGTGCTCTTCTACACCGGCTGGGAGGACCGCTGGGGCGGGCCGGAATTCCTGGAGGACCGTTTCCCGGTTCCCAACGAGGCGGCGGCCCGGTACCTGACTTCCTGCGGCCTCAAGGGCGTGGGCACCGACGCCATCAGCATCGACCGGATGGACGGCGGGCTCCCCGTCCACAACATCCTGCTGAAGGCCGGGGTGCTGAGCCTGGAAAACCTGTGCCTGAAAAAGGTCCGGGACCGGAAGAACTTCTTGTTCTTCGCCATTCCCCTGAAGTTCCGGAACGCCGACGGGTCCCCCGTCCGGGCCTTTGCGGAGCTGCGGGAGAACTTTGAGAAGGACAGGAGAAAACGGTGAGGGGCGAAGCGCCGGCGGCTGATGCAGAGCTGACGCAGAAACGTTTTGAAGAGGGGTCATTATGAGAAAGATTCTGGCTGTCATATTGTGTAAACTGGGCCGGGCCGCGGGAAAGCTGGTGGGGAAAGGGAGCTCCCTGCCGGGCAAGCTGGCTCTGAAAATCTGCCCGGACATCCTGGGACGGGTGGAGCTGCCAAAGCACATCATCGCCGTCACCGGGTCCAACGGCAAGACGTCTACGGTGGAGATGATTGCCTCCATTCTCCGGGCGGACGGCAAAACCGTGGTCTACAACGAGGAGGGCTCCAACCAGATCGAGGGCGTGACGACGCTGGTGCTGACCCACGCCGACCTGAGGGGAAGAGTGAAGGCCGACGTGCTGCTCATTGAGTCCGACGAGCGCTATGCCGCCCACACCTTCCGGTTCTTCCATCCCACGGAGTTCGTGGTCACCAACCTCTACCGGGACCAGCTCACCCGGAACGGCCACCCGGAATGGGTCTACGACTCCATTCTCCCGGCCCTGCACCCGGACACGGAGCTGATTCTGAATGCCGACGATCCGCTGTCCTCCTGCTTCGGACGGGGGCGGGAGGGGGTGAAGTGGTTCGGCCTGGACCGCTGCGCCATCGACCTGGAGAGGCCCTCCGGGGTCTATCACGACGGGGCCCGCTGCCCGGTCTGCCGCAGTTCCATGGAATACGATTACGTCCACTACAACCACATCGGGGCCTTCCGCTGCACGAATCCCGCCTGCGGCCACCAGAAGCCCCGGACGGACTACACCGTCACGGCGGTGGACCTGGACCGGTGCGAGCTTGTTCTGGACGGCGGCACAAAAATATCTCTGGCCTTCCCCAGCATCTATAATGTCTACAACATTCTGGCGGCCTATGCCGCCTGCCGGGAGTGCGGCGTCGGAGAGCAGACCGCCGCCGGGGTTCTCGGCAGCTACCTGCTGAAAAACGGGCGGATGCAGACCTTCCGCCTGGGGGGCCACCACGGCACCCTGCTGACCAGCAAGCATGAGAATTCCATCGCCTACGACACCAACCTCCGCTATATCGCCGGACGGAAAACGGACTGCTCCGTGCTGGTGATTGTGGACGCAGTGAGCCGGAAGTATTTTACCAGCGAGACCAGCTGGCTTTGGGACATCGACTTCGGCCAGCTGAATGTCCCCCACGTGAAAAAGGTGGTTCTCTCCGGCCGGTATTGCAGCGACCTGGCCCAACGGTTCTCCTTTACGGAGCTTTCAAACTGGTTTGTCACGCCGGATATCTCCGCGGCGGCGGCGGAGCTGAAGGCCGCCGGAGACGAAGAGCTGTACGTGGTTACCTGCTTCTCCGACCGGGACAAGCTGCTGGCCCACGTGGAAAAGGAGGGGTGAGTCATGGAGGTGCGGATTCTTCATGTTTACCCGGATTTGATGAGCCTTTACGGCAGCTATGCCAACATCGCCGTCCTGCGGCGGTATCTGGAGGGCCTGGGCTGCGCCGTGACGGTGGAGACCCTGGCCCCCGGCGGTGACGGGGATATCAGTAAAGCGGATTTCCTTTACATGGGCGCGGGGACAGAGGGCCAGGCGCGGTTCGCCGCGGAGGACTTCGCCCGGTTCGGCCCGGCGGTGAAGGAGGCTGCCGGGGACAACGCCGTGATGCTCTTCGCCGGAACCGCCATGGAGCTGCTGGGGAAGACCGTCGCCATGGCCGGCGGCGAGGTTTACGAGGGAATCGGCCTGGCGTCCTTTACCACGGTTCAGGGAAAGAAACGGCTGACGGGGGACGTCTACGGCCATACGGAGCTCTATCCCGAGGCGGTTGTGGGCTTTATGAACAAGTGCGCCGTGATTTCCGGCGTCGAAACGCCGCTGCTGTCAAAGGTGGAAATGGGCTGGGGCAATGAGGCGGAGAGAGGGCCGGAGGGCTTCCACTGGAAAAACGTCTTTGCCTCGGAGCTCACCGGCCCCCTGCTGGTGAAGAACCCCAAGCTGCTGGAGACCGTGGCCGCCGCCATCTACGCCCGCCGGGGCGAGGCCCTGCCCCTGGAGCGGCCCGGAGACGAATGGGCGGAAAAGGGATATGCTGTGACGGAAGAGCAGCTGAAAAAGAGAGTGGAGAGTTAAGAGTTGAGAGTGGAGATGTCTTTTGCGGAAGGCGTCTCCGCTCTTTATGTTCCGTATTTTGCCGGTGCTTCCAGAATTTAAGCCTTGTCAGAAAGAGGCTTTTTCGGTATCCTAGACAGTGATATCCCACAGGAAAGGATGGAACTGTTTGAAAAAGCTAATTTTCAGCGCGATTATGGCCGTGCTGGCCCTGTGCCTGCCCGTCTCGGCGGAGGGCGCCGCCCGGACCGTTCCGGTACAGGTGGACGGCGCTGCCCTGGAGGGCGCGGCCTATCTGGACGGCGGCGTGACCTACGCGCCCCTGCGGGACCTGCTGGAAGCAATGGGCGGCTGGACCGTCCGCTGGGACGGCGGGACCGGAACGGCGGTGGCGGAATCCCAGTGCGGGACGCTGCGCCTGACGGCCGACCCGGACCGCGATACGCTGACGCTGAACGGCGAGACCCGCCCTGCCGCCGTGACGGTGCTGGAGGGGCGGACCTATGTGCCCCTGCGCCTGACGGCGGAGGCCCTGGGGGGCAGCGCCGCCTGGGACCCCTGGATGGGGGGCGCGGCGGTCACCACCGCCGGGGCGGAGCACGACGCCGTGGACTACTACTGGCTGTCCCGCATCATCTACGCCGAGAGCGGCGCGGAATCCCTGGAGGGTCAGATGGCCGTGGGCAGCGTGGTGCTGAACCGGGTGGAGAGCGGGGACTTTCCCGACTCCATCCCCGCCGTCATCTTCGAGGGGGCGGGGGAGGACGTGGTTCAGTTTGAGCCTGTGGCCAACGGAATGGTGTACCAAGCCCCCTCGGACCAGGCTATGGAGGCCGCCCGCCGGGTTCTGGCGGGGGAGACCACAGCGGGAAACTCCCTCTATTTCTACGCGCCGGCCCTGTCTCAGGGGGCGTGGATCAATGCCAGCCGCACCTATGAGCTGACCATCGGCTGCCACCGCTTTTATTCCTGACCCCTGATTTTTGACGGACGCAAATCCCCGGTTTTGCCTGCCTTTGGAGGACAAAACCGGGGATTTGACGCATTTGGAAAAAAAGCAAACGATTTTATTTGAGATTTTAGGAATTTTATTTCTTGTGCAAAACCCATTTTTTCCTATATTCTATAAGGGCGGAATCAAGACGGAAAATATGGTCCTTCCACCGCCGGCGGGATACCCCGAGCCGGTTCGGGGCACACTGGGGGAAAAAGAGGCCGAATGAAGAAGGGGCGATCTATATGATCAAAAGCGAGTATTTACAGAAGGTGTATGCACAGGTGGTCACCCGGGACCCCGACCAGAAGGAATTCCATCAGGCGGTTCTGGAGGTGCTGGAGAGCCTGGACCCCATTATCGAGCAGCGTCCGGAGTATGAGAATAAGGGCATTGTGGAGACCTTTGTGGAGCCGGAGCGGGTCATCAGCTTCCGGGTGCCCTGGGTGGACGACAGAGGTGGCATTCACATCAACCGGGGCTACCGGGTTCAGTTCAGCTCCGCCATCGGCCCCTATAAGGGCGGCCTGCGCTTCCACCCCACCGTGAACCTGTCGATTCTGAAGTTTTTGGGCTTTGAACAGATTTTGAAAAACAGCCTTACCGGCCTGCCCATCGGCGGCGCCAAGGGCGGCAGCGACTTTGACCCCAAGGGCAAAAGCGACGGGGAGGTCATGCGCTTCTGCCAGAGCTTCATGACGGAGCTCAGCCGCCACATCGGCCAGTTTGTGGACGTGCCCGCAGGTGACATCGGCGTGGGCGGCCGGGAAATCGGCTACCTCTTCGGCCAGTACCGCCGGGTCCAGGGGACCTACGCCGCCGGCGTCCTCACCGGCAAGGGCCTCAGCTTCGGCGGTTCCCTGGTGCGGACCGAGGCCACGGGCTACGGCCTGTGCTACCTGACCCAGGAGATGCTGGGCAAAATGCGCAGCGACAGCTTCGAGGGCAAGACCGTGGTTATCTCCGGCAGCGGCAACGTGGCTATTTTCGCCACGGAGAAGGCGGCTCAGCTGGGGGGCAGAGTGGTGGCCCTCAGCGATTCCAACGGCTTTATCCACGACCCCGAGGGCATCAAGCTGGACATCGTAAAGGATATCAAGCTGGGCCACCGGGGCCGCATCCGGGAGTATGCCGAGCGGGTGCCCGGCAGCACCTATACCGAGGGCTTCCGGGGCATCTGGAACATCCCCTGCGACATCGCCCTGCCCTGCGCCACGCAGAATGAAATCGACGGGGAGATGGCCAGGACCATTGTGAAAAACGGCTGCATGGCCGTGGCCGAGGGAGCCAATATGCCCTGCCGGCCCGAGGCCATTCAGGAGTTCCAGCACGCCGGTATCCTCTTCGCCCCCGCCAAGGCGGCCAACGCCGGCGGCGTGGCCACCAGCGCCCTGGAGATGAGTCAGAACTCCATGCGCTACGCCTGGAGCTTCGAGGAGGTGGACCGCCGCCTCAAGGGTATCATGGTGAATATTTTCCACAACATCTATGACGCCGCCGAGGAATTCGGACACACCGGCGACCTGGCTATGGGCGCCAACATCGCCGGCTTCAAGAAGGTGGCCGACGCCATGCTGACCCAGGGGCTCATCTGAGCCCGGAGGGGACCGCCTCGGAAGGGTAGAACGGCAAAAAAGGAACAGGACTTTAGGGGAACCCTGATAAAGAAGTTTTCCTGACGGGAGACAGCCGCATGATGCGAGAGCGTCATGCGGTTGTCTCTTTCTCGTACTTGCTATACTCCGGGGACAAGTCGATCTCCCCAATGAAAGTGTAATGTACGTCGATTCGCTGGACACGGTGCCCGCTGGACTTGTCCGGGGCATGAACGACCACCTTCTCCACAAACTCCCGTAAAATTGCCGGGGTCAGCTCGGTGGGCTCGGTGTACTTTTTCACGATTTTCAGAAAGCTCTGGACATTGACGGCCTGGGTTTCGGCGGCATTTACGATAGCCCGGAGGTTTTCAACAGACTGTTTCAAGTCCGCCTGTTCCTTCTCGTAGCCCTCGGACAGCTTCGCAAACCGTTCTGCGTTCAGCTTACCCATAACGTGATCCTCGTAGAGCCTCTGAATGATGGCGTCCAATCCGTTGATCCGCCGCTCCTGCTTTTCCAGGGTTCGCTTGGCCTGCTCCTGCTCCGCCCGCTGTACGGCGGTCTTGTTCTCCATAACGCGCCGTACAAACTCGTCCTCGTCCTCCTGGGCATAGGCCACTACCCTTTGCAGGTTTTGAAGGACCAGCCGCTCCAGAATAACGGCCCGGATATAGTGAGCGGAGCATTGCTTCCTGTTGCGGTAGTTGGCACAGGTGTAGCACTCCTGTTCATGTGTCCAAGATGCGGTCCGGCAATGGTACAGCTTTGCGCCGCAGTCGGCGCAATATACCAGCCCGGAGAACATTCCCATTTCCCCCATTTTTGTGGGGCGGCGGCGCTGCTCCCTGGCCTTCTGCACGATCTCCCATGTTTCCGTGTCGATGATAGCCTTGTGGGTATTTTCAAAGATTACCCATTTCTCCGGGGGATTGTTGATTTTCTTCTTGGACTTATAGGAGAGTTTAGCGGTTTTGAAATTGGTCGTGCGGCCCAGGTAGGCATCCTGCTCCAAAATATCCGCTATGGTATCAGCTCCCCAGCGGCAAGGGTCATCCGGGTGATAGCGCCGAGTTCGGCCTGTACGCTGAAATTCAATGGTCCCCGGCGTGGGGATTTGCCGCTCTTTCAGCATCCGGGCAATCTTGCCGGGGCCGTTGCCCTCTACGCATAACTGGAAAATCAGCTCCACCACCGGCGCGGTTTCCTCGTCAATCAGAAGGTGGCCGTCCTCGGCCCTGGTGTAGCCATAGGGGGCATTAGTTGACAGCCGTTGGCCGGACATTCCCTTATTACGGAATACGGCCCGAATCTTTTTGCTTGTGTCCTTCGCGTACCATTCATTTATGATATTGCGGAAAGGCGTGAAGTCATTAGAGCTTTGATCCTCGCTGTCCACGCCGTCATTGACGGCAATGAAGCGGACGCCCATCTCGGGAAACCGGATTTCCGTATAAAGCCCTACCTCCAGATAGTTCCGGCCAAACCGGGACATATCCTTGACCACGACCATGCTGACAAGCCCGGCCTCAATATCCGTCAGCATTTCCTGGAACCCAGGCCGCTTGAAGCTGGTGCCGGAGTACCCGTCATCTTTGTAAATCTTGTAGTTGGTAATGCCGTGGTCCCTGGCGTACTTGGTCAGGATTTCAATTTGGTGGGCAATGCTGTTGCTGTCCCCCTCATTCTCGTCATCACGGGAGAGGCGGACGTAGAGGGCAACCCACTTCTCAACCAGCGTTTGCAGAATCGCCATTACTGTCCACCTCCAAACAGCGCCGCAATGGGCAGCGCAAGAGAAATGGGACGTTCCGGCGTGATCTGCTCCTTAATGGAGTACAGGCCGACATGATGCCGGGGCAGAAACTTTTCAATCCATTCGCTGATAATGATGTAGTCCCTGGAAAGGCGCGTCAGGTCAAAAAGGATAAGGACTGCTACCTTGCCGGACCGAATGTCGGTTTCCAGCTTCACAAAAGCAGGGCGCGTATCATCAAAGGCGCTGAATCCGCAGTCGGAATAAATGCGGATGTTTGTCAAGCCGTGTTCCTGCGCGTACTTGGACAGAGTGGCCTTCTGCTGGGAAATCGCCGCTTCCATATCATATTTTCCGCTGTCAACGCGGGTATAAATCGCTGTGATTTGCTCGAACTGCCTGTTCATCATAGCCTCCAATCCGGCAGTCACCGTTTCTTGCCTTGTGACACTTATATTATATCAAATGTCAAGAAAAGCGTCAAATTTTGCAGGAAGTCAGCAGGTTTTCCGCTTGGTTTCCTTGTCAAGTAAACGCTTGATTTTTTCAGAAACAGTGACGCCGCTGGCGGCGAAATATCCATTCACGATGTAAGTCGTGGTTCCAATTTTGATCTTTTCAGCATCGGTCTGTCTGCTCAAATTCTTATCAGCCAATGTGAACACCCTTTCTTTGGATTCGCGTCTCACCGTGGGATTTATTCCGGGGTCCCCCGCTCCCCGTGGAATTGCGTCTCACGGTGGGATTTATTTGTGAGTAGGGATGACCGCACAACTGCGTGCGGCTTTTTATGGGCATGAATCGGACGGCTGTTGGCACAGCTCCACGGGCCTTTCACCCCCGCGTGGTTCTCACGCGGCCCTACCCATTGCCTGCGACGCTTTCAACGCTCGGACTGTGGCTGTAAGGGAGTCTCAATGTCCTGTCCGCGTGTCGTCGCCCGCAAGGTGCCGCCCTTGCTTTCCGGCGTGACGGGTGTCGCTCGGCTTTTCCCCGTAGGGGAAAAGTGTCATGGCGCGTCCGCCGTGTGGCTCGGCGCGAACAGATCGTATCCGTTGCCCTATGCTGCGCCGCCGTTATCTTGCGGGCTTTCTTTGTCAAGGTTCAGCAGATCGGGCGGTCAGAACGGGGAAAGGGTAAGCCGTTCCGACAGGCCCGCCTCGTCAGCTCGTGGTGACGATGGCCTGAATGAGCTTGATCTCCAGACGGCGCTTCATGTACTCGTCCAGGCACTCATGGGGATAGCCGCCCTCGTCATAGAGCTTCCGGGTACAGAGCTTGTTTATGTAGCCTCCGTAGTACCGCAGAATCTGCTCCATGGCCTCGGCGTCTCCGGTCTGGGCCGCATGGATCACCGAAAGGGGCAGCAGCTCTCTGCCCTTGTGATGGGGCCGTTTCATTTGCTTTCAACCTCCCTTCGGCATCAACGCCGTCAATTTCGCCCGAAGTCCTTCCAGGGTTTTCGTCCTGCGCCGCTGCACGGCGCTTCTGGACATTCCCAGGAGGCCGCCGATCTCCTCGTCCGTCAGGTCCAGCACACAGCGCAGAATCAAAATGCTCTGCTCCGTGGCAGGGAGACCGGCGAAGGCGTCGGCTACAAGCTCGTTGTCGATCAGCAGGTCATACCCATGCGAGGAAAACACAAAGCTGTCGCTGGGGTAGTGGTCCGCCGTGGAGAGCTTGTCCATTTCCGCCTGCGGAACAGCATCCAGCGAAGTCTCATGCCTCCGCTGGCGGCGCAGGTCCCGCATGTGGTTCCGGGCTTCGTTTCGCAGGACCGCCTTGCAGAAAGCGTCAAAGCGGACCCGCTCGTCATGGTCGCGGGGGATCGATCCCATTTTCTCACCCCCTTTCGTTGGGGGATAAGGTGGTCCTCTCCCTTTCCGCTACCAAGACACCGCCGCTGTCGTTTGCTGCCCGCTAAATGGGCCCTTTTTGAAAAAAATTTTTGGAAATTTTTAGACGGCGGCGAAATTCGACAAAACTCGCCCGGCAGGTCGTAGACCCACCGGGCGAGTTGCACAGTATAATTTACCTTATCTGCACTGTATAGTATAACCTCGTGGCCGCAGTTCTCCCAGGCGGGGGACGGGCTTTTTTTGACGGTTCAAATGCTGTCAAATCGTGTCGAACGGGTATGTACTTCATGGCGGCTGCCTCCTGTCAGCCGCCGTACTTTCCAGCGTTACCGCGTCATTCTTTTGGGGGATAAAAGAACGGCGGCTTAATCTCTTAAAACCGCCGCATGGAACAAATAGGCATGGTAAATCGGTCTGCCCAGCAGCGGTTTTTTCTTTTCTGCCGCTGGGCAGACATTTCTTTTTATTCAACTGCTTCGATAGAATTCACAATACTCATTTTGCTAATTCTTCTCAATGGAATACACGTTGCCAACAAGCAGGCACCAATCGCAAGAACAGTTGCCTCTGCGATTGGAATAATGGGAATAGCAACCAACTGAATAGTATCTGTTGCTGCGGCCTCTACAAAAGTTGTGCAAATATATCCGACTACACTTCCGATCACTGCCGCAAATAAGCCGTAATAGGCTCCTTCCCATAAGAACACTTTGAACAAACTTCCTGTACTCATACCAATGGCGCGCTGCATACCAATTTCCGCAATACGGGTATGAATATTTGTATAGACAGTATTGATGATGTTCAGCAAACCAATCAGAGCGACAAATAAAATCAGTCCCCAGGCCAGCAATCGAATTTGCTCGAAACTCTCTGTAAGCTGGCGGTCTGTCTGCTCATAAGATATAACCGTACTGCCTGGAATCCGTTGGCATAACTGGTCTAACACTTCGTCAAATGCGCCCCGATCAGCATCTGCCGATAGGATTGGCCGCAGTTCCGCGTAAGTCTCAATCCCGGTAAGTTGGGGGTATAGACGATCACTAACCAGGACTTGAACACCGTTTGTAAATCCGTTGTTGCCTACGCTAAAATAGGTGTCATACCCATCAAGCGATAACAATACCGGAAATTCTTTTCCCGCAACAGTAATGTGTGTGCCTGCCTCGATTTGGGTAGTGCCAATATGTTCTTCTCCAATCTGCATAGGAATTGGATTGCGTATCACACAGCCTTCTCCGGCCTTTAACTGTTCCATCTGCTCCGGCGATAGACGCTGTGCGAACTCATCCTCTATCCAGCGGTCATTCAAGCCAACGATTTGAAAGCATTCACTAACACCTAAAGTAATGCTGGTTTCTATGCCAATGGGGTGGTACTGTTCATCCAAGTGGTAAAGTGAAAACTGCTCTGCTGCCACAGCGGATACATTTTCATTTGCCTCCAGTGCGGCAAGTTCACTGGAAGAAATGCCGCCGTATTCATTTACAACCGAGTAATCACCAAGATGATCTGGCATTGCGGAAGAAGCATCCAGTAAAGAACTGAAACTTTGTAATGCGATAAAGACCGTAATGCTCATAACCAAGGACAAAATCGTAATTGCCGTGCGTCCACGGTTACGCTTTAGATTAAGCCGGGCATAAAATGCCTCGAAATTACGGATTTTCTTCGTTTTCCGATTTCTCCGTTTGATTTTGATACTTCGTCCCGCCATAGCCACGGTAGGAGATACTTTTGCGGCATATTGAGCTGCCGGGATGGCTGCTACAAACGCAAAAAATAGTGTAATGAGCGCACTTGCCAACAGGAAAATACCTTTGCCAGAGTTGCTTTCTGCAATCAGAAGATTTAATTCATCTCTGTTCTGCACCAAAAAAATTTCTGGAGAAACCAAACTGGTTGCGGCAGTCAGGATTCCTTTTGCCGACAGCGTTCCCAGCAGAAGTCCAATCGGAATACCAATCGCACAGAGCAAAAGCACTTGGCCCGTCACAAGGAAATAGAGTTGTCGTTTCTCTCCACCAATGGCTCGCAAAGTTCCATACTGCTTGATTCGCTGTACTACTGCAATTTTCAAGATATTATAGATCACCAATCCCGCCGCCAACAGCAGCAACAGTCCGACCATGATTCCCGCTACCAGCATAAGGGAGAATCCTTGGCTGGATGTATCAGACCCACCAGCATCATAGCTGATACCCAAAGCGTCCAGATAGGGGACATTATATAGAGTATCCAATTCATGGACACCCAGTGTAGAAATCAGGTCATTCACAGTCTCTTGAAACGTATTTTTATCGGTTGTCCGAATATCCACATTGTAGTAGAGATAGTTCTCCGGCAACAGCGTTGCTGCCGTTCCCTTGCCCACCACGCCGGTGACGCCGCCAGAGGTATAATTCAGATAATTGCTCTCCAAGATGCCTACCAATGTAAAGTCCGCAGTAAAATCATAAGAGGAAATCTCAATATTGTGACGGAGGGCCTTTGATAGTGAGAGTGATACCGGATCGCCCAAATTACCTTCAAGACCGAGGTGTTGCAGCACATCTTCCGGTAACGCTATTTCCATAGGTGCTTCCGGCAACCGGCCTTCCTTTAGTCGGGAGATTGTAGGATAGATTGCGGCAACATCTTCCTGATATTCCTTCAGCCCCAGGGAAAGGGACGGATTAAGCTCCGTTGTTCCCAAAGTGACATATTCTCCGACAAAAGACAACCGCGAGTCATTTTGTAAAGCCGCAACCTGTTCCTGATTCATCTGCAAAAATGTTGCATAGCGATTGCCACCCAAAGTAATGGCCTGCTGCTGGCGCATGGCAGACAGTACCCCGGCAGATTGTCCAATTACCGCTGTCATCATAGTTGAAAGGACAATGGCAATTAGAATCAGGGTAAAGGTCATCTTTTGCGCCTTGATTTCTTTGAGTGCCAATGCACGATAGGACTTCATTTCGCTGTCACCTCCGAAAGAACGCCATCCACGATTACAAACTGGCGGTCGGCCATCTGCGCCACTCGGCTGTCATGGGTAATGACAACCAGCTTTGTCCCCATCTTTTTCCAAATATTTTGCAGCAGCTCCATCACCTCACTGCCGCTTTTGCTGTCCAGATTTCCGGTCGGCTCATCCGCAAAGATAATGTCAGGCCGAGCAATCAGCGCACGGGCAATCGCCACACGCTGCTGCTGTCCGCCGGAAAGTTCGTGGGGCAAGTGGGTCAGGCGGTCATGGATGCCAAGCATCTGCGAAAGCTGCTCCAAATACGCTTCATCCGGCTGTTTCTTATCCAGAAGCAGGGGCATGATAATGTTCTCTTTTGCCGTCAAGACAGGCAAAAGATTAAATTGCTGGAAGATGAAACCGATGCGCTGGCGGCGAAAGCTGGACAGTTCCTTATCGCTGAAGCTGTATATGTCTTTGCCGTCATAGGTCAGGGTGCCGGAGGTCGGCCTGTCCAACCCGGACAAAAGATGGAGAAGTGTGCTTTTGCCGCTGCCCGACGGCCCCATGATGGAAATAAAATCATTCACATCAATTCCCAGATTGACCTTGTCTAAAGCGATGATCTGGTTTTCACTGCTTCCGTAAATTTTAGACAAATCTTTGGCTTCAATTCTCATAAAAAAGCCCTCCTTATCGTTGATAAGGAGAGCTTACAACACAAATCTCAAGAAATGCTCATGTACGGTAAAGTATCACAAGAAAATTATGTCGAATTGACAGCCGC